>CBDEVA010000005.1:0-61000 GCA_965243505.1 Bacteriovoracaceae bacterium | reverse complement strand
ATTCTTTAACTCTATAAAATAAAAAACTTAACAAGCTCAAAACCCATATAACCTATTGAAATTACTTATTATATATTTTTTATTTATATGAAAATTCAGTTTAAAAAGTCGAATTTTCATGTAAAATATAAATATGGATAGAAAATGAGCTTAAAGTAAACCCTGCAGTTGCCATATTAGGCCCCCGTCAATGTGGAAAAACTACATTAGCATATCAATTTCAAAAGTCATCTAAAATTAAATTCCATCATTTTGACTTAGTAGAAGATCCCGAAGACTTAACAGCATTAGATAATCCTAAGTTTATTTTTAACAATATCAAAGAGCATATAATCATTGATGAAATTCAAAGAAAACCAGGATTATTTACTTACTTAAGAGTTTTGATTGATAAGGAAAAAAGAAAGCGTAAATTTCTTATTTTAGGTAGTGCTTCTAAAGATTTAATACAACAAAGCTCAGAATCTTTAGCTGGAAGAATTAGCTATATAGAGCTAACACCATTTAGCTTAATAGAATTACCTTCAAGTAAAATAGATATTCTATGAGAAAGAGGAGGATTTCCTCTTGCGTTTTTAGCTAAGCATACTAAAGATAGTTTTAAATGGAGAAAGGCATATATATCTACATTTTTAGAAAGAGACCTCCCATCTCTTGGAATAAAAATAAAATCAACTACTATGAGAAAGTTTTGGCAAATGATTTCTCATTATCACGGGCAAATCATTAATTATTCAGAATTAAGTCGTTCTTTTGGCATTGCTGATACTACCGTTCGTCAATACCTAGATATACTTAGTGAAACATTTATGATTCGTCAACTAAGACCATGGTATGAAAATATAAAGAAAAGACAAGTTAAAAGGCAAAAGCTTTATTTTAAAGACTCTGGAATATATCACTCTTTACTTATGATTGAATCTAAAAAATCTCTCATATCTCATCCTAAACTAGGAGCTAGCTGGGAAGGATTTGCCTTAAACCAAGTAATTTCTCATTTTCAACTAGAAGATGATGATATTTACTTTTGGAATGTGCATCAACAAGGGGGATTAGATCTTTTTTTTCAAAAAAATGGAAAAAGGTATGGCGTAGAATTTAAATTTAACAATCCTCCCTATCAATTAGCTTCTATAAATTATACTATAAAACATTTAAGACTTAACCATGTTTATTATATTTATCCAGGAGAAAAATTATTTTCTATTAAAGAAAATATTATAGCATGTGGTTTAAAATCTTTAAAAAAGCTAACTCTTTAGCTCATTAATTAAAATAAACAAAATTTAGATTCTAAAAATTAGGTATATTGAAAAAAATTTAAACACCTTTAAAATAAATCTCTTTAATTTTAAATACTTAAAAAAAATAAATTTGGTCATAAAATTGCATCCTTTACATTAATTATCAATATGATAAACAATAGGAGTAATTTATGACTATAACAGTAAAAAAGGAAGGTGTTATGGAGCAAGAATTTGCAACAAAAGAAGATATATTTACTTTAGAGAATAATTTAAAGGATAGAATGGTTTCTTCAGAAAAAGAACTTAAGGAAAATATAAACAATGTGGATAAAAGTATTAGAGATGAAATAAGCTCAGCAAAGATTGAACTCATTCAACTAAATTACAAAATCAAAGATGAATTAAGTGATAAAATTAGTTCTACCAAAGATGAATTAAGTGATAAAATTAATTCCACTAAAGATGAATTAAGTGATAAAATTAATTCCACTAAAGATGAATTAAATGATAAAATTAACTCTACTAAAAATGAATTAAAAGATAAAATAAGTACAGAAGTTAATTCTATTAAACATGAGTTTAATAAAAAAATTAATTTCACTAATGATAAAATTGATTCTACTAAAGGTGAATTAAACGCAAAATTTGATACTGTAATAAATAAAATTCATAGCAACACACTATGGCTAATAACTAGTATAGTCACAGTTGGTGGAATTTTAGCTATGTACTTAAAATAATGATGTTTAAAGAAAATTTTTAAATAAATCTATTAAGCTATAACTGGATCGCTAGATTTTGATTTATTTAATTTTTCTCCTTCTTTTGAAATTTCAACATTCTCTTTTATTTGTTTTTTCTTCTTAGGTTTAGAAGTTGTCAAAATAGGTTTCCCAATATCTTCGCCTGCTATTATTTTTTTAACTTGAGAACTATCTAATGTCTCCCAAATTATTAAAGCATTAGCAATACGATCTAGAACATCTCGATTATCTTTTAAGATTTTTGTAGCTAACTTGTAATTGGTATCAATTATGTTATGGATCTCCTTATCGATATCTTCTCTAGTTTTCTCGGAACAATTAGCATCTTTATCTTTTAAATTATAGGGGCCACTTTGAGAGTGATAATTAACTGGCCCCATTTTATCACTCATTCCCCATGAACAAATCATATTGCGAGCAAGCTCTGTGGCCTTCTCAATATCATTGGAAGCTCCACTTGTGATTTCATTAAAGACAATTTCTTCCGCACATCTGCCGCCCATTAAAAAGGCGATAAAATTTTGCCCCTTTTCTCTTGTTAAATTGAGTCTATCCTCCTCGGGCAGAGTTTGAGTGACTCCAAGAGCTCCTCCTCTGGGCATTATAGAAACCTTGTGAATGGGATCAGTATGAGGAAGATTTATACCAACTAGGGTATGCCCTGCCTCGTGAAAAGCCGTTACCTTTTTTTCTTGATCAGAGATGACCATAGACTTTCTTTCAGGCCCCATTAAAACTTTATCCTTGGCAGTTTCAAAATCATTCATATCAAGTGCAGACTTGCCTAACCTTGCTGCATTTAATGCTGCTTCATTAACCATATTTGCAATATCCGCACCAGTAAATCCTGGAGTTCCTCTTGCTAAAACCTCTAGGTCAATATCCTTATCCAAAGGATTTTTCTTTGTATGAACTTTTAATATTCCAAGCCTTCCTCTGACATCTGGAGCTCCCACATTTACCCTTCTATCAAATCTACCTGCTCTTAAAAGAGCAGGATCCAAGACATCTATTCTATTGGTAGCAGCAATTAATATAACACCTTCATTTGACTGAAAGCCATCCATTTCAACTAAAAGCTGATTTAAAGTCTGCTCTCTTTCATCGTGGCCACCTCCATAACTAGCACCTCTATGCCTACCTACAGCATCAATTTCATCAATAAAAATTATACAAGGGGCGTGTTTTTTCCCCTGTTCAAATAAATCTCTAACTCTTGATGCTCCAACACCTACAAACATTTCTACAAAATCAGAACCTGATATGGAAAAGAAGGGGACATCTGCCTCTCCAGCAACAGCTCTAGCAAGTAATGTTTTTCCTGTTCCTGGTTGACCGATTAGTATAACTCCTTTGGGAATCTTACCTCCGAGCTTAGTATACTTTTTAGGGGCCTTTAGAAAATCAACTATTTCTTTTAACTCTTCTTTAGCCTCTTCTACTCCAGCCACATCAGAAAATGTCACTTTAATATCATTAGGACTTAGCATTCTAGCTTTAGATTTAGCAAAATTCATAGCCTTGCCTCCCCCTATTTGGATTTGTCTTAAAAAGAACCAAAAGATGACAATAAGTAAGATAATAGGACCCCAGCTAATTAAAAGAGATGAGAAAAAGTTTTGTTCTTCTTCTTCATATTTGGGAGTAATTCCATGCTTTCTTAAAATTTTAAAAGAGTTATCCCCCGTATCACCAATTAAATGAAATTTTTTTCCATTTTCGTAAGTTTTTTTAAACCTTCCATAAATATTATTTTTACCCTTAAAAGTAACATCTGATATATGCTTATTCTCTATCGCTTTGATAAATTGAGGATATGTAATGCTCTTTCTATTTTGATTATTATCTGAAATCATTTTGACAATAAAAGCTGTCATCAAAAAGATTACAATCCATAATGCAAATGTCTTTTGTTGTTGTCTCATAGAACTTTATCTATAGTTTTATTATAACGGAGAAATTGGTGGGCAGTAAAGTTAACAAATCTAGCTTTATTTTTACCTATTATACATTTTATGCGAGTTAAAAACTGAAAATGAATGTTATTTTGCAAACAGTAAGTAGTTGATTTTGGCATTAAAGGATGAATTCTTGAAGAGTAGGGTATATTATTTGAATTTTCGCCTAAAAAGACAATCCAAGGAAAAGGCTCGCTAAAATTAGATATTTCTTCTTCTTTTAAATTTTGTCTATAGCCACCACTTTGTAAACATTTTAAAAGATAACTATCATATTTTTGATAAAAGTCTTTTTGTCTATCCCCAACAAATGCAATAGCCCCAAATATAATATAAGCATTCACATCTCCCGTAAAATTCAAAGGTCCCATTTTGTTATTATTTGCCGCTAAAACTAATTTTTTAACTTGCTTATACAACTCCCCTCTTTTTTTATTTGAAACACTATGAACACATCTATAAATCAATTCTTCTGACCCAGTAAAATCATTGATATTTTTCATATTTTCAAGAATTAATGCTCCCCCTATATCTCTATAGACTTTAAAGTCTTTGTAATCAAAAGCAAATCTACTCTTTCCAATTTTCATTGCCAATTGATTGCTACGATGACAATAATGCTTTAAATAATTTTTATATCTCTTTTTAATATGAGGAATGATTTTTCTTCTAAGAAATGCTCTTTCAAAGCGCAAATCAAAATTCGAACTATCAACAATAAAATCAACTTTTAACCTTTTATTAAAATTCTCTAACTGAGCTCTTGTTATTGATAAAAATGGCCTAGCAATTCTACCGTGAATTAAAGGAATTCCAAGATTTAAGTGAGGAGATCTCATAGATTGCAAAAGATGCCACTCAAAGGAATCGTCGATAGTATGAGCAGTATATAGAATATCACCATCTTTAGTAACTTTTAAAAAGCAATTCTTTCTAAATTGTCTTGCTTTATATTCAAAATTAGAAGTACTTTTTAAAATTTTAGTTGTAAAAACTTTAAGTGGAATTGACAACTGACTACAAGTTTTTACTACAAACTCCATATCAGAATCACTTTCAAGACCTCTGCTTTTATGATTGATATGAATAGCTGTTAACTTTTCAAATCTTCCTATTTTATATAAATTATTAATAACATTTAATAAAATTACAGAATCAAGCCCCCCACTAACAGCAATATAACCATGTCCACTTTTTGGAAATAATTGCGCCCTTTGCATAAAATTATTTATATGATCAACTAGAGGTTTTAGATGATAATTGAAATTATTGACAGACATTGACACTCTCCTTAAACTCCATATAAATTTTGGGACTGGGTAGCTCAGTTGGTTAGAGCGGGAGATTCATATCCTCCAGGTCGGCAGTTCAAATCTGCCTCCAGTCACCAATGCATACTATGTCAAAATCTAGAGCTTAGCAACCATTTGGTGTGCCATACTATAGGCAACAGAAAATCCATTTTTATATAGCCCAGATATAAAGTAGCAATTTTTAAGTTCTGTTTCGCCGCAAAATGGACGACGACCACTATTTTTATGACGAATTCCACTAATTACTTGGGCACAATCAATAGGAGGAAGAATTCTTTCAACAATTAAATCATCAAAAAATTTCCACAAATGGTGTAATTTGTCACTAGGATAAATATTATAATCTGAATTAACTCCGCCTAATACAAGCTCTTTATTAAAATGACGATATATTAATTTTTTTTTATTAATAGATATAACAAAGCTGTTATCTCCTAGGCAAACATCTGAAAACTTTAGACTAAATCCATTTATAGCACTACCATTTCCAATATTTACATTAGTGGGATAAAAACTATCAAAGATTTTTTGGTAAGCACCTACACTAACCATAAGTTTCTTACTATAATAAACTTTCTTATCAGTGCTTTGTAAATAAAACAATTGATTTTCTTTTCTAATTTTAGATACAAATTTAGGAATTTTTTCTACATAAGCTTCAAGTGCATCATCAAACCATTTAAAAAAAATATCCGTATCATAAAATATTGCATCGACTTTATTAAAGAAGAACTTCTTTTTAAAGTTAATACCTGCCGATGTTTTGGTTATGCTAGTGTTGTTAAACCTTCTGAACTGCTCGTCTTCTCCCTTTTTATTATAATCGGATAAAAAATAACTATCTCCACAATAAACACCGTTGGGATTGAACTTATTAATAAAATGTTGTGATTTTATAAACCCATCTACAATGGCATCCCCCAGAGGACTAACTCCTAATTTAGCCCCATTTAGCGTAGAAAAGGCAGTACTTGCCACACTAGCAGATGGAGCTAATTTATTGCAGAAAAACTGGACAATAGATATTTCTTCTCTTTCTCTATCAATCAATTGTTTTAAAAAACATTTTGCTGCCAAACCATTTCCAATTATCGCCCAATCATAGATCACCATATTTTGAGAAAGTATATGCTTATGGTAAGCTTGGCAAATGTTACATTATATTCGTTTTACTGTATTTTTTATCTTTATGACATTAATTTCATTATGCTTTGTGCTAATAGGATTATTATGTCCATTTCACCCTAGTATGAATAAAGTTGCAGGGTCTGTAATATCAAGAGGAGCATTAAAAATTTTAGGTATAAGGTTAATCTACCAAGGCATTAGTATAAAAGAAGTGGAGAAGAATTTTCCCTTTATAATATGTTCTAATCACCAACATAACTTTGACATATTTTTAATCTCTAATAAATTTACCAAAAGAACTATTACCTTAGGCAAGTTCTCTATATTATTTATTCCTATATTTGGATTAATGTATTATTTATCAGGAAATATTTTAATTAAAAGAAACAGCAAAAAAAATTCTTATCTAGCTATAAATAAAGCAGTAGAAGCAATTAAAAAAAATAAATCTGTGTTTATATTTCCTGAAGGAACTAGAAATACGAAAACAGAAATTTTACCCTTTAAAAAGGGGATTTATCATGCCGCAAAACGAGCAAATTGTCCCATAATGCCAATAGCTATCTCTCATTATGCTGATACCATTGATTTAAATAAGTACATATCAGCAACTATCATAGTTAAATACTTACCACCCTTTTTTATAAAAGCAAATGAAGATGCAACCCAAGCACTAGAAAGATTACGGCAAATTATAATTACTAATCAAAAAGAAATTAATAATAATCTAAAATTAAAAAATTGCTGATTATTTTAGCACCTTGGTAATTAATCTAAATTAATACAAGACAAGATATTTAACCTATACAGCTTTAATTAGACAATTAGACCGAATATCATACTAAACTATTTTTATATTTTAAAATCTTTTAAATAAAATATATTGCAATATATATAAAACTACTATAAATTTGACCTGTAATTAAAAATAGGCTTAATAAAACTTTTATACTTTAACAAGGAGGTATTTATATGAAAAAATTAATAAGCTATCTTTTAATGGCACTCTTAATGCTAGGGTGTATTGATAAAGAAGTCAGCAAACGCATTAAAGCCATTGATGAACAAATTAGTGCCATTGATGAACAAATTAAAGTTAATGTCAAAGGCTATACTACTAATGGGATAAAAGAAGACTGTCCAGTAAGTATAACTGGAGATGTTACTAATTTTTGTAATATTTGTTCTGAACCTCTAAACTTACCAGTTTCTCAAGACTCTATAAACTTTGGGGTTCCTTTTTTGAGTTGGAGAAATTGGGTTCATTTTAAATCTACAAGCAAAGGTAAATTAAACGCTATTGCTTTGGTAAATCTATATGTAGACCATGAAGGTCTAGGATTTGACTTACATAAAATTTATGCCAAAGGATTTAACGACAAAGCCTTTAGCTTGCAAATGGAACTAGAAGATGTCTCAGATAATAGAGTTTTAGTTGGGACGACAATTGAAGATGCTGTAACTATTGGTGAAAAATGGGATTTTCCAATCCTTGAAAAATTTGTATTTAAATCTGATGCAACTTTTTCTAGAGTTCCCTATATAGCTGGTGATGCAAGTATAGAAGATTATCTTCCAGAAGACCTAGATTTAAATGATAATGACAGTTCAATGAACTATCTTCAAAAAATTGAAAACAGACTTATTAACCTCATATACATCAAAAATGACAACAATCTAATACCAGACAGAACTTACAAGCTAAGATTAATTCTAACAGATAAATCAAGTAATCAAAAAATTACCCTAACTGCTCCAAATATTGAAAACTTTTCAAAAGAGTTAGTAAAGTTAGATATTAGCGAACCTGAAGAAATAATGGAGTTTCTTGGAATTGAAAAAGATAAAAGAAAGTTTAAAAAACGCTATAAAACTTGTGAGTTGTACCAGCAGAAAAATATGTTAATGTTTGATAGATTACATTTGTTGTCAGGTGAAAAAGTAATAAATAATTAACAACTATAAACAAAAAAAGAGGAATTTTTTAATTCCTCTTTTTTTTATTTAAATAACCTATTAACTCCAAACAGTCATTATAAATAGAGCAATTTATGTCCAGCTTTTTATTATTTATATCTCTTTTTATAATGGCGTAATTTATTGCCAGCATATTTTTTAAACAATCAGTGCCTCTATCTCCAACCATAATACTCTTTAAAAGATCTATAGGGTATTTTTCCATTGCCTTTATAATCATTCCAGGATGTGGTTTCCTTAGATGAGATATTTTTTTATAAATGTCCTTTCCCTCCATATGGTAAGGAGAAAAAAACCAATCATCTACAATAGCACCCTTATCTTTTAATATTTCACCCATTTTATTATGTAATTCTATTAATTGCTCCTTAGTAAACCTTCCTCTAGCTATTCCTGATTGATTAGTAATAACCAAGACCCACCAATTTCTTGCATTAGCAAATTTAATCAATTCAATTGTGTCTTCATATAGACGAATATCGTTCTTATCATTAAAGTACCCATGATCGTAATTTATAATTCCATCACGATCTAAAAATAATGCAGGAGTTCTTTTTGCATTATCTTTATATGCTCCTTGTACAACTACATACTTGCAATCTCTACCTTTGAATTTCTCAGCAATAATTCCTGTACTTACATAAGCGTCTTGATACTTCTTATCTAGTTTTCCAAGGTATTTAATAGAACTATCATCTGATAATAAAATTAAACCTTGTCCTCTATTTTCCTCTAAAGTGCAAAGCATAGTATTGCCATCAAATTTTTTGGCCACTTCTAAAAAAGCGTCCATATCATAAAACCCATTAGAAGTACTCTTATTAACTAATTTTATAGGCATAAAAATTTCAACGAACAATTTATTTTTAAAGATGGCATGGTAAACTTATCCATAGGTTTTACCCTAATTTGCATTATAGAGTTATTTAAAGGCAATTTAAATAATGCTTGGTTTTCTTGTGGATATTTAATTTCATCAAAACAAAAGTTTTTAAGAATCTTATCAAGATTAGTTATATGGATCCCTTTAAAATTATAAGTTTTCACCCCATCATGAAAACATATAACCTGTAAGGTTTTCAAATCACTATGGCCAACTAAAGGCAATAATGAAATTTTAAAAAGTTTCTTATCTTCTTTGTAAAATTTATTAAATATTTTGCAAAGGGCAGTACTAACTCTACTGTAATGCTGTCTTATTATTGCATTATCATCACCATTTACTTTTCCTGGCAGATTTGCTTTATTCCAGTTTTCATCAAATTGGCCCAAAAAAGTTTCTCCTATTTCTTGGTATAATGCATGTCCCATAAGTTCAAAACTTTGACTACAAAGATTATTAAAGTCCTTTTGAATTAAAGATGAATCTTTATAATTTTTAAAGTACTTTTTAATAAAGCTATTACATCCTCCTGATTTAGTATTAATAAAAGAACTATGAGTACATAACTTCAAACTAATTGGGAGATAGCCTTTTGAATATTTTATTAAAATATCTGCTTCCTTATATTTAAAAGGGGCATTAGAAGTTGCTAGTGCTTTCCCAATAATTTCGATAGAGCTAATTGTCTCTGGAATATATGGCAATAAATTCTTTGTAGTCATTTTAGTTAGTTCAGGAAGCTTAGCAAGTAAAATTTTGGAGCTATTCTCCAAATAATGCAAGTAGTTATTAGCAGTTTTTCTCATAGCATATGAAGTATGCAAAAATTGTTTCTCAAGAGAAAAAATCTCTGAAAGCCTTTGAGCTACCATAAACTCAAACAAACACCCCTTTAACTCATTGTTTAGGGCCTCATTACTAATTGCATTATTATCTAAAACTTGCAAAAAACCTCTGAACATTAACCTTTTCAAATGTTACCTATTAACATAGATTAGGTATAGTTGTTTAGGATAATTATATGAACAATTTTCCATCTATTTTTGAATCCATCAAGGATCTAGATAAACATAGTGTGGAAAGGCTTCTAAGTCTAGCATATAAGTTCAAAGAGTTCTCAAATGATTGGCAAGGGTTACCTAGGCCATTTATAAACCCACCAATCATATCGACATTATTTTTTGAAAATTCAACCCGTACTAAGCATTCATTTATAATAGCAATTAAAAAACTGGGTGCAACTTATATAGATTTCAATGTTGACACCTCTAGTTTAAAAAAAGGGGAAAATTTAAAAGAAACACTAATTACATTACAATGCCAAGGAGTTGATCTTTGTATTATAAGAACCTCGGGCTCTCACCAATTAGAGGAATTTAAAGAAAATCCTCCTGTTAAGATAATAAATGGTGGCGATGGCATCAACCAACATCCAACTCAAGCTCTGACGGACTTATTTACCCTAAAAGATATAGGTCTTGAATTTGAGGGAAAAACTATGGCCATTATAGGAGACTGTCTTCATTCAAGAGTGACAAATTCTCTTCTTGATTTAATGCCTATGTTTAACATAAATATAATTTTATGTGGACCAGATAATTTCCTACCAAAAGACATAAATAATAAATCTGTAGAAATTACTACTGATTTAAATTACGCCACTAAAAACAGTGACTTTTTGTACTTACTCAGAATTCAAAGAGAGAGGCATAATAAAGAACTAATTGACATAAACAATTATCAAAGTGAATACGGTATTAGCTTAGATAAAATTAATAATACTAAAAAGCCTCTTGCTATATTTCATCCTGGGCCAGCAAATATAGGTGTAGAAGTAGAAGAAGATGTTATAAAATCCCCCTATTATTTTGGTTATCAGCAAGTTAAAAACTCTATATTTATTAGAATGGCAATTATCCAGTCGATACTTCAAAATGCTGATAAATTTATTGGGACTCGATTTAATAAACATAATTATAAAGATTTAGAACAATGGATAACAAAACATTAAAAATTATCAACGAGTTTAATTCTTACATAAGAACTTCAAAAGTTTGGATACACTTTCAAGATGGTATGTTATTTAGCGGTCATTGCAATTTAAAAGAAAATGATCCTAGACTTAAAAGCGGTATATGGGGTGAGGCAGCTTTTACAACAGCAATGAGTGGATATCAAGAAACTATTACTGACCCTTCTTTTAGTGGTCAACATATAATATTCTCAACTAGCCATGTAGGAAATTACCCTAGCAATAATACAGCAATGCAATCAAAACAATCTTACGCCACTTCTATTATTGCTAGAAGTTTTTCTCCTAATGAATTTTTATGGAATATAAAAACTCCACTTATAAGTGATGTAGACACCAGATCTCTAGTCAGATATCTGGCAAATAATAAAGGCAACAATATCTCTGTAATAACAGTAAATAAAAACTCTATTAAAAAGGAAGAGTTTAATGATAAAAAATTATTTTGCAATGATTTATCAATTGTAAGCTCAAAAGAAGTTTGTCATGAAATTGAAGGTGAAAATCCCATAGTTTTAATTAATTATGGATGTAAGATAGCAATTTTAAATAATTTAAAACAAATGAACTACCCATTAATAGTAGTTCCATATAATACAGATGTAGATGCAATAAAAGCATTAAACCCTAAAATGATTTTTTTAAGCAATGGTCCAGGAGATCCTAGCTCCATGAAGTTTCAAGTAGAAGTTGTAAAGCAATTACTTAAATCAAATATTCCCATAAGAGGGATTTGTCTTGGCCACCAAATTTTATCATTAGCATTAGGAGCAAGAATTATAAAACTATCATTTGGACAAAGGGGTATTAATCATCCAGTCATTGATCATACAAGTAATAAAGTCATAATTACAAGCCAGAATCATGGATATGCTACCGATAGAAAATCTTTTGAAGACCTTAAATTAAAAAATATTTTTGTTCAATATTCTTCTTTAATGGATCAAACTATTGAAGGACTCTCTAGTTTTGATAACAAAATAAAAACCGTTCAATTTCACCCTGAAGGGAATCCTGGCCCTAATGATGCAAATGTATTTTTTTGTGAAATCAAAGAGTATTTAAAAAACAAAAACAACCTATCAACTAACATTAAAATTAATAAAACTCCGGAAGTTAAGTATGGTGGAGATATTGAAAAAAACAAAGTAAAAGAATCTATTTACAAGAAAGTTTTAATAATTGGATCTGGCCCCATTAAGATCGGCCAAGCGTCTGAATTTGACTACTCTGGAACTCAAGCTTGCAAAGCATTAAACGCTCTAGGGGTACAAGTAGTATTAATTAATTCTAACCCTGCAACCATTATGACTGATCCAAATATGGCATACAAAACTTATATTGAACCTATAACTATAGATAACATTAAAAAGATTATTGTCCTAGAAAAGATTGATGCCATTCTATCTACTATGGGGGGGCAGACTGCTTTAAATGTTTGCATGGAGCTTGAAAAGCAAGGTTATTTTGAAGAAAAAAATATCTCCCTTTTAGGAGCAAGGGCCCAAACCATAGAAATGACAGAAGATAGAGATTTATTTAGTGAAGAATTGCTAAAACTCTCATACAAAACACCTAAAAGATATAAAGCTACTTCTTCTCAAGATGCGTGTCTTCTGAGTCAATCAGTAGTGGGATTCCCTTTAATAATCAGAAGAGATTTCTCTTTAGGAGGTACTGGTGCGCACTTAATATACAATAGAGAGCAATTAGAATCTATACTAAAAAATGAAATTAATTTTCCCATAACTTTGGAGAAATCATTAATTGGCTGGAAAGAAATTGAATTAGAAGTGATGGTAGATAAGAATAAAAATGGGGTTATAATTTGTTCTATTGAAAATATAGATCCCTGTGGAGTACATACTGGGGACTCTATAACTGTTGCCCCCGCTCAAACTATAAGTGATAATTGTTATCAGCAATTAAGAACTATGGCATTATCTATTGCTAAGCATATGGGGGTTGTCGCCGGTGGTGCCAATATACAATTTGCCATAAATCCTACTGATGAAAACGATATAATAGTTATTGAAATGAACCCCAGAGTTTCTAGATCTTCCGCCCTTGCCTCAAAGGCAACTGGCTATCCTATTGCAAAAATATCTGCCCTTTTAGCAATGGGAATATCCCTTGAAGAAATATTTAATGATATCACTAAAGCTTCTTCGGTAGCATTTGAGCCAACTCTTGATTATATAGCAATAAAAATACCTATATTTCCATTTAGTAAATTTCCCACATCCTCTCAAAGATTAGGACCTAAAATGAGGTCTGTAGGAGAGGTATTATCTTTGGGTTCAAATTTTAATGAAGCATTTTTAAAGGCATTGCGATCACTAGAAATGGGGTTTGAGATTCCCCAAATATCTCAGCTACCAGGAACACCTATTGAAATAAATAAAGAGTATATTAAAGAAAGGCTTAAAGGCTCTAAACAATTATCTCTTCTTACCGTTTTAGAGGGATTAAGATTGGGGTTAATGACAGAGGAGATAAATAATTTAACAGCTATTGATCCTTGGTTTATTGAAAAGATGCAAGAGTTAAAGCGGGCAGAAGATAATATATCAAATATAGATATATTTGACCCCAAAATTTTTATAGATTACAAAATACTAGGCTTTAGTGACAAATACCTTTCCATGCTTACCAAAAAAACTCCCTATGAAATATTAGAATTTAGATTCAAATATAAATTATTTCCAAATTATCGAGCTGTTGATACCTGCTCTGGAGAATTTAATGCTATAACTCCATATTTCTACAGTACTTATTTTGGGCAAAACGAAGCAACTCCACTAAAAGAAAATGGTAAATCTATCGTCATATTTGGATCTGGCCCCAATAGGATTGGACAAGGTATTGAGTTTGATTACTCTTGCGTAAAATCTTGCCAATATCTAAAAAATAAAGGGTTCTATTCAATAATGATAAATTCTAACCCCGAAACAATTTCTACTGATTATGATACTTCAAACAGATTATATTTATCTCCTCTTTATTCTGAAGATATCTTTGATATTTTATGCCATGAAGATCCATATGGAATTATTGCCTGCTTTAGTGGTCAGACGGGAATAAAAATTAGAAGTTATATTGAAAAAGATTATAGAACTAATTTTAAAACATTTAATTTTTTAGGAGTATCAAATAATGTCATAAATAAAACTGAAGACAGAAAACTGTTTACAGAAATAACTAAAGATTGCGGAATATCCCAAACAAAATCTATGGAAGTTTATGGATATAAAAAATTATTAAACTCTATGTTAGAAATTGGAATGCCTGTAATTATTAGACCTAGTTATGTAATAGGCGGAGAATCTATGTATATCTTTTATTCTCATGAAGATATCAACCAATTACCAGAGAGTTTAAAAAATAGTATTAAAAATTCTACCATGAACTTGCAAGTGGAAAATTACCTGGATTCTGCCATAGAATACGATGTTGATTTAATTCGTGATAAATATGGCAATACTGTATTTACAGTTTGTGAACACATTGAACATGCAGGTGTTCACTCAGGAGATTCTGGAATGATCACTCCAACTATAATGCTAACTGATGCCTCCTATAAAAAACTCAAAGAAATCTCCATAAAGCTGGCACAAAAATTAGATATAGTGGGCCCTATAAATATTCAATATGCCATTAAAGATGAAAAAATCTATTGTATCGAGGCAAACCCCAGAGGCTCTCGAACTCTACCGTTTTTAAGTAAAGCATATGGAATATCACTTCCAGATATTGCCACTGAGAGTTTGTTAGGAGGGCAAATTGCAAATATGCATGATGAAGTTTCAAATTATTTTTGTGTAAAGCAATCTTCATTTCCATTTGATCGCTTTTTAAAAGACGATATAATATTAGGCCCCAAAATGCGCTCAACTGGTGAAACTATGGGAATTGATAATGATAAGGATAAAGCATTAATGAAATCTTATTTAGGGAATTATCCAAAATTAAACCAAATAGGAGCTATTTTAATAAGCCTTGCAGATAATACCAAAGGACTAATAACCCCATACTTAAAATCTCTTAAGCAATTGGGCTATTCATTCTTTGCAACACCTGGAACATATTCCTATATAAAAAAACAAGGAATTGAATGTAAAAAGGTATATAAAATTAATCAGAGAGAACAAAGTGATGCTCAAGATATTTTAGATGTAATTGAAAAAGAATCAATTAAAATTGTCTTTAACACTCCTGACAATTTTGTCTCTTCAAAGTCTGATGGTGAACGCATAAGAAATGCTGCTATAACTCATTCCATACCTTGTTTTACTCGTAAAGAAAATATTAAAGCTGTGATTGAATCCATACTTGGAAGCTACTCAATTATAAATGGAGAATTAATTCCTACTAGTTTACAAGATACTGTTGTAAAATGAATGCTCTAGACAGGACAATAATAGCTCTTGATAACATAACCTCTATAGATAATATCAACAATTTCATTTATAAAACAAATAAAAGCTTTAAAACTGCAAAAATTGGTCTTGAATTATTCTGCTTATATGGCCCAAATATTGTTAAGAATATTAACAAGCAATTTGATATAGATATTTTTTTAGATTTAAAATTACATGATATTCCAAATACAATCTCTTCCTCCATAAAATCCTTGCAGGGACTCCCTATTAAATTTTTAACTTTGCACTTAGATGGCGGTTCTTCAATGATAAAGGCCGCCATGAAATCATCAAAAGAATATCTTCCAAATACAAAAATAATAGGAGTAAGTATACTAACATCATTAGAATTTAATGAAGACAAATTTAAAAGATTAGTAAAAATTGCAAAAAATGAAAACATAGATGGTATTGTATGCTCTGTACATGAATTAGCACTTTTAAGAGAAGATAATAATTTAATAAAGATTTGCCCTGGAATAAGATTCAATGATCAACTTAATGAAAGAACTGATCAAATAAGAATAGCTACTCCAGAAGATGCCATTTTAAATAATGCTGACTATTTAGTAATTGGAAGATCTTTGACAACAAGTAAAAACTTAGAAAAAAGAATAAAAGAATTAAGTAATATAGCTACAAATAGATAAAAATATTTTTGAAGAAATTTTTATCTTTTAATATTTTTACTTTCTTACAAGTACTTTTAATGCGTTATGAGAGAGTTTTCATCATTATCACTATCGAAATCGCTAGATTTAGCTTCTTTTAAATGATAATCAATTCTATCTTGGTCATTTTTAAATCTATCTTCAAAATTATCATCATTATTTTTTATAGAGGATATTTCTCTATTATCTTCTTCTTTAATTTTTCTCTTTAATTTTTCTTCACTGGTTTCTTTAATTTTATCTTCAATAAGAGAAAAAGATGTTCCATATTTTTTATAAGCATATTCATAAAGAGGGGTTAAGTGAATCTGGTTATGTGAACCTCTTTCTAAAAATTGAATCATTTCCTTTAAAAATCCTCTCTTATCAATATTATGAGTCCAAGCAGAATATAAATATATTAACCCTTCTTGATCAATTTTCTTTTGGTAGCTAAGATTCTGATATATAGCATAAATAGCTATTGATGAATCAGGGTAACTGTCTTTTTGACGGACTTTCTTTAGTAATCTATTTCTAAAATCTATTGCCAATTGATCTTCTAAATATGTCCAAAGATGTAATTGATATAGCTGATCTGACTCCTTTAAATAAATTATTTCCTTCCTAAACTTTTTGGACTTATCTTTTTGTTCATCAATAGTATTAAGTTCAACAACACCTATTTTTCTATTTTTATAAAAATTAATTTTTTCTGTTGTTTTAGGAAAAAATTTATTTCTAAGAGATATTATATATAAATTATAAATTAAATCTATATATCCATTTTTCACAGTCTTATTAAAAGAAAACAACTCTTTAATATCCTCTAAGAACTGATCATGAGGTATTTGCAGGGAGAAAAGATCGTCCCAAATTTTTTGACTTGCAATATTCTGAAGTCTTTCTTTAAATAATGGCAATTGAAATATCTTTTGATCTTCAAAACTATGATAAAACTTTTCTCCTTTTTTCACATACAATTTAACAATTTGTTTTTTCTTAGCATCTAATAGAGATAATCCTAGTATAGTCCTTTCTTTATTATAATCAATCAAAGGGTAAAATAAATAAGAAGGGCTACGAACAGGTAGAGGGATTTGCACATGATCAAAGTGCATCATTCTCCAGTTTAAGTCATCTAGACCAGAGGAACTTATTTTTAACTCTTTTAAATTTCCTGTAAAAAAAGTTTGTTTCACTGGTTTTAACTTTAAAAGGTCATTATCAACACCATTTAATAAAACAAAATTATAAAAATGGTAAGGAGATATTATTACAAATAAAACTATTGTAATTATTACAAAACTTATAGTTAACCCCAAATATTTCATATAAATATACCCTCGCAAACAACTTATCGGATAATTGACAAAAATATTTATAAAATCCAAAAAACAAGAGAAGCTATACAATTGCCTAAAAATCCAAAAGTATTTAAAACACCTGCCATAACTATATGAAATTACTATATACTGATTAATTTACTAAATTTTATTTACCTACTTTACGATAAGCATTTTTGCATGAATATGAAAATTTTAATAAACAAAGCAATAATATTGCTAATGATAATTATCGTAAGTTGTGGACAGCCCAGAGAGCAACGAGCAAAACTTAGCTCCTATGCAAGTGACAGAGAAATTAGTAGTAATAGTAATAAATATTCTCTACCCTTCTTCAACAACGGTACTTCTATTCCTGAAAATGCAAAGCACTGCTCTTGGTCTATAGACGGTGAAACTGACTATCAAAACAATAGTGAGAAATTTGGAGAGTATAATATTTGTAAAAATATTCAAACTGGAGAAGTTTTTATTCAAATGAAAGACTTAGCAAAATTCTGTGTATTTCCTACACATAATTGGGAAGATCAATCCATATATATTGGGGATGCAAAATGTATCAAAGATAACAATAGAAAAGTAAATGTAATTAATTTTGAAATAAATAGATCGGGGTACGAAGACTATTCTATGACAGGGGTTATGATAATGCCTGAAAGAGAGTATTATTTTGGCAAGCCATATCTTGAGTACCAATTGCCTAAAAAAGCCTATTTAATTTGCATGAATAGTGGATTGCCCGGATTTTGTGATGAGTTTAAAAGAGCAGGTCAATATATTTATAAATTATTTTAAATGGTAAATATAAGCCCTGCAGAAATAGAGTTCCCATAAGCACCTTTATAATTCCATAGACGAGCATCTAAAAAATTAGGATTTTTTTTGAAACTTTCAATATTACTATATATGGTCTCAAGTTCAATATTTAAACGTCTAGCAATTTTAAAACGCAATCTTGGCTGAATGTAGCTATATTCCAATTTTTGTGCAAAAAGGTCTGATGATGACTTTTTACCAGATATGCTATATGAGCCAACTTCTGTTGAAAAACCAAGGTTAGAACTAATAATCCAAGTTAAATTGCCATGAATATTTTTAACATCAGAAATAGCAACTTCATCCTTTAATGTCGTACTATCATGAAAATACATTTTATATCCAATACCTAACGCTAATATATAAAATTGTTTAAAGGTTCTAATACCCACCATTTTAACATCGCTAGATGTTGCCAAAAGAGAACTTTCCTTTCCCATGCTATATCCTGCAAGTAAATCCACAGAAGTTGCATCATGGCTTTCTCCAAATTTTAACCAATTAAATCTTGCATACAATTTTGTGTTGCCACTATGGCTCTTATTTTTTGAATCTTTCTCAAAGTAATTACCATCAACTGAAACCGTTCTCCAATGGTAAAGCCCTAATGCCACATTAAGACCCGTATTCATAATTATATTAAAATCTACAATTTTTGCCTTTTCTGCATTAGAAGAGGCGATATCAATAGACTTAAAAGAAGTTGATACTGCAATATCACTACCTTTAAAGCTTTTCTTAGAAATTGCAGCTTTTCTCTCAACTGATTTCTGCACAGAAGTTTTGGGAAAAAACCCTGAGTTGGGAGCAATTCTAGTTGAGCTAGATGAAGCTGAATAGTCTGACCCTTCTTCGTAGGTATAATCCTCCAGAGCATACAAACTAAAAGAAAGTATAAATATACATATCGTAATCCTCACATATAACCCCTTTTATACCTCCATTAAATACTATCACAACAATAAGCATCAAGGAAACTCTTACCTATACATTAGAGAGAGAGTTAAATTTGGTAGTATTTAAGTAATACTGTAAAAATTAGAGTCTTATGCAAGGAGCGTTAGAAGAGTTTATAATTGAATCGGGAAAAAATGGCTGGTATCCATTATTTGAAAGAGATTGGATTGCAAAGGCTTGTAGTGATAAAAAAAGTCTAACTTATAAAGAAATCCAAAAAGCAGAAATACTCATAAAACGCTTTCAAAGAATTTATAAAACCAGTGATAAATATATTATATTTGCAACTATGGATGAAACGGATAGAACAATTCTAATAAAGTTTTTTCTTCAGCAAATTGAACAAAGGCTCAATTCCCAAAAAAATGCTCTTAATTAAAACATTTATAACTATAATATTAATCTTTACTAGTTTTAGCATATATAGTGAATATAGAGTTTATCAATATAGAATATCAACTAGAGGCATAGAAAAGTTAGAGGGTAAAACTTTTATTATTGTATCAACTTTAGATCCTATAGGATTTTCCTCCTATCATGGTGGGGGAGATGTTATAAATATTGATCTTTTAAGAACATGGATGTGCTATGGAAATACAGCAAAAAAAGATATATGCCATTCTCCTCTCAAAGAACACTTAAATCCAAAACCTTGACAAGCCAATTATCTAAGTTAATACTCCAAGTAATATGAAAATATCTTTACTTCTTTTAATCTTAATTCTTAGTTCATGCGGAATGCGAAGTATTCCTATGGCATTTAATGAAGTAGATGCTTCTTGGGCAGAGGTACAAAACCAATATAAAAGGAGAAGTGACTTAATTCCAAATTTAGTAAATACAGTAAAGGCATACGCAAAACATGAAAAATCAACTTTAAATGCGGTAATTAAAGCCCGAGCATCGGCAACACAAACAAAGATTGATGCTAGTAATTTAACTACAGAGAACATTGTAAAATTTCAAAGGGCACAAGGCGCATTAAGCAATGCATTATCAAGATTAATGGTAGTTTCTGAAAGGTATCCCCAGCTAAAATCAAATCAAAATTTTAGAGATTTACAACATCAATTAGAGGGGACAGAAAATAGAATTACCGTAGCCAGGAATCGTTACATTAGAGCAATAAAGGTATTTAATGATCTTGTAACTGTACCCCCTGAGTCTTGGTATAATGCCATATTTTTAAAACATAAGAAAAAGCCTCAATTTATGCCTGAAGACTCTGAAGAAATAAAAAAAGCTCCTGAAGTAAAATTTTAAAAATGCATATTTTATTATTAAGTTTGCTAATGGTTTTATCTATAAGTTCTAATGAACTGGCAATTCCCAAGCCAAGTTCCATGATAATAGACCATGCAAATATTTTAAAAGAAGATCAAAGGCTATCTCTTGAGCAAGTACTTTTAACTATAAAAAAGAGTCAAAAAGCAGATATAAGAGTTTTGATTGTAAAAGACTTAAAAGGCAATGCCATTGAAGATTATTCAATAAGGGTTGTAGAAAATTGGAAACCAGGAAAAAAACAAATTGATAATGGCATATTATTTCTAATGGCAATTAATGATCGTAAAATGAGAATAGAAGTTGGCCGAGGACTTGAGGGAGATATTAGTGATATAAAAGCTGGAAGAATAATTGATTACACATCAGAATTTTTTAAACAGCAACAATTTTATCAAGGAATTTATGCTGCCATTTTAAATATGGCAAAGCTTTCAGGATTTAATTTAAAGTCTCTAGGAACATCTACAAAACCAATAGGCAGATACTCTTATAAGAGAAAAAGAGATAAAACAAATTTTTATTTTTTTCTATTTTTGTTTTTGTCAATGATGATATTTGGAAGAAGAACAAGAACTAGCAGCTGGTTATTATTTGCACCAGCTATTATGGCAGCAGGCTCTAGAGGTGGATTTGGCAGTAGTGGATTTGGTGGTGGAGGCTTTGGAGGCGGAGGGTTTAGCGGTGGTGGTGCTAGCGGAGGGTGGTGATTATGAAATTAACTGAAAATGACTGCAAAAAAATTGAAGATGCTGTTTCTAAAGCAGAAGAATTAAATAAACTTGAAATTATTCCCATGATATTAAAACAAAGTGACTTTTACCCTGCTGCTCACTTTAGGTGTGCTCTTTTATTTGCGCTTGCAACTCCCATGATAATCTATCAATTACCTATATCCATAGAAAATCCTGTAATTTATATTTGGTCACAACTGCCTGCATTATTTATTGGATATCTCTTGCCCTATAAATCTAAGATTAAAAGATTTTTTAGTACAAGAAGTGAATTAAAAGAAGAAGTCCATCAAAAAGCAATCGAATCTTTCTTTATACACAACATCCATCAAACAAAAGAAAGAACCGGTATTTTAATCTTTATATCCCTACTTGAACATAAAATTGAAATTTTAACTGATATTGCAGTTAAAGAAAAATTTAGCAAACAAGAATTAAAGAAAATTATTAAAAGTATATCTTATAATCTAAAAAAGAAAAATTTAATAGAGGCCATAGTTTCTGGAATTAATGAATGTGGAGAACTGGGAAGAAGATATTTTCCATTAAATAAGGAAGAAGAAAATAAAAACGAACTTTCCGATAAAGTTTTAACTTAGTTAAAGGCTAAAGAGACCATACTAAATTTTTAGTTGTTTTAAGACTCGATTTATAAAGTTATTAAAGTCATTTTTTGTAGCCCTAACTCCATTGTTATATATAATTGAAGGGTTTTGCGAGTCTATAGGAAAAACTATATAAAAATTATTATGATAATCATAGCCACAATTAGTTTTAATTCTCAATACAATATTTTCTGATTGATAATTAGTAACAAAATCTATAGTACAAAAGACGCTAGCATCAAAATGAGTTATTCGAGTTTTTATAAACATACTCTTAGAACTAGATGTATTTTTAATATCAACATCAATTACTCTTCCATAAATAGGACCACTTAAATATTTAATATACAATCTATAATTGCCAATTGCAGGAGGATAAGGAATTTCAATCCAAAACAATTTATCTATATTTGCAAATTCCAAGAACTTGTCATTTCTAGTTAAATGAAGAGTTAAGCTATTTGTCTTCCATGAAAAATATACCTCCTCCTTTAAAATATTATCATTACTATTTTGATAAACACAAATATTATAGTTAGCAGAAATTCTACAATTATCATCATATCTTAAAATGGCATACTTACTATAAGTATCTTCAATTACTTTAAGTTTTATTCTATGGAAGAATTGATCTATAAAATCTTTTTGACTAATATAATAATTACTGTCAAAAAAGAATCCATATACTGGTGATAGGAACAATATTATTAAAGCAGTAGTTTTAATTATAATCATCATCTTTTGTCTTCAAGTCTGTCATTTATTGCTGCTTCTAACAATTCTCTAATAGTTTGTTCCACTAATACTAAATCTGAACGCGTTATTATACGAGATAGGGCAACATCTAATTCATCAATTAATTTTTTATTAGTGATATTACTAGTAGATTTTTTTGTACGAGGAAAACTTGAATTTACTATAGATTTATAATGATTTCCTATGGCAGTTAAAGGACTAAATATATAAGTTTCAACAACTCCCAAAAATGAACTTTTAGAAATTTTAGTATTATGAGAATTAAAAAACATTTCAGTACCTAGTTTATGTGGAGTAAAACTTATTCTCTGAGTAAAATTATATTTATTATTAAAAACAAATTTATTTTTAAAACTTACAGAATATGAAAAATATTTAAAGTACGCTATAGATTTTCCTTTCTCTGGGCGATAAAAAACAGAAAACAATTTCACTCTATCAGAGAAAAAATGAGCATCATATCCTTTATTATTTCTATTCATAACAACTTTTATAACCTCTATTTCATTTAGCAAATCCTTAAAGATATAAGTCTTTTTATTTTCCCCTGGATTTAATTCCATAGAATACTTACCTTTAAGTAGAAGTTCTTTATTAGTGGAATCTATCTTTATATTATCGCCCTCTATATAAATATTCTCTCTAAAAGATCTTCCATAACAACCATGATAACCTATGACATAATTGGCCTTAGTTTTTGACTCATTTTTTACATAGCGAATTTCAGAGATTGATTCTTTAGAATTAAAAACTTTACCAGCACAGTTAATAGAACTCCCACCTACTTTAAACTTCCTTACATTTCCTTCATCAATTACAACATAATTGGAATATATATCTTTAATTTTTTCAACAAATGGTTTTTTAAAGGCAAATATAATTTGATCAATGGTTAAAAGATAAGGTGGAAAGTCTACTTTTGAAGCATATGTTGAAAAATTCCCCAACAATATAATGGTCAATATAAATCTTTTTATAGTATTCATAATTTTAATTAGTGATAATAGAATTTGTTTCAGTATTATAATAAAAAGTTTTTTTCACTATATTATTATAACTACTATTTTTAGTCTTAAAATATTTAGAACTAATGTCTATTGGGAAATGGGTTTGAGATAAAGCTTTTTCAGAAAATGGATCAAGAAGTATTCCTGTAAGCATTAAATGTTGCACTTCAACCATCCTATCCATACTAACACCTCCACCTCTAACGTTTATAATGACTGTTTTTTTATAGTTCTCCTGAGAGGCATAGATACCGTCAATTTTTAGCAAAACTCTTCTCTCACCTGACGGCAAATAAAAAGTATGCAATTTAATTTTATCTAAAAGATAATTATCAGCAAAACCTCTTTTAGGTAGCTTTGCAATATCTTCAGTTGTAAATTCACTATGTAAACTATTTCTATTTTGCTGATTTCTAATTAAATCAATATATTCATCAAATTTATAAATTTTAACTCTAGTTAAAATCATCATCTTTGAATAGCTCTTCTTTTTATCATTATCATAAAAAAGGAACCCTCCTCCTTTTTCTGTAGACTCAACTTGTTCTACTGATGTGGCCAATACACTAGTAACATTATCTAAGAGATACAAATAAGGAACTGAATGCCTTAAAATCATAACCCTTGTTAAAGCATCACCTGTATCAATTATAGGAACTCCATAACGAACAACATAGTCTCTAATTTGAACCAAGCTATTATCTTTTTTAGAAATTGAAACTTTTCCACTTATTGAAATTCCTGCCACTTCTTTTCCTGATTTACCGGTAGTAATAGAGAAATGAATACCGGTTTCTTTTTTAAAGTCCATAGAGCTAAAATTGGGAACTAATTGAACCACCCTATTTAATTGCTTTATATTACTTCTAACTTTACCTGCTCCTAAAATAGCAGAAATTACTCCTGAACCAACTTTAGTATTTAAATTTATTCCTCCTCCTATTAATCCTGAGACATTCCAATTAAATCCTGCATCTAAAGGATTTACCATACCTAAGCGAGCTTCAATGTAAGACAATGCTGAACCGGTTAGAGCATAGATTTCAGTTGACACCTCTACTAAATCAGAGCCATAAAACCCTTCATAATCATCAACTAAAGCAATCGTTTTTATTGCTCTATCTAACAACTCTTGATCATTAAACCAAAATCTTAATCCTTTAGTACTAGTTACCTCAAGAAATCCAGTATCTGGAGTTATTGCAGAATTAGGAAATAATATTTCCTCTAATCTTTGTCTCAATGTACTCGCATTTAAAAGATTTTTTACAATATAGCTACAAAATTTAAGTTCTGTATTACAATTAACTCCACTTGAATTTGAAGAATTTTCAATGCCTTCTCTTTCTGATGATAAATCATTATTACTAGGATTAATTATATCATTTGAATTAACAATATTTGCTATAGATAAAAATATTATAAATATAAAAAGCTCTTTTATTCTCATAAAAACAACTCCAAATATATTAGTAAACTAAGTACTACAAGGTTTGACATATAGCATATAGGCGCTAATAAGTAAACAGTACTTAAGTATAATAATTAAGGATAGTTGTATGTCCCGACTTCATCATATTGCTAAACAAAGCTCTAACTTAAACAGTAATACTTTCTTTTTTTTCAATAAGTTATAAATATATACATCTTAGACATTTATAAGTGCCTGTAATCATTATATAACTAACTTTAAATCTTAAAGTTAGTTAATCAATTTATCGATAATTCTTATTAGATGACAAAGCTAAAAAAAGAGAAAACTATTATTTCTATAGCTATATTACTAGTAATATCACTCTTTCTTTCAAGAAATAACTTTAGAGGCTTATCCAGCAACGGAAATAATATTATCCCAACTGATAATACTTGTATAAATTTTACCAAATCAATTATAAAGTACTCCTATGCTTATAAAAATCTTCTCCAGCATTTAAAATTAAAAGCTGAAAGTGCAAACTCTGCTACAAATCTTACCGATATGATAGATTGGGCATTTAACAAAGGCCTAGATGTTCCAGAAATAAGAGAAGCTGTGCTTGGCTCACCTTATTTTAAGGAATTAAAAGTATCTCAAGTGGCAATTACAAGAACGTTAATTGAAATAAAAGAAAGTCAAACTTCTGGATTTATAAGTGCTATCGATAGTTTTAATAAATACATTCCTAGTTTTAAGAAAGGTCTTAAGGCCATTGATAAAGCACGATACTATGATTTTACAATAGAGGCACTTGCCGTAAAAGATCAATGCCGTATCGGTGGCTGTTGGGCATATGCAGGAACTAGTTTTTTAGAGCAAGTTCTCTTTAAAAAATTAGGCAAAAAAGTAGAACTCTCAACAAAACATTATTACGGTCAATTCATTGCCAATGAAGTGAAAAAAAACCTATTTTATAACAGTTTAGATACAAAAGATGAACTCTTTGAAGAAGGTGCAATGTTTGTAGACTATATGGCATATATAAAAAGCTTTGGAATTATGCCAAAATCTGCTTATAAACTACCAATTGCATATGATAAAGAGCCTCATAAAACTCAACTCTATAATAGCTTAAGAGAAATTTTAAATAAGTTTTATAGAGAAAAAAAGAAGATACTAAAAAAAGATATCGAACCCCATTTAAAAGAACAAGAAATTCAAAGGTATAGAGAAAAATATGCTAGAGAAATTGACGATGAAGTTCAAAAATACTCTGGAGATTTTAAGCAAGAATTTACATTTAATAACAAAATATATACTCCCTTAAGATTTTATAAGGAATACATTGCTGATTTAATACCTAATCTTAAAATAAATTATCTGACTCGCAAATCATCAGACTATTATATGTTTTATGATGATGGCTTTAGTAAATTAGATACTGATGGATATCCCATAGTGAATTTTGAAACTGAAGTAATTATATATGATAAAAATGTAAAGCCTAAAAAAAACAAATTTGCATATTTTGAAAAAAATATCCCTCTAAAGCCTGAAGAATTAAAAAATCATCCTCGAGCAAATATGTTTTCTGAAATCATAAAAACATATAATAAAGACACTGGTAAAATTTTAAAAATAATTAAAAATGAAATTGATAATAAGAACCCAGTGTATATATCTTTTGAAGTAACTGATAATATTTATGTTGATCCTGTGACAAAGAAAGAATATAACCTGATAAATAACGAAACTGGCAAAGTAACATCCCATGGAGTAAACAAACAATTAAAAACAGAAGGAGGTCACGCAGTATTAATTGTAGGATATGAAGTAAATCATAAAGGAGAGCTTAAAACTTTAAAAATTCAAAACTCTTGGGGAACAAGACATGGAGACGATGGTTTTTTACATATGGATGTATCTTATTTAAATAAATATGGTATCGATTTAATAACTCTTCCCTAATTACAAACAGTGAGATTTGCCACTAAAAATAAATTTACATCTGATCAAGACTCCTTTTTACTGATGTATCAAGTTATGAAGTAAGATTAATGTGTTACTATATTACTATTCATAAATTAAAAGCCAATAAGTAAATAGAACTTAATGTAATAATTAAAGATAGTTATATGCTTTTTTTGCCTTTATTTTATAGAATTTATGGAAGCATATTAATTGACACTACATAATATAGTTGTTAAGTGCTTATATATAAATTTTAATATCAAATTTACCAAAAAGGAGGTTTTAAGTGAAATTTATTAAACTATTTACTGTCGGTTTTATGTTTATTTGTAATTTATCTTATGGCTCAGGAGTAACAATACCTGGTGTAGTAAGTAATGCTTCAGATATAGCAAGAGATATGGGATACCATAAAGGCCAACCTTGCACACTAAAATATACTAAGCTTTCAGAAAAGAAGATACATGGAACATTAATAATTAATGGAAATGGATTTAATATCCCTAAAGTATTTACAGCTACATTAGAAGAATTTTATTCTCCTAATGTGTTTTTCTCTACTTATGGAGAGAATAGCTCGGGTTTAAAAGGGGGATTTAGCTTTATTATAGATGAAGGAACTGGTTATGTTAAAGCAGTTATTGATATCTTCACAGAGCAAAGAAGAGGGAATTACTTTGCTAAATTTACAATTAGCTGTACTAGACTACATTACTCTCAATAATATAAAAACTGATAAATAACATAAAACTTAATAATTTTTTATAAAAGGAGGAGCTTTAAAAGCTCTTCTTTTTTTAATATGTACAATTTTCAAATTTTAGGAATCAACATACAACAGGAATCATCTTTAGAATATTTTACACTAAACCTCTATATATTTTTCCCTTTAAAACATTAGGTAAATCATTTGTATTTATAGCACAAGTCCTCTTTTAACTAATTAATTCTTCAATTAAAACTTCTTCTTTATTTTCATTTTCTCTTAAAGCTCCTAATTTAATATCTTTTACCAATTGCCAACTAACTGTAAACAGATTTAAATCTTGTTCTTGATTGAAGTATAATTATGAGCATCCAGAAATTGAACAGAAGATTTATTTAAAACTAAGAAAATATATATAATAATTTTAATAAAATTTACATGCTATTTATATACTCAATAGCATAGTAAATAGCTTGGTAGGCAAATTTTTGTTTTAAGGTTTTTCTATCTCCTCTAAAGAATATTTTTTTAAAAATACAATTATCTTTTGTAGAGATGGCAATAAATGCTGTACCAATAGGTGAATTTCCTGAAGATAGAGGGCCTATCTCTCCCGTTATTGAAACACAAATATCTGTCTTAAGTAACTTTAGAACATTATTTGCCATATCTTCTGCAACTTCTTTAGTTACTGCATCTGAGTTTTTAAAAGAACTTTCACTTATATTTAAAATTTCTTTTTTTACATCACTACCATAACTTATAATTGACCCTTTAAAGACCTCTGAACTTCCAGCAACATTAGTTAAAATATCACTAATTAATCCACCAGTACAAGACTCAGCAAAACTTATAGTCATTTTTTTTTCTTTCAATTTTTTAAAAAGTATATCTTGTGGCCACGATTTATCAAAGCTCCAGACATAATCATATAATTTAGATGTTTTAATTAAATTAATTATTTTGTCTTTTGCTTGCTTAACTTTTCCATTTAAAGAAATGACAATATCTACTCCTGGAATTTGACATCCTGGAAGAGAGCTAACTTTTCCAAAAGCTAAAAGTTCATCCCATAGATTAGGACATAGTGAAAAAAATATCTTCTCCTCTTCAATTCCACTAGTTCTAATATAAACTCTATCAGGTGTATTTAGTTTGCTTTTATATTCATCTGGAAGATATTTTATAAATTCCTCATGGAGCATAGATTTTAACTCGTGAGGAACTCCAGGGGTAGTAAGTAGCATTTTTTCTTTAAATCTATAAAATAACCCTGGTGCCAACCCTTTAGGATTATAAACTGCTGTAAAACCCTGAGGAATTTTATGATAAGAATTATCTTTTGATATATCTCTATTATCTCTTCTGTAATGAGCATCCACAATTGACTTTGCATGATCTGATACAACTAATTCTTTTTTAAAGAGCTTGACAACTGCTCCTTTAGTTTTATCATCAGGAGTTGGACCTAATCCTCCCGAAGTGATAACTAAGCTACAGTTTAAAAAGGCATTTTCTATGGTATTTATAATGATATCTTCATCATCGCCAATGACTTCTATTTTTAAAAGTTCTATTTGATAATCAGATAGATATTTTGCAATTGTGCTACCATTATTTTCAATAGTTTTACCATATAGAATTTCATCGCCAATTATAATTGCTATGGCATTCATAAAATTATTTAATGGATTCTCTTATTCGTGAACTTGCCCAGTCCATTATCCATACAATTGAAGCAATTATAATAAATAGAAGGCCTACTTCATTCCATCTACCAAGTCCTTGGTACTGCATTAGTAAGCTTCCAATTCCCCCTCCTCCTACAAGACCTATGATGGTGGCCATACGGACATTGATATCCCAACGGTAGATAGTAAAAGATAAATAGGGTAATATAATCTGGGGAACAACACCATACCATACTACTTGAATAGGATGAGCTCCTACAGCTTTCATGGCCTCAATGGGCCCCTCTGAAACTGATTCAATTTGTTCGGAGTAAAGCTTTGCTAGTGAAGCAATAGTATGAAAACAAAGAGCCAACATGCCCGCAAAAGGGCCAATTCCCACCCAAACAGAAAAAATAACTGCCCACACCAGTGGTTCAATAGAGCGGGTAATATTTAGTAAAAAGCGAATTATTACATACAAAATTCTAGTTATAATATTGGAGTCAGTTAAATTTCTAGAGGCAAAAAAACCCAAAAAAAACGCTGCCGGAAGAGGTAGTAATGTCGCCATAAAAGCAATATAAATGGTTTCAATACCTTTTGTAATGGCAAGATCTAAAATCTCTAAATTAGGAGACAAAAGAGCAGAAAAAATTCTTTTAGCTCCAGCAATCCCCTCTGATGACAAAAATTCTTTTAGAGAAACTTCAGTAGTATTTATTCCCACAATGGTAGTTAAGATTAAAACAAAAATTCCTAAGATAAAGAAAGGTTCTTTAACAAGAAGTTTATTCTCATCTCTTTTATATATTCCTTTTACAACTCTACCTATAGATAGAGGTGTACTTATAAGTAAAAAACCAACAACTGCCCCTGAAAGGGTAGCAATAAAAACTTCATTCCAATTTAAATTTATATAACGAAGGTTTAAGATATATCTTTGATAAATAACTTTATGACATACCAAAAAAATATATGTCCAAATAAAAAAGTCTAACAAAAAAGCCAAAAAATGATCAATTATAGCTTTTCTACTTTTATTCAACAGTAACCTCCTGAGCCTCTTCCCCATAGATCTTTTTAAACCACTCTTTATCTATGTCGCTAGGATCTCCCTGATAAACCATTTCACCATCTTTTAGGGCTATTACTCTGGTTGCATATTGACGTACAAGAGATAAAAAGTGCAAATTACAAATAACAGTGACTTTTAAATCTTTATTTACCTTTTGTAGATAACTCATAACTGAATGAGAAGTAGAGGGATCAAGACTTGCAACTGGTTCATCTGCAAGAAGTAGTTTGGGATTTTGCATTAAAGCTCTAGCGATAGCCACTCTTTGTTGTTGACCTCCGGATAATTTATCTGCTCGACTATTTTCTCTTCCAGACATATTTACAATATCGATAATATCTTTTGCCTTTTGATATTCATCGCTACCATAATTTCCAATAATTGATTTAAAAATTCCTGTCCTTGAAAAAGCTCCCGTTAAAACATTATTTAAAACACTCTTTCTAGGAATTAAATTAAAATGTTGAAAGATCATTCCAATATTTGAACGATACTCTCTAAGCTCTCTACCGGCAATATGGGTTATAGCTTTATTCTTAAACAAAATGGAGCCAGAACTTGAATCAATTAGGCGGTTTATACAACGAAGTAAAGTAGACTTTCCAGAACCAGAAAGGCCAATTACTACCAAAAACTCACCTTCTCGTACAGAAAAAGAAACATCTTTTAATGCATGTACATTGCCTGGATATATCTTATTGAGCTTTTTAACTTCTAGTACTATTGACATATGTCACTTAACTAATGACTCTACATTTAAATTTATTCTATTTACTGACTCTTTAAGTTGATCATAATCGGAATCTTTTATAGGAATTATACCATCTATAGAATACATATTACTCATAACACTTTTTCCCTCTTTAGTATTAAAAAATAAAACAAAGGCATCAACTATTTTATTAATAATGTCATCAGAGATATCTTTTCTAAATACAATGGGTTCATTGGGAATCTTTTCAGTCAATGCGACAATCTTAACTTTCTCAAGCACATCTGGAAATTGATTTTGAACAAGTGTTCTAGCGTCAGCAGGTTTTCCTTCTTTTTTTGTATGAAAGGTGGCCCCAGCGTCAGCCTGCTTTTGATATACCATAGTAACTACACTGTCATGTTTCATGCCAAAGGTAATTTTAGAGGGAGTAATACTATGTTTTTTTAGTAAACTTGCGGCAAAAATATATCCTGAAGTAGAGGATGGATCGGTATATGCAAAACTTTTGCCATTTATATCAGATAATGAGTTTATACCGCTATCTACTCTAGCTATAATCTGACCATGATAGAAAGCATTATTATCTCTTATGGCTCGCAGACGAGCTTTGACATTGTACTTTTTTCTAGCAAGTAAATAAGCAAATGAAGTTATCATAGCAACATCTGCTCTCTTGCTACCAAACGCTTCAACTACGGCAATATAGCTGGCAGGGATTGCAGTTTTAAAATAATATCCTGTTGTTTTTTCTAAAAATTGTTTTAATTTTTCTGATTCAATTAAAATTTTACCACTATCGGCCGAAGGAGTAAAATAGAGTTTTATGGGATTCTCGCGACTTCCAAGTGGATACTCCTTATTACAGCTAATCATAAGCAAAAAAAGAAGCAAATAAGAAATCTTCCTCATAGGCAAGTGTATATTATAGAAAGCTTTAGGAGTAAAGTTAACTTTTTGTTAGCAAAGTTATTTCTTCTTTTTTCTAAATTTTAATGCAACGAATATTCCGATAGCTATAAGTAATAGTAAAATCAATGAAAAGCTCGTATCGTCGCTATCTTTGCTACCTGATTTTTTTTGATTTACACCTATATTGACTTGGCCAACAAAATCTGGAATCAGTTCTACATTAGTATCTAAGAGATTATCCTCCTTTTTCTTTAAGGCAAGCCCGCTATTTGTACTAGCCGCAGCTTGTCTAAAAACTTTTAAGGAAGAAATCATAGTATCAAATAGCTTTTGGTAATAAGTGTAATGATCTTTTGAAACTGAAAATGTCACAACCACTCCAAGATCTCTCTTAACGGTAGCAAGGTATCGGGTATAAAACCCTGGAACCTCACTTCCCATGTGAAGAGCATCAACCCAACGATGACCATTTACTAGATTTATTTTGGAATACTTTGCTTCTGAAACTTGAGTGTTGCCATTTGGAAGAGAGAAGGTTTTATTTTGCTTTAAGTATCCTAAATATTGATCCAAAGAATCAGTAGGACCCCTAATTTTAGCAGCAAATATTATAATTGCCTCTTTTTTTCTCTCCTTAGATAAATTTTGGCACACCCATTCAGAACCCTCTAGTGCACATTCCCAACGAGGAGGAAGTTCAAATTCTAAAAACTGATTAGCAAACCTTTTGGCATATATGCTACTTACAAAGGCAAATGACAATAAAGCTGTCAAAAAAAACTTCATACTAACTACAATTATACATTGACAGAAAAAATTTTACCAAAGAAATTACAATATTTTTTATCTCAAAATTCATTGTTCTATAATAGTATATAACCTATTGAATTTATTGACAAAAAAAGGTTAACTTAATGAGAGTTTTTATATTACATGTATATATTAAAGCTATAAAATAAGAAAATTAAATTAATAAAGCAAAAATAATTTTTCCTCAAAATCTATTCTAAATAACTTACAAAAACATACTACTCTCTAAAGAAAATACTCTAAGGTAAATTTGTATTACCTCGGACAGTAAAACCAATTTTGATATCAACATCTTTATACCTTTGAACAATTTTTACAATAGCCGTTGACTGCTTAATTCTAACAACTTTCCCTCTAGCTATTAAATTATTTTTTTCAAAAAAATCAGTTTCATAGATATCAAAAAGCATATTTATTTCAACTCCAGAATAAGCACCTTTATCTATTCTAAAGAACATGCCAGAGTTTGAAACTGTAACAATAGATGCTTCAAGATGATAATTTTTAAACTTATTCACCACTGTAGAGGCATAAGTTTTTCCCTTTTTTATAGGAATTATAAAGCCGGTACTAATACCAAAACCTCTATCAGTATCATTTCCTCTTATAACCTGAAATCCTTTTAAGTAGGCATTAACTACTCCTAGTTTCCAATTAAAAAGCGCATAAGGTGCAATGTACTCACGATTAATGCTATTGTATAATCTAGTTATTCCCCTTTGAACTGCAGGCTTGCTATTGGGCTCATCTGCATATTCATCCGTCTTTAAAGAATAAATTCCATAAGCACCTATAGCAACACTTGATTTTCTAAACAACCATTTACTTTGAATATCATAGTAAACTTCAGGACTTAAATTTTCATTATAATGAATATAATCAACCAAAAAGTTCACAATATGTTTTTTACCATGTGAAATAACAATTCCCATATCAAAGAAATTTGCATCATCTCCAATAACAATGGGTTCGTCAGGATCTATGCTGGTAGTATAATAGTTGTTTTTATTAATAGAGTGGCCATATCCCAAAAGCAAAGCATAACGAGTTTTTTGTTTACCAGTCGTATTAAAATAATACTTACTATATAGTCGAATTAAATCAATACCAGAGTTTTCCATAGTATTTGAATTTTCATTGGATTGTACTGAACGATAGGTGTTACCAACTCCCAATTCAATTTTGCGAGAAAGTCCATATCTAATTTTAGTATTTTGCTCAATATAGCTAAAGGAATCTTGATCATTGTATCCTACTGCCTCTCCATTTGCCCTAAAATAGCCATTGGATTTCCAAAACTTTCCTGAAATATCTAATGTTGCCCCCTTATATAATAAATTCTTGGCCCAAATAAAAGAATTATCAGAAAAGTCAGAAAAAAGTGAATTTGAATAAATATATAGTAAAAAGAAAAGAAAAAACTTTGCAAACATAATAAAAGTTATATCATATAAAAAAATACACTCATAGGATTTTTTTGTAAAGTAAGCTCTAATTGATTAAAACATTTATTAAATTAGAGAATTGTCATTGATACAAGTCAATATTTTATTATATCTCTCTTTTTGAATATGATGGTATGGACTATCATTGGCAAATTTTTTATAACAGAATTCTATATGGTCATAATCTTTTTTTGAGTTAATACATTTGCTAATATGTTCTTCACTTTCAACAAATGCATTACGACATATAGATATTATTGCTGTTTCATCAATTACATTTTCTCTAGGAATTTCACTTCTAGCATATAAATCAACAAATACGCATAGTAATATAAATAATGTCATTTTTATCACAGTTTTATCACAGTTCACTTTTTAATTCTCCTTATTTACTACTAACTTAAAATCGGCACGGAATATAAAAAACTTTAGTATCATTACCTCTCCCTTTAATTTTAAATTATATTATTATAAAGAAATAAACTTTAAAAAAAGATTAGCCTATATTGTAATAAGGTGCTAGTGTTTGTTCGTAAATTCTTATTAGTTGATTATACTTTTCTGTACGATCAGTCCTACTAACAGAACCAGTTTTAATATGCCCACAAGTACATGCAACAGCTAAGTCAGAGATAAAGCTATCTGCCGTTTCCCCTGACCTATGACTAATGATTGATTTATAATTAAAATCCCTTGCAAGTTTTAAGGTTTCAATAGTTTCAGAGATTGTACCAATTTGGTTTATTTTAATTAAAATAGAATTTGCTTCTCCATTCTCAATCCCCTCTTTTAATATTTTTTTATTTGTTACAAATAAATCATCCCCTACTAAAAGAACATCTTTCTTTAACTTACTAGTTAATACCTTCCAAGATGCATGGTCATTTTCATCAAGAGCATCCTCTACAGAATATATAGGATATTTTAATATAAGCTCTTTAAAATAATCAATCATTTCACAAGAGCTTAAATTCTTATCTTGCATTTTATAAGTACCATCTAAGCATAATTCACTTGCAGCTACATCTAAACTCAAAGAGATATCCTCTCCAGGCCTATAGCCAGCTTTTTCAATGGCTTCAATTAAATAATCAAGTGCTACTTCATTACTTGCTAATAAAGGTGCAAATCCCCCTTCATCTCCAACACTCACTTGGTGGTCATTATCTATTAAAATTTGTTTTAAATTGTGAAAAACTTCAATACTTGCCTGTATATTTTTTAAAAAATCATCTTTTATATGAGGTACTATCATAAATTCTTGAATATCTAAATTATTATTTGCATGGGCCCCTCCATTTATGACATTTATAAGTGGCATTGGCATTACATATGGAGAGTTATCGCCAATTATATCTTGATTTAAGTACTGATACAGTGGCTTATTAGATGCCACTGCTCCAGCTCTTGCGATGGCCATGGAAACGGGTAAAATAGCGTTTGCACCTAATGATGATTTATATTCTGTTGCATCTATATCTATCATTATTTGGTCCAACTGTTTTTGTTTAGTACAATCTTTTAAAATAAGTTCTGGAGCAATTCTATTTCTAATGTTATCGATGGCATTAAAAACTGACTTCCCCATATAATCTCTACTATTATCTCTTAATTCCAAAGCCTCTCTTTTTCCCGTGGAAGCCCCAGAGGGAACAGAGGCACTACTTACGCCAAAGGAAGTCGTTATATCTACTTCTACTGTAGGATTACCTCGAGAATCAATTATTTGACGAGCAGTAATCTTTTTTATTTTACTCATAAAATATCCCCATTTGGTAAAATCACTCTCCCATTACCATCTATAACTTTTCCCATTAAAAATCCTTCTTTTAATTGCAAAAGAAGCTTATCACTATTTTCGGTAATTAAAGCAAGACCTACTCCCATATTAAAGGTTTTTGCCTGCTGTTGCATTGATAATTTACTTCTATTTATAACTTCATCCATAAAGTCTAGCATAGGTATTAAATTTTCAATTTTGTAATCAAAATTTTTATTAATACGAGCAATATTTAAAAATCCTCCTCCAGTAATATGAGCACACCCCTTAATCAAACTTTTATCGACTGCATCCAAAATACGATGATAAATTCTAGTGGGAGTTAATAATTTAAAAAGGAGATCTCTCTCATCTTTATTAACCAATTTTCTAATTAGAGAAAATCCATTTGAATGAAACCCTGAAGATGGTAATGCAATTATAGAGTCTCCACTTTTTATATTTTTTCCATCCCATAGATCTTTTTTATATATTTCACCGATAGCAAAACCAGCCAAATCATATTCATCATCATTATACATACCTGGCATCTCTGCAGTCTCCCCTCCAATTAATGGCATATCACTCTGCTGACAACCTTCAAGTATTCCTTCAAGGATATCTTCCACAATATTTTCATTTAATTTTCCACATGCGATATAATCCATAAAAAAAAGAGGTTTTGCACCTGTACAAATTACATCATTAATACACATGGCGACTAAATCAATACCAATACTACTATGAACATTTAATATTTTAGCTATTTGTAACTTTGTTCCTACACCATCAGTTCCTGCTGCTAAAAGTTTTTTATCATCTATTTTATACAAAGAAGCAAAGCCACCAATCCCCTGAAGAACTCTATCTTTATAAGTTTTTTCTACCTTAATCTTTAACTTATTAACTAATCGTTCAGCTTTATCAATATCAACACCGGCATCTCTATAATTAATATTCATAATAATGTCCTTACTAATGACGAAAGCTTCTATAAGAAGTAAACCCCATAGCAATTTTGTATTGATTACAAGTTTCAATTACCTCTTTATCTTTTATGCTTCCCCCTGGCTGAATAATATACTTTATACCACTACTTGCAATCAGTTCAATATTATCTTTAAAGGGAAAAAAGGCATCAGAAATCAGAATACATTTTTTTAGGTCTATTTTGTTTAAAGAAGCTTGTTCTATTGCCTGTTTTACACTCAAAAGACGATTAGGGTTCCCCATTCCTGCTCCGACTAATGAAATATTATCATTATCTTTTTGCACAATTGCTACTGCATTACTCTTTAAATACTTACAAATAATCATACCAATATCAATTAATTCTTTACTAATATCTATAAATTTTTCATTAGTTACCTCATTAATTATAATATCTCTATTGTATAAAGCTTCTTCTTGAATTAAGAACCCTCCCAATATAGATTGAACTCTTAATGATGTATCTGGAATTTTTGTAAGTTTTAGAAGTCTTAATTTTTTTTTCTTTGAAAGTATTTCTATTGATTTATTACAAAAATCTGGAGCTATAATTACCTCTATAAATTTATCAGATAAGAAATTTGCAGAATCTTCACTTAACACATTACCAAAGGCAACAATACTACCAAAACTACTAACGCTATCTCCTTGCCATGCTATAGAAAGAGCATCTTTTTGCAAAGGGGATATTCCCACACCACAAGGGTTTGCGTGTTTGACAATTACTACAGCACTTTTATCTTTACTTATTTCAAATAATTCCCACAAACAACGGCAGGCGCTATCTGCATCTAGATAATTATTATAAGATAATTTCTTACCAGTGCTATTATCAAGTGAGGCCAAGGAATTATTTTTATAATCTGGACAAACCCATGCATTTTGGTAAGGATTTTCTCCATAACGTAGTTTTCTTGATTTTATGGGAGAAATAGTTAAATTATAATTTTCTCTTTTATCTTCAAAAGACAGATGTCTAGCTATAACTCCATCGTAATGGGCAATCATTTCAAAAGCAGACAATGCTAAGCTTTTTAAAGTTTTACTATCTACACTACCTCTATTTAAATCTAAGTTTTTAATAAGGTCTTGATATTGACAAGGATCAGTTACAACTGCCACATGTTTATAGTTTTTAGCAGCAGACCTAATTAATGTAGGGCCACCAATATCAATATTTTCAATTAACAAGTCATGGTCACTATTTTCTCTTGCAACAAGTTCAAAAGGATAGAGATTAACCACCACTAAGTCAATTGCAGATATATTTAAATTCTTGGCCTGCATTTCATCATTAGCATCCCCTCTTTTATATAAAATAGAACTTATAAGATTAAAGCTTATGGTTTTAACTCTACCCGAAAAAGCCTCTGGATTACCTGTAACAGTGCTGATATCAGTGACTTCTATTTGGTTATCTCTTAGATACTTTGCCGTACCCCCTGATGCAATTAATTCTACATCAAAAGACTTTAACTTTAAGGCAAATTCAATTAAGTTTTTTTTATCACTAACACTAATAATTGCTCTTTTTATTTTTATCATAAATAATTATTCTTTAACTCTCATTAATATATTCTACAATATCTTTAAAAAAACTAATTCCATCTCCATATTCAAGAGGATCGTCCTCATAGTAATGAGATGTGGCCTTAAATATTGCTGCCTCTGGATGAGGCATCATTCCTAGAATCAGTCCACTATCATCACAAATTGCAGCAATATTTTCATAGGAACCATTGACATCTTCACTATAAACCATGGCAACTTGGTTATTTCTAAATAAATTCTCAGAGGTATCCTGCTTATCTTTTAAAATAATCCTACCTTCAGCATGGCGAATGGGTAGCCTTATATGTTCTTTAGCACTTTTAAGCCAAGGACTTTTTTTATTTTTTATTTTTAGATTTACCCAACGGTTTATAAATTTACCAGAAATATTAGGTGCCAATGCCACAGATATACCTTCTCCCATAACATGAGGTAACAGTCCCAATTTAAGCAGTATCTGAAAGCCATTACAAATACCTATAACTGGTTTTTTAGAATGAATAAATTTTTTTAATTGCTCATTTAAATTATATTTAATTTTAAGGGCCATGATCTGACCACTACCTAACTCATCTCCAAAGGAAAACCCTCCAGGCAAAGCAATTCCTTGAATTTCAGAAAATATATTCAAATTAGTTACAATATCATTTATATGCATAACTCTAGTGTTAGCACCAGAGAGTTCAAAGGACAATTTCATTTCATTTTCACAATTTATGCCATCTCCAGCAAAAATTAAAAAAGTTGGTGCCCTCATTTATTTTCCCCACTCCACATTTGATATAATCTACTCTCTGTCTCAGAGAATGCTAATTTTTTATTGATATTTAAAATACATTTATCTTCTTGAACTTGCCCTAAAAATAAATAAGGTATATTTTTTGCTCTTTTTTCAAATTCTTCTTGATGGACAGGGGAAATACTAACTACAAATCTACCTCTTGCCTCATTGAATAAAGCATCGATAAAATTTCTTTCTGTTTGAATATCCAACCATATTCCCAAGTGATTAGTAAACATACATTCAATAGCACAAATTAAAAGTCCTCCATCTGATATATCATGAGATGATTGTAATAAGCCCTTAGCATGAACTAAGTTCATAAATTGATATATTTTCAAATTATTTTCCAAATTAATCTCTGGTAGACAATCAAGCTCTTTATCAACTAAAAAGCAATTTTGATATTCACTTGCTGCTAATCCCGACCCTATATTTCCTACTAAATAAATAAAATCACCTGAACGTTTAAATCCTGTAGTGCAGGTCTTTCCCAGTCTAGATCTAGCAATAGATGTAATTAAAAGAGTTGGAAGAATACTTATACTTAGCTTGTCACCATGTTTATCATAACCATTATAATCATTTTTCATACTATCTTTACCACTTACAAGAGGAGTTTTGTAAATATTACAAAGGTCATATAATCCCTTACAAGTTCTAACTAATTGCCCTAATTTATAATCTCCATCTGAATTTTGTTCGCTATAAATAGGATCTGGCCAACAAAAATTATCAAGTAGACAACAATGATTTAACTCACCTCCATGAGCAATAACATTTGCTATTGCTTCATCGGCAGCAAATTGTGCCATATAATATGGATCATACAGAGACACTCTAGGAGCGATACCATTTGCAACTAACACCACATTATCCTTTTCTCCTCCATGAGGGTAGAGCCAAATTCCCCCTGCGTCTGAGGGGCCATCCCCCATAAATGGTTTTATATGAGTTGCTGCTTTGACTTCATGATCGTATTGGGAGACTAAATTGTATTTAGAAGCTATATTCTCGCTAGATAAAAGATTTTTAACAATTTTTGAAATAGAACTATTTTCTAGTTTTAATGACTCTTTTTGTTTAGTTTTCATCCAATTCTTTCTATCTCTCTTACCATCCCAAAACGCCTTTAAAGACATTAAAGGGGGGGTATGTAAAAATTCAAGATCAAGCCTTGCTACAACTTTTTTCCCATAATGAATGGTTAAAAATCCATCACTACTAAAAAACCCAATCTCTGCAGCGACAACAGATCTCTTTTTAGCTAAATTGATAAACTCCTCTCTTTTATTTGCTGAGACAGCAATAGTCATACGCTCCTGACTTTCACTAATCATTAGCTCAAATGGCCGAAGGCCCGGATACTTTACAGGACAAATACTCAAATCAATAGTTGCCCCCCCTGCAAGAGTCGCCATTTCTCCCACACTAGAACTCAGTCCTCCTGCTCCATTATCAGTAATAGCATTGTAAAGACCGGCATCTCTGGCCTCCATTAAAAAATCCCAAACTCTCTTTTGGGTCAAAGGATCGCCAATTTGTACCGCCGAAGTGGGAGAAGAACTATCAAGTTGCATAGAACTAAAGGTTGCTCCATGAATCCCATCAGCACCAATGGCACCACCCACCATAAAAATTAAATCTCCATCATTTATAACCTTTTTAAAAGAGTCTCGACCATCTTTTAATTTACGAGGTAAAACTCCAATAGTGCCACAAAATACAAGAGGTTTTCCTCCATAATCGTAATCAAAAAAAATACTACCATTAACAGTAGGTATTCCACTTTTATTTCCCCCATCCATAACTCCTCTGTGAACTCCTTGTAGTAATCTCTGCGGGGTTTTAAGATCTACTGGCATTAAACTATTTTGTTGTGGAGAGAGTTTCCCTTGAGGAGCAAAACAAAACACATCGGTATTGGCAATTGGAGAAGCTCCCATCCCCGCTCCAAAGATATCTCTATTTACACCTAAAATTCCCGTTAAAGCACCTCCATAGGGGTCAAGAGCAGAGGGACTGTTATGAGTTTCTACTTTAATAGCAAAATCAATATTACTATCAAAGCGAACAATGCCGGCATTGTCATCAAATACACTAATGAGCCAGTTAATTTTAGCTTTCTTTTTAATTTCAAAAGTACTCTTTTTTATAAATTGCAAAAACAGTCCATCAATTTGCATATTACCTAATTTTTTCTCTGTTCCCTTAATTTCTTCAATATAATCAATCTTTGCAGAAAAGATTTTATGCTTACAATGTTCACTCCAAGTTTGTGCTAATATCTCCAATTCCACATCAGTGGGAGAAGAAGGCAGGTTATATTTTAACCTGTCATCATCTGTCCCATGATGACGATAATAATCACGAATACATTCCATCTCAGAGAGAGTTAGAGCTAGCATTTTATCTTTACTTAAATCTAGTAACATTTGAGGATCTTTTTCTAATGATATTACCTCAACATCTGATTTAGATGCTGTCGTAAGATTAACTTGAGGAAGAGTTACATTTTTAAATCTATCTCTATTTTTATATAATGGAAATAATTGAATATTAATACTCTCAATTAAGCGGTTACCTAAAACCTGATAGGAAAATTTTTCAATATCTTCTCTCTTTGCCTCTCCAAAAAAATAATAGCTCTTTCCACTTGTCACCTGACAATCAATTGAAACCATTTTCAATGCCAATTTTGCACTATTTGCAGGATTGTCGGTAACTCCCGCAAGAAAATTAACTTCTACTATCACAAAAGGCAACAGCCCCTTATAAGTTAAATCGTAGCTTTTAAAGTGAATTTTATTTAAAATATTATCTGAAAATACTTCTTTAATCTTTTTAATTTCTGAATCATTATTTAAATCAAAATAATCTCCATCAATTCTTTGTAAGCAATAATAATCAACTTTAATAATTTTTTTTAAATTCATATTAAAGTCATCATTAGCACATTCAACTAACTGATTATAATAATCTGTAGGGTATAGCTCCTCTAATTCTAGACGAATAGTATTACTCTTCACAATTTTCCTTATTAAATAAATTGGCCAAGACTTCCCTATAAAGCTTGTATTCCAGCTGCATTCCTCTCCCTTTAAAGCTATCAAAACTATCATCTGGAAGGCGAGGGAATGCTCTTTGCATAATTATTTTACCTCCATCAACTATAGAATTAACATAATGAATGGTAATTCCCGAATACTTATCCTCTGATAAAAATGCTCTTTTATATGCATTAAGACCAGGATACTTAGGAAGCAAAGAGGGGTGAATATTGATAATTTGGTCACCTCTAAAATTCTTTAAAAAATCCTCACTTAATACTCTCATATAACCTGCAAGACAGATATAATCACTTTTATGTTCTTTTAAAACATCTAAAAGATTTGTCTCGTGTTCTCTTCTAGTTTTATCTTTTTTTTCAATTATAAAGTAAGGAACATTTAACCTTTTTGCCCTTTCAATTACAAAAGCATTCTTGTTATCGGTAATTACTCCCGATACATAGATATTCTCTTTAAAGCAATAATTTATAATGTTTTCGGCATTAGTACCGTTTGAGGAAGATAAAATACTTATACTATTTTTTCTGTTGTCCAATATCACTTCTCCAATGAGCTCCCTCAAAATATATATCTTTTAAAATCTTATAGGCATTGTTGCGAGCGTTATCAATATTTTTATCAATACAGGTAACTCCTAATACTCTTCCCGATGAGTTGATTAAACTTTCTTTATAATCTTTTTTAACACCTGCAAAAAATAATAAATTGGAACAATTGTTATCATATTGTAGTAATTGATTTGGAAAAGTTATCTTTTTATCAAGTAGTATTTTACTACCATCAATAGACGGGTAACCCTTTGATGCCATTACCACATGAACTGCATAATCATCTGAAACAGTAAGTTTACCGTAACTATCTTTTATATCTCCTTTGGCGGCATTATAAAGGGCAGAGTATAAGTCTCCTTTTAAAAGCGGCATAAGAGTTTGGGTTTCGGGATCTCCAAACCTTACATTATATTCAATGACTTTTACATCATCTCCATATATCATAAGACCAGCAAATAATGTACCACAAAAAGGCATATTATTTTCATTCATTTTATCTATAGTTTTTTTAAAGATATTTTCATAGATAAACTCTTTTATACTAGGGTTTGGCCAATTAAAGGGAGAATAACATCCCATACCTCCGGTATTTGCCCCTTTGTCTCCATCAAAAACTCTTTTATAATCACAAATCATTCCAATTGGCAGAAAACTTTTTCCATCACAAACTGCAAACGCTGAGACCTCTCTTCCAACTAGGCGCTCTTCTATAACTAATGATTTTGTATTAACAGTACAATTTGTATTTATCATAAAATCATAAATACATTTTTTTGCTTCCTCAAAGCTATCTGTAACCAAAACCCCCTTTCCTGAAGACAACTCATCTGCCTTAATAGCTATTCCCTTTTTAATATCCCAATTACCAAGACCCGATATTGCATCTTCATAATTACTGTAAACTTCAAATTTAGCAGTAGGAATATCATTTTCTTTCATAAATTTTTTGGCAAATATCTTTGATGTCTCAAGCATAGCAGCTTTTTTATTTGGTCCATAGACATATATACCCGATTGTTTTAAATGATCACTCATACCCCAAGACAAATAAATCTCTGGGCCAATTACAACTAATTTACAATTATTCTCCAAAGCAAACTTTTCAACTTGAACATTATCTTTAATCTTCTCGTCTACAACTACTACTTTATCGATAAAACTCATCCCAGGATTTCCCGGCATAACAAAGACATTTTTAACAATCAAAGACTGGGACATCTTCCATGCCAGAGCATGTTCTCTTCCTCCCGACCCAATTATAAGTACATTATTTAGCTCCATTTTTTCATCACTTCTACAATTTTATCCAAGTCCCAGACATTATTAAAAGGGCTTCTACCTCTTGCTAAAAGATGGGCCAATGATTTGTACATCATAGAAGTTCCCTCTTGTAAATCCTCAGATAGTTTAGGAGGATTTTCTTTGCAAAGTTCTCTCCAGTTTGCATGTCCCTTTTCTTGTGCCTCTTTTTTGGCCAACTCTACAGCATTATACCAAGATGTTTTTCTATAAAAGTGTCTTAAATTTTCCTTTGATAATTGAACTCCTTTATAAGTTAAGCGCAACTCATCAAGGCCAATTGAATCCACCATCTTAAAATCCCTACCAGAATCACCATCAATAAACGCCCATTCAAACTTACCATCCCAAAGTGTTATTTTATAATTTAAAAATAAATCTTTTAACCTCAAAGCAACTAATGCAGTTAAATCATGCAATTTTTTATACTCATTATCTGTTAAATGAGCGATCTCTTTTGCTTGCTCTGGCGTTAAATATCTGTCACTCTCCTCTAATTTGGTTGAAAATTCAATTAAAGGATAATCAAAGATATCTCCTTCCTTAGGCAGAGTTTTAAGCCCTAACTCTTTTTGATATTTTTCATCTTTTTTAAGACGCCTAATCAAAGAGCTTCCCTTTGGAACTCCAAATCTAAAAACCGCCTCCAGAGGAACCAAAGCATTAGTAGGAGATTTTGCATATTCACTATAATCCCAATAAGGGCTAACTTTATTGTCTAAAAATTTAGGTTTAATTACATCTACAGAGGATACAAAATAACAATTTTTCATGCTGTCATTTACAAGCTCCCCACCCCAGCCAATTCCATGATGGGTAAGTCCTTCTGTTTTTAATTTATTTAGAAGTTCATCATTATTAATATTGCAAGTAGGATTCCAATTTTGCCAATTTTCTGGATGCTTTAAAAACTCAAAAAGAAAATTAGTAGTAATGGCCATCGCCTCGCCTTTTTTTTCCAATTGATCCGGCATAGCTCCCCAATCAAAGACTGAAAATCTATTGGAAAATTCAAAGGCATATCTTCCTTTTAAATTGGTAGAATAGATATTTTTAACTGAACCTTGTTTTAAAAGCTTTTGTTTCTTCATCTTAATACTTCCTTAAATTTTAAATAAGACAATAATGCATTTCTGGAGTTATTAACTCCCGTCCAAACTGCATTAGCACTGGAAAGTTTTATAATCTCAAAAAAGTTTATTGCCTCTGTTGCAATATTTTTTCTATCAGGCGGTAAAATCGGCACATGAATACAAGGAGCATTTGGAGATTTTTTAATATCATCAACAGTCATCATATATACGATATTACAAGCCTCACTATCAGTCTTAAAACTAATATTTGCCTTAATATTATGCTCACCACATAATTTTTCCAATCTTTTTAATTCATTTGATACATATTCATAATTGAGTGCATTTTGCTTAATTACAACATTTATAGAATCAAAAAATCCCTTTTTAATATTTTTTAAAAAATCTACAATGGCCATAATATCATCAGGGGCAGAAGATAAAACTGGAACACCATAGGGCATTTGCATAATTGATAAAAGTGAATCAAGTCCTGCAAAGTTTCCGGCAACTGGGATGCCCATTACAGGTTTTGATATTTTTGATGCTATGACTCCTGGAAGATGTGCTGCAAGACCAGCTCCTCCTATTGCCACATGATAATCAGAAGTTTTTAAAACTTCTGCTAATTTGTCGGGATCTCTATGAGCAGAAATCACATGAAATTCTACATCTAAAACAGAACAAAGACGATCAACTAGTAAACCATAGATACTTTCATCTGATTTACTTCCAAATAACACTAATGCTTTCATCGTTCATATCCTCGATATCTATTAAAATTCTCTCCTTCTACCTTTATATCAGTGGGATATTTCCCATTAAGACATGCCATACACAAATCACCGATACCAATTGCCTCTTTCATATCATTCTCTTCTAAATAAATTATTTTATTGGCCCCCGTCCACTCAGCAATTTCTTGCACTGACTTATCCTTAGCAATTAATTGCTTATGATCAGGAAAGTCTATACCATAATAACAACTATAACGAAAGGCCGAACAAGTAATTGCTAAGGTAATTTCTTTGGCACCATATTTTTTAAGAAGTTCAATAATTCTTCTACTAGTTGTACCCCTAACTATACTATCATCAACAAGTAAGATATTTTTCCCATAAACTTCACTATGAACAGGGGTTAGCTTTAAAGACACAGCCTTTTCTCTATCTGCTTGATTTTTTAAAATAAAACTTCTATGAATATAACGATTTTTTATAAGTCCTTCCCTATATGGAAGGTTTAAAGTTTCCGCTAAAGATATAGACGCTGTCCTACTAGTGTCAGGAACAGGACATACAATATCAGGAGATATCTCTCCTAGGTCTATTGCAGATTTTACTCTCTTTGCCAAAAACCTTCCCAAATTTAGCCTAACACTATAGACAGATTTTTTCTCAATAGCAGATTCAGCAGCGGAAAAATACACCCACTCAAACATACAGTGACTTGGTCTTTGGTTAGTTAATTGCCTGCTTTGAATCTCTAGATTTTTATTTATGAAGATTACCTCTCCTGGTTTAATATCTCTGATGTACTTATAATCCAGAAAATTAAGAGCTACAACTTCAGAAGAAAGACAATAAGACCCATTTTTTTCTCCTAGCACTAAAGGCCTTATTCCCTTGGGATCTCTAAAAGCAAATAGGCCCTCATCTGCCATAACCCCTAACACTGAATATCCTCCATTTACCTTTTTAAAAATCTCTGAAGTTGAATTACAGATTCCTTCAAATAAACTACCTTCTTCGTTGTATATTTTATCTCCCCATAAATTTAAAAATATTTCCACATCATTACTAGTTAACATATGCCACTTATACTTATTTTTAAGATGTTCAATAAGTGAATAGTAGTTAACTAGATTACCATTATGAACCATTCCAACTCCCAAGGGGTGGCCATGTAATAGAGGCTGTAAATTACTAACATCGTCACTTCCCACAGTAGCATAACGATTACTACCGATAGCAATTTGTCCTGATAGTCTTTCCAGAGATTTTTCATCAGAGAATACTTGGGAAACTAGCCCCAAGTCCTTTTTACAATTAAATTTCTTTTTATCTAAGTCATATGTCATAATCCCGGCGGCATCTTGCCCTCTATGTTGAAGCTTTAAAAGTCCCTTATATACTTCATAAGCACTACTTTTATGGGAGCTAATCACTCCGACTATTCCACACACAAACTGACCTCTCTTTACAAAAATAGAATATCCTCTTAATACTGCAGTTTGGCAAGAAAATTTGACAGTATATAAGCTTTAATATGATATAGGCCTCATGGATTCATCTTTAGGGCATATATATAGTGAAAAAACAGCTAATATTGAAGTTTTGGCCCAGCCATTTTATGTAAAAGAGCAATCAAGCCCTAAAAAAAATTTATACTTCTTTGCCTATAATATAGCTGTGCATAATAAAAGTAATAGGGATATAAAACTTATAGGTCGTCAATGGATAGTAATAGATGGAAAAAGAAAAAAGCGTCATGTATGTGGTGAAGGAGTTATAGGAGAAACTCCTATAATAAAAATAGGGAAAAGATTCCAATACACTAGCTTTTGTCCCTTGGAGACTCCTACTGGAAATATGCGAGGAAAGTACAAGGTAGTAGATAATCACGATAATGAGTTTTGGATAAAAGTGCCACCATTTTTCTTTCACACAAAGAATCAAGCAAAAATTGAAATAGTTTACTAAAGTTTAATAATATATAAAAATAAGACATTAAAAAGTAGCACATAAGCATTTTCTATTATACTAATAACCAGCTTATTACTCACTTAAAATCAATTAAATCTATTAATTATAAATTTTTTAAAACACTTAAGAAAAAAATTAATATTCCGATATGTTATGAATCTAAAATTATATTTATATGAGAAATATAGCATTAATTCTATTTTTATTCGTTATATCTTTTAGAGTCCTACCTCAAGGTAGTTATTGTTCCAGAAATACAGCAGAAGAAGCTAGTGTTGAAACATATTTGGTAAAAAGAGCAAAAAATTATAATGCCTCAGAACTAATTGTGGAAATCAATAGAGAGCTAAAGGGGCAATATGATGAATTAGTAACAGAGAACGATAGGTTATTAAGAGAAAGAGGAATAGAGTTAGGATGTTCAATACAACCAGGATTTTGTGGTGTAGAAGCAATAAGAGCCTTTGGTTATTTTCAAGATGGAGTATTTGACAACTATAAATTATCAAATACCATTACAAAAGATATGGATACATATAAACTACAAACTCTACCTGTAGATCAATTGAAAAGCTATTTAAAAGAAAACTATACCAACAAAGACCAAGATATATCTACTTATACTATTAGTGGTGACCCATCAAAATACTCGGATCAATATTTTGAATCAAGAATTAAAACACATCTGAAAAAAGACGGAGAACATGCAATAGTATATATGAGTTATGTAGGTAAAACTAATATAAATCTTTATCAGCATGCTGTTAATGTAATTAGACTTAATAATAAAATATATTATACTAACAGTACTCACTTAACTACTTATCTTGACCTAGTATTACTACCTCGAGATTCTAATATGAATAATATAGTCTCAGTTTTTCTTATAAATATAAGATAAAAACATGAACATATCTCTTATATAATAATAAAAACATTTATAATAATAAATAAAATGTTAAAGACAAATTAGATATTATTACTTAGGTAACTCTAATTGATGGCCATTATCTCTGGTGATACTAGGATAGAAACCACTTGCTACTCTCTTTGGATGAGTAACATCATTATTTAAAGCTCCCCTTATAGTAGCCTTTTTGTCTCTCAATCCAAAGGCAATAAAAGCAACTAAGGCATTAATAGTTTCATCGCTTATTTTAATAGGAAAAGATATATTGCCTAAATTGGAAGAGTTCTTTTTATAATCAACAAAGTTTTGACTGAAAAATGGAACATATGGATCAACTTGTCTTAAAGGATCAATAAATGGCTTAAAAGGATTTATTTTATATAAATCAAAATTAATAGGACCCCTTAGATGATATTTAACAACTCTTTTTAAGGATTCAATAGCAATTTCTTGATAATCTTTACTATAAAAGCCTTTGGCATTTTCAGAACCATGGTGAAAATAAGGAAAAGTATCTAAAACATTCCTTAGAGGAGGGATTCTAAACTTAAAACAATCATCAGTTTTAAAACTTGCTCCAGCAAACCCAATATCTGGAGCATAATTATTATCATCGGAAACAGAAAAGCCCTTTATATGACATTTAGGAAGAAGTCCCCTTTGCAATCTAGGCCTATCAAAAAAACCACCACTACCACTGAAGACAAAACTTGGCCGTGACAGAGAAGAGCGATTGTCAGACCTTACCCCAAGACTTGTAAAATCTTTTCCTCCAAAGGTTGCCCCACCATGACAAGATATACAACCCCCTCCCATTATTTTTTTACCCGCAATTTTTATATTTTTTCCAAGTGGAGAAAAATATGAAACTAGTCCTAACATTTGCTGATTATTTAAACTATTCTCCCCTTTTAAAAATCTATCATATGGCGTATCTTTGCTAACATGAGTAAATACAAAAGATGCTAAGGCCCTTGCTAAATTTGTATCGGTAACCCCATCAGGGTAAATTTTTTCAAAAGTCTTTTTATAATAATCAACCATATGTAATTTTGCTAATGCCAAAGCCAAGCATTCATTGCGATCGGGTACTAAAAAATTACCATCTGGTCTTTTTAGTGGGATTTCTCTAATAGTAAGTTTCTTGTTGTTAAAATGCCCTAAATCTCTTCCTGTTCTAGAATCAGTGGCATGAGTATGAGTAATGGTGATAGGGCCACTTTTTGAAAATATTGGGCCAGCAGAACTAAAGATATTATTGCCATCTGTATTTTTAACTACAGGATTGGTACCGCACATTTCTTCAGGAGTATGAATGGGAAGTAGTACTTGAAAAAACAAATCTCCAAACCTTCCATCCCAAAATAGCCCTTTATTTGTCATTTTATTGTGTCTATATGCCACATTTATAGTAGATAATGAGTTTCTAAACATAAAGCTATTGCCATGATGTCCAAAACTATCATCTCCAGTAGTTCTATCCACACTTAATTTTTCATAGGGAAAAATTCTTCCTACATTATTACCGTTAGGCCCTCCCCTGCCCAATGTTCCTACTATTAAAGAATTTCCATCAGCAAAACCATGATTACCAAGGTGGCAAGTAGCACAACTTACATCGTTATTTCTAGATAAAATAGTATCGTTAAATAATTGTCTGCCGAGTTCCAATTCCCTTTTTGAAGGGATTTTTCCTAAAATATTTTGAAAATCAACAGGTTTTAATTTAGGAAGTTTAGTTTTCAAATTTTTGTGAATATAAGTGGCAATACTAGAATCATATTGTTCATTCCAATTAGAATTACAAGAAGAAAGTACTACAAAAGCAATTATTATATTATACATTATAATTTCATGAATCCAGTATCTTTTATTCCTTCTTCCTTTAATATACCTTGATTGACTTTATAATTTACATTATATGCTGATTTTACCTTGTTAAGAGAATAAGTATAAATACTATAATAATTAGTATTATTCTGATTAAACACCAACATAAATCCTACTCCTCGGAAATTATCTTTATTAGAAATTCCTTTACCTTTTGCTTTTTTAATTTTTTCCTCAAAACCTGCAGGAAAAACTTTTTGAATATAGCTAATATTGCCATTCCTATCTGTTTTCTTTTTCTGATAAAAAGTAATCACATAAAAATCATTACTAGAAGAACCATTTAATACCCTACATTTAACCTTTAAAGTCTTTTTATACTTTGATAATACAGGATATCCATAAGAGATATTTCCACCTCCTGAGTCTACTGTGAAACAACGACTGGCCATATATTCATCATTAGATATAGCAATGGTAAAGCTATTTTTATATAAGGATTTCTCATGCTTTTGTATATAATATGTTTGAATCCTTTTAATAACAAAAGGTGATGTCTTTTTATTTGATTTGTATTTTTGTATAGTTCTATCATTTTTAATAATATAAGTGTTTGATAAATCAAATTCATTTTTATTATAATCACGAACTTGCTTAACAACCTCTTTATAAAGAGAATTAAGTTCTTGGTAGGAATCAAATTTTCTCTTAGATGACTGCATACTAGTTTGAACCATTTTTGTTATTTGAAAAAATCCAATAGAAACTAAAATAATTAACCCTGCTGAAATCACCAGTTCTGCTAGTGTAACACCTTTTTTATTTTTTACATTCACTGTAAAATTTTTAAGGAGAGTTTTCCAATGTAAATTCATAATTATTAAAGTTGCCAGTTAAAGATTTTATATAATAATCGAGAGATTTCTTATATCTCGTATAAGTAATATCTTGAAACTTAACTTCATATAGAGGACTGCAAGAATCTTTAAACTGTTTTTGTACAACATTTTCAATATTGCCATGATAATTCCATTTATAACAAAATTTATAATGAATATAAGTACCTTTATTAACATTGAAATATGTTCTCTTTAATATTTTGCCCTTATTTGCCTCAAAATCTGCAAAACTATAATACTTACCATTACTTTTCTTAGGCCACCATGGAGGAATTGATTTATACAAGCTCCAATAATTTCCAATATAATTACTCCATAAATTAGGATTTTTTATAATATCTACTAAGGAGTTCTTAGCCTTGGTTTTTATATTTACCCATACAGCATTATTAGAATTAACTGTAGTCTTTAAATCATAACCAATATTATTTTGAATTTTAGATAATCTAGAAATTATACTATCGGGCAAAGGAAACGATCTATTCTGAGGCAATCTAGAGGCAACATCAAAAGCCATTAACCAACCAACTGATGTAGATGGTGCTACAAACAACCCTCCTCCAGATTGCTTACAAAACTGCTCTCCATCAGAGAAAGAATTAGAGCGTCTACTTGATTTATAAAACTTTCCATTTGAGCCTCGACATAAAAATGGAATTTTTCCTTTCCATTTCATGGAAGAATAAGTACTTGAAACTAGTCCTCGATATTTTAAACTATTTACTAAGACATATGCTCGTTCTTTCCCACTTGAAAGTACTGGATAGGCTAAGTTACTTGTCACCTTTACATAGTAAGGATTGATTTTATTATTAAATTTATTTCCATCAAAAAATATGGCCTCATTTTTTCTATTAAAGTTCGGAGAATCAACTCTTATAAATGGAGGCAAAGCTATAAAGCCATAATGTTTTTTATATTGCAATGCCACCCAAAAAGATGTCCCTGAAGCTATTTTATTTGTTGTGGCCCAATTGTCATACAATCTAAAATCATTATTTAGTTGGGGGGCTAAAAACATTCCTTGAGTTGCTAAATTATAGATACTATGCATTTTTTTCTCATCAATTTCTACTAAGTTATTTTTAATAGTAATTATATTGGAAATACCTAATGCTTTTGAAAGAACATTCATATTATCTTTTGAATTTGCATTAGGATCTGAGGCAATTAGACCAAAAAATCTTGCTAACTCTGCGACTTTAAATCTCTCTTTTCCAGTATCTCGACAAATATTAGGAGCATCATAATAAGGAGCTTTTTTCAAAGAAGAATCTTCATTTCTAACTAAGAAAAAATGTCCATAATTATAACACAAAACCGGAAGAGACTTATTACAATTATCATAGCCATAGTGAAACTTTGAACTTTTACTATCTTTATTAGCTTTAATACAGTTATTATTTTTAATAGCGTAACCATACTGGCTATGTAAAATAAAGTCATAGCCATAGTATGGTATTAAGTTAGTAATTGTATCAAGGTTATGTTTTAAATTACATTCTGGAATATTTGAATCCAATGGTTGAGAAGGAAGTTCATTCATTGGCCCAAAAGTTCCAAGCCCAAATTGATCACAATTTTTCATAAAACAAGCAGTACATGCTAACTTTTCTTGATAGGAATTAGATTCCCCTCCATTTCTACTATAAGTAATTTTAATATTTACACTACTGTTTGGACTACTTTGTTCTGTTATAGGACAAGCTTTTCTACATATTTTATTGGAGATATCCATATTAGGATTACTATTTCTACTAAATTTTATTTTAAAATCTCTAGAATTAGAAAAATAAACACTTCTTTTTAAACTATAAGACTTAAAATTATATTCTAATTCCCCGTCAGATGCAGTATCAGAATAACTGTAAGGAATTTTATAAGAACCAATACTAATTGATATATTACCATAAATACCTGTTGAATAACCACTCTGAATGTTATTGTACGAATTATAGGAAATATTTCCACTAAACTCTATAGGGTCATAAATTCTTTCATTTTTGTTTACTCCAGGACATTTATAATAAGTTTCATTACAAGATATTGGGACATTTTGTTGAAAATCTGTCTCCAAAAACTGATTATTAATTAAAACACCTCTTCTGACTTGACTCTTCCTAATAAACAAATTCAAAGGATCCTTTTTATTACCTTTAAAGCCCGGTGTATTATAAATAGTATTTCCTGTTTCATCTCCCCCTGCCATACCCGTTAATGAAAGAGTCATACCACTTTTTTTGCAATTTCCAATAGCAGGAAGCCATAAAAAATACTTTGCAGTTTCATTTACAGTTTTACCTGCAGATTTTCCCTTAATATTTGTCTCTATTTCAAATCCAACCTTTTTGACATCAATAGAACTAATTTCCCAAGAAGCATCTTTAAAGCTAAAATCATCTAAATTTAAATTTTTCAGACCTATTTTTACATAGCCACAGTAATTTTTCTTAAAATCACGTTTGGCAATATTTGACTGACTTTCAAATTTGAATAAACTAAAGTAACACTCCCAATAATTATTATTCTTATTAAATTCACAGATATTTGCATCACAACCTTGACCACTAGTTTTCTTTGCCTTTTTCCACTTGCGAAGTTTCCCCAATTCCTCAATAGGCTCAATAACATTACTCTTAACACCTCTCAAATTGATATTAATAGGCCCAATCCCTCCCTTGCTTTGGTTAGTAGAAATATAGTTACATAATTTTTTACCACTTAATACATTATCTAAAACATCATTTAAAAGGCGACTCGCTAGAGCCTTAGCAACTGAAGTTGCCTCCGCTTTTTTTTGAGTCTTTTTAAAAAGAGCATCTTGATTTATATAAACACCCGCTGCTACAGAGATAATACCTACAGCAATAACAATCTCCAATATACTCATCCCTGAGTTCTTCTTAATCCATTTTTTCATTTAATCTTCCATAATTTAATCAAAGTTTAGTGAGGAGGAATAATTCTAAGTTTAACATTGGTGATTTTCTGAGCTTTAATCCCTACACTTGTACTAGATTTACTACTAAGATCCTCATTAATTCTATTAGGTTCTAGCATTGAATTTTGACCTAAACTATACTTTAAATCCCCTACAGCTTGACTATGCTGACTAACCTCTCTTCTAGTACTTCTATTTTGGGCAATTGCCGATGGAAGAATCAAATTAGAAATAGAATTTCTATTATTATCAGAAATAGTTTTAGTTGCACTTATAGTTTTACACTTAATCTTATCAGACCACTCTATTGTATTATTAGGCATCAAGATACCATTTTCCAAAACAGACACTAAACCTGTATCCACTTTAGTCTCTCCCATATATTTTGCCGATCTAAATAGAGATACTCCATATAAAACTCCTGGCCCATGATTAGTTAGTTTCCCAGTAATTGCATAAGTAGAAGCAGTATCTGCTTTAAATTCTCCTCGGCATGGAGGGTTAGGATTATTGGTATTTAAACTGGCTATACACTGATAAGCACAAGAACTACTTAAAACCTTAAAGTCTGGAATTGCGATAGGTCTCCTATAAGCAATTTCTGAGAGGATCTCTTTTGTCCTATTTGAAGACTTAGAAATAGGAACTTTTAATTTCAGAGTGACTTTTACAAAATAAGGATCTTTATCTGCTTTAGTTTCTGTAATATTTATTTTAGGGTCATTTCTGCTGTCAATTAGTGTAAAACTAATATCTCCTTTATAATTATAGGGATTTACATTGGCTTTTCTCCAATCAAACTTATCGCCTTTTTGATGGCCTAAGAAAGAATACTGCTTTAAATCCTCTACTGCTATTTTAGCTATAGCAGGATGGTTTTTATTAAAAGAACAGAGAGACCCACTGTTACTTTGTTTGCAAAGAATAATATTATTAGCAATATAAAATCCCGCTTGAGCGAGAATTTTCTGTGCTTCAATTCTTGCATTTACATCTTTTATAGTCTCAGCGGTTATTTTAGTAGAAATATCCCCTAGATTCATTTTATAGACAATACTTCCTCCTACTATTCCAAGAACAACAAGTGCCATTATTATAGCTCCGGCACCCTTATTATTTTGAAAATTAAATCTTTTATTACTCTTCATAAAATCCTCCCTTTATTTTATTATAATATCCAACAATATCAACATAATAATTTACTGTATTTAAAGCTAATTTCCACATAAAATTGAATATTTGCGTATACTATTTTCTATAAAAGAAGGTGACTACTATAATTGTCATTTAATGAAAATTCAGATAGTTATATTATTCTATGGATATAAGTAATTTAGACCTAAATGTAGCAATAAAGGAACTTAATTTAGTAGCTAAAAAACATGTAAACATTCACCTATATCAGGCAAAAATATTTACTCTATTTAGCATTTGTATCCATTTTTTATTAAAAAAATCTCATATTGACAAAGGAGCCTATATTATTAGACTTGAAAGTAGCTCTCTTTTAAATCGTTTAATAAAGGGGGCTAAAACTCCTCTTAGTCGAGAGATACTATATAAACTTTCCTCTAGCAGAAAACAGTATATAAAAGATTCAATATTTTACCTTGATTTCTTTCAACCAAGCAGTTGGTCACTAACAAGCAATATTGCCAGAGAGAGAATTAAATACATGCTAATTGTAAAGGATAGTCGAGCCATATTTACAGAAGAAGATAGCAATAGTGAGAATAAATCTTCTACCCTTAATATCGATCAATTTATTAATCACAGTCCAAAAAATCTAATAATTTCCGTAGACTATAAAAATGATAATATACATCCTTTGGAATTTAAATTCTTAAAACAAACCGAGGATGTTTCAAATGGTGTCACAATCTGTTCAGATATAGATTTAAGTAATGTAGATTAAACTAATACATTATATAAAAAAGCAGATTTTAACTACCTATTGAAAGCTATTTATATCTAAGAGAAAATAAATATTACTTATGGTTCCTAATATCACAGATTCTAGTCTTTCAATTAATCTTGAGAAAATTTCTAGGATCTCCAATACCATTCCCCCATTTCTAACAGTATTTATGTTTTTATGTGGATACTTTGTGTCCTTTTACTTTCATTTTTTAACCGTTACTTGTATCATGGCCACAGCTATAAATTTTTACTATCGTCATGTACAAACTCACCATGCTCTCTTAACAAATTATGGTTGGATTGCTCAACTTCGTTATATGCTTGAAAGCATAGGGCCTGAACTTAGACAGTATCTATACTCTGGAGATACTGAGGAAAGGCCCTTTTCTAGAGTTGAAAGATCTGAGGTCTACAGAAAGGCTAAGGGAGTTGACTCATCAGCTGCTTTTGGGTCACAACTTGAATTTAATAATACAGAATATAAACTGAGACATTCTCTTTATCCAATTAAAAAAGAAGATATTAAAAACTACCAACTAACATTTGGTGAAGAAAGAGGTATTGCAAATGCATACACTATAACTAAGCCAATAATGATCTCCGCTATGAGCTATGGTTCCTTGGGAAAAAATGCCGTCTTATCATTAGCAAGAGGAGCAAAAAATACAAATATTCCCATGAATACTGGGGAGGGGGGTTATCCTAAATATCATTTAATGGAGGGATGTGATTTAATATTTCAAATGGGAACGGCAAAATTTGGAGTAAGAGATGAAGACGGAAATCTATGCGATGATAAATTAAAAAATCTATCCAAAAAAGAACAAATAAAATGTATTGAAATAAAGCTTTCTCAAGGGGCGAAACCAGGCAAAGGAGGCATTTTACCCAAGGAAAAAATTACTCCTGAAATATCTAGGCTAAGAGGAGTTCCTATGGGAAAAGATGTTATCTCTCCTCCTTATCACGCTGAATGCTCTAGCTCTGTAAATACAGTAAAATTTATAAGAAGAGTTCAAGAGGTTTCTCAATTGCCAGTTGGAATAAAAATGTGCTTAGGAAAAGTTTTAGAATTTTTTGAACTTATAAAGGAAATGAAAAGACAAAATATTTTTCCTGATTACCTTGCTATTGACGGAGCTGAGGGAGGTACTGGAGCTGCACCAAAGAGTTTTATGGATGATATTGGAACTCCATTGTATCGAGCATTATCTATCATCTCTGAAATTACACTCACTGAAAAAATTAGTGATAAATTTAAAATAATTGCTGCTGGAAAACTGATTAGTCCTAGTAAGCAATTTATTGCTATGGCATTGGGTGCTCATGCATGTTACACCGCAAGAGGTTTTATGTTGGCATTGGGCTGTATTCAAGCTTTAAGTTGTAATAAAAACAATTGCCCAGTAGGTATTACCACCCATAAACCAGAACTACAAAAAGGTCTAGATATAAAAACGAGATCAAAGAGAATTGAAAATTATGTAAACGCTATGACAATAGATCATTACCAATTGCTAGCATCTTTAGGAAAAACTAGTTTTGATAGATTATCTGCCTCTGACATTTTATTTCCATTTAATTTTTATGATAAATATGGAAGGACAGCATGAATAAAAAATTATTAATTAAAGTTCTATTTATTAAAAGATCAATGCAAATTTTAACTTCAATATTTCTAATTGTAATAGGATTAAAAAAATTCTTCAGCGATATGAATGCCACTGATGTATATATTTTTACAAAGCTTGGAATGGAACCCCAAGGCAGAGTGATTATTGCCATCATAGAAACTTTAAGTGGTATCTTTATGTTGACAACTATACTACCAGCGGTTGGAGCACTTCTTGCATTAGGTGTAATGCTTGGAGCTATAATTGCCCATACAACAGTACTCGGACTTTCCATTCAAGGTGATAACGGTCTACATGTTTTGATGTTATTATTTGTATTTATAAATTCCTTATATGTAACATATGATAAGAGAAGACAAATTCCTTTTATCGGTGATACATTTTAACTCATGGAAAGTATCAAGTATTTCATTCTCGAGCCTGCTACTTTTAAGCTAGATGGTGGTGCTATGTTTGGCATAATACCTAAACCCATGTGGAATAAAGTGGTATCATGTGATGATTTAAATCGTATAGAAATGTCTTTAAGACTAATGTTAATTAAAACAAAAGATAGATTGATACTAATAGATACTGGTATCGGGGACTATCATGATGATAAATTTAATAAAAATTTTTCAGTTTCATCTAATAAATGTCCTATAGTATCTGCCATGGAATCACTAGGATTTTCAAGAGATGACTTAACTGACTTAATTATAAGCCACTTACATTTTGATCATGTAGGAGGAATAGGAGAAAATAAAAATGGAAAAATGGAGCCAGTTTTTAAAAATTCAAATTGTCATATTCATAAAAAACATTTTCAATACGCCCAAAACCCTACTGCTAGAGATATAGGATCTTTTAGGTCTAATGAATTTATGCCCATATTAAATTATTACAAAGACAATAACTTATTAAAATTTTATGACAAAGAAGAGGGAAAATTCTTTGAACTTACAAAAGGGCACTATTTAAACTATAAATGCTCTCATGGACATACTCCATACTTAATGCATCCATATAATAAGGATTTCATATATTTAGCAGATTTAATTCCAACATCTCACCATGTTCATATACCTTGGGTTATGGGATATGATATTAACCCTGGACAGACAACCAAGGATAAAAGTAGTTTTTTAGATTTTATAATAGAAAAAGATTTAACTGTAATATATGAACATGATTTAAATTATTGGGGAGGCAAAATAGAAAAAACTATAAAAGGTTATGCTCCTTTGAATAATTGTAAAAACAGAAATTCTCTTGCCTACAATATTAGCCTAAAAGTACCATAATATTATATGAAATTAAACTATATCTATTGCCTTTTTGTGGCCTATAATTAATCTTTTTACTAAATAATAACTAGCATTGACTTTGTTTTTTAGTGCTTTAATATCAGTTAAAATATTTTTATTTAGATTTTTATTATATATACCTACTAGAGAATAAAGAGATGTTGCCAACATAAAAAGATTAGGTAATTTCTCTCTATATTCAGTTTTGATAAATGACCTTATGTAGTTAGTCCTTCTAATAAATTGCTCGACTTTTAAAGGATATTCTTCTTTTAGAGTTTTCTTCAACTCCACGGCAACAATTAATTCGTTAATAAGTTCTAGTAAAATTGTACTATTTTCTTCTTCTTTTAAAAGCTTCTTATAAAAAGTTTTCCAATCTTTTCTCTTGATCTTAAGTTTATTAAAAAAAGCTTTTTTATCCATATCTTCAGGCAAGTGCCATAATATCTCTGAATTAACAAGAGATTTTTGACCATTTTTATAACTATAAAATTGAGCTTGATAACTTCCATAAGCCAAGTTATCTCCAAACTTAAACTGAAAATTATTTTTTAAATCTCTTAATTTTAAACTAGGCTTACTAGTTAGACTTATTTCAATAGGATCAACATTTAAAGTTGAAATAGATTTTAACTCAACTCTTTTAAAAGAATTCTCTACTTTCTTATAAATATCTAAAAATATAGAATTATCATTAATATTTACACTTTTATAATTAAATAATGCCATATAGCCCAAAGGAAGTAAGCTAATAATTATAGCGATAACTGCCATTATAAGGTTAAACTTTCTTGTTTTACTGAAGGGTTTATCCTCCAACATTTTTTTTATTTCCAAAGGAGGGGGCGGTGGAATATCAGACTCCCGAATATTTATTTTAACTAAATTTGGTGACAATTTAATGTTATAGGTCAAATAATTTTTTTTATTAACTTTGCAAATTCTATCTTTAGAGGTAATTTTACCTTGATCAAAGAGTATTAAAATTTGCTCTTTAGTGTATGGGCCCTTTTTAATCTCTTTATCTATTATAAAAAAGGATGCTGTTTGCATGATAAAATTATATGCTAAACCAAAGAGAAAAAGAACAAATTAAAAGTTACTTTACAAAAGAGAAATCAAATAACCTATTTTTACTGTCTCCTTCTGATATAGGAGTTATAAGAAACCAAGGAAGAAGAGGTGCCAGATATGCTCC
>CBDEVA010000004.1:0-110196 GCA_965243505.1 Bacteriovoracaceae bacterium | reverse complement strand
TTCTGAAAATACTAAGATTTTATTTACTAAAGATTCTTTATACCCTTCAATAAAAACCATATCAGAATCTAAAAGCTGTTGTTTTATTAAGAACTTATCTTGATGATTATCTATGATAGATGCCATTTTATTTGGAGAAGTAATCACAACCCTGCTTGCTCCAGACATCTTTACTCTATAGGTATCTTTTCCCTCTTTATCCATTTCAAAATTATGGGCATCATGCTTAACAAAACCAACTTTATATTTCTTAGAAAAAGCTCTAATTAATTTTTCTAATAAAGTTGTTTTTCCACTATTTGAATAACCACATATAGCTATTTCAAGCGGATGAAAAAGTTCTTTATTAGGCTTTATAATCACTTTTGCCTCCACTTTTTTTAACTAAATAACAATTTTGTATTTCAATACTATGACTAAAAGCTTTACACATGTCATAAATTGTTAATGCTGCAATTTGTGCTCCCATTAAAGCTTCCATTTCCACCCCTGTTTTTCCAAAAGCCTTTACACTACATTCTACAATAGCGTATCTTCCCTCTAAAGTTATATCAATATTTGAACTTTCAATATTTATCTGATGACAAAATGGTATTAAATTACTTGTTTGTTTTAAAGCAGATGTTCCTGCAATAATAGAAGTTTGAAAAACTGGGCCCTTTTTAGATCGGATATCATTATCTACAAATTTTTCTATAACAATTTCAGGAAGTAAAACTTTTGTTCTAGCTAAAGCATATCTAGCAGTATCTTCTTTTTCTGAAATATCAACCATACATGGATTATTTTTTCTATCTATATGATTAAAATCTTTCACTTAACCTCCTATTTGATTCATTGGCTGGCTAACTTCATAGATTCTACCTATTGGCTTTAGCCTCATTGTTTTAAAAACCAATTCCTCTATCTCGTATGCTTGTTTTTTCAAAATAGAATACCCACTATTAATCATTAAACAAGGACGCAGTTCTCCGTTAGCCGATAATCTAAGTCTTGAACATCCTCCACAAAATGGTTTAGATTCTGAAGCGATAATACCAATGTTTGCACTATTATCTAACTTATAATTAAAAGATGTCGAATCAACGGGCATATCTATAGATGTTAAGTTATTTTTTCTTTTAAGCCTTTTAATAATTTCATCGGCACCAATAAAATAGTTTTCAAATTTATTTCTAGCTGGTCCAATTCTCATTAGCTCTAAAAAGCGAACTTCAATCTTATACTTTCCAGAAAATTCAACAAAATCTTCAATTTCATTATCATTAATTCCTCTCATTAATACTGAATTTATTTTAACTTTAAATCCTAAATCCTTTGCGATGAAAATAGATCTTAAAACTTGTTCAAAATCATCAGAACCAGTCATTTTTTTAAATCCATCTTTATTTAAGCTATCAAGACTAAAATTTACACTTTTGCAAATATCTTTTAACCTATATAAAAGATTGTCTAAATATAGTCCATTGGTTGTAAAACTAAGCTTTTTTAACTTTAATTTTGAAAGCTCATTCATAATATCTAAAAACTCTGGTCTTAAGGTAGGCTCTCCTCCTGTAACCCTTATTTCGTCAATTCCAAGATCTACTAATATTGACGATAGACGCTTAATCTCTTTTAAACTCATTAAATCCTTCTTAGGCATAAAAGTTGGATTCTGTGGCATACAATAAATACAACGAAAATTACATGCATCAAGTAGAGACAATCTAAGTTTATGAATATGTCTTCCATACTGATCAATTAATTGCTTCAACTTAAAGCCCCTTTCCATGAGTAAAAAGGGAAGAAATCTCCTACTTTATATTCACACTGTCCAGCCGGCAATTCTATAAATCCTTGGCTTAATGCTAAACTTGAAAAATCACCAGAGCCATTTGATTTTATAGGAGTAGCAATAAGATTTCCCTGGTCACTACTTTCTATATTAACAGCCTTAAATAAAACAAAATCTATTTTTTTAAAAAATACATCTTCACTAAGAATTGCCTTAAAAAAAGTGGGTTTTAATCCTAGTGCTCTTTCAATAAAGGGAATTATATATCTTCTGGTACAAAATAATGAAGATACTGGATTTCCCGGTAATCCATAGATAATTTTCTCATTTTTTATACCAAAAAATATTGGTTTGCCTGGTTTTTGTTTTACCTTGTGAAAAATTTTTTTAACATCCAAATCTGCCATCACCGAATGTACAAAATCATATTTACCCATAGATACTCCGCCAGTTAGAATTATAACCTCAAAGTTATCAATAATATTTGTAAGTGAGTTATATATCTGATTTCTGTTATCATTTAAATGGAACATATTCATATTTTCTTTGGGCAATCCTAAACTCTCTAATTCTGCACTTATTGAAAACGGATTAGAGCGCCAAATCTGCCAATCTTTACAGTTAAGCCCCGGTTCAATTAATTCATCCCCTGTACTAATAATTGCGATATTTGGATAGTTAAAAACTAAGACCTCTTTTATTCCCTGACTAGCAATAATAGCTATAGAGGCAGAGTTAAGTTTTAATCCAGAATCAAGTAGGATACAATCCTTTAAATAATCACTACCTTTAAAATGTATATTTTGATTTAATTTAACTTCTTCTTTTACAATAGCTTGATTATTTTTTATTTCTATATGTTCATATGGTATCACCGTATCCGTACCCGCTGGTAAAACTGCTCCTGTCATCACTTCAATAGCTTCCTTAGAACTTTTTAAATCAAGAGCTTTATTTCCTGGTTTTTGAATTCCCTGTATTGTAAAACATTTATTATTAGAAGAATTTTTATAACAAATAGCAATGCCATCCATTGCTACTCTATCAAAAGGAGGATACTCTCTACTTGCTTTTATTGGACTAGCTAACACCCTGCCTTTAAGATCTGAAAGGTTAACAAGCTCCGTAGACAACTCAATTGTACAATTGCCAATTAACTCATCTGCAAGCTTTACATCAATCATATTACCTTCTCAATATATAATAAAAACAAAGTTAATTTTTTAAAATCTTATCTACAAGGCCAATTACTTTTTTTCGTGAAAGCTTTTTATCCATTAAAGAGATCATTTCAATTATCTCATCTCTTTTAAGACCTATTTTAATTCCCTTTACAATAGCTGCCTTAACCATTTCTTTAGTAGGAGAAAAATCATTGGAGTTATTTTTTTTTAAAAATGAAAACACAAATGTACTACCCTTTAATTTTTATTGTACCTAATGTAATTTTGCTCAATAGCAAATCCTAGTCTAACTAAAATAGTAATCACAAATAACCCAAATGCCCATATACCTATAGTTATTCCAATTTCCAATAGTGTAGGACTATACTCCACAATATCTCCCAAAGGAGAAGGTATAAATCCAGGAATCACAAGGCCCATTCCCTTTTCAATTAAAATAGCTATAAATAACATAATGCAAGAGAAGTACCTAAATATTTCCTTATTTCTAAGTTTATGTATAGTTAAAGTTATGGTTGCCAATATATTCATTACTACAGATGTCCATATCCAAGGAACTAGAGAATTTTTACTACCTATACCAAAAAATAAATATACAGCACTAATACTGTGGTGAGTTGCATTATAAAACTCTTTAAATATTTCACTTGCTAACATAACTAAGTTTATTTGAGCAGCAATAGTCACTATTAATGCTATCTTATCTAAAATCTTTTCATTTACTTTAAAATTACTAAACCTCCTAGTTATTCCCAGTAAAACTAGAATAAATGCTGGGCCAGCGGCAAATGCAGAAGCTAAAAAGCGAGGACCAAGTAGCGAATTGTTCCAAAACGGCCTAGCAGAAAGACCCGCATACAAAAATGCAGTCACCAAATGTAAAGCTAGGGCCCAAAAAATACTTATAAATACAAATGGTATGTAAAGTTTTTTATTAGGTTCTTTATTTTTATACTTAGTAAAAAGAATATAAAAAGGAATAAGCAAGTTAATTAGCAAGTAACCATTTAACACTATAATATCCCAAGCTAATAAACTTTTAGGAAAATTTAGTACTCCAATTATTGGAATTAAATGCCAAAATCTCTGAGGCCCTCCGATATCTACTGTAACAAATGCCAAACACATCAATAATGCTCCTACAGCAACCCCTTCTCCAATCAGAACTACTTTGTATATATCTATATCAGAGAAAATATAAGCAGGAATAACTAACATTACAGCTGCTGCGGCAAGGCCAACAAGAAATGTGAAGTTTGATATATAAAGTCCCCAGCTAACATGGTCATTCATAGCCGTTATTGCTAAACCACTTTCAATCTGCTGAATATATAGGAATGCTCCTACTATCATCAAAAAAGATAAAGAGCCCATCCATATATGATAGACAAGATTGCCAGTAAGACTATAATTAAACAAATCCTTTATAAATGTAATAAAAATTTTTGCATTGTTTTTCATATACTAATCCATATAGTACCAAAACTTAGGTTCTGTACCCAACTCTTCTTTTAGCCTAAAAACCTTTTTAGTTTCTATAATTTTTCTAATTTCACTATTTGGGTCGAGAAGATTTCCAAATACTCTTGCGCCTGTTGGACAAGCATCTACACAAGCAGGGTTGTCACCATCTCTAGTTCTTTGTATACAAAATGTACACTTTTCCATTACTCCTTTTGCCTTTCTTCTATTTCCTAAATAATGTTGATTAACATTTAGTTCATCCTTGGCAACTTCTGGTTCTGCCCAATTAAACCTTCTAGCTTCATAAGGACAAGCAGCTTCACAATATCTACATCCAATACACCAATCATAATCAATAACTACAATACCATCCTTTTCCTTCCAAGTTGCCTCTGTTGGACAAACAGGTACACATGGAGGATTTTCACAATGCATACATTGTGTTCCCATATAAAAATGCTGATCTTTAGGCACTTGGTGAAAGTAATTAGAATCTCCACTTTCAACACTAATAGAGCCATTTTTTACTTCAAAAACTTTTATATATTGCATATTACTTTTTCTATCTAAATTATTCTCTTCTAAACAAGCATTTATACAATCCATATAGCCTTCACATTTAGAGATATTAAATGCATACCCATACAGAACACCAGCAATCGCATCTTTATCGGAAATACTAACTGATTCTTTGCGTTTTAATTGCGACAATCTCTCTAACCTTTTTACAGTCTTTCTCTTTTCTCTATTGGTCATATAGCGATAATTTTTCTTAAAATAATCTTCCCATGATAATTTAATTTTTTCTTTTTGTTCTTCACTTAATATAGTAGTTGCTCCAGCACCCATAATAGAAGCGCCTATTCCTGCTGAGATAGATGCCCCTTTTAAAAAACTTCTTCTACTATGTTTTTTTAGTCCAATAACATCTAATTTTGATAGATTTGTATCTTCGGAAGAAGATTTAATTTTATCTATAGTTCTTTTTATAATCTTTCTAATATTTTTCATAATCTCTCCTCATTATTTAATGGTCTATTTGGAGCAACTTTAGGCCATCTCTTTTTAAAAGATGGTTCATGAGGATTATGACAATGAGTACAACTGTAAACAGCTCTAGTATGTTGCCATCCACTTGCCCTCTTTCCATGTGCTCCAATTTCCCAGTCTCTTTCTTCCTTAAAATGACATTTTATACATAGCTTAGGTGAATGATTTATATTGATATTTTTATATCCTAAATTAAGTAACCAAACTTTATTTTTATTATGACAAGTTTGACAGTTCATAATGTCTTCTGAAGCATGATTTAATTTTATATTCCAATGAGCTCTTTTATATTTTTTGCCTTTCATTTCTTTAAGGCCAAATCCTTGATGGCAATTTTTACAACTTTGCTCTTTTAAACTATCCCAAGATTTTTTTACATAAAATCTCTCATTAGAGATGCCTTTCCATAAAATATAATCATCTTTATTCAAATTATCTTTTACTGTAACTTCAAACTTACTAGAATCACTTACTTTTTTTATCTTACTTAATAAGTTATCTTCATGTTCTGTATGACATCCAAAAATAATTAGAAAAAAAATTATATTTATAATAAATAATCTTTTCATTTTCTAACCCAAATTTCTGAGACCTTTTGCTCTACATGACATTGCATACAATTTATTCTTTCTGGATGAGTTGTCCTTATTTCACTAACTGCTGCTGGTCCTGAGTGACATGCAAGACAATTTTCCCTCATTTGAATTGAGTGAGGAATAGTTAGAGGAGAATTAGGAAGATGAGCTATTCCTCTTTTAGCAATATTTTTTCTCCATACTATTTTTTTAAAAATCTTTTTTTCATTTATGGGATTATGACATTGTCTACAACTTACTTTATCAGGATGAGGCACAATTGGAGCATAAGCATTATATTTAGGAACAAATCCACCTTCTCTATGGCACCCCAAACAACTATCTCCTGTCAAAGATTTATGTTTTTCAACAGGATGAGGAATAACAGGTGGAGCACCGTTATAGGCCCGAAGAGAATAAAAATATTTTAGCGTTCTTTTTTTTGCAGAATTATCTATAAAATTAATAAAGTTTTTATTACCTTTTAAAATCAAGTACATTTCTTTTGCTGCTTTAATATCTTCTATTTTCCCCCAATCTGTACTATTTGAGACTTTAAAGTATTTTTTTTCCTTACCTAAACTAAATACTTTTATTTGAACAAAAACAAAGCTAATCATTAATGCTATAAGAATAAGTATGAGAGTAATAGAAACTTTTTCTACTTTTTTACCTTTCATACTTTTTCTATTTTAACTGCACACTTCTTATAATCTGGTTGCTTTGAGATAGGACAAAATGCATCAAGAGTAACATCATTGATTAAAAAGCTTTCATCAAAAAATGGTACAAAGACATCTCCTCTTCTAGGTCTTGCTCTTCCATCTATTAATGCTTTTAATGTTATACTTCCTCTTCTTGATGTAACTTTAACTTTTGTACCATTAGCAACGCCCAACTCTTTGGCATCAACAGGATTTAACTCAATATAGGTTTCAGGTGCTGCCTGATGAAGTGCAGGAATTCTTCTAGTCATTGAACCTGTATGCCAATGTTCAACAATTCTTCCCGTACTAAGTAAGAATGGGTATTTTTTATCTGGAAGCTCAGGTGCTTGTTCAAATGGCCTTATAATAAACCATGCTCTTCTATCTGGTTTTCCATAAAAGTCAAAACTATTTCCTTTAGCTGCTGGGTCATATTTTGTATTATATCTCCATTTAGTTTCTTTACCATTTACATATGGCCATCTCATTCCAGGATTTTTTTTCAGAACATCAAATGGTGCCATATTATGTTTTTCATTGGCGTGAAATAAACTATATTCTTTCCAAATCTTTTCTGCATAATTATCCTTATTCCAAGGAAACAACTTTCCATACCCCATTCTTTTGGCAACCTCAATTATTTGCAAACCATCACTAATGGCCTCACCTGGAGGATTAACTAATTGAGAAAAATGTTGGGTACGCCTTTCAGAATTTCCAAACATACCCTCTCTTTCAAACCACAAGGCTGAAGGTAATACCACATCTGCCATTTCAGTTGTAGGAGTGGGATAAATATCTGATACAACAATAAAACTATCCTTTCTTTTTAATCCCTTTTTATATCTTTGTAAGTTAGGAACACTTACCATTGGATTAGTTACTTGTATCCACATAAATTTAATATCACCTTTTTCTAGAGCTCTAAACATTGATATAGTGTGATGTGTTGGCTTACTAGAGATTTTTGATACGGGAACTTTCCAAATTTTAGCTGCTTTTTCCCGAGCCTTCTTTGACATAACAACACCATAAGGAAGCTTATGGGTAAGGGTTCCTACCTCTCTAACCGTTCCACAAGCACTCGGTTGTCCTGTTAAAGAAAATGGTGAATTTCCTGGACTAGAAATTTTTCCAACCAATAGATGGATATTATAAATTAAATTATTTAGCCATGTCCCTCTAGTATGTTGATTAACTCCCATACACCATAACGACATTACTTTTAATTTAGGATCAAAGTAAAGAGAAGCTAAATATCGAATATCTTTTACTGATACACCTGTATATTTAGATACTTTTTCTGGAGAATAATCCTTTAAAAATTCCTTTACATCACTTAAATTTATTTTTTCAAGTTGATCTTTAAATTTAAAATTATCTTCTAGTCCAAAGCCAATATTGGTTTTGCCCTTTTTAAAGGAAACATGATTATTAATAAAGTCTTTATTAATTTTATTATTATGAATTATCTCAAAACAAATAGCATTAGCTATTGCCAAATCAGTTTGAGGAGTAAAAAGGATTGATTTATCAGCAGCATAACTCGTTCTTGTTGTTCTAGTAGCTAAATCTATTATCTTAACCTTTCTATTGCTTGCTTTTCTGTCTAATATTCTAGAAAATAAAACTGGGTGCATTTCTGCCATATTATTTCCCCAAAGAACAAATACATCAGCATAATCAATGTCTTCATAACAACCCATAGGCTCATCTAATCCAAATGTGGATATAAATCCAGTAACAGCACTAGCCATACATAATCTTGCATTAGCCTCCAGATTATTAGTTCCAATAGCTCCCTTCATAAATTTTGATGCTATATATCCATCTTGAATAGTCCATTGACCACTACCGTACATTGAAACAGAATCTTTTCCGTATTTAGATATGATCTCTTTCATTTTTTTTGCCACTAAATCTAGAGCCTCTGACAGAGGTGCATTAACTAATACTCCATTTTTTCTTATTTGAGCAGATTTTATACGATCTTTTGCATATAAGGATTGAATTGAATGATAACCTTTAGTACAGCATAGTCCTTTATTAACTGGAGATTGTGGATCTCCTTTTACAGCGACAGCTTTTCCATTTTTAATTGCAACAAGTAAGCCACACCCTACCCCACAAAATCTACAAGGTGTTTTATTCCAATTAACATTTCCTAAATTTTTAAAATCTGATTCTCTGGCAAAAATAATCCCAGGAATCATGCATTTTGCAGCAATAATAGCAGAGGATATTGCCATATTTTTTATAAACTGACGACGATCTATAAAATCATTAAATTCCATTTTAATTCTCCTGTGCATATACAAGGGCCATACCTTGTATTTGTGGAATTAACTTCAAATTTTCTTGTAGCATCCCCTCTTGATAATCATCCTCTGTATCAGTTACTAAAATAATAATATCTTTATTATTTGACTCCAATATTTCACAAAAAGGTGTATTTTTGAGGCTTGAAATAAGCTCCCCTCTTTCTCCATTTCTGGGATATACCAGATAGCTTTGAATCGGCATAAATAGTTCTCTCTTAAACTACAATAATTAGTTAATTATTTTATATTATAACTAATTTATGCTCAATAGTATTTAATTTGAATTATATTTTTCCATTATACAAAACCCCTATGCAAAATATTATATATTCTTGATTATAATAGTATTAAAAAATATAAGTCCCTATGACCAAAAGCATATGTTTGGTCAGTAGAAAAAAGATTAAGTGATATTCATTGCATACATGTAATTTATACGATGTATTACTCCTTTATAAAACAGAAATGCTGTAGTAAAACTATCAACATGAAAGAAATGAGCTTAGTTAATCATCTAGAAGAATTAAGAAAAACTATGATTAATATCTTTTTAATCATCATATTTAGCTTTTTTGTTTGCTATTTTTTTGGAGAATACCTTCAGAATTTTTTTCTAAAACCTTTAAAAGAGGTTCTTAATAATCAATCAGATGGTAAAGTTGTTTTTTTAGGCATTTTAGACAAAGTTTTAACTCAACTACAACTAGCTTTTTACAGCTCTATTATTATTTCTTCTCCACTATGGTTTTATCAGCTTTGGCGTTTTATAAAACCAGCATTACATAATCATGAAATAAAAGTAATAAGACCTTTTATTTTAGTTAGCTTTTTGCTTTTTTGTTGTGGAATTGTCTTTGGATATTATTTAGTTTTTCCATTTTTATTTGAAACTTTACTTAATTTTGGTGTTAAGAATATTACTGCTACTATTAATCTAAAAGATTATATTTTACTGTCAACTAAAATTTTAATTTTACTTGGTTTTATTTTTCAGATACCTAACCTATTATTGATTTTAGGTTTTATGGGAATAGTTACTAAACAAAGTCTAAAGAAATATCGCTCGGAAGTTTATGTAGTATTAGCAATTGCCTCAGCAACTATTACTCCGCCTGATGTTATTACCATGATAGGACTATGGATACCTTTGGCATTATTGTTTGAATTAGGTATTATGGCAGTAGCATTAATTGTTCATCCATACTTAGCTAAGATTCATAAATAAACTATATAATAGTATTAAATATATTATGGAGAATATAGCAGTATTAGTGGATATTTTTAGTCGTACTTATTTTGTTTGTTTAGCACTAAAATTATTCAAAAATGGACTATATTTGAAAAAATTAAAAATAAATAAAGCCTTTCCTTTTAAGCCTATATTAATTTAACACATATAGTTATAGAAGATACAATTAATGGAAAATAAATTTGACTAATTTTGTACTGAAATTTTTTAAAATACAGATAAATTTGGCATACTATCAATAAATATTATAATTATAACTAAAGGATAGAATTAATGTTTGGATTAGGTGCTGGCGAATTAGGCGTAATTTTATTTATTATATTATTATTTGTAGGCCCTAAAAAACTACCAGAGCTAGCTAAAGGATTAGGTAGAGGTCTCAAGGAATTCCAGCGAGCAAGAACAGATGTAAGTAGTTCCATCAATAATTCTATTGAACAAACTTCTGAAAACGAACAAACTGACAAAAAGATGAGCAATAAAGCTAATCAAAGTAATGAAAAATTATCTTAAGCTATTTAGTGGTAATTTAGATTTTTTAAATACATTTTTCAAATTTATCTTAACTAAACTTTTGACACCCCATCTAAGGGTAATCAAAAATACAAAACCAACTACTCCCCCAAAAAGGAGAGTAGAAGTTTTTTATATGAAAATTTTAAAATAAATTCTTTTAATTTACTATGGTTCTATCCTAGAAAGACTAGGTAAACAATACTTATCTAAGAAGATAGCTTGAGTTACTGTTTTAACACGAGCATCATTACAAGACTGAAAACTACTATAGTGAACTTCATCAATACCTCCATCATGAATCTGATCAATACAATGAACTGCCCCTGTTGTTAAAGAAGTCGTTCCATCTGGGACATTATCGGTGCCATAATTAAATTTATTAGCAGCAACTAAATAAGCAGCTACATTCTCTTCAGATAGAGTAGCTGAAAATTGCTTTAAAGATATCTCATTAGTTGGATTAGTAATATCTCTAAAAAATACTTTATCTTCATCATAAGAATACGGAGCAGTAACATCGATAAAATTTTCCTTAAGGGTATTACGACAAAGAGAAGCTTTTTGATACTGAGAAAACAAATCTCTATCTATTCTAGATAACTCAGCAACAAGTTCAGAATTTGCTAAAATAGTAAGTTTTTTCTTAATGTCAAGATTTTCATTAGAGTCAGGTTCTACTAAAGTTTGAAATTCAGTATTTTCAACCCATGGAACAACTTCTATAGAAGTTACTCTTCCAGAATCAGGGTCTTGCATTGTTCTAATGGCCTGCTTAACTGAACTTTTGAAACTATCTATATCTGTAGGGATAATGTCAGCTAGTTCATTCTTCCCAAGACCTTGTGCCCAAACAACGATACTCAACTGCTTATCAGAAACCTCACTATGAAACTCACCACTAGTATCACTATTCACATCTCCACTATCAAATAAACCTTTCAAGTGAGCTCTTATCTTAAGCTCAAAACTTGTATCCCTAGTACTAGAAGTTGTTTTATATCTTAAAATAGCTAAAAATTGAGAATGTCGTCCAATTGAACGAATATAATATGGGCCACAAGAGCTAAAAAAACCAACAACATCTCCTTTTGCCAGCAAATCACGTGCAGTAGAACTCATAATGCTATTTGCCTCATCCATAGAGTAGTAATAACTATTAACACTAATATCTACAAAAATGTGATGATAATGATAAGTATTAGAACCAGATGTCTCTATAGTAAAATCAACATTCCCCGAAACAAACAAATGAGAAAAAGATACATCCGTACGTGAAGATGTTTTAAAGGAAGTTTTCCAATCTTTCTCAATTTCTTTAAAACTATATGTAAGATCATATGATGGAAGTGTAGTCTCAACAGAGCTAATGCACTGACTTTGATAAGTATTTGTTGATATGGAGTACCCTCTACCTAAACTAGGAGTAATTCCTAAACTATCAAGACGGTTATCTTGAATAACCCTTGATGCAGCGTTAATATTAAAACTAGAAAATAATAATAAACAAAATAATAAAAATAACTTCATAATTTTTACTCCTAAAAAATAATTTTATAACTTACTAGGAAAAATAACATACATTCCTAATAAACAATAAATAATAAAAAACAAACGCATAAAGAGATATGATATATTTTCAAGCATACATTTCAAGGTAGGGTTAAAATATTCCTGTATCATATACACAATTACACAATAATATTACTTTTTAATACAAACTTGATAGAAGCACTTTAGATTTATTATAATAATTGTACTATACTTAATCTAACTAATATTTTTTACTTTATAATTTTGAAAACCAAATTATTTAAGAATTACTCTAATAAAGTTATTAACTTATCTACATATTATATTTTTCCATAACCTAAAAATGAATTATAATTTCTTATATAGCAATATATAAAGCTGTTAATTGTATGAAAAAAATTATATTTATACTAACTATATTTTTATCAATAAATGTTTATAGTTATTTTAAAAATTGTCACTTATACCTAGATTTAGAAAAAGAAAAAGGCTGTTGGTTTAAAGAAGATGATAGCTCCAATTATCTAGTTGGATATGGATACAAATATTGCAGTACTTTTGAAAATAAAAATAGACAATGGAATGGGCCTATTAAAGACTTTGTAATAAAAACTAGAGAGTGTTTAAAGAGCTTTATAACAAAAGAAGATAAATTATCATGCTCTAAACTAGAGTATGCCGCCTTTGACTCCCACCCACATTGTTATAGAAAATCAGGATTTTGTGAATTAAATTTCAAAGACCAATCTCGCATTATACTTACTGCTATGGAATTAGATGTACTTCTTAAATTTAAAAAATCAATTAAACAAGCATTTATAATGCTAAATGACTGTATTAGTAATAAGCCAAAAGTACAAAAAATATTTTCTCTTTATAATTCAACATCTAATATTGTAAAACAATATCCGTTATTAAAACCCAAAATATCAAAAATTTTATCCCTAGATAATGTTTCAGAAAATAATATTGAAAAATACATAGATTACGCTCAATCAAATCTCTTAAATGAAAACAAGAGCGAATCATTAAATAAAATTATTGAATTTAAAGAAAAACTAAAAAATAGATAGTATATAGTATTTAGAGGCCCAACACTATGCTATGCAAAAATATGCACTTTTAAATATAAACACATTAAGTTAAAACTATTGTAAAAAGTAGTCATAAATAGTATTTAATTATAGTAAAATTTTTTATAAAGTAGCCATATGAAAGCTATCAATATATTCTTACTAGCTGCAGCAATAATGCCATATTCATCCCTCGCAAAAAATTTAGAGGCACATGTTCATGGATCGGTAAATTTAGATATAGCCACTGAAAAAACTCAAATACTTGTCATGCTGAAATCTCCAGCAGAAAGTTTTATAGGCTTTGAATATAAAGCAAAAACAAATAAAGAAATCAATCTAGTAAAGAAAGTAAAAAATCAGTGGAATAATGGTCTATTAAAATTATTAGGTAATAATGCTATTAAAAATTGCAAAATAACAAAATCTAGTTGGTATCAAAAATTTGATAGCAAGAATCATAGTACAATATTTGCAGAATCATATATAAAGTGTAATAAATTAGTAAAAGGTAAAAAGCTAAAAATATCCTTAAAAAAGATTTATAAAAATATAAAACAGATACATCTTCAATTAATTAGAGAAGATGGTACAGTAATAAATAAAAAATATACCAAAGAAATATTTGAAATAAGTTTATAATAAAAGGAGGAAATTATGAAATACTTATTAGTAATAACTTTTTTAGTCCCTCTATTATCATGTTCTCATATTCATAAGTCCCACGATCATAGTGATCATGGCGATAATGACAAAGAGCACTATGTTTGGAAGAAGGAACATAAAGAGATTAAAAAAAATTATAATGAGGTATCAAAGATATTTAAATGGTTTAAAAACTATATAAAAAAGCACAAAAAAAATATTGCTGAACATGAAAAACTAATTAAGAAACACGAAAAGCATCTAAAAAAATCAGATAAATCTTTAAAGGCAAAAAAATTAAAACTCAAACTAGGAAGAAAACATGAAGAAATGGCAGAATCACATAATCACTTCTTAGAAGACCACAAACAATTTATGAAAATAATTAAAAAACTTAAAGAATTAAAAGAAGAATTTGAATCTCATGAAGGACATAAACATTAAGGTAAATATAAACTTTAATAAACTTCTATTTTTAATTGGATTTTTATCTACATCTAGTTGCATAGCAAAAAATTATAAAAATATAGATGATTTAATTTATGACCAACCAAAGGATTCTCAACCAAGTCCAAGTGCGATTGTAAATAATAATATTATCCCTAAAAAAGAAATAAAAGACATTAATATAGTTAAGGATAAGAACGGAAATTTTAAATTATCTTGGGAAATACTTTCTGAATATGATATTAAAAATAAGAATCCTGGAAAAAATTTAAATAAAGTTATTAATAAAAATATTTCAATTAAAGGATATATGCTTCCCCTTGATTATTCAAAAAAGAGTATAAAAGAATTTCTTTTGTTACCATATATTCCTAGCTGTTATCATGTTCCTCCTCCTCCACCTAATATGATTATTAATGTTAAGGTAAATAAAAAAAGAGGGATAAAAATAAGTTATTATCCAGTAAAGGTAAGTGGAAAACTAAATGTTACTAAATTAAAGACAACAAAAGATCCTTATATGATGAATGGAATTTATTCTTTAACAGCTCAATCAGTTGAGGAACTAAAAAATTGACTTCCGTTGTAAAGCTAAATAATATAATATTTTCCTATGATAAAAAAGATATTATTTTAAATATTGATTCTCTATCTATTAAAAAGGGAAAAAAAGTATTTATTTATGGCCCATCAGGTTCTGGTAAAAGTACACTTTTAAATCTTATATCAGGAATAATTACTCAAGAATCTGGAGAAGTTATCGTATTAGATAAAAATCTAAAAGATCTATCATTTTTACAGATAGATCGCCTTAGAGGAAACCACATAGGATTTATTTTTCAAAACTTTAATTTAATCCCTTACCTTACTATATATGAAAATGTATTATTACCACTTAAATCCTCTAAATTAAGAGCATCAAAAATAAAAAATAATACTAAAAAGGAAATATATAAAATAGCATCACATCTAAAGATTGAAGACTTTTTAAATAAAAAAGTAACAGAGTTAAGTGTAGGACAGCAACAAAGAGTAGCTGTCGCACGAGCATTAATAGGAAGTCCTGAGATAATTATTGCTGATGAACCAACATCTTCTCTTGATGAAGATATTACCGATAAATTCATGCAACTTCTAATAGATGAACACAAAAAAAATAACTTTACACTTATTTTTGTTAGCCACGATAGAAGGCTTTCTAAATTCTTTGATGAAGAGATCTCGTTAATAACAATTAATAAAGGAGTTAATAGATGATTCGCTTTTTAGCTATTAAATCCCTTAGAGATAGAAAACTTATTTCTTTTCTATGCGTTTTATCTATAGCTCTAAGCCTATCATTATTTTTAATAGTAGAGAAATTAAGATTAGGAATAGAAGAAGGATTTACAAATTCAATTAGTAATGCAGATTTAATTGTCGGTGCAAGGTCAAGCCCTCTTCAACTACTTTTATATTCAATTTTTCACATGGGATCTCCCACAAATAATATTTCATATAAAACTTATGAAAAAATAAGATCTCACCCATCGGTAAATTGGACTATTCCAATATCTTTAGGAGATTCGTATAAAGGTCATAGAGTGGTAGCAACAAATGAAAATTTTTTTAGATATTATCAATTCCACGGAGATAAAAAATTAGAAATAAAAGATGGGATATGGCCAAAAGAAGTATTTGATGTAGCAGTTGGAAGTCAAGTCACAAGCAAATTAAGGCATAAACTTAATGACTCTATAATTTTAAGTCACGGAATTTCTGATAGTTCAATTTTAAAACATGACAAAACTCCATTCAAAATTGTTGGAATATTAGAATCTACTGGAACACCTATTGATAAATCTGTTTACATCACATTAGAAGGTATGGAAGCTCTCCACATTGGTTGGGAAAATGGAGCTCCAACTTACAAAGAAATTAGCAAATCTAGCTTTTTAAAGGAAAATTTAAAAAGTGATCAAATAACCTCATTTATCTTAAGAACACATAATAGAATTGCCCTACTTGGACTACAAAGATATATATCAACATATGATCAAGAGGCATTATCTGCCATTATACCTGCAATAACACTAGCACAACTATGGGGATTGCTTGATCAACTAGAAAAAGCCTTTCTAGGAATTAGTATATTTGTAATAATTATTGGATTTTTAACAATTCTAATCTCCTTGTATATGTCCCTAAATCAAAGACAAAGAGAGATGGCTATTTTACGTTCAATTGGAGCAAACCCAAAAGAAATTACCTTATTATTACTAACTGAGGCTACATTATTATCAATTATAGGTGCAATTTTTGGTTTTATATTTCAGTATATATTTCTTTTTGTAGTAAATCCTATTTTAGAGAGCAGATACGGCTTATTTATTCCTATTGCAAGCCCAACAATCAAGGAAATTATAGTAATATTGGTATTTATCATATTTGGGTCTCTGTTTGGTATAATCCCTGCTATAAAAGCATATAAAACATCTTTATCAAGTGGATTAATGATTAAATAAATTCAAGGAATACAAATATGCTTGAGCTATATATTCACAAAATATCAAAGCTAAAAGCTAAGATAAATATCTATCAAAGTTACTTATCAGAAGATGAAGTAAAAAATCAAAACAAAATTATCAATAGAGAAATAGCGACTAATTATCTATGCTGTAGAGGAAGACTACGAGAGCTATTATCTAAAAAGATCAACTATGCTGCTAAAAATATAAAGTTTAAGTATAATAAGTACGGTAAGCCATCTTTAGATAGTATTGAAAATCACAACTTTAACTTATCTCACTCTAAAAATATATGTGTTATACTATACAGTCCAAAATCTCCTGTAGGAGTTGATATTGAATATAGAGACTATTCTCGTCCGATAAAAAATATTGCAAATAGAATATTAAGTGAAGAAGAAAAAAAATTATATCAAGAATTTAAATCTGATAAGGAAAAACGTTTCTATTTTTTTCAAAAGTGGGCATTAAAAGAGTCCTTAACCAAGGCAATAGGCGTAGGAATGTCGATTCCTTTTGATAAAATACAACCAAATAATCAAAACAATATTTTTACTTTCGATTATCAAGGAATATGGAAAGCAAAGATTATAAATTTTGATAAAAACTATACACTATCAATTGCAGCAAAAAGAGAACTTAATAACATTAAGATATTCAATTGCAATTAATATTAAATATTTGATAAATGCTCTTAACTATAAAAGTGAACTTAGTAATATAATTCCTAGCTGATTTTTATATATATAAATATTATAATACTATGGTGAAATCATTCCCTAAATCTCTAAAAGCAAGAATATCATTAATTATTACCTTAATAATAATTAGTTTTTTAATCATTTCTATTCCAACTATATCCAAAGAATCAAATATATTAACTGAAAATAGAATTATGGAAAAGATTTCTAACTTAAGTAAAAATATGACTTTTACATTTCATGAACTACAAAGTGAAAGAGGTATATCGATAGTATATCTAACATCAAAAGAAAAAATGTTTAATGAACAGTTAGCAAACCAAAGAAAGCTTTCAGATAAGTATGTAAAAAACATATATAAAGACTTGAACATACTTAAGAAACTAGTAGATAAAACATCATATCCATACAAAGGAGATTTGTATGGATATATAGGCATAATTAATGATAAGATCGATAGGTTAAAAGACGTTAGGGAAAAAATATCTAAATATAATATAACAACTAAAAGTACTATTGATTTTTATTATAGTTTAGAAGACATTTTAATTAATGTAATACTACAACTAAACACTCTAATTCCTACCTCAAAAGTAGTTCAAAAAACAATTATTTCTTACATATCCTTCATGCACATATTAGAATATATTGGAATAGAACGCGATATAGTAACTAGTATAATTACTGAACAAAAAACCCCTAATTATTCTTTTAAGGATTTAATAAAAATAAAAGGTAAAAAAGATGCATACATTGAGTTACTTACAAATAATAATAGTGAAATATTACTGAAAATTAAGGATATTAATAGTTTAGATGGAACCCTTAAAATTAATAGATATATCAATAAAATAATTAATAATGATATTAAAGGAATAACAGTACAAGCATGGTTTAGGTTAATGACTAATTACATAAATAGTTTAAGAAATATTGAAATAAAATTATTAAATAATATAGTTAATAGTTACCAAAATGATATTAAAGAATCTATAAAAAGTTTATTAGTAGTTTCCTTAAAAATAGCACTATTTATCATTTGTAGTTTATTACTTATATACATAACTAGAAGCCTTACAAAGCCATTATTTAAAATAACTGAAGTTATAAATCAGCTTGCAAATGGAAATATAACGGTAGATATACCAAAAGTGAGTAATATAAATGAACTAAATGACATAACTAAAGCAACAAAAATCTTTAAAAAGAATATAGAAAAACTTGATAAATCACTACATAATCTAAATGAAGCCAAGAAAAAAGCAGAATTGGCTGATAAAACCAAAACTGACTTTCTAAGTAATATGTCTCATGAAATTAGAACCCCAGTAAATGGAATAATTGGAGTATCAGAATTATTATCAGAGTCAATAAAAGATAAAGAAAATATAAAAATGCTCTCAATTATAATTAATTCTGCTAAACATTTAATATATATAATTAATGATATTTTAGACATATCAAAAATAGAATCAGGAAAAATTAAATTAGAATTAAGAGCTTCAAGTTTAGAAGAACCTATAAAAGAAGTAATTTATACACTTTCAGCAAGTGCAGAAAAAAGAGGTAACACCATAAATTATGAAATAAGCCCCGATGTACCTAAATACTTCAGATTTGATACTTTTAGATTAAAACAAATATTAACAAACATTATAGGTAATGCTATAAAATTTACAGAAAATGGTAATATTGATATTTCAGTAAAAATAAATCAGCAGTATGGGGATAGATATAGCCTTGTATTTGCTATCAAGGATAATGGCATAGGAATTAAGGTTAAGGATAAAGATATGCTATTTAAAAAATTCTCTCAAGCAAATACCTCAACAACTAGAAAATATGGTGGAACCGGTTTAGGCCTTAACATATGCAAAGAAATCTGCAAAATAATGGAGGGAATTATTTGGTTTGAAAAAAATAAAGACAAAGGAACAACTTTTTTCTTTACAGTTATATTGGAAAAAATAGATAAAATTGAAAATAAAGCTAATATTAGTAATAGCAACAATAGTAATAATAAAAGTACATCAGATATTAATATCTTAATAGTTGAAGACATTGATACCAATATATTTGTTATTTCTGGAATTTTAAAAAAGTTAGGACATTCTCACGATATTACAAATAATGGGCAAGAAGCCTTAGAAGCACTTGAGAAAAAACATTATGATTTAGTGCTAATGGACTGTCAAATGCCAGTAATGGATGGCTTTGAAGCAACAAAGCAAATAATTAAAAAATATGGAAAAGATAGGCCTAAAGTGGTTGCCTTAACAGCAAGTGTAATGAATAAAGATAAAGAAAGATGTCTAAGTTCTGGTATGGACGATATAATATGTAAGCCTATAAATAAAAGTGATGTAAGTAATGTAATTGAGGAATTACTAATTAATAAAAAAGCTGCATAAGGTTCTATTTCTTTTTTTTCTTTAAAATTACATAAAATGCTCCATCACCCCCATCCTTTATATGGGCTTTTTTAATATATCTTATTTTATCTGAGTAAAAATTACTTAAATATTTATGTGTAGCATCTCTTAAAATACCTTTTCCCTTGCCTGTTATAATTAATAAATAAAACTTTTTTAATTTAAACATCTCGGAAATAAACCTATCTAATAATATCTGTGATTGCTCTACTGACATTCCATGCAAATCCAAGGTACTTTCTATATATAACTCACCTCGCCTCATTGCTTTTTGTATTCCCTGTTCAGTATTAAATACCTTCTTCATTTAATGTAAAATCTTTGGATTAACTAATTAAAAGAATATTTTTAATTATATTCAGCAAATTCTATAATAGCTATAGCAGCGTCTATATCATCAATAAATCTTTTCTGATTTAACCACTCTAAAGCATATTTGCCATCATTAAATATATCAGATGGCATTTCACCACCCAAAACATCTATAGCATCAACTTTAGCACCAATTATAAGCTCAAGTACCTCTTGAGTACTTTTGTAGTTATCGTTTTCATCCTCTTTAAACCCTTCTTTTGCAGACCCTAAACTATTAGACTTTATACTATCACTATTAGTATTTCCTATAGAATCTGAATCTAGTGTATCTATATTTTTTATAGAGTCAGAACCTAATGTATCCGAATTTTTTATAGAATCTGTTCCAAAATTATCGCTGTTCACTGATTCTCCAGTTGCTCCTGTGTCTACAGAATCTCCAAAATCTCCCCTAAAAGTCGCTCCCGTGTCTACGCTGTCTTTAAGTGACTCAGTATTTAAAGTATCTGTGTTTATGCTATCTGTTCCAAACTTATCACTATTAACTGATTCCCCAGTTGCTCCAAAGTCTACAGAATCTCCAAAATCTCCCCTAAAAGTCGCTCCTGTATCCACACTGCCTTTTAGTGCTTCAGTATTTAAAGTATCTGTATTTATGCTATCTGTTCCAAAACTATCACTATTTACCGTATCTCCTGTCGCTCCAAAGTCTACAGAATCTCCAAAATCTCCCCTAAAAGTCGCTCCTGTATCCACACTGCCTTTTAGTGCTTCAGTATTTAAAGTATCTGTATTTATGCTATCTGTTCCAAAACTATCACTATTTACCGTATCTCCTGTCGCTCCAAAGTCTACAGAATCTCCAAAATCTCCCCTAAAAGTCGCTCCTGTATCCACACTGCCTTTTGTAGCATTAATATCCATACTTCCTAAATCAACAGTATCTGTATCAGAAATATCAATAGATTTAGAGTCAAAGTTCTCAAACGACTCCTCTAAGCTAGGGCTATCTACACTTTCACCTGCATATACCTGTACAAAAAACACAGATATTAAAACCAATGTAATTTTCTTAAAATTCATAATGCCATTATAATTTATTTTAATAGGTTTACAAAATATTTTATATTTTTAGAAATATTTTTTCTCTTTATTAATAACTCTTGATTATTTTCAGTTAGTATTGCTCTTAGTTCATCTATTATCTTATTTAGCTTATCCATCCTAATATCAAGCTGTTTTGAACTTATTTTTTCATAATAAAGAGGAATACCGTAGCTTATACTATTGTCTTTAACTAAACTCCAAGGATAAGTTTCTGAGAGTATCTTTCTAAATAAAAGTAACTTTTCCAATGCATTTTTCTCAACAACAGAGTCAGGGTCTTTTAAAAAATCTTCAATAACACCTTTAACATCTTCTTTAAAATGTGCCAGTATTTGATTTTCTAAAAATAAAAACTTTGATACAACTTCTCTTTTTGATATATTATTTAACTCTTTTAAAGATACATCTAGTAGCTTTTTTCTTTCCTCTAACCCTAAATTAATATATTTAGAAATAGTCACATTATCAGGAAAATTAGTCTTTTCTTTTAATTCTTTTAAAGCACGGTTAACTCTCTTAAAAAATCCTTCAAACTTATACCTACCAATAGCATCTTTTCTATTTAAAACAGATGTATCAAGCATACCTATATCCCGTAAGTGCTCATATAAAGAAATAGGAGTAACTACAAAAAAATTCTTGTATAATTTAGGAAAACTATAGCTTATACCTTTTAATAAATTAAATGCCTCGGTACTACAATTATTACCTATTGTCCTATAGGTTCCGTTATAAGAATAATATTGCTCAAGAGCCATTCTTATAAATTGATTAATCTCAAATCTAGATAATTTTAACGGAATACTAATTACATCTCTTGATTCAACAACATTATACTCATTGATAACACTAGAAAAATTTAAAAAATATATTCTAGATGGATATGTACCCATAAAACTTTTAAATGGAGATTGTCCAGCATCAGCAATATTCGCACGATAACTTACAACTAAGTGATAACGTGTATCTTTAATACAATCTGGGCCCACTACTTTCCTACTAGGGGCACACATAATAATCCTAAATATAGAATGCCCAAACATACTAATAAGGTCATCTCCCCTAGCTGCTAGTAAATAATGAATAGAATATATTCTGTTTGGATCTATAGTTACAACTCTAAATGGCATACCAGTGTAAACGCTATAATTTTCTTTGTAAAAACAAGAAGCTCTTGCAGGGTCAAAATCAAAATACCTTTGATAAGCATAATAAATAGCAGGTCTATGACAATGAAAATATTTATCTAGTAAAAAATATTCTAAATTAACAGCAAAGCTCTCTGCTGGAGATTTGTTTTCATATAAATCAACACTTCTGACTTCTAAATTATTATCATTTTTAAAGATATTTTGTCCCCAACCCAACAGAACCCTAAATGGATAAGATGTCCCTACTTTACTATTATTAACTATTGCACCCGAACAAGAGTTTTCATTGCCATTAGGCCCTATTTTAGCACAAGGAGCTGATTTAAAGAGTGTATTGCCTCTAGATTCAGGGTCTGCTACAGCATCGTAAATGTGAGCAAGCTCATTAATAATTAGAGCTTGAACAAGTCTATAAAAATTTTTATGTCCACAAGAATATGTAACTGATGAATCTATATCATTACCAATATAATTTAAAAGAGAAGAGTTCAAATATATATAATTAATTTTTATATAATTACCATTTTTCTTAACCAAGTAAGAATTCCTTTTAACTAATGGTGCGACCCCTTCTTCTCCTCTTCTATTTAAAATGTACTTATCACCATTAATTTTACAATGATCATATGAAAAGATTGAGTTTTTCTCTCCCCAGTTTTCAAAAGAGACAATAATATTTTGATCACTAATTTCATCCAACAAAACTTGGGGAATTTTATTTTTTAAATCTTCTATTAAGAATCTAAAGTTATGTGAACCTCCACTTGTTGTTATTGGAAAAGACGAGTCTACTTGTGCTAGAGAATAATTAAAAATAACTAAAATAAAGAAAACTATAAATACTTTAAAATTTTTCATAGCATAAATCATTAAGCTATTTTATCACGATGAAAAGCTCAATTGACAACAGTAAATCTTTTTGTGAATAAAGCTAAGACCTTAATATTAATATTTTAACGAATATTAATGATAAGAGTCATAACTTAAACAATATTATAAGCCATAACAAAGTGAATCACTATAGTATTTAAAGTAGATGATAATAATTATTTCTACTCTTTACTTTCTTTTTTAATACCAATAATACTTTTCATTTTATCACCAAGAGTAGATTTTTTAGCTTCCTCTTGTTTATAGTCCTTGGTTGACTTCTCCTCTATTTCTTTAACTGCTTTTAAAGATAAAGCTATTTTTTTTGATTCTTTATCTACAGAAATAACTACAACATTAATTTTGTCTCCCTTTTTTACTATCTGAGTTGGATCATCAATACGACTTTGAGATAATTCAGAAATATGTATTAAACCTTCAATACCTTTTTCTAATTCAACAAATACTCCAAAATCAGTCACTCTAACTACCTCTACAGGAACAATTGAGCCTACTGGGTTTCTATTTTGAATCTTTTTCCAAGGGTCTTCTTCCAATTGTTTTAAACCTATTGAAAATTTATGATTATCTTTATCCAAAGAAAGTATAATGCCCTCTATTTCTTGACCTTCCTGAAATTCCTTACGAATATTTATATTCTTTTTAGTCCAAGAAATATCAGTTACATGTATAAGAGCATCAACGACTTCATTAACATCAACAAACAATCCAAAGTCAAATATAGACTTAATTTTACCCTTAACTTTTTCTCCTACTTTATATTTCTTTATTAAATCATCCCATGGATTAGGTTGTAATTGCTTTATTCCAAGAGAAATTCTTTTATTTTCAGTATCTACATCAATAACTTGTGCTTCAATCTTATCACCAATATTAAAGTGATTTGAAGGTACTTTTATACTGCCTACCCAACTCATTTCACTAACATGTATTAAACCCTCAATTCCATCGTCAAGTTCTAAGAATATGCCATATTTTTTAATAGAGACAACAACCCCTGAAACTTTAGTTCTAGGAACATATTTATTCTTAATTCCCTCCCATGGATTGTCTTGAATTTGCTTTAAACCAAGCGAAACTCTTTCTTTATCTTGATCAATTTTAAGAACTTTTACATCTATTTCTTCTCCCACATTCAATATATTTTCTGGATGTTCAACTCTACCCCAAGAAATATCAGTAATATGAAGTAAACCATCAATTCCACCTAAATCAAGAAATGCTCCATAATCAGTTATATTTTTTACAATACCTTTAACAATTTCTCCTTCTTGCATCTGATCTATAACTTCACTCTTTGCCTTTCCTTTTTCCTCTTGAAGAATTAATCTTCTAGAAAGTACAATATTTCCTCTTTTTTTATTAAATTTAATAACCTTAAATTCCATTGTCTTTCCAATAAACTTATCTAAAAAGCGAACTGGCCTAGTATCTATTTGAGATCCCGGCAAAAATGCTTTTACTCCAATATCAACAGATAATCCTCCCTTTACCTTATCTATTACTGTGCCCTTAACTAAGGTTCCTTTTTCGCAAGCTTCTGATATCTTATCCCATGCTTTTATTATTTCTGCCTTATCTTTTGATAAAATTAAATTTCCATTAGTGGATTCTAACTTTTCTAAATAAACTTCTACTTTATCACCTTTTTTTACATTAATTTCAGTTCCAGCGTTCATAAACTCTTTAATACTTATAAGTCCTTCTTGTTTATACCCAATATCAACCATAACATAGTCACTATTTATATCTATAATAATTCCGTTATATACTTCCTCCTCAACAAAATTTACTTTATTTACTTGAGAATTTAATAATGAAGCAAAGTCAGAAGACTTATCTTTTTCTGATTCGTTCTCATCACCAAAAATAACTTCATAATTTTCCATCCATTTTTCTTTCAGTTCAGTATTGGCCATAAAATTCAAACTCCTTTAATACATTAAATTAATGCATTGATACCTAAAAAGCTTTCAATTGTACATTTATTTTACACTTGTTGTACACTGCGCAACAAGTAATTATCTACTATAAAGCCTTTTGCGCTTAATAACGGTCTTGCCATAGTTTACAAAAAGAACCTTTTTATAAGTTTCCAGTCCATGATCACAATAGATATCATCTTGGACACTCTTTAAATTCTTAATATAAGAATTTCTATCTGATAATAATTTATGACATTTTCCTCTAAATTCGTGGCCATCATAGGATTTATAAATTTCTCCTACTTTTCCATAATTTTTAATTAAAGCCAACGAGCCAACATTGCGAGTAACAATAATGGGACATAAGTTAATAAGTGCAGTTATAGTAAAATCTTGTAAATTACCTGAGCTAGATAAATCTGCCCAAATTGATATTTCCTTTTGAATTAAAGGGATATCCTCACAATTAACCATATATATACTATCTTTTAACAAGTAATTATTAATTTTCTCACAAAACTCTTTATAATAAATATTTGTTTCCCAATTATTCTCACAGAACAAAACTAGAGAAATTGGTTTTTTAATATTTTGTTCCTTAAATGACAATATATTATTAATAAAGAAATTAAGCATGGAAAGTGATTCTTTATTGTCATTAATAATACTACCAATAATATTAGTATCTTTTATCTTATTAGGAATTATATTACGGCTTTTACTTAAATTAATCTTATCAATTCCCGTACCCAAGACTTCAATTTTAACAGGAGAAATACTAAAATTATGAAAAACATCATCCTTCATTTCCTTTAAAGGTATAAATAACAAATCTATTCGTCTTTTTAAGATTCTCTTAATTATTCCTAAATGAAATAGCCCTACCTCTTTATTTAAAGTTACTATAAATGAAATAAGATTATGCCTTCTCAAGAAAAAAGCTATAAACCATAAAACTTTTATATCATAACAATGTATTATATCTACTTTACCTTTTTTTATTATTTGCCTTAAATTAAAAAACCTACTAATCTCAATAATACTAGAAGTAAATTTTCCATAATGATATAAAGTATTTATTCCTAAAGCTCTTGCCTTTAAATCGAGAAGAGAATCTGTATGGCAATAAATACTAACTTTATGTCCTTTAGCAGAAGAAACTTGGCAATCCCTAATAACTCTTCTTTCAGTACAAGACCAACCTGTACTAATACAAACATAAACAATATTGTACAACCTGTCACTTATTGTCATTTATCCCACTTTTAACAGTGTTATCTAATATTTTAGATATTCTATTAATTCCACTAACAAACTCTAATTCAATATCTATATAAAGAAACCTGCGACTAATGGTAAAACGCCTAATTTTAACCATATCTTTTTCAGTTGTTATAATAACTGCATCATTTTTAGTGGCCTTCTTTTCTAATTCATTTATATCTTCACTTTTATAATTATAATGATCTGGATAAGTTACTTTATCAATTATGCTAGCATTACAAGATTCAATCATATCAAAAAATGGTAATGGCGAAGCTATTCCAGAAAGACATATAACCTTCTGACTATCTAAAGATGTCATATCTAAAACTTTATTAAAGTTAGTATCAAAAAGCCCCGTGGGCACTTGATTGATTTCAATAATAGGAATATTCTCTACAATATATTTATTAATAATATTAATTATATCTTTTTTCTTTTCAGAAGATATCTGATTGACACGGTTTAAAACTATTATATTAGCACTATTTAAAGAAGAGAGACCTTCTCGCATATATCCTTTAGGAGCAACCTTATATTTATCTAATTCCATAGTAGAATCAAACATAATGATATTTAAATTTCTAAATAATTTTAGGTACTGAAATCCATCATCTAGTAAAACAACATCTGGTTGCTCTTTTTCAAAAAAAAATTCTAAATTTTGGCAACGGTTTTTACCTATTATAATTGTAGCATTCTTTGACTTTCTTACAAGCAATAATGCTTCATCTCCATATTCATTGGGATTTAAAACTAAATATCTACCATCCTTAAGTACACCATAAGATTTTTCTTTATTACCTCCATACCCTCTAGTTAAAATCAAAACCTTTAATCCCTTTGAATATAAGTGTTTTGACAACCAGATAATAAAAGGTGTTTTTCCTGTTCCACCAAAAGTAATATTACCTACAGATATTATTGGAATTTCAAACACATATTGTTTAACAATACCACAATCATATAATATACGCTTAATTCTATAAACATATTCCCACAATAAAGAAAGAGGGATTAGTATAAATATATCAAATAGTTTATATATTATTTTTTTCATATGAATTTTTTATTACTTTTCCAATATAATTATCGATATCTAATTCTTCTATATTAAATATTTCATCGTTTTTTTCTAAAATGTTTTTTATGCTATTATAATAATCTCTATCAGTTAATAATCTTTTTAATTCATTAGTTATATTAAATACTGAAAATTTATCTAATAAATACTCTTTAAATACCTGTTTATTATGTATAATATTAATAATGGAAACAAAACCTTTGTATTTTATTAATTCATAGAATATAAACCTATTTAATATATTTGTTTGATAACATACTATTGTAGGTAGCTGAAACAACGCCGATGCCAATGTGATAGTGCCACTTGTTGCCAAACAAATATCTGCTTCTTTCATAGCAAACTCTAATTCATTATCAGTACAAACCTTATCAATAACACTTAAATATGGTGTATACAATTCATTATCAACAGATGTAGTCGTAATAATTGATATATTAAAATTAAATTGATTACTTAAATTAGAGATTGATTCTATGAACTTAGGTAACATATAGATCACTTCCTTATTCCTACTACCAGGAAGTAATAAAATCCTAACCTGCCTTTGCAAATTGTCAAAAGATTTATACTGTATGCCTAATATAGAATTATCTAATTTATCCTTATATTTTTTCCATAAGGGATGATGTATTTGAATTGCTTTATTAATTCCTCTTTTTAAAAGCCATTTTTTTTCAAATGGAAGTATACAAACTAAAGTATGAACAATTCTATCTAATACATATGCTCTATACGAACGCCATATCCAAACCTGAGGAATTACATAATATATAATATTAACACCTAATTTTGATATTCTTTTAGCTAAAGTATAATTAAATTCTTGAAAATCAATTAAGATAGCTACTTTGCAATTTCTTTGAATAACAAGTTTTTCAATATATCTTAATACTTTAAACATATCAATTAAATGTGTAATGCTGGTAATGCCCATAGCAGACAAGTCTTTCATATCATAAATAATTTCCATTCCACTATTTTTTAACTTATCTCCACCTATTCCCCAAAATTTTATATCTGGTAATTGATCTTTCAAAGAATTAAAAAATTCTAAGCAATGCTCCTCTCCCGATCTTTCCCCTGCAATAATAAGACAATTATTCATATTCTCTTTATGATTATTTGTGATTTCTTCTCTAAACTCTTTAAAACCAATGCCGAAAGTTCAAGAGCTAAAATTCCATCTTCAATATTAACAATTGCTGGTAATTTTTCATTTATAGAATTAAAAAAATGTTCTTGCTCTTTTAGTAAAAGATCTTCTTCTTTATAATTAATTCTAGTAATAAATTTATCTTTATTTTTAGTAATTGCATCTGCAATAGATAATTGTTTGTTTAAAATATCCATAAAAAAACAACCATGTTCATTAGTTATCTCCAAACTTCTAACTTCACAAATATGGTTTCTACCTGCAGTTATAAAGGCTTCTCTACCAGAATTAAAAGAAAATTTAGAAGTTACATAATCCCAACTACCAGTACGAATTTTATGTCCAACAGCATGCACATCACAAGGAATTTCATTAAATAAGTAAAATATAAGATCTAAATCATGAATCATTAAATCCTTTACAACATCAATATCAGTAGAACGTCCTTTATAAGGAGACATACGGTTAATCTTTATTGTTGAAGGCTTTTTGAAAAATTCAGGATACTTAGACCTTTGATTCCATATTTCATGAAATCTCTCTATATGTCCTACCTGAACAACTAAATCATTATCAATAAGCAGATCTCTAATTGCAAACGCCTCATCTAATGTAGAGGTAAGAGGTTTTTCACACAAAATATGCTTTGAACTTGCAATAAGCTTTCTGACAATATCAAAATGTTTTGATGTTGGAGTTGCTACTATAGTAGCATCAATTGATTGATTTTTTAAAAGCTTATCTACGCTATCGTAAAATGGTATATTGGAAAAGTTTTCTTTAATATAACTTTTATCACAAGAAGTATCAACGATAGCTGATAATTCTGCCATAGTTGATTGTAGCATCTTGGTACCATGTAGATTACCCATGTAACCACAACCTATAATAGCTGTTTTAATTTTTTCCTGCATTACTTTTAACCTAGGAAATAAGTGGTGCAATACCTTCCTTACTAGCTCGTATACTTCTTATTATTTCATTTATAATTTCATTATCTTTAAAATCTTTAACAGAACTATCGCTACCTACAAAAACTCTAGGTGATAAGGAAGAGGCTTTCATTAAATTAAAAAAGTTTATTGTTTCCTTTATTTTAATGCGATCAAATCCTTTTCTCTTTAAGCCAATAATATTAATTCCTTTTAGCTTTGCTCTATTTCCATAAGCTAAACAATATGGTGGAATGTCATTAATTATACTGCTAGATGACTCTATATATGCTCCTTTGCCTATAGTTATAAATGGAATAATTCCACATGCTCCATTAATAATAGAGTCATCATTAACTACAACATGGCCAGCAATGTTAACAGAATTAGCAACAATACAATTATTTCCAAAAAGGACATCGTGGCCAAAATGAACATAGCTCATTATAAAATTATTACTACCAATACGAGTATAATAATCATTTTTTGTAGTTCCTCTATGAATTGAAATATACTCACGAAAGATATTATTATCTCCTATGATTAAAAAAGTTTCTTCTTGCTTATATGTCAAATCCTGAGGAGGTAATCCAATAGTACAAAATGGTCCAAAAGAATTATACTTACCAATTTTAGTATTGCCTTGAATTATTACATTAGAATGCAGGGCTGTTCCCTCACCTATTTCCACATTAGAACCAATAATACAATAAGGTCCAATTCTTACATCCTTATTAATTTTAACACTAGAATCTATAATTGCCGTTTTGTGTATATCTTGATTACTCATATCCTTTCTAATCCTACATAAAGAAATAAATCAGATTCAGACATCAATACATCTTTAAAATAAATTTTACAAAGTGTATTTAAAAATGGATTACGACATTTATTACATTTAACTTTTACCGTTAAATCCATTTCTGGAATTATTGGGTTTCTAAACTTAGTACTTCTGATATTAGAAAGAAAAAAATCTGTTCTATTTAAAAATGAAATATCATTAAATTTATTCTTAAATAGATAATATAATACAAAACTAGAAGCTTGTGCCATAATTTCTAAATGTATAACACCTGGTAAAATTGGCTTATCTGGAAAATGACCTTTAAAAATTTCTAAATTCTTATCTGGCCTGTAACAAGCAATTACTTCTGCCCCCTCTAACCCTTTCCATGAAGTCATTTTAATATCAGGAACATTAATACTCTCTATACTATCTATAAATAGAAATGGATTCCTATGAGGAAGATAATTTAAAACCTGTTTATTATCTAAAAACATATCTTATAAAGATTTCTTTCTCAAGTAAGCAATCCCTCTCAACCATTCATTAATATTTCTAGCCGGATGCCCAGCTACAGAAGCTTTATCAGCTATATTAGATGTAACTACAGCTGCACCTGAAATTATACTATAACTTCCAATTTTTACCCCATTGGTTATTGCAGCTTTTCCACCAAATACTGTAAAATCACCCACATTAACACTTCCTGCCATACCAGTATTACCACAAATAATTACATTATCACCAATTACACAATTATGAGCAATCTGAACTAAATTATCAATCTTAGTACCATTTCCAATTATTGTAGGAGAAAATGTTCCTCCATCTATGGAAGTATTAGTACCTATCTCTACATCATTACCTATTACCACACCTCCAAGATGCCAAATTTTCAAATGCTCATTATTAATAAGACTATATCTAAAACCATCACTACCAATTACAGAATTTGAATGAACTCTTACATTTTTCCCAATAATTACATTATGGTAAATAGTGGCGTTAGGATAGATAATACTATCTTTACCTATAAAACTTTTAGATAAAATAACAACATTTGGATAGATCTTAACATTTTCTTCAATTGTTACATCTTTTCCAATAAATACATTTTGAGAACATTGTACAGTAGGATGAATATTAGCTGTTCCCATTTGTCTACCATCAACTTCATCGTTAAATCTATCAAGCATTTCATCGTAGAATAATTTAGATATCAAGGACATAGAAAACTCTATATTACCAGTTGTAGCTATAAAACCAGATAATTTAGATAAAGATTTAATAATATCTTTATCCATACTATCATATAATTTTTTATCAAAGATAACTCCTACAGATTTTAAGATATCTTTATCATTCTTTATAATTCTAGAAAAATAATTATTATTAGATACAAAGACTATACTATCTTCTAATAATAACTTTACATCTGAAATACACTTAATATCCTTATCCCAATTTTTTGGTTCAAATAATTTTAAAGATAAATCAGCTTCTTGTAGATTTTTAAATTTCAAATTCACCTCTACTTGTATTTTTTATCATAAGCCTTAATAACATTATCAGTAAGATCCTTAGAGTTTTTAGTATAAAAAATTGGTGTAACACTAACTTCAAAAGTTATGTCTACTTTTTCATTTTTTGATACATCATCAACAACTTTTCTAATACGGTCAATAATTGGCCTCTTTAATTTTTGTTCAAGAGCCTGCATTTCTTGTCTAAAAACATTAGTCTTTTGCTCCAATGCAAACAGCTTTTTCTGTATCTCTAGCTCTTTTTTTCTACGAGTCTTAGCATTCATAATAGATACCTTCTTCTTTAAATCCTCTTGCATATCTCGGATTTTCTTCTCTTCTTTGCTAACAATTTTTTTCTTAGCTTCAAACTCTTTCTTTAATTTGTCCCGAACTTTCTTCCCCTGTTTTACACTAAGTAAAATTTTCTGAATGTTTACCTTTCCAACTAAGATATTAGGGTAAGCTGTAAAAGTAAAAGACAAAGATAAGATACAAAATATAATTGTATTTTTCATATAACCTCCTAAAATAATTGTCCTATATCAAAATAAAATTGACTTCCTTTATATTCTCCATCTAGTGGATAACCAAATTCAAATCTCAATACTCCTATTGGAGAAAACCATCTTAATCCATAACCATAATCACGATATAACTTTAAATTATCTTCGTCATTGGCATCTCCTAAGTCAAAAAATATAACCCATTTTAATCCTGCTTCTTGAGCTAAAGGATGTTCAACCTCAAATGTAGCAAAAGTTGCAAAAGTAGATCTAAGATTTATTTCAGTATCAACGCCATTTATATTAATACTTTGCTTAGGACCAATACTATGAATAGGATAACCTCTCAAATTGCGTGGCCCCCCTAAAGAAAACTTTTCAGATCTAGATATAGGTTTACCATCCACTGTATTTAATTTTCCAACATAGAGTCTAGATCTAAATATAAAATCTCTATATAGTCTCCTAAAATAGCGCCCATCTAATTCATGTTTACGCCACTCTTTATCTCCGCCAACTCCAGTATATTGAGTAGAGGCATTAAAATAGTAGCCTTTAGCTGGTTCCATTCTATTATCTCTGGTATCTCTAACTAATGCTAATCTTATAGACGAAGCTATTCCATTTTCAATATCTTCATCAATTGTTGGGTCATCAGAGGACTTAATATGGGTATTTTCATAACGATAGGTTACATACAAACGAGTATAATCAAAAATAGGATAACCAACTCTAATTGCAACACCTTCCTTTCTATAAACAAAGTTATTAGAGGATTCATTTAATGTCCTAAAAAGATCTCCTCCTATAGTCCAATCAGTATCAAAAAGATAGGGTTCGGTAAATCCTATATTAAAAGTCTTTTGGGTTTTTGACCAAGATAGGCCAAAAGATAGAGTTTGACCTAGCCCTCTAAAATTTTTCTGAGAAACAGAAGCATTTATAAAACCTCCTGTTGCCGTTGAATAACCTGCACCTGCTGTAATTTGACCTGTATTGGCACGCTCTTTTACAGTAATCTCTATATCAACAACATTATCCTTATCTTTAGATAATATCGTATTAAAAATAACACCATTTCTCTCAAAGAATTCAAGTCTTGCAACATTTTGCTTAGAAATTCTAAGTGCTGAACCAGAGAATTTAGAACCTTCAATAATTTTTAACTCACGCAAAATAACTTTATCTCTAGTTTTATTATTGCCCTTTATAATTACTTTGCCAAAATATGCAATTTGTCCTTTTTCAAAAGAAAACTCTACATCCACTTTGTTTTCACCAGGAATAATTCTTAAAGTTCTAAGGACATTAACAAATGCATAACCTTTATCTTGATATAATTCAGTTAATAACTGTATATCTCTTCTTAAAATATCTTCTGAATAGATATTATCTTTTTTTAGTATTATCTTATTCAATAATTCTTCTTCAGAAAACAAGTTATCTCCTACAAAATAAATGTTATTAACTTTAAATTGTGAACCCTCATTAATTTTAATAGTTATAAATATCCATCTTTTATCAGCGGAAATAGTCACCTCTGGCCTTCCAATATTAACTTGTAAATAACCTTTAGTCTTATAAAAATATTTTAGTCTCTCTAAATCAGTACGAAAATCAAATTCTTTAAAATTACCTGCATCTGACATAAAAGAAAATAAATCTTCCTCTTGAGTATTCATAATATCTTTTAGTTGTTTATCAGTAAAAAATCTATTTCCTAAAAATGTAATATTTTTTACCCTAACTTTATTTGCTTCCTTAATATCTATAATCAACTCCACATTTTCTTCATTTATTTTTTTAAGTTTATAATCTATCTTAACTAAATAATATCCCTTGGTTTCATATTCTTTTAATAAGGCTTTAATATCTGATTTAATAGTATTTATATCGAGTATAGAAAACTTCTTAGTTTTGAAAATAGCAATAATATCGTCATCAGATAATTCATCATTTCCTTTAAAAATAATATTTGAAACAACTGGCTTTTCTTTAAGTTTTATTAGTAAAATATTTTTTTTATTCCTTTTTATATGGTGGGCCTCTATAGAAGAGAAATATTTTAAAGAATAAATTCTTTTTAAAAATTCTCTTACTTTGTAATTAGTAACATATCTTCTCTTTTTAATTGGACTTTTCTCTAGGATTGCTTCTTTCTCGACTCTCTTTAATCCTTTAACTTCAATCTTATCTACTCGAAACAAACGTTTAACTGGGCCTAAATCTCTAGTTGCTGCAAATGAATAATTATAAAATAAGTAAAAAAGTATAAAAAAAGATCTTTTAATCATTGCGTTAAGTACCAACAAATTAGACATAGAAAATTTATCAGTTATTACTCTGTCTTACAATTATTTAACCTTTTAATTGACCATCTTTAATGACTACCTTTCTAGGAAATTCATGTGATAATTTTTCATTATGAGTTACCATTATTAATGTTGCACTAAACTCTTTTGCTGACTCTCTTAATAATTGCACAACAACAGATGAGTTCTTAGAATCTAAATTACCTGTAGGCTCATCGCATAACAACAATTTTGGTTTTAAAGATAATGCTCTAATTAAATTTATTCTCTGTTGCTCTCCGCCAGATAACTGATAGGGATACTTATTTAAGCAATGGGTCACATCAATTTTTTCTGCTAATTGATGTATATGCTCTTTAATATTTCTAAAATTTTTACCACTTATTTTTGAAGGAAGCAGAATATTGTTAAGACAATTCATCGAAGGTAGTAAAAAGTGAAATTGAAAAATAAAACCCACACATTCATTTCTATAATTTGCCAGATCTTTATCATTAAATTTAGATAGGGATATTCCATCAACACTAACTTCCCCACTAGTTGGAAAATCAAGACCTCCTAATAAATATAAAAATGTAGATTTCCCTGAACCCGAAGGACCATTTATTACACATTGCTCATTCTTCTCAATGGAAATATTAATATTATCCAAAGCAAGACTATCATTATACTTTTTATCAACAGAATTAAAATTTATAAAAGACATTAAGCAAACTCCTTTCTTAGATGAGCTAATATAGGTCTTTTCTTAAATTTATAAATACTTCTTATGGAAATTATTATTAACCATAATAAGCTTAAAGAAAATACCATTATATAATCTGGATAACTTAATATTAGATCTATTTCATTTAAAAAATAAATATCCCCTGGAAGGTTTAAAATAGAAAAATTAGATAAAATATAGCTAAATAAATAAACTAATCCATAAGATATGCAACTAGCTAATGCCCAAAAAGCAAGCAATATACTTAACATTAACTTAAAATAATTAGTTTGATTAAATCCTAAGGCACGAAAGAGAAATAATGGCTTAGAACAACTTTCATTTATAAATAATACAAAAGCCAAAATATTAAAGCAAGCAACAATAACTATAAGTTGTAATATAAAAGCAATTAAAAATTTTTCAGTTTTAACTGCTTCAAGCAAAACCGAATAACGATCCCAATAGGATTTAACATTAAATTCTTTTGGCAAGAAAGAACTTATTTTAGTAATTAACTTTTCAATTTTACTATCACTATAACTATTGCTATTTATAGAAATAACATTAATTTTATCATTTACATTTAAAATAGATTGTAATGAGTCTTTTAAAATATATATAGTTCTTAATTCTTTTTCGTATATATTATTACTAAAAAACCCTAAAATTCTAAAATTTAATAATAACGGCAACATAGACAAATTTTTATTTCCCTCAGCCAATGCAATAGTTAATTCATCACCTACTTCAAGTTTTAACATATTTGCTAACTTATTACCTATTAGTATCTGCTTACCTGATAAATCATATTTTTTCAGATCTAGCATATCAAAGGCATTATTTTCAATGCCCCTAATCTCTACTCCTTTGGTCTCTCCAGAGGAAACAACAAAACCCTCTGTTTGAATATATGAAGAATATCTCAAATTAGTTATATTATTCTCTTTTAATTTATCTATAACTTCTGATTCATGAAAAAAGCCTGTATCATGATATATAAAAATATCTCCCTCTGATTTATTTAAACCATTTTTTAAACTAATTAAAAACCCGTCCATAATTCCAATAGAAATAAGAATTATCGCCATGGATAAGGCAAATCCAATAAGAGACAATAATGAAAATCTTAATAAAGATTTCTCTTTTAAAAATATTGTCATAAATATAAAAAATATATTTTTCATATTATTTATTGCCTTCTTCAACTGAAAATCTTAAAAATGCATCTATAAATCCATCTAAGTCTCCATCTAATACCTTGTCTGGATTACTAGATTCAAAATTTGTCCTATGATCCTTAACCATCTTATAAGGATGAAGTACATAAGACCTAACTTGTGCTCCCCATTCAATTTTTTTCTTAGAAGAGGCAAGCTCTGATTCTTTTTGTTTTTTTTCTTTTAAAGCTAAGTCATACAACCTAGATCTAAGAACCTTAAGTGCCTGCTGTTTGTTTTGATGTTGAGATCGTTCGTTTTGACAAGTTACAACTAGCGAAGTAGGTAAATGAGTAATTCTAACAGCAGAATCAGTTGTATTAACTGATTGCCCACCAGCTCCACCGGCTCTAAAGACATCTATTCTTAAATCACTATCTACTATATCAATATCAATATCATCATCAATTTCGGCCGACACAAATATAGAGGCAAATGAAGTATGCCTTCTAGCATTTGAATCAAACGGAGAAATACGAACTAATCTATGTACCCCTATTTCAGACTTCAAGAGTCCATATGCAAAATTTCCCTCAATTATTAATGTAGATGACTTAATTCCTGCACTATCTCCACTTTGATAATCTAATTGCTTAACGGAAAATTTCTTTTTTTCAGCCCAGCAAATAATCATACGATATAACATTAGTGCCCAATCACATGACTCTGTTCCTCCTGCTCCAGCATTAATATTGACAATTGCATTATTTGGATCAAACTCATCTGACAATAAAACTAATTGCTCTGCTTTTATAAAGCTATTTTTAAATTTATTAAAAATTACTATTGATTCTTTAATAGAATCCTTATCTCCATCTAATGCATATTCAGTTAATATCTCATATTCATCGTAGAGTTCTTTGATTTCATTGTAATTGTCAATAGACTCTTGAATTACTGATTTTTCCTTTTGAATTTTTGTAGCATATTCAGAATTATTCCAAAATCCATCACTAGCTTCTTCTTTTATTATTTCATCAAGCCTTTTATTTTTTTTGTCAATGTCAAAGAGACCTCCTTAAAGATTTTAGTCTAATACTGTAATCTTTAATTTCTTTTTTACATTCATCAAATTTAATTCTTATTGATTCATCCATAAAGTCTATCCTACTATGGCCAAAATAGATTTTACTAGTTTTTCTTCTAATGCAAACATCTCTTTTTCATCTTTTTTTGATAATTCATGATCATATCCACATAAATGTAAAAAACCATGTACAAATAAAGAAATAATTTCTTCTTTACAGGTAATATTACACTCTTTGGACTGCCTTAAAGCTTCATCATAACAAATAAAAATATCTCCCAAATTTACTATAACTCGTGGAGCAGTACCAATCCCCTCTTTTAATACACTTTTATACAGAGGAAATGATAAAACATCAGTTACTTTATTTTTATTAAGATATTCATTATTTAAGCCTTTTATTTTATTATTTCCGCATAAAGTTACATAACATTCAGTATTAGATAATTCCATACCAAATTGATTATGAATAAAATCACTACATACCTCTGTGGAGACTTTAAAATATTCTTTTAGTTCATTAATAACCCTATTAGGTAAGTTCTTTTTAGTAGACTCTAAATTTACTGATAAATATTTTGATTTTATGCTATGTATAAACATTTTTTTTTGCTTTATATTCTTATACTCTGCCTTTAGTAAAATTGACAAGCTGTTTTGACATATATCAAAACATAACTATGAATGAATTTTATAGACTAGTAAAAATAGTACAAAACTTAAGAGATCCCGAAAAAGGATGCCCTTGGGATATAAAACAAACTCATAAAAGTTTAGCAAAAAATATAATAGAAGAAACTTATGAATTCATTCATTCCATTGAAGAAAAAGATAAAGAATCCATGCAGGAAGAACTGGGTGATATTTTACTACAAGTAATTCTTCATAGTATTATTGCAGAAGAAAATCAAGACTTTAACTTAGAGTTAATATGTAAAAAGTTATCTGATAAACTAATAAGAAGGCATCCTCATGTTTTCAATAATAAAGATAACAAAAAAATTACAGCATCAAAAGCATTAGAAAACTGGGAAAACATAAAAATAAATAAGGAAAATAAAGCCCCTATAAATCAATCATATCTATCATTTCCCTCATTATATTCATCATATAAAATTGGACAAAAGAGTAAAAAAATAAACTTTGATTGGGATAATGCTAATGAATGTATGGATAAAATAGAAGAAGAATTACAGGAATTAAAACAAGAAATTAACAATGAAAACATTAATAAAGATAGGATTGAAGAAGAAATTGGTGACTTATTATTTACAATTGCACAGTTTTCTAGACATTTGAATTTAAATGCTGAAGAAGTTCTAAGAAAGAGCAATAAAAAATTTATAAGTAGATTTTTAGGGTTACATAAAATTCTAATTAGTAACAAACTAAACTGGAATACTGCAAGTAAAGAACAATTAAATAATTATTGGGAAGAGGTCAAACAAAATGAAAATAAATAAAAAATACTGCAGATTAATAAAAAACAAAAGACTTTTAAACCTATCAATACCAATTATAGGTTTAACAGGAGGAATAGCTACTGGAAAATCTACTGTAGCAAATATATTAATTAAAGAAGGTTGGAATATAATATCTGCCGATAAATTAGTTAAATCTATCTATAAGCATCAAGATACTAATAATTTTATCCATAAAAACTACCCTCAAGTTATCAAAGAGGGTATAATTAATTTTAATAAACTACGCAATATTGCTTTTTCAAATAATTCAATAAGAAAAAATATAGAACAATTTATATATTCAAAAATGCCCCAAGAATTTTTAATAGCTTTTAAAAAACTTACTAATCCTCTAAGTCTAATCTATGATGTGCCACTTTTATTTGAAAAAGGACTATATGAGAAAGTTGATATATCAGTTTGTGTTTACTCAAATTATCAAATTCAATTAGATAGGCTAATTAATAGAGATAGTATTGATAGAGTTTTAGCGACTAAAATGCTTTCCTCACAATTAAATACAGAAGAAAAAGTTAAGTTATCCGATTTTATAATTGAAAATAATAGTGATTTTGAAACTCTGAGAAAAAACACAAAAAATATATTTAATCAATTAAGAAACTGAATTAAGTTGTACATCTTTATCGCCGCTGCTATCACAATCACTTTTGTCCAAAAACAACTCCAATACTTGGTTAATATATACTACTGATTCTTTAAAAATTACTATAAACATCCTTAATAGACAAAATAACACTTTCTTCTATTATTTTTCCTTGCTCTGTTAAACTATCAAAATGTATTCTAGAACCTTTTATCTCTTTTGAATAATCTTTTACTTCTATCAAGCCATTATTAAGTTGCCTATATATATGCTCTATTTTGGAAAAATTAACCCTAAAATGACTAATCCATGCATTAAATGCTTCAATATTAATACCCAGTTCATCTATTCTTTGCTTACTTTTATTTAGGTAATTTATATGTTCAGTATTATTTTGTTGATTAGCAATTGATAATAGCTTTTCAATATCATATGAAAACTGTTGTTTACATTCTTTTATCTTACTAAATAAAGTATTTATCTCACTTTTAGACTTATTTATAATATCAAAAGTTTCACTAGAAGACTCGAGAAGATTATGACTAGATTTTAAATCCAAATTATTTTTATTATTCATCTCAAAAGTATTTAAAGAGTTTTTTGAAAGATCTTCCCAGTAGTTTTTTAGTTCATCTAATTTAATAACTGCATTTTTTTAAATTCGTTATATTTTTTATAATTTTCTTATTAGAATTATAACTTTTTAATAAAATTGATTTAATTTCTTCATGGATGCTATTATTATGCTCTACCTTTTCATTTAAATTTTTAATAATATTCTTATTATTAGATATAATATTACCTATATCATTAATATTTTTAGCTAAATTACTCAAACCTACTTGGTTAAATTCACGATTAATATCTTCCTGCATATTATGTCCAATGTTATTATTCATAGACATATTCTCTAAACTTTTCTTTATAAGCCCTAAAATATTATTAGTATGGGAATCATTGATTTGCTTACTAACTATCATAGGATATAAAAAGATCATAACCCACAGCCTACTATCTTTTTCAATAGTTGAAATATACATTTCATAAGAAAAATTTGTCTCATCATCCCCCTTGTTAATCTCAATACTATGAACACTGGCCTCCCTAGTAGATAAAGCATTTGTTACAATATCTCCTTCTTCTAGTATAAAGTTAGACCTAATATTATCCCAATGGAGCAAATTTGCATTATTATCTAATTTAAACAAATCATCAAAATTCTTATTCTTCCACAATACATAAAGATCCTGATCTAACAACAATGCTGGAAAAGGTAATGATTCCTGAAATATTATCCCCATAGACATTCTTTTATGAACATAGCTCTTTATTTTTAAAAACTCCTCATTAATAGAATCATTAATAAATAAATTATTATAATCTTCATATGAAAAATTAGAAAAAGCTTTCCTAATACAATCAATAATAGTTTGCCCTACCTCATTTTGTTCCTTTAATAATTGTTTTTTTCTAAGTAAAAATCCTCCAACTAAAGCTGAAATAACTAGCAATAAAAACAACATTAAACCAATAATGAGATTTCTATTATTCTTTTTTATATTAAGCTTTTTTAAATTTATTTCAGGAGAAATATTTGAAAACCATATTTTAAAGTTATCTTGAAACACATCATAATACTGATTAAAGTTTTTCAAACGAACAGAATACTTTTTTATTAATATCTATTTCCAAAGAAATTCTATCTAATAATGATATAGCTAAATACTTATCATTCTGAGACAATCTAGAAGACTTTATATTTTTTAATAAACTTTTCTTAATTTTTTCTACACCATCAATTAAGATAGATAACCTCCGATAACTATATAAATTATTTTTTTGTACATTCTTATTAGAAATCTCATCAATAATTTTATTAATACCATGCCTAATCTTTTTCCATTTTTTAATTCTAGCAGTTGCTTCTATATCAACTAATTTCTTATAAAGTATATTAAAAACAGCTGGAAGACTTTTAACAAATTTAAGTTCACTCAGAGAATATTTTATTTTATCTAGAGATTTTTTCATTGGTAAATAAGATTTATCTTTCTTTGCCTTTGATAAAATCTGAAAATTATTTGAAAATTTATCGGTACTATATATTGCCTGATCTACATTTCCAGAACTTAAAAATCTTTTACTTGATTAATTTTACTATCACTATAAGTATCAACAATATTAGAAGCTTCTAAAACAAAACTAACACGATTAGGATTGGCAATACCATTGATCCACAATAGTCTTATACTTATAATTGCAATTATAGTAATTATAGATAATATAATAGTATAGTATATAAACAGGTTTTTATTGAACTTAAAATTCATAGCCTAAAACAATATTATTACATAAATATTAGAAATATAGAAATTTTATCCAGCCATATCCTCAGCGTTTTCATCAAAGAATGTTCTCAGATGACTTCTTAAAATAATAATTGCTTGAGTATGTAATTGAGACACCCTGGATTCTGTAACATCTAAAACCTTTCCTATTTCTCTCAGATTTAAGCCTTCATAATAATATAAAGATAAAACTAATCGCTGATTTTCAGGAAGTTTAGCTATAGACTTTTTTACTAATTCTTGTGAATTTTTATTATTTACAAAACTTAAAGGATCTGCTTCTTTACTACTTCCAGCTAACCCATTAGCTATTTTCTTATGATATCGATTCAATATAACCATATCATCAATATTTAAAAGAGAAATAGACTTAACATTTTTTAACAAAAGATAAAACTCATCTTTTGTCATATTTAACTCTTCGCACATTTCATTATCTGTAGCGGTCCTTCCAAGGCTAGCTTCAAGTTTTGAATAGGCCCTCTCCAACATTTTAGCCTTTTCTCTAATAGATCTAGGAACCCAATCTTGTGCTCTCAGTTCATCTAGTATAGCACCTCGAACTCTAAATTCAGCATATGTTTTAAATTTATTATATCGAGTAGGATCAAATTTCTCTATAGCATCCATCAAGCCAATAGTTCCACAAGATATCAAGTCATCTAATTCTATATTAGGAGGAAGCCTGATAGCTATTTTCTTAGCTATATAGCGCACTAAAGGTGCATATTCTACAATAATCTTATCCCTTACTTCTGGATCAGATATTGATCTATAATCCTTTAAATCCTTTAATTTTTTCATATAATCCCACCAAATTGAAAAACTACATTACAAATCTTTTTCCAATATTATCATTTTTAGATCTACAAAATTCATCGGTAATCTTTTTTAGAATTTCACAAAAATCCTTATGCAAAAATGAATCGGCATTTTTTAACAATTCCTTATCAAATAAATCAACAGATCTATTATCAAATTTTATCCCCCCTAAAACACATAAACGACTATTTAAGAAGCTTTCAACTGTTTCACTCAGAGATTTTATTATTTTACAATATTGAGTATTGGATGAATTTTTATTTATAATTAAGTGATTTTCATTAATACTATACTTTTTATTTAAGATTTTCATTATAGAATAAGCATCAGTTATAGAAGATTTATCCGGTGTAACAATAATAATTCTGTAATCAGAATAAGCATTCAAAGCAATAACTTCTTCTGATAAACCTGCAGGGCAATCTAATAAAACAAAATCATATTCATCCTTATGGACAGAAATAATATCAATAATAAATTTATCTAAAGCTATTTTACTATTTAATAGGTCTAAATTACCATTACATCCAGATAATAAATTAAAATTACCGTCTTTATAAAGACACTCTTCAAAAGATTTACTAGAAGAAACTAGAGAGTAAAAATTATTAGTAACTGGAATATTAAGCTTTATAGATGAATTAGATAAGTTATGATCACAATCAATTAATATAACTTTATATCCACTATCAGCTAACATTTTACTAATTTTCAATGATATAGAAGTTTTTCCTACACCTCCTTTACCACTAGCTATAGATATAATTTTAGAACCCTTAAAATTTTTTCTATTTAATATTTTATTCTGATATTTATTATTAGATATTAACCAATTCCTAGTATAATTTACAGACGACATCTTGTCCTCCTTGTATTAAAAAATTAACTTTCTAAAATCTAAATATTCCTCCCAATAACCTCTCTGCCGTTGCCACTTCTAAGTCATTAGGAATCACTGGACCGGTACCATAAAATTGTAATGGAGTACTTTGAAACCCTTGAGATATATTAAATAAAGGCCCAAAATCCAAACACAGGTCTAGATTAGATATTGCAATACTATTAGAAATATTATTATGTTTATTCAGTATACTTCTATTATAATTTTCAGAGTGCAAAGAAGACAATGTAATAACTACTTCAATATTATCAAATCCCCTACGCAAACCATTAACAAAATTTTTAACTTCATCTAATTCTTGATTATTAGTTTTATAGTCAATTATAACTGACTTCCCTTCAGAAATTTCCTTTTTTGATAATGAAATAATTTGATTGTTTTCCTCAGCAGAAACAGTTTTTAATTTAAGATAGTTTTCACTAAATAAATAATCTCCTGAATTTTGAGACTTTACAATAGTAACATCCTCTTTTAAAGAAGCTACTTTATATGCCATACTAGTTTGACCAACAGACATTTCAGATATAAAAACCATTAAAATTGCCCTTTCTTTTAAATCATCATTAGAGATAGCAGGTTCAGCTATCTTAATACAATCAAGCATATCCTTAAGGGCAAATTCAAAAACTGTCTCGTAATTACTCTGCTCCTCCTTTGATAATTCAAAAGTTAGTTTTTTTGTAAGTTCTTGAAGATACTTAACATCAATCTTATTTGCACGAAGGTGAGTTATTACTTGGTAAATACCCAAAGGCTCTTGTTTTTGTAATTTTTCTATTTTGTATTCAAGATTAAGAATCTTATTTTCTAAATGAGTTATTCTCATATCTTCTTTATAATCATTGCTTAAATCTTGATATGATTGGTTATTTGTAGAATCTTTAGAGGTATCAGGTTTTGAATCTCCAAGGAAATTATCTAATTCATGATCATCATTATTTTTATTATCAATAGTCTTAACCATTTTATTAAGGGCAGTTTTACCATATTCACTACTAGCCTTAGTATTATGATTAATACTATAATTATCAATCATATTTGAAATATATGCAGAATTGTTGGAATAAAACTTATCTTTTTGACTGCTATCTAACACTTTATCTACCTTTGTCTTACCAATATAGTCTTTCTCTGAAATAGCAGCAGTAATTTCAACTTTAGATTTATTAAAAATTCCCTTTATTCCATTATTAGTGGATGTCTTTAAAATAATTGCATCAGGCCCAAATTCTCTTTTAACTTTTTTAAGAGCCTCACCCATCGAATTTGCTTCAAATTTTCTTACATGCATATTACAGTCTTATCCTTCCTAATATTCTTATTTTTGTACCAGTACTAATTTCTTTATGAGTTATAATTATCAAATTAGGCATATATTTCTCAGTTAAATTTTTAAAGTGACTTCTAACACCCTCTGAACATAATATTACCATTTTTTCGCCTGCTTCTGTAGCTTCATCTATTTTTTCGGAAATACTTGATAGAATATGTTGGGTAGTTTTTACTGGCAATGACAATTCATATCCACCATTATCAACCTTAGAGAGGTTATTAAATAATGCCTCTTCTACTGTACTATCAAGAGTAAAAACAGGAACATCTCCTTGATCACTTTTAATACTTTCAGTGATTGTCCTAGGTAATGCTTGTCTTACTAATTCTGTTAAGTAATGAGTGTCTTTTATTCTATCCCCATGTTCTGCCAAAGTCTCTAAAATTGTCCTCATATCTCTAATAGATACACCCTCTTTTAAAAGATTTTGTAATATCTTTAAGATTTGGCTAGGCTTAAGAACATCAGGAATAATATCTTCAATAATTTTAGGGTTAGTCTGTTTAATATTCTCTAAAATGTCAGTTAACTCCTTTCTTCCAAATATCTCATGAAGATTGGACTTAATAATCTCTGTAAGATGTGTAGCTATAATGGCAGAAGAGTCAACAACTGTATAACCATTATACTGTGCTTGATCTTTATCTTCTTCTCTAACCCAAACTGCTGATAATCCAAATACTGGCTCTTTGGTCTCAATACCATCTATTTTATCCACAATATTTCCAGACTCAAGAGCCATATAATAATCAGGTTTTAAAGTTCCTCCTGCAATCTTAACTCCTTTTAAACATATGGAGTATTCACTTGGTTTTAATTCTAAATTATCAGTTATACGAACTGAAGGTATTATTACACCCCAATCAAGTGCAAATTGTTTTCTCAAATGAGATATTCTTTCTAAAAGCTCACCATCTTGGTTAGCATCTACTAAATCAATAAGACCATAACCTACTTGTAATTCAACTAGTTCTAAGTTCAACAGACTTTCAAGATTATCACTCTCTGTTGTCTGAAGTTCTTCTTTAGCTATTTTATCTCTCTCTTCACTCTTTTTAGTTTTATCAACAGTTCTACCAAGGAAAATAAAAAATAACCCTATAGCTAAAAAAGGCAACATAGGTGTACTTGGAAGAAGTGATACTACTATCAAAACCATTGCAGAAATATATAGGGCATTTGAATGATTGCGAAATTGTCTACCAACCTGATCTCCTAGTGCAGTTTCTGTGGAGTTTCTAGTGATAATAATACCAGCTGCAATAGATATAATTAAAGCTGGAATTTGAGAGACTAATCCATCTCCAATTGTTAAAAGTAAAAAAACTTGGCTAGCATCAGAAAAAGACATATTACTTTGTGCCATCCCAATAAAAAGTCCTCCTATAAAGTTAATAACAACTATAATAAAGCTGGCAATCGCCTCTCCTCTTACGTATTTACTGGCACCATCCATAGCTCCGTAAAATTCCGACTCTTGATTAATTTCTTCTCTTCTTCTCTTTGCCTCTGATTCATCTATAATCCCTGCATTTAAATCAGAATCTATAGCCATTTGTTTACCAGGAATAGAATCTAATCTAAATCTAGCTAAAACCTCGGCACTTCTTCCTGCACCTTTTGTAATAACAAGAAAGTTAATAACAAGAACAACTAAAAAGATAACTACACCTACAGCTAGATTACCACCAATTAAAATTTCAGAAAAGGTACGAATAATTTCACCGGCAGCCTTAGTTCCATCACTCCCACCATTCATCAAAATATTTTTTGTTGTAACAACATTTAATGCCAATCTAAATAAAGTCATAATTAACAAAATTGTAGGAAATGTTGAAAATTCCAAAGGTCTCTTTGTTTGATTAGTTACTATAATTACTAAAATGGAAATAGAAAATATAATTACAATAAAAAAATCAAGAAATACTGGCTGAATAGGTAGAAAGAATAGACAAATAATAAATAAAACAGATATAGAAAAAAATATTCCCTTATTCTGATTACTTAGTGATAAATTAAAAATATTCATTACCTATACTCCACTACAATGCTGCCTGTTTTTTCTTTAGCCGATAAGCAAAAGATAATACTTTAGCAACTGCTTTATAAAGAATTGAAGGTATTTCCATCCCTAAAGGTACTATTTTATATAAAGACCTTGCTAATTCTACATTTTCTATAACAGGCACTTTATTATCCTGTGCAGATTTTCTAATTCTAAGTGCCCAAACCCCAGTTCCTTTAGCGACTACTTTAGGAGAAATCATTTTATTTTTATCATATTTTAAAGCGACACTAATGTGTGTAGGGTTAGTAATAATAACATCAGCAGAGGGAACTTCTCTTAACATCTTTCTTCTAGAAAAATCTCTTTGAACATTACGAATTCTTTGTCTTATCTCAGGATTACCTTCTTTTTCACGTAATTCTCTTTTTGCTTGTTCTTTTGTCATCATTAATTTTCTCCTATAAGAAAACTTCTGATAAGCAAAATCACCTATAGAGACAATCAATAAAGAAGCTAATATATAAGCTCCTAATTCAGTTATAATTTGACCACCTACAAAGGATGATTGTATTAATTCTGAATGATAAAAACCTTTATATATATCCAAATTATTATACATAAATAAATAAATAATAAAAAGTATTAATGAAAATTTAGCAATACCTTTGATTGCCTCAACTAATGATTTCATAGAAAATAGACGCTTAAATCCATTCACAGGGTTAATCCTATCAAACTTTATAGAAAGCACTTCTGGGGAAAATAAAAATCCTATTTGTAGTACATAAGATAAAACACCAACCACTGCTGTTGTCGCTAAAATAGGGCCAGTGCTATGATAAAAAACTGAAGCTATTTTCTTTAAAATAAAAGCTGCTGATCTTTTATTGTAAAACTCCTTTATATCCATATTGTAAAGCCACATAACAAGCTCTTGCATTTTTTCAAAAATATAAACCGCAGATAATGCTAATGTTATAATTGAAGCCATAAGAATTAAGACATTAGCTAATTCCTTAGAAGAGGCAACTTCCCCTCTCTTTCTAAACTCTTCAACCCTAGTTTCTGAGGGTTCTTCAGTGCGATCTTGTAAATTATCATCATTTTCTTCTGCCATAATTACCTACTATGTAACAAATTGAAACCATTGTGTTAGCTTTTCTGTATATATTTTAAAGCCCACTCTAAAAAATTCATCACTACTGGCCCAAAATACAATTAAACCGAGTCCAATATTTGTAACAAAACTTATCATAATAATATTTAACTGAGGTACAACCTTAGAAATAATACCTAAGATAGACATCATTAATAAATTTATAAATATAAGTGGTGATGCTAGTAATATTCCAGCTAAAAATATTGACTTAAAAAAATCTACAAAAAATATTGGTGAACTTGAAATTTTTCCAAGATCATAAATATGAATAGAGGAAAATGATTCTATTCCCCCCTTAAACATAGGAATTAAAGCTCCCGAGGTAATTATTATTGCCACCATTGTCCATTGAATTAGTCTTTCAAATGCACCTACTTGTTGTTGGGCATTAGGGTCAAAATAACTTATTGAAGCAAAGCCGATTTGCTGATTAATAATTGCTCCTGCTGATAAAAAAATTGCCATAATTGATTTAAGGACATAACCAATTAATAAACCAATAAATGTATAACTTATAGTTAAAAACCAGAAGTTATTTATTCCATAATATTGGATATCCTTAAGTACTTCTGGGTATAAATCAGTATAAAATGCATAAGATATAATAATAGACACTAATATTTTTAATAAATTAGGCACATAAAAAGTATCAAAAATAGGTAATTGAAATAAAATAGTAAGCCACCTTGAAAATATTAACCAAAAGGCTATAAGTTCAACTTGATTTATGATTTGAATATTAATCATAATCTACCTCTGAGATACAATTTTTGGTATGTTTATAATTAAATCCTTTGTAAAATTTGTAAGCGTTTTGGACATCCAAGGTGCAAAAATAACTAAAGAAGCCATAATAATAATAATCTTTGGTATAAAAGATAAAGTTTGTTCATTAATTTGAGTAACCGCTTGAAATATAGAAACTATAATACCTATAACTAATGCTCCAATTAGCATAGGTGCCGCTATATATAGACATACTAGAATTGCTTGATTAGATATTTCTGAAAATGTATCTGTCATAACCTACACCTAATTAAATGATTTTAAAATTGAACCGGTAACTAATTGCCATCCATCAACTAAAACAAATAATAACAATTTAAAAGGCAAAGAAATAATAATAGGCGGAACCATCATCATTCCCATGGCCATCAAAACCGAAGCAACTACCATATCCAAAATTAGAAATGGTATGTATAGTAAAAATCCTATCTGAAATGATGTTTTCAGTTCAGATATAACAAATGAGGGTATTAAAAAATGTAGTGGCACATCCATAATAGTTTTAGGAGAACTTCTTCCAGTAATATCATAAAAAAGTTTTATATCCTCTTTTCTAACTTGCTTATTCATGAACTTTCTAATACTTACTTCAATATTAGTTAATGCTCTATCTATTTTTATCTGTTTTTGCATATAGGGTCTTATAGCTTTCTTGTATATATCCACACCTGTTGGTTGCATAACAAAGATAGATAAAAATAAAGCAAGTCCTATTAGTAATTGATTGGGGGGCATATTATTGGTACCAATTGCCTGTCTCATAAAAGATAAAACCACAATTATCCTAGTAAAACTTGTACATAGTATTAATATTGCTGGAGCTAGAGTTAAGACAGTAAATAAAAGTAAAATCTCTATAGTATCTACTAAATCAGTACCTCCTCCAAAATTAACAGATAATCCCGGCAATGCTATAGAACTTCCTGATTGACTTTGAGCAAATAAATCTATCATTGGTATTAAAAACAAAACGCATGAAGTTAATGTCAATGATAGAAATCTCATCTATTGTAAACTCCTTAAATTCTTTATTTTATCTTTAATTTTATCTGAAACTTTTTTCTTCTTTGGTTCAACATGTGGTCTATCTTCCACATCCTCTACATCTGTATTTAACATCTTCTTAAGGTTAAAGTCTTCTTCATTATATTCTTTCTCTTCTTGTACAGATTTTTTTAATTTGAATTCTTCATTATTATTTTTATTAGAATTTATAGCCATATCAAAATTACTGCCACTAATATCTCTCTCTCCTCTTTTTAACAATCCCGCACTGTCATCTATCTCTGACAAAAAATTAACTCCATTATCAGAGTTACCTAAAAGAAATACTTGATTATGTACCCTAACTAACATAAGACTCTTTTTAGGTGCAATAAACTGGGTTTGAAGAACTTCTAAAACAGTTGTCTTTTTCAGAAAGTTTAATTTAGACTTATTAAATACTCCTCTCTTTAAAAGAGCGACTAAACAATAAATTAAAAATATAATAAAACATAGAACTACTACAAATTTACCAATATACGGCATTAATGAAAATTCTTTTTTTTCTTTAATTTCAGAAGATTGTTTTATACTAACGCTATCTTTAATCTTATCTGTAGCAATATTAGTATTTAGACTTTTATCTTTAAACAAATCATCATTACCTGTATTATTACTTTCGTAGTCTTTTAATAATTTATCTAAGTAATTTTCATTATACTTATTAGTTTTATTTTTAACTAAAATCTTTTTAGAAGCTTTTTTTATTTTAGGTATAGTTTTCAAAGCAACTAGAGGGAATTTTAAATGTATTCCATCATTACCAACTTTAACAAATACTTTATTTTCAAATCCTTTAAGTGAAAATGGAAAACTTATATTTATATTTACTGTATTATGACTAAATTGGTAAATATCTGCAATAGTATCAGATCTCTCTCTAAGACTTAACTGCTTTTTTAATTTATTTTTAATCAAAGAATTAGGTATAGACAACAGTACTAAATTATCTCTGACTTTTAACTCTGGTGAATCATAAACTAATCCTTCTAATTTTAAATGTATGCTGCCTAAATTACCTTTAACGCCTTCATATACAATATCTCTAATCTTTACAACTGAAAAAGCTTGTAATGAGAAAAAAAATAATAAGGTAGATATTATAACTCTCAATGATATCATAATTACTCCTGTAGGGTCTCAATACATTCTGTAGGATTTGAAATATCAGTTAAACGAACTCCAAATTTTTCATTAACTACTACAACTTCTCCCCTAGCTATTACTTTACCATTTACTAAAATTTCCAGTGGTTCACCTGCTAATTTATCTAATGGAAGAATTGACCCCTGTCCTAATTGCAGAAGATCTTTAATATTAACTTTTGCCCTTCCCAATTCAGCAGTAACTTGCAATGGAACATCAAGAATAAAATCTAAATTTTGAACTCGAAGTTTATTAATAGCGTTATCACCAATCTTAACTTGATCAGCTAATTTACTAATTTCGATAACATCACCATCATTAGCAGTGCTATCATTTGATTGCTCTATAGTTTCTTCTTCTTTCTTTGGCTCTTCCATATATAATCCCCCTAATCCTTAATAAGTTTTGTTATTTGAACAGAAGTATTGCCTTTGTAGGTTCCCATAGTGCATTTAATTTTTGGAACTCCCTCAACTAGTAGATCTAAATCCTCTGATGCATATCTATTTAAAATAATAGTGTCTCCCTTTTCCAAGGTTACTAAATCGCCTACCGTAATATTGGCATCTCCTAATTTAACAGATAGATTGACATCTGAAGATTTTACACAGTCTTTTATTTTACTTGACCATATATTATCAACTACATCACCATCTGTTTGAAAGTTAGAACTTAATTTATGTTTTATTGGTTCAATTGTTGAATAAGGAATTATAATAATGATAGTTCCAGAAACTGACTCGAATTCCACCTCTAAGGTAGTAGAAATTACAACATCTGAAGGTGGTACTACCCCGACAAATTGTGGATTAATTTCTGTTCTTAGGTACTGAGCATCTATTCTATGAATGGGAGCCCAGGCTTCTTCAAGATCATTAATAGCTAAATCCATAACTCTTTTAATAAAAGTTAATTCTATTTGAGTAAATTCCTTTCCTTCAATTTTAGTAAAAGGTCTATCAGAACCTCCAAAGTAAGAATCCAAAATTGCGTATGCTAACTCTGATTCAAAAACAAGCAGTGCTGATCCTCTTAACTCATTAAATCTCATAACACACATGCAGGATGGTATAGGCAAGGTATTTACAAATTCTCCAAATTTTAAAAGATCCGTAGATATCATTGATATACTTGAAATTTTCCTCAAAGAATTCGATAGAGAAACTCTAAATATTCTTATAAATCTCTCATAAATAATTTGAAGAATTGGCATTCTTCCACGGATAACTCGGTCTTGATTAGTCAAATCATAAGGCAATACAGAGGAATCATCACCAGATGAATAATCATCTGCCCCTTCTTCTCCTCCGTCTACAGCATCTAAGAGCTGATCGACTTCTTCTTGACTTAATACATGTGACATTTCCCCTCCTGGGATTCCCTAATGGGATTCCTTAATTTATTTGAAAACTTACATAATAAACATCTATTACTTTGCTATCAACTAAAAATGAATTAATAGATGATCGTATCTCCTCTTTCAAAAAAGTTTTCCCTTCTGCCTTTAATAAATCCTTTGCTCTTTTTGAATTTAATATATTGATAATTGCATCTCTTATTTGTGGTTTTCTGGCCTTAAATTCTTCCTCTTTTGAATCTTTATTAAACTTCAATACGGCATTTAACCTAATATATCTCCTAGGACCATCTCCTTGAGCTAAATTTGCTATAAAGCTTTCCAATGGAAATAGTATTCCCTCTTCTATTTCTGCATCTCCATACTCTTCTTTTAATTTTTTATCTAGCATATCTTTATCTTTGGCATCAATAATATCCTTAACAGTTGCCTCTGTTGAATAATTTTTAAAAATAACATATTGAAAGTAGCCAATGCCACCAATCATTAAACAATTAAGAATTAAAAGAAGCGTTAATAATGGGTTTCCACTATTTGTCTTCTTTGGCTTTTTCTCGACTTTCTCTTCTTGTATTTCATCTTCTTGTGCCAATTTATACTCCCCAAGACATGAAAAAATTACTAATAGTAATGTCAAAAATCATACATCTTTAATTGTATAACACTCTTTAAATATGAAAATGACTAAGGAAATTTATTCCCTACTAGAAAATTTTTTATAAGGTATAGTCAAAAAAATAACAGTTTTATCTATATTGATATTTTCTTTTTTTCCTTGAGCTTATTTATAATCATATCAAAATACTCAACTGGATATGCTCCCCTTATGGCAACTCCATTTAAAATAAATCCTGGAGTTCCTTGAATACCAAACTTCTGAGCCTCTTTTTGATCAGCTTTAATTCTATCAATAACAACTTTAGAATTAATATCCTTGGCTAATTTTTTCATATCAGCACCTACTTTTTTAGCAATAGATTTCAAAAAAGGCTCACCTTTTGAAATCTGTCTTTGCTTATCAAATAGCATATCATGAAACTTTACTGCCTTTTTTTCACTTTGAAGTCTTATGGCCTCATAATACTGAGAAGCTATCATAGCATTTTTGTGAAAAGACAGCGGTAGGTGTTTATAAATGAACTGAATTTTACCTTTATATTTAGATAAAAGTTTTCTAACATTCTCAAATCCTTTACGGCAATAAGGACATTCAAAGTCAGAGTATTCAACTAGAACTATAGATGCCCCCTTGGTTCCTCTAATGAGTTCATCAGATCTTATCTCTGGAGATAGAGGTTTATCAAAATTCTCTTCAAATTTCTTTTCTTCCTCTTTTTTCTTTTGCTCTGCCATTAAGGGTCGGGCTTTTAGGGCCGCATTTTGTAGGGCAGTAATAAATTCTACAGGGTTTGCCTCAATTGCTTCCTTTAAAATATCGGGGTTTTTCTTTAATGTATCCTTTAAACTATCCTTGCCTACACAGCCGGTTAATAAAAGAGCAAAAAAAACAGCAACAATCTTATTTTTCATAAACCTATCTCCTAAATAAATTAATCCCTTAATTGTTAAAAAATATTACAAAAAAATCAAGCACTTATGAAAATAGCCATATAAATAATTATAAGTAGCTGAAATTACATAGAGACTATCATTATTATAAATATTTAAGTTGTCTTGTATTTATGACGATAAATTAATTGTAATTTAGTAGGTAGTTATGAAGAGAGTATCATATTTAATGTTTATAATCTTAATAATCACATCTTGTGGGCAACAAGGAAACTCAAGAAAAAATACTTATACCCTCAGTCCAAACCAAGGTAGTCCAAACCAAGGTAGTAATTATCAAAGTGGACCATTTACAGGGGGGAGTTGTAATCGCTTAAATTTTCCTCAATGTCGTTCAGGCTCAAGACTGCAAGAAGTCACTTACTCAATTGGAGGAAGTGGTGGATATGGATATAGAACAAGTAGAGTTAGTGGTACCTTAACAGCAGGCGGCTCTGGAGGAAGGGCTATACAAACTTTTTATGGAAATAGTTCCAACGGAGATACTATCATAGTAACAAAAACTGATAATGGATATGATATAAAGGTTGCATTATGTCCATTTAATACAAACGGTTTTAATTATATTGGAGGGGGAGCTTCTCTAAGCAATTTTATGGCGGATGGACTAGTCCTAGAAGCAGATGGAGTATGCTGTGGTAATGGTCAGGTTACCGCTGGAAGTATTACCTTTAGCTCTCAACCAACAGGAGGAAGCGGATATTATAAGCCAACTCCTAGAACAGCTAGAATATATTTTACTAGAAGCTGTTATTAAATAATCATTTAGTCTTATTTTTAAGAACAAAGTTATTATTTTCTGTTTTTAAGGGAAAACTTCTCGCTAGCATAGAAGAGGGATTAGTTATTCTTAAGTATTCAACCAACCCAGCAGCAATAGCTTGAGCATATTTTTTTTGAAATTCACTATTTAATACTTTTTTTAACTCTCTTTTATTGGACATAAATCCAACCTCCAAAAGAATTGATGGCCTCTTTGATAGAGCTAACACATACAATAACCCTGGCTTTACTCCTCTATCTTTTAATTTAAAGGCATTTCCTATATCTTCTTTAATATACTTATGAATACTATTGGCAAGTGTTCTAGACAGTTTTACTGTTTGGGATATAACTAAGTCAGTTAATATTTTACTCTCAATTGTAGATTCCTCTGGACTACTTTTAGTTAATTGCTCGACTTCCTCTACTTTCTTAACAGCAACACCTCTACTATTATCTAAATAATAGGTCTCAAAGCCATTTGTACTTTTGAATTTGTCCGAATTTATATGTAAAGAAATAAAGATATCTGCCATAATCTTCTCTGTCATTCGAGCTCTCTCATGTAATGGAATATTTCTGTCATTAGTCCTAGTTAAAAAGGAACTAAAACCGTAATCTTTTAATCTATCATTAATCTTTTTACATATTTCAAGAGCAATATCCTTTTCATAAATTTTTTTATAAGTGCCATTAATCTTTATACTATTAATAGCTCCCATATCTTTTCCTCCATGGCCAGGATCGATCATAACTGTAAAACTATAAACATTAGTAAAAGCAAAGATACAAATTAAAAAGTATAAAATATTCATATTTATCTATTATTAATATTCTTAATTATATAATTAGGATAATAGTATTTTAAGATTTTTTTATAATTAAATCCATTTAACGACATACTTAATGCCCCTATCTGACACATACCAACTCCATGTCCTTTTCCTCTACCTATTAAATTAATTACACTATTTTTATATTTTAATATAAAGCGGTTAGAAGGAACTAATACTCTCCCAAAAAATCTCCTAACTAAAGCTTTTTTTATACGATATGGTTTATCATCTATATAAATTGTAAATGCTGTATTAAATAATCTATCTGGAGTAAAAACAACTTTTTGTAATTTACTAATATCAATACCACCTATTGCCCATTTAATAAAATTTTTAAATCTATTAAGACTTATATTGTTATTCCAATTAAACGCTTTGGATTTTTTTAATTTAATACAATAATTATCATTGATAGATTTATAACCATATACTTTATTTTCCCAAACACTACTTGGAACTAATGTTCTTCCTCCACATTGAGCATGAAAAAATATTGGTGGAAGTTCTCCTTTTTTATTAAGTAATAATTGATTCTCCGTTAATTTAGCAGCTTTATATGTATAAGGAGTAATTTCAAAAAAATGTCCATTTACTTGATGCTTTTCAGAATTTTCTAGATGATAAAATGTTTTGTATCCTGCTTTTTTATCAACTTGTCTTGATACTATTTTATGAACTGCATAGCTTCTAGCGGCAATTGCTTGTGCTTTTAATACTTCTAGTGGCCAATTGGCATTGACCTCTTTTGATAACAAACTACTTATATAATCAACCATAGAAAGTTCAGCGATAACATCACATCTTTTATTTTTAGATGATATAGTTATATGTATATCTCCCCTAAATTTTTTATCATCAAAGGTAATTAACCCTGTTGATGATTTAAAACTAGCAAGAAGCCTATAACTCTTAAAGTTACTCAAGCTATCCGATAATAGAGAACAATCAAATACTACTTTTTTACGATTGTGGTAAACCTTGTTGGTTTTATTAATATACATAGTTTTTTGTAAATCAGTACCAATAATGGTAACAAACTTAAGATTGTCTCCTACTTTTATTTTAACTTTTTTAGGAATATGGGTTATTTTATAACCACAATAAATATAACCATTATATGTCAATGCTATAACCAATGATAAGTATTTCCAATTCATGATACTTATATACTATTTTATAATAAAAATTAGATACTATTCAACCATGGTCAGGTTTAAAATCTCTTAATAATAACTTAAGTAAATCCCAAACTACTTTCTTCATAGAAGTATTTAAAACTAAATAATCTGGATGATATATAGGAAATAACTTTAAAGTAGATTTTTTACCATCTTTAGTTTTGTATATATGATCAATAGGCTTTCCATGAATCAAACTTAATCTGTCTTTTCGACCAACAATAAGCTCTGTAGTAATTGAACCTAGTGATAATACAATATACCCTTTATTATTAGATACAGTATTTATAACTTCATTATAAAACTCATTGCTTTTTTGTTTATGATCAAAAAATTTTAAAACATAATTACTATCATTCAATTCCATAGCTTTGATAATATTATTAAGAAGCACATCTCCCTCTTTTTTGGGTTTTTCCCCAATAAATATAAACCCTCTAATATATTGTTTTTTATTTTCTTTTGCTTTAATTTTGCTCTCTACTTCTAATTGCTGATTAATTTTAGGATAAAACTCTGTCCCAAGTATATCCTCACCAAATGTACGAGTTTGAGCTTTATTATTGAATTTGCTGCTATAGGATTGCAGTAATTTAAATATCTCTTGCCAGTTTATACTATCCATAAAATAACTATACTATTTTGCTCGGAAAAAGACTATAAGTATTAATAAATTTATTTATATTGTCGATAAATTGTTATTAGCTAATTTTTAATGGGGGATAAGTTATGAGTGATTCTCATTTTAGTCCAGAGAGATATGAGGAGTATTTTGGAGATGCAACCGAAGTTAAAACATCTATTTATCAATGTAAATACTGTAAATCAAAATTAGTTTTTAATCACTTTTCTAACTACAAAAATCTTTATATCAAAGAAACTTCTCAATGCACTATATGTGAAAAACATATTAAAAAGAAGCTTCATATTCTAAATTAAAAGTACATTCTACTAAACTATTTAAAGTGAGTTTTCATCATGTCAACATATAAAAAAGGGGAGATATGTCCCCCTCTATTAAGTAGTATCTTTAACATACTAATTATATTTATAAAGTAACATCTGTTTTAATCTCTTAACTTAAAGAACATATGAAAATACATATCTCTTGTTTTTAATAAATCTTTTTTATCAAAGATTTAGAGCGATACAAGCTCCTGCTTCTTCAAGTTTTTTCACATTTTCTCTAGCAATAGATTGAGCTTCATATTGACTTGGTAAAACAATTTCATTTTGATTAGAAATATTAGTAATAGTTATGGAGTAAACTGGCCTTTCTGCGAGAACACACTTATGACTAAAAGATTTTATAACTTCAAAATGATATCTAAAATCCGTTTTATATATATTATGTTCAATTTTTTTCTTTTCTAAACATACTTCATTTTCTTGAAGAGGCCGATCTGTCTTAAGCTTAGAAATGTAAATATAATTTCTATATATCTTAAACTCCTTAGAATTTTCAAGCGTCGATTTATAAAATAACTTTCTTTGTCGCATCTCTTTCTCAATAGAGCATATTTTTTGTGCTTGTGAATTTAAAGAGAAAACAATCCCCAGAAAACATATTAATTTTGTAATAAATGACATATTTTTATTATAGTATACTTTTCTTTCTTTTTTCATAGCTCCTCCGACCATTATATTAAGTTTAAGTATTTAACTATCGTACATTAACTCATTTGTAAACTTTATAATATTATTATAATTTATTAATATCATTAGATTTAATTTGCTAAATCAACTCACTTATCTTGCAAAAGCAGATGCTCTCTTACTTTCTTTGCACCATTTAATGATATATTAAAGTAATTTTTTATCTCATCAACAGATAATTCTAAAAGCTCATCAATGCTCTTTTCTATTTTTAAATAAATATTCTCTCGCTCAGATTTTTTTATTCCTTTTATACTATCTATCCACGAAGTTATTACTCTTTTGCTTTCATGTTTATGATGAAGTCTTCTAGAAAACCTATGTGCTTCATCTCTAATTGATACCATTATTTTAAATAATCCCTTATTGTTTGATAAGATATAGGGGTTAATTCTATTTGCAATAATTAACCTTTCTTTGTTTTTTTCAAGTAATCTATAATTACTACTTTTGGTTTTAGATGCTTTTGCTATACCAACAACGGGAATATCCAAATTAAATTCCTCTAAAGCTTTTAAAAATGTATTAACTTGTGCCCTTCCACCATCTACAACAAATACATCTGGAAAATCTTCATACTTAATTCTTCTCTTTAAAACTTCCCTTAGCATAGCAAAGTCATTATTACCTTCCTTTAATTCTTTTAACTTATAATGACGATACTTATCTTTAACTGCCTCTCCATTTCTAAAGACAATTTGAGAGGCAGTGGGAGAGGTGCCTTGAAAAATGGCAATATCATAACATTCAAGTACTTTAGGAATATATTTTAATCTTAGAAGTGCTTTTAATTTCTTTAATCCATCTATAAATATTTGCTTTTTACTCAATCTAACTCTTTGGGTTTCATATGCATTATCCTTAACTAACTCTATTAAATTTGCATATTTTTTAGTAGCTTTTTTAAAATTTATATTAAAATTATCCTTTAGCACCTTACAAAATACCTTATCTTCAAAGGGCATTATTAAATGCCTTGGAAGGGTATCAGAAGTTTTAGAGTAGTACTGGAATATAATATTATAAATATTATTTTTTACAGTATTATGTTTTTGCATATACTGATTTATATTAAAATCAAAGTTTTTATGCCCAAATAAGATTCCATTTCTAATTATATATATACTTACATCTACTTCATCTTTTAATTGATAATAAGACGCTACATCTATATCTTTCTCTCTATTTAAAAACTCTACATTCTTTTGATAAGCTGTATCTGTGAACTCTTTTAAAGTCTTAATATAATCCCTCAAAAGTGCTGCCCTTTCAAACTCTTCATTATTAGCGGAAGCAATCATATATTCATTTAATATCTGTATTGAATTACATCCCTTACCTATAAAAAAAGATAATGCTAGATCTAAATTCTTATTATAATCATCTTCTTTTATCTTTTTTATACAAGGGGCTGAACATTGTTTTAATTGATATAAAAGACAAGGTTCTTTGCGATTGTTAAATTCATATAAACTACAGTCTCTGAGCATAAAAGATTTGGTAATTATATTTAAAACTTTGGAAACATTGCTGCCATGGGCAAAGGGGCCAAAGATTTTTACATTTTTTTTAGCTTTAGGACGACGAATATATTTTAATCTAGGAAAGGGCTCATTATAATCTATAGCTATATATGGATAAGTTTTATCATCTCTGAATACTACATTATATTTAGGCTTATATTTTTTAATTAGGTTATTTTCTAAAATAAATGCCTCTGCTTCTGTTTTTGTTAATAAAAAATCAAAACTAGTAATTTGGTTAACTAACACTTTATTTTTATCTGAAATAGAATAAGATTTACTAAAATAATTGCTAACTCTACTTTTAAGATTTTTTGCCTTACCTACATATATTACATAACTATTATGTTTCATTAGGTAACAACCGCTTTTATCAGGAAGAGATAATGCTTTTTTCTTTAATCTTTCTAAATGATTATTTTTAGATTTAGACGATAAATTCATCTATTATAGATAAGATAAATTTTACTAAAAATCTAGAAGCCTACCGTATAATTAGCCCCTATACTACCACCTAATCCAAATGAATTTGTTAAATTACCAGCGGAATATGAAGAGCTACCACCACTTGAGTAATAGTTAAAATTATCTTGAGATCTTCTTAAATCATCTTGAAGGTTTGTAAGTGAATCTCTATGGGTTTGCTGGTTACCAGTTCCTAGATAGCTATTAAAAGAAGCATCAGCTTGCATAACTCTTCTTTGCTCTTCTAATTTCCTTCTTCGCTCTTCCTCAATTCTTCTTCGCTCTTCCTCAATTCTTCTTCGCTCTTCCATTCTTCTTCTATACTCTTCTTCTGCTCTACGACGAGCTTCTTCTTGTTGTTGTCTGCGTCGATCGTTTACCCATTGAAGATAAGCTTGGTAGTCTTGGTTACCATTTATCCCTCCAGTAGCAGCGTTATGCATTCCACCACTTCCATTACCTCTATAAACTAAGTTACCATTTAAATCGTAAACATTTCCATAGACATCTGTTGTATATCCTCCACCACCGCCAATACCACTGTTTCCACCAAAGCCTCCATGGATTCCTGTACCTCCGCTTATACCACCATGAATTCCTCCAGGTCCACCGATTCCACCATGAATTCCTCCAGGTCCACCGATTCCACCATGAATTCCTCCAGGTCCACCGATTCCACCATGAATTCCTCCAGGTCCACCGATTCCACCATGAATTCCTCCAGGTCCACCGATTCCACCATGAATTCCTCCAGCTATTCCTGAACCATAAATTCCCCCTGGAAATCCTGCTCCTATATGTCCATTAATATTTATTCCCGCTGATACATTCGGAATTAAACCAAGCAATAATGCTGCTGGATTTACATTAAACTGGCCGTAAGCACCACCATGAACTCCTCCATGACCATGACCACCAATTCCACCATGACCATGAAAGTTTGGCCCATGCATACCCGCTAAAAAATCAGGCCCATAGCCAGCGGCATGCCAAGGGTGATGATGTCCACCAAAACCATCTCCAACATAGCCTCTATATCCAGCGTAATCATGATAATGGTGACCATTGCAATCAAGCAGTCTTTCCGCTTGAGTTGCAAGAACAGGTGAAGCACCTCTTTCTAAATTATAATCCAAATACGAATTAAAACGATTAGTACACTCTTTAAATCCGCTCTCATAGGCATCGGCCCATCTCTCTTGAGTTCTATGGGCGTACTTTGCACTAATGTAAGTCGTACCTAAGATTGTCAAAGGCATTGCCAATGTATCTATGACACCTCCAAGAGTAGTTCCCTGCTGTTCCTCTTGAACTAAACATTCTATACAGTCAATATTTGCTTCATCGGCAATAGAAGCACGCAAGCAAAACTTGTATTCTGCTGAATATAAACTCTTATCAATTCCATCACAATCGATAGCCTTTAAACTAAAACTAGCAATAAATAAAATTAAAAAATAAATTAAACTCAATCTCATATACTTAATTTTACCTCATCTATGAGCCATAAAAATAGCTACCCTACTTATATTCGGCTAGTTAAGTAGATATCTTTAAAATATATCACTATAAAATTATACTATAACTTGCTGATTTTATTATAATATATTGGCAAAGTAGGAGTAAATATATAGGATATTTGTATGCAATTTCTCTTATTTATACAATGGTCAGTGGTAATTTCTATGCTAATCTTTCTAATATATGCCGCCTTTGTCATCATGGAGGAAAAGAGGGCATACCTTGAAAACACTATAGACACACAACTGGCACATTTTACCTTTAAGATTCCTTCATGGTGGAAGAAGAAAACACAAGAAAAAGACAATATATGCTTTGGAGATAATAACTGGGAGATATCTTATAGATGGTTTAATTCATTTAATGAAGACCAAGATATCGAGGAGCAAACCGTTGAAAAGATAAAAAATACAGGGCTTTTATTTGATGAAAAGACAATAGACTTAAAGAGATATAAAAAAAATCCTCTAAGTTATGTACACATCGAAGGAATGGCAACATCTACCATTGATATGCAAAGAAAGTACTACGATGCCTATTTAATTCGCGATAAAAATAAAAAGGGATATCTCTACTGCTTTCATAAATGCTCTATATTAAATGGTATGCTAGAGGGCCCCTATTTTGAAGAGACCATTAAACATATAGAAACTACATAGGTTTGGGCGCAACTGAGAAAGCTCTAATATTTTTTACAAGAAATACAACAATATCATCATCACTTCTGTATACATCTTGAATTAAATTACTATCCATTAAAAACTTAGAGATTCTATTGGCAGTTTTATTTAAAGATTCAACCAAGTAAAGACCAGATATCTTCTCTCCACTAAAGGATTTAATAATTTCCTTTCTCACATGATTAAACATCTCCGACTCGGTAATGTTATCGGGAAGATTATCGGGGCCCATTCTATCTTCAATTGCCTCAATAGCTTGATCACGAATATCCTCATCAGTTGCAAGACTAACTCCATATTCTGTAGCCATAGCTTCGACTAACTCTGAACGCTTATCTATATCAAACTCTATGACTTCATTTTCTTTCAAAAGATCTATAGTATATACTGCTAGGGTTTTTAATGTAGAAAAATCTGTTCTCATTTTTATTTGCAAAAATCAATGTCAGTCTAGCTTGTAAGTATTAATACTTCAAGAGAAGTTTTTAGCATTTTAACAAAAATTAATATTAATTATTGCTAAGCAATATCAAGGATTTCTTCTTAAAATAGAAAGCTCACCAAGAATGGCTAAAACAAGTACATAGCAAATAATTCCCACTAAAGAGCTAAGTAAAAATACTCCCAATTTTTCAATAAATAAAGAAGATAATAAAAACAATTCATCCCTAACAAAAGAGGTGATAAAAAAGCAAGTTATTGCTCCCAATATAAATTTAACTAGCTTTAAATTTATAAAAAAGCTCCAGGGAAGATTTAATTTAAAAGTCAAAATTATTCCTTGAGATAGACAATTTATAATCATCGCCAAACTAACACCTAAAGCTAAAATGCTAAATCCATAATTATCAACAAGAGTAATTGAAAATATAATACTAAATGCTGTAGATATCGCTGATATTATTATGGGAATATGTTGCTTATCAATGGAAAAAAATACCGAGAGAAATATCTTATAAGCACAAAAAAATGGCAATCCAATTATATACAAATTTAACGCCTGTGCAGTTAAAATACTATCCTCCCTATTAAATGCCCCTCTTTCAAAGAGGATATGAATGCTCTCAAAGGACAAAGCAAGGATTAAGGCCAATGCAGGAATAACTACCATGGACATTACATTAAAGCTGCTCTTTAAAAATTCTAATGCTTTTTTAATATCACCATTTTTATAATGAGTATTAAAATAAACCAAATTGGCATTGGCAGTGGAAACTCCCAAAACTCCCAATGGAAATTGGAATAGGCGATAGGCATAATTTAACCAAGACACAGCAGCAACTTGAGTTCCCGTTGCTAAAATTGTGACAACTATCATATTTAATTGATTGGTTACCACTGAAAATGCCCCCGCTCCTAACTTTGAAAAGACTTTCTTTGTACTCCTTGAAAATATAGATAAACTAGATGTAGGAGCTATAGCTCTTTTAAAAATAACTAGTATAAATTGGATTATAAATTGAACTAGCCCACCAAAGATAACCCCAAATGCCAGGGAAAAAATGGGTTCAATGCCATTTCTTTGTAAAATGGGTGCAAGGGTTAACATAGATATAATCATAACTAAATTAAAAAAAGCAGGTGCTAAAGAGGGTATAAAAAATATTTTAATAAAGTTAAGAGCTACCATAGAGATTGCTGCCATGGATATAATAATTAAAAATGGTGCCATAAAGCGAGTTAAAGTGACTGCCAACTCAAAGTAATCACTTGCAATAAACTTTTGATTAGTCATCATAATGACAATCTCTCTGGCAAATATCATAGTTAAAAGAACTAAAATTAAATCTACAATAAATATGGCAATAAAAAATGACCATAATACCTTGCGAACTTCTCTATCACCCTTAACCTTTGCCTCTGATAATACTGGAATTAGAGAAGATGCAAGTACTCCCTCTCCCATTAAGTCGCGAAATATATTTGAAATTCTAAAGGCAATAACAAATACATCTGTATAACCAGAAGCTCCAAAGGTATATGCCATTATTTGTTCTCTAGCTAGGCCAACAATTCTACTAATTACAGTTCCACCGGCCATTTTAGAGGATGAAGAGAAAATATTTTTAAAATAATTATTTTTTTGCAACGCTTCCTCTGATTTATAAATAATTAACTTTTCCTTTATTCTTGCATATTATTTGTTTATTATCCTCTATCAATAAACTTTAGGAGTAAAATTATGGATCAACTACTTAATTATATCCCCTTTATAGGACTTGCCGGTATTTTATTTGCATTACTCATTTACTTTTGGGTAGTAAAACAACCCGCTGGAAATAGTACTATGAAAAATATATCAACTTTAATTGAAAATGGATCGATGACATTTTTAAAAAAGGAATACTCCATACTGATTGTATTTATTACAGTGGTAACTATCTTAATTGCCACTCAATTAACTATAAAATCTGCCATCTGTTATATATGTGGAGCTCTCTCCTCTATGATATGTGGATACATAGGAATGAAAGCTGCTACCAAGGCAAATGTTAGAACTGCTCAATCTGCCTCTGAACATGGAATTAAAAAAGCATTGTTAGTTGCATTTTACGGTGGTTCAGTAATGGGAATGTCAGTGGCATCCATTGGATTATTTGCTCTAGCAATTCTTTATCTATGGCTTACCAAACATACAACTATAGAGGCGATAAATGGCTTTGCCATGGGTGCCTCATCTATTGCATTATTTGCTCGCGTTGGCGGAGGTATTTATACCAAGGCCGCTGATGTGGGAGCTGATCTAGTTGGAAAAGTTGAAGCGGGAATTCCCGAGGATGACCCTAGAAACCCTGCAACCATTGCCGACAATGTTGGTGATAATGTTGGAGATACTGCGGGAATGGGCGCTGACATTTTTGAATCATATGTGGGCTCAATTATTGCCACTATATTTATTGGTTCAAGTCCCATATATGGAAATAATCCATCGGTTATATCACTTCCTTTAATCATAGTTTCGCTGGGATTAATTTCCTCCATCATTGGCATTTTATCTATGAATGTTTTAAAGGGGAAAAATCCTGCTACTGCATTAAGAGTTGCTCCTTTAATTGCACTTGCCATATTATTTGCCTCATCATTTTATGTGGTAGACTTTATGGACTTTGAGGTCTTTCCCTACAAGTTAGGACCATTTTACGCCATGATAGTTGGTTCGTTGATTGGCTTTTTAATTGGACTTGCCACTGAATACTATACTGCAGGAGAATTTTCTCCAGTTAAAAAGGTAGCAAAAGCTGGAAAGACAGGTCCTGCTACAAACATAATCACGGGAATATCTGTGGGAATGTACTCTTGTATAGTTCCTATAATTTTAATCTCTCTTGGAATCTACCTTGCAAATACATTTGCAGGTCTATATGGAATTGGAATCGCCGCCGTTGGAATGCTTGCTACAACTGGAGTGACAATGACTGTAGATGCCTATGGGCCAATATCTGATAATGCTGGTGGAATTGCAGAGATGAGTAAACTTGGACCCAATGTCAGAGCAATTACTGATCAACTAGACTCCCTTGGCAATACAACTGCTGCCATTGGAAAGGGCTTTGCCATTGGATCGGCAGCACTAACAGCACTTGCCATGTTTTCTGCCTATTCATCGGCAGTTGGTCTTGAAAATATCAACATAATGAATCCTCTAGTTGTAATTGGAATTTTAATTGGAGGCTCTCTTCCATTTTATGTAGGTGCCAATACCATGAGCTCCGTTGGCCACGCCGCCTATAAGATGGTCAATGAAGTTAGAAGACAATTCAAAGAAATCCCCGGCATTATGGATGGAAGTGCTAAACCAGATACCAAAGGTTGTATTGATATTGCTACTAAGGCATCATTAAAGCAAATGATTGCCCCCGGACTAGTTGCAATTATATCTCCTATATTAATGGGATTTTTCTTAGGCAGAGAAGCTCTAGGAGGAATGCTAGCAGGAGCAACAGTCACTGGAGTTTTACTGGCACTATTTATGGCAAATGCCGGAGGTGCTTGGGATAACGCTAAAAAGGCAATCGAACAGGGACAAATTGCTGGAGAAAAAAAGGGAACCGATGCCCATAAAGCAGCAGTTACCGGTGATACTGTAGGTGATCCCTTTAAAGATACCTCCGGACCTTCCATGAACATCTTAGTTAAGCTAATGAGTATCGTGGCGCTTGTAATTGCTCCCTTATTATAAATAATGCCAACTTATCGTTGATATATATTTATAATTTATTGAAAACTCTTAAATTATAATTTTAAGATAAATATCTTAACTATTTATAATTACTAGTTTTATTGAGTTTTATAAATTTTATCCTAAAATATATTATCTAAAAAATAACTAAAGGATAAATATATGAAAAAGATTGGCATTGATAAAAATTTTATAGAAAGACAAAAAGAGAAACTCTTAAAAAAGAAATTATCACTACTTAATAAGGTACACGCTGGAGATGATCTCACCCAATCACCAGATGAAGTAATCGAAGAGGGAGATCAAGCACAAATTTACTTTAATCAAAATATATCATTTGGTATTAGAGAAAAAGATATAGCGGTAATCAGAGATATTGATCTAGCACTAGAGAAAATAGAAAAAAATCAATATGGAGTTTGCGAAGTATTTGACAGACCTATTGAAGTAAAAAGGCTTGAGAAAATTCCTTGGGCCAGATTATGTATTGAAGCCGCTGAAGAACAAGAAAGAGAGCATACAGGTGAATTTAAGATTGCATCATAGGATTTTAGTATTTGTTAGATTATAAAAAATACAAAGCTCTTATTTAAAAGAAGAGCTTTGTATTTAAACGACTAATTCTACATACCAAAGTAACTACTAGAGCTTCTATAAAAAGAACAATACCCCTCTTTTTGTAGAGAGAATGCTTTGTCTTCTACAGATTTTCTACTTGAACTTGATTTTATGAATTCTTTCTTTTTAGTGTTATCTTCAAATATAGTAGTCACTATTAATCTATATGATGTACCGTGGTGTCTTTCATATTCACAGTCAAAACCATATCCTGCAAGAAAACATACAAAAGGTGGTGCTACTAAAGACCTTGCAGTAGTATACTCATAACCTTTTTCTATGCTACATATTTTCTTTAAAATTGGTTTTTTATCTTCTTCTTTTCTACTTGAATAAGTTGTTGCTAAATCAGGATTTAAAAGCATATTAAATATTTTTTTTCTATTTATATTTGTATGCTTATTCACATGTATTTCATTTGCAAAAGAATATGCCGTTTCACCAGAGTTATTTACTAAATCTCTATTAGCACCAGATATAATTAACAACCTTGCTATCTCTAAAAATCCTTCATCAGAAGCATACATTAAAGCAGTACTGCCAGATTTATCTTGAATATCTAGCTTAGCACCAGAATCTATTAATGATCTAACTATCTCAACACGAGTATTATATTCAATATTACCGCCACCTACTCTATCGGAATATGAAACCTCAATTAGTGCTGTCCTTTCAGTTTTATCTTGAATATCTAGCTTAGCACCAGCTGCAATTAAATATTTAACTACTGTTGCTCTATCATATTTTATATTGTGACCACTATCATGCACAGCTATTATGAGAGCTGTCCTTCCAGCTTCATCTTGAATATCTAAATCAGCTCCAGCATCTACTAGTGCTTTTACTTTTTCTACATTACCAGCTTTTAGATTTGCTATTAAAAGTGTATTTCCATATTTATCTTTAACATTTATATCTGCTTTTGTTATCAACGGAAAAACTGTCATTGAAATAAGTGCAATTTTAATTAATGTTTTCATAACTTTAAACTCCTAATTAATTATAGATTAAATATTTTAACCAATAATCTACTTCAAGTACCTATCCATTAGCAATAAATAATTTAATGCTAAAGGTTACTTAAATACTTTTTAAATCAATTTTAATAAGTTACAAGCTAAGAAATATAATAATGCATATTATAAAAAATTGGCCTTACTTTAATTATTATCAAAAAACTAGATAAAATTATTAATTATAAGAGCAAGAATATAGATTGGCATCAGCTACATCTTTCCAAAAATTACTATCGGCATCTTCTACAATTTCAATAAAGTTAAATCCTCCAGCTATTCCACCGCCTACGCCGTGGCCAGTTTCTGAAATACCATCTGTATTTAAAGAGGAAGACTCATCATCTAAAACTACTCCTCCTGACAAAGATCCACTAGCATAAGCACCTACCTCTGCACCAAATGATATACTTGTAGAATCCCAGTATCCATTTTCAATGCGAACATTTTTAAGCTCAATACAGCCCTTGCGTACATGAGTTCCCATTTGAATACCTAAGTTTAATCCCTGCAAGATAACGGGAAATTTCTTGTTAGTTCCCTTACATGTCAATAAACCAAAACCTTGAGAATACCCAATAAATATAGATTCGGAGATTTTTTTATAGGATAAAAGACATCTTTTGTAATTAGCAGTTACTATCGTATCGGGCTCAAAACCTGCAGCATAGGCAATTGATAAAGATGACAACAATACAATAATTATTTTTCTCACAAAGATCTCCTTACAACATATAGGCCAAGTACAATTTTATCATAGCTTGTAAAACAGCTTTATTGGACAATTAAATCCTTGTAATTTTTACAATTTTATCTCTTGATTTCAATGAGTTAAGGAATATAAATAGCAGAATTTTTTTGATTTTCCCTAACTTCTACCTTTGTCACCCATACTCTGGAGTTAGTTATTTCATCAATAATTTTATTTACATTTTTATAAACAAACTCTGCACTTCCCTCCATACTAACATTGGGCATGACCCTCAATTGAATAATTCCCTTTTTGTCTAAATCTTTAAATAACTGCAAAAAAGGATCTGCCTCTGATGCCAAAAAGGTATGGTCAAAAAAATAATTTAACCAATCTTTGACCTTTTTTAATCCTCCAAAATCAAGTACCCATCCCTCTTTGCTCATTTGATCACAAGCAAACTCAAAATAAAAAGAGCGACTATATCCATGAACAAAACGACAATGAGAGCTTGCATTAAACTGACGGTGAGTGCAGGGAAACCCAATAAATGTCTTAGTAGAGATAAATTTTGCCATAGGGCAAATTATCACTCAATAAAAAGACTCTAAAGACTATTTGTGTTAAATGTTGATATATCAATATCCTAATTGTATGTTTTTTGTCATGGAGACTACAGAAGTTACAAAAAACATCCCTTTAAATAAAAATTATATAACATCTCCTATAAGTTGGGATCAATATTTTATGCTTCAAGCTATTTTAGCTGGCTTTAAAAGCAAAGACCCTAGCACTAAAGTAGGTAGCATAATTGTAGATAATGATAACAGACAAGTGTCCATGGGATATAACGGCTTTATAGCGGGAATAGATGAAGGTCGACTAACTTGGAATAAAGATAAAAATGATCCCTTTGAAGATCAAAAGTATGGCTATGTAGTTCACAGTGAGGCCAATGCCATTTTAGTATCATCAAGATCACTTAAAGGTTGTAGAATGTATGTAACCCTATTTCCATGTAATGAATGTGCTAAATTAATTGCCAGTAAAAAGCTCTCAGAAGTCATTTTCTTAACATACAAAGAATCTCATAAAGAAAGCAATAATGTCGCCAAAAAGATTTTTGATCTATGTAATATAAAATATAGACAGCTCACAATTACAGAAGAAATTATTGAGAGTCTTAAAAATCATATAAACACGGTTATAAATTACCAATGAAACCCTTTGTAATTGTCTGTGATGGAATGGATAATGGCTTGTTTGATAAGCTATGCTCTAGTTCTGATTTTAATGTTCACAAGGCAAATAAAGTCAAAAGAGATGAATTAATTAAAATTATAAGTAGTGCTCACGCTTTAATCATCAGATCTGCAACCATTGTAGATGATGAGCTATTAAAGCATGCCAAAGAGCTTAAATATATAATTAGAGCCGGTGAGGGAACAGATAATATTGATAAAGATATCTGTAAAAAAAGAGATATTAAAATATCAAACACCCCGGGGGCAAATAGTAACTCTGCCGCTGAACACGCCATTGCTTTGATGTTTACAATTATGAGAAAGACAGCATTTGCTCACAATACTATGACAAAGGGAGGTTGGGATAAGTCTAAATTCACGGGAGTAGAGCTTGCAAATAAAACTGTCGGTATAATGGGATTTGGAAAGATTGGAAAGACTGTCGCCAAAAGATTATCTGGCTTTGATACAAAGATTTTATTTTACGATCCTGTAGTCAAAGAAGATAAAGCGGCAACAAAAGTTTCAGAACTTTCCTTGTTATTTAAACAAAGCGATATTATAACCATTCATGCTCCATGTATAGAACAAACTCAAAATGCTGTTGATGCAGAAATTTTAAGTAACATGAAAGAAACTGCCTTTTTAATAAATGCCTCTCGTGGAGGAATTGTAGATGAACAGGCCCTATACAAAGCATTAAAGCAAAACAAAATTGCTGGAGCAGCTCTGGATGTCTATGGCCGCGAACCTCTTGATAAAAACTCTGCACTAAGAGAGCTACCAAATTTAGTTTTAACACCTCATTTAGGCGCAGCAACCTACGACGCTCAATTAAGAGTTGGGGAGATGGCAATTTTGCAATTAAGGGAATTTTTTATAAACAATAATTTAATAAACGAGGTCATTCAATGAATTCACTAGCAATAATTGGGGCACAATGGGGAGATGAAGGTAAAGGAAAAATTACCGATCTTTTAAGTAAAAAATGTCATATGGTTGTTCGCTACCAAGGAGGTAATAATGCTGGACACACTATTGTAGTTGATGGCAAAACTACCATCTTACACATTATCCCCTCGGGAATAATGCATAAAAATTGCCTATCTATTATCTCCCATGGAGTTGTATTTGATCCGGTATCATTTAAAGAGGAATTAGATACCCTTTTAAAAAACAATGTAGAGATAAGTCCCGCCAACTTAAAAATCTCAGAAAATTGTCCAGTTATAACATCTTATCACAAACTTTTAGATAAGTGCCGAGAGCAAAGTGACAACTTATCAATTGGAACAACATGCAAGGGAATTGGGCCAACTTACGAAGATAAGGTATCAAGAAGAGGACTTAGAGTTAGTGATTTGCTCAATAAAGACAAATTAGCAAACAGACTAAAAGAGATTTTAACTGAAAAGCAAATTCTCTTTAAAAATTACTACAATGTAAAATATCCGTCAATTGAAAAAGAAATAGATAGCTTATATAAATACGGACAAGAGATAAAACCATTTACTTGTAATACTATGGAATTAATCCAAGAAGCTTTTGAAAATAATAAAAAGATTTTATACGAGGGAGCTCAGGGAATACTACTTGATATTGATTATGGAACCTATCCCTTTGTAACTTCATCAAATACCTCAATTGCTGGAATCTACACTGGAGTAATTCCCTGTGGAAAACTAGACCATAGCTTGGCCATAACAAAAGCATATACTACTCGCGTAGGAGAGGGAGAATTTCCAACAGAACTAACTGGTGAAATGGCAAATTACTTACAAACCAAAGGCCACGAATTTGGAGCAACTACGGGAAGAACAAGAAGATGTGGCTGGATGGACATACCCCTTTTAAAATATGCCATTAAAATATCTAACATAAATTCTATCGCCCTAACTAAAGTAGATATTTTAAGTGGTATTGAAAAATTAAAGATTTGCTATGCTTATAAATATCAAGGCAGAGTAATTGATTGCATATATCCAGGAATAGATTTATCAAAAGTAGAACCACTGTACAAAGATATAAAACCCTTCAAAGATAATTTTTTAAACGATAGTTTCTCAAATGAATTAAGAAGCTACATTGAAACCATTGAAACTATGTCAAATACTCCTGTAGGAATTTTAGCCTATGGAGCAGAAAGAGATAAAGTATTAATGAGAAGAGATTACTTTAATTAATAGCTTTTAAATGCAATAAAAAAGAGAGCTTTTAAAGCTCTCTTTTTAGTTTTTAATATATCTAATTTCTTTGAAAGTATAAAACTTAGAATAAAATTACATCACCTGACTCTTCTCCTAGTGGAGTTGAAACATTATAAACTGAATCATTTCCTTCCCCTAGTGGAGTTGAAACATGGTAAGCTGAATCATTTCCTTCCCCTAGTGGAGTTGAAACATTATAATTTTTCTTACCTCTTTTTTTACCTAGCGGAGTTGAAACATTATAATTTTTCTTACGACTACCGTCTGCTATATTAGGATCGGGAAGAGATTTTCTCATTTTACCTTTACCTTTACCTTTACCTTTAGGCATACCACCATTAGCAAAACATGATTTACATACAAGTTCCAATGTGTTCATATCACCACCTATTTTAGCTACAATAACTTCAAGTACTCCTGAAAAACGGATTATTTCTTCACCAGTAACACTATATATATCTTTTTCTAGTATAGACAAAGCTTCTTCAATATTACCTCTTAAAATTGGATCAGCAGATGTGAATGCCATGGTCTTTAAGTCTGCTACCATATCAGGAATATATTCAACCTCTTGCCCTTGATTAACATAACTATGGATCGCCCTTTTGGCATCCTGTATTCTTTGAGAAATATCCTCTCCTAACTTCATTGCAGAAATACCTTCTTCGTTAGCAAGTATAGTCAATTTTTTAGCCAAAAAATATTCTCTATCGGATTGATAAAGAACTTTAGTGGCAAAACTTGTAATTGAAGCGTAGGCATTTAGGCAAAACAATAAAATTACAATACTTTTTATAGCAATTTTTTTAGACATAATTTTCTCCTTGTTAATAACTTGAGTTCAAGATAATTTAAGTAATTATCAACCATTGCATTAAAATATTACATATATTTATGCAAAGCACTATAAAAGCTATAAAATTATGTAATTTTTACACATATACTGCTGTAATTTCAGAAGGTTATATTTTATTTATTGGGATCTTTATTTCAAATTATCTTAAAATTAAAAGTTGGCAAGCCTTTATTCTGAAGCTAATCACTGACCAGCTTATTTTAGCTTTTAATCTAATAAAAAAGGGAGCTTTTAAAGCTCCCTTTTATAAATAATCAATAAACTAAAGAATTAATAGTAATACCAACCGTTAGAATGCTCCACTAAAATTCCCTTACCTTTAAGGTGTTCTTCCGCAAATTTTTCATCATACCAACCATTAGAAAGTCTTATCAAGCCTTTATTTTCAATATTAGAGTTCTCATGATAATAGCCAGTAGAATATCTAACTAATCCCTTATCATTTCCGCCAGAATTTTTAACCTTAGGCCCTAAAAAAGCTTTTCTCATTTTACTGCTTTTAGATATGCTACCATTAGCAAAACATGATTTACATACATTTTCCAATGCTTTCGTATCACCACTTATTTTAGACACAATAACTTCAAGTTTTTCTGAAAAATGTATTATTTCTTCGCCAGTAACACTATCTTCATTTTTTGCTAAAATAGCTAAAGCATCATCAATAATATCCTTTAAAAATGGATCTGTAGTACCAGCTCTAACAATTTTTAAATCCTCAGTTAGATTAGGTACATAATGATGAAAACCACCATAAACATAGTTATTTATACTTCTTCTGTTATTCTTTATACTTTTAGAAATAGCAGAAACATAAGTAGAAATATCTTGTTCTGGAATAACTTTAGATAATTTACTAGTCAAGAAAGCACGCCCACTATCTCCTAACATATAAATCAATCGAGTAGATAAGTTAGAAGCATGTACGCTACTTAAGTAAATTAATGAAACAACAAATGCTAATAAATTTTTTTTAGACATAATTTTTTCTCCCTTTGTTCATTATTATTAATAAATTCAAAATAGCTCAAGCCATCCTGATTAACCGCTTTTACGATATTACACACACATTACGCGCAGTGCAATAAAATTAGATTAAACCATATAAAAATCGCCCCCCCTCCCTAGATTTCAATAACTTAAGTAGTATTTTTTTAAGGTATATCTTGCTTTAAATCTGTACCAATTTTTGAAAAAGGCAGCTGTTTTGTAATATATGTAAATAAAGATGAAGGGCAATTTTAATCAATAGCTTGCAATCCACTTAATGTACTACTTAATTTTACATTTAAAATTTTATTAGCAAGACTATCCTTTGAGTTTTTAACTACTTTTAAATAATTTGTAGTATAACCTTGCCATTTATTATCGTTGTTTAAATTTTCAAATAAAACTTCGCTGTATTTTCCACCCTGTTTTTTAGTAAACCCTGTTAATTTTTTATCACCTAATTCAATTAGCTTTAAAGCTCTATCCTTTTTTACTTTATATTGCAGATGATTGCTCATTCTAGATGCCATAGTGTTTTTGCGCTTTGAATAGGGAAAGACATGAAAGTGAGTAATGGGAAGATCTTTTAGAAAAGAGTATGTATTTTCAAATTGTGCTTCACTCTCGGAAGGAAAGCCAGCAATTATATCAGCACCTATTCCACAATTGGGAAATGACTTTACAATTTTTTCAATTAATCTTCTATACTGATCTTTTGAGTACTTTCTTCTCATTTTTTGTAAAATATTATCATCTCCACTTTGAAGTGGTATATGAAAATGATTCATAAACTTCTTAGATGATTTAAAGACATCAAGTAATTCATCAGTTATAGTATTGGGCTCAACAGAGGATAATCTCAACCTCTTTAATTTTTCTATCTTTAAAATCTTTGCAACTAAATCCTCTAGTTTCTCATTTGATGAACTTTGATACTCTCCAATATTAACTCCTGTTAGTACAATCTCTTTAAATCCTCTATCAACTAAATTGTTTGCTTGCATGACTGCAGCTTCAATAGAGATGGCCCTTGATCTTCCTCTGGCTTGAGGGATAATACAAAATGAACAAATATAATTACATCCATCTTGAATCTTTAAAAATGCCCTGGTTTTACTTGAATAATTTGTAGTATGAGCACTATAGAAGTCATAAGTTAAATCAGTGCGAACAATCTGCTTTTGCTCTTCATTTAAATAATTAAATACTTTAAACTTTTCACTACTACCTAGCACCAAGTCAACGCCCTTAATTTTAGCAATTCTCTCTGGCTCCATTTGAGCATAGCAACCACTAACAATAATTTTTGCACTAGGAGAATTTTTATGTGCTTTGCGAATTAAATTTCTACAAGTTGAATCCGCTTTATCAGTAACTGTACAAGTGTTTAAAAAGACAACATCAGCATCCTTTTGTTCAAAGTCAACAACACTATATCCTCTATCGACAAATCCTTGTGCTAAAATAGAAGTTTCCGCAGAGTTTAGCCTACAACCTAGAGTGTAAAAGGAAACCTTTTTCAAAGAAGAATTTACATTATTCATATTTGCAACATTAAGTTAGCATTAAAATAATTGCAATAGTAGTTAACTAATAAAATTGACATAAAACACCAAAAATTTTATCTTTTTTCAAAATAGGTTGGTCTCGTAGCTCAGTTGGTTAGAGCATCTCCCTTTTAAGGAGAGGGTCCTGCGTTCGAGTCGCAGCGAGATCACCAGTTATTATTGTGCTCCCATCGTCTAGCCCGGTCTAGGACATCGCCTTTTCACGGCGGTAACAGGGGTTCGAATCCCCTTGGGAGTGCCAACTCTGACATTTTCATTAAATTATCAAAAGATTTTTCATAACAATATTCAAGACTTCGAATAGACTATCTCAAAAGTGGGTAAACTTAAAAAGCTTAATCATCTATTAGAGTTACTATAATTGGTGATTTACCTATATAACCTTGATTTTGACTATACTCGCTCGACAGTGGATAAGCTCACAACCTTCCCTAAAACTTTCATTTGAATTTCTAATAATTCTAAAAAATCATTTATTAAAATATCATATTTTTAAAAGACTTTTCTTTAGTTTTTTGTATTTCTCTGTGACTTTGTATTTTATAGCACTTGTACTTCCTTCTGTGAAAATAAGCCCTTCCTCTTTCAAAAGCTTCAAGTTTCTTAACAAAGTTCTTCTAGGAACTTTATGGTTTTTTACAAATTGATCTATCGAGAACTTACCTGAATCTATTGACTTTAATATTTTCAACAATTTATCAGTTTTTGCCTTAGGGCCAAGCTTCCAGCTAGTGCCATTTTTAGTGCCACTAGTGCCGTTTTTAGTGGCACTAGTGCTAACTTCCGTATGCAAAGGCTTTCGATAGAAAATCACAGTAAAAAACGACTATACTCGCTCGATAGTTAGTAAGCTTAAAAGATAAAAATATTCAAAAAGTAGAAATATAGCTATTATGACCATTTTAGTCTTGCTGAACTAAATAGACATTTTTTTAAAAAGGCATGAATACAGATACTCACTACTTAAATTGAAATTAATCTGCTAAAAAAATCACAAAATCTTAAGTTTAAGGAAAATGCATTAAAAACTGACTTGCTGTTACAACAAAAATATCTTTTTCTTTTTCCTGCTTTTTTTCAAGATAGTTTTTTTTATCTACAAGTTGATAAAATATTTTTAACTCTGGAAATACTTTAAATACATAAGAAGATATACTCTCTTTTTTAAGTTTACATTCTATTGGCAGCCATGGAGTATTGTTTTTTGTTATAAGAAAATCAACTTCTTTTTTATCTTTAGTTTTGAAATAATAGAGTTCAAATTTTCCTTCTCCTGTATCTGTCCAATAATGACAAGCCTTTAATAAATGAGAGGCCACCATATTTTCAAACCTAGCTCCCTTATCTTTTATTTCAGACCAATCCCATAAATAAATTTTTCTTTCTTTTTTTATAGATCTCTTTATATTTTTTGACCATGGTTTTAATTCAAAATAATAGTAAAGCTCTTTAAGAGATTGAAGCCATCTTTTAACTGATTTATAATCTGTTTCAAGATCTTCTCTTAAAGAATTAATACTTAATGTACTTGAAGCATTTTCGGGAAGAAGAGATATAAGCATTTCAATTTTACTTAAATCCATGATACGGCTTAAATCTCTAAGATCTTCTCTTACAACCTTTTCAACCCTTCCTTTTTGCCAAAGATTATGAATTTTATGAGAAGATGAAAAAAGAGGTTCGGGAAAACCACTGTAATTTGTTAAGTCATCCCAGTTATTTTGAATTTTCTTAGAAGATGAGAGGCTTAAATCTTCTTTAATAAATTGTTTTACATCCTCTGGTGCCTTAGGTTTCTTTGAAATCATCTCGCCTATAGAAAAAGGGTGTAAACGAAACCCAAAATACCTTCCCATAAGGCTATCGGATCCTTTTTTATAAAGATCAAGCCTAGCACTTCCTGTAACAATAATTTTTAAATCCTTTTCTAAAGTATCATAAATTCCCTTAAGAGTTCGCTTCCACTTATTTGCTTTATGGATTTCATCAAAAATTAAGAAATCTTTATCTTTTAATCCATTTACTATTTTACTAGGTGATTTTGTCCAAACTCTTCTAAAATCTAAATCATCCCAATTACAATATAATCCTCTATGTTTTTTCATAAACATTTTAGCTAATGTTGTTTTTCCTACTTGTCTTGGACCTGAAATAAATGCCATTTTTTTATTTTTAAGTGCTAATTCCTCTATTTCTGAAAAAAGGCTTCTTTTACGCATGCGACTATTTTAGTCTTCTAAGACAAAATAGTCAAAAATCCCTTATCTTATTGAAAAAACTAAGATTTTCTCATGACCAAAAAAGCAAAAATTTATCTAAACTTATTCATGTGAGAATATAATTTTATCCTTAAAAACTAGAGATTTCTTCTTAGCAATAAAGATTGTGTTAAGCTACTTTTAGGAGTGGTATTCTCCTTTGTTAAATGGTTTTTACATTTTATTTTAACTTAATTAATACATGATAATAAAAATACTCCTAATGGCCAAGGTATCCACTGCGAAAGGATAAGAGCGTTTAAGATATCTCTCTCTAATACTTAAGTAGGTCATCATTAAAACTTATTGATTATTTATAATAATACTTTGCAAAAAAGGATTTAATATTTTACTAGAATAAAAGCTAAAGTTAATATTCTTTTTAATGAACAGGTTTTTTGTTTTATTTGTCTTTATTTTAATGGGCTGTAATAGCAGCACTCCAGAAGTTAAAAATAGTAGTAAATCAGATATACAATATCGAGCATATACAAATAAACAACTAGCAGAGTTTTGCAAGAAAAAATTTATTGATGCATGTGCTACATTGGGACATTTTTTTAGAAAAGAAGGATTATATGAAGTTGCAAATGTCTATTATAAAACGGGATGTTTTTATAATGATTTCTCATCATGTGCTTCAGTTGATACTAAGATTAACAACCCTATTACAGGACTACCTAAGATGCTTCTTGAAGGTCTTTGTTTTCCTAAAGCAAACCTTGCTGGATGTCCTAATTATAGAAAACCAACTAAAGATGAAATAAATAAAGTAAATAAATACAAAATGGAATGCAACAAAAATAAAGATTCTGATAAATGTAAATTATACTCATTATTTTTATTTCAAACAGATAAACATGATGAAGCCACTAAATACCTCAAAAAAAGTTGTGACTTAGGGCAAATAACAGATTGTGATAATCTAGCTATAGTTCACTATATTAAAGGAAGAAAAAAACAAGGAATTAATATGCTAAATAAGCTATGCTATAAGAACAACTTTATTCCATCTTGTTTTTATGCTGGAATTTTACAAATGAGAAGCAAAGATAAAACTGGAGCAAATAAAGCCCTTACTAAAGCTTGTAACAATAATTATAAAGATGCCTGCTCTACTTTGATGTCACTTAAAAGTAATTTAAAATTTGTACCTAATTCTCAATTATAAAAATATATAAAATAAACTAAATTAACCCTACCGGAATATGAATAATCTTATCATCTATAAGCTTAACTTTCTCAAAATTACTAATAACAAGTCCATATGCCAGCTTTTTATCATGTACAAATTTTATTAAAGAGGTAATATCTCTTTTTCTTGGACAATCACCATATTTAATTTCAATAGGGAGTGTTCCAAAATTTCCCTCTAATATTAAATCAATCTCTGCTCCATTTTTTGTGCGATAATATGAATACTCTAAATTACCAAGCTCTAGCAATATAGCAGCTTTTAGTATTTCTTCTATTACAAAACTTTCAAACGCCCGACCTAAATTGTGGAAGCTAATCAACTCTCTCTGGCTTGAGATATTTGACAAGTAATTATTAAGGCCAGAATCTCTAAAAATTCCCTTGGGCATTTTTAAAACAGATTTACTAATAGAACGACTATATGCGGGAATTTTTCTCCAAATAAATGTCTTATCTGCTATATCGATATAATCTGCAATGGTAACTTCTGAAACACCAACAGATCTTCCAAGCTCTGCTTTGTTGATTATATTTCCTGACAATCTAGATAACATAGAAATAAATCTCCTATATTTTATTTCATCAAGCTTAGGAAATAATTTTTTAATATCCCTATTAATATAAGTTTGGTAGTAGTTTTCCATCCAATTGACAAAAAAATCATTATTATCGCTTAACACTGGCTCAGGATATCCTCCTTTTAAAAAAGTCTTCATAATTTTGTTTGTGTCAATAGCTTTATCCGAAAATAAATTCATTTGATTAGAAGTATTAATTTCAGATAAAATTTTATAATCATCTTCCAAACATAAAGGCCTATCAAAAATTTTATAAAATTCAGGAAATTGACTATCGACAATTTCGTTAAATTTCATAGTGCCAATTTCAACAATTCCAATCCTGCCAGCTAAAGAATCACTAGCTTCTTTTAATAGTTCGGGAGAACTAGAACCTGTTAGAATAAATCTTGCTTTTTTATTTCTTTGCTCGTCTATCACACCTCTTAGTTCTTTAAAAATTTGAGGGAATTCCTGTGCCTCATCAATGATAACCTTCTCAGAATACTGTTTGAAAAATAAATTTATATTATCGACAATTAACTCATAATCGCTCTGCTTTTGCATATCAAAGTACTCCCAACTAGGGGCATACATCTTAGCTAAGGTAGTCTTTCCTGCTTGCCTTGCACCTAAAATTAAGACAATAGGAAACATTTCCATTAACTTATTGATTTTACTTAAGGCATTTCTATTTTTACCAGACATATCCAAACCATACACTTATATTATTCTGGTGTAAATGAATAGAAACAAAAAAGAAAAAAGCATATCATTAAATGGGGTAATATCAATGATTGCATTACCCCATTTAAAAAAATTACCCTATTTAACAATTAAAACATATAAGCTTAATAACTTCTGCGGCATATATTTTGGCGGAAATATGGCGGAATTGTTCTACAATATCCGCCATATTGACTATGGCGGAAATATGGCGGATAATAATTTATAGGAGAATTACTATGGCATATAAAATGCTAAAGTCACTTAATATTCCTTATAAATTTGAATACACAGATAAAATTGTTGAATATTTAATGAAAATATCAGAATGTAGACCTTTTTTTTTAGATCATTTAAGCAAACCTCTTAGGGTTTCTTTGCTTAAAAATGCAAAAGTTCGTGCCATAACATATTCTAACCAAATAGAAGGAAATACTTTAAATGAAGAGCAAGTAATAAAATTTATATCAAAAAAGAAAAAGGACACTAGTGATACTGAAATTAGAGAGGTCCAAAACTATGCTGATGCCCTTAACTATTCTGAAAAATTAGCTGCTGATTCAAGCCCCCTAAAAGTTAGTGACTTCTGTGATCTTCAAAGATTAATTACAGATGGACTTATAAGAAAAGGTCAACTAGGCAGAATAAGAACCATTCCTGTTTCAATCGTTAATGCAAAAACAGGAAATATTATTGAATCATGTCCAGAACCCTACAGTCTTAAACCTGCCATTGATGATTTATGGAAATGGTTAGATGATAATAAAAACACAAATCCATTTTTACGATCATTTGCATTTCATTTTATAGCCGTTGCAATTCATCCATTTATAGATGGAAATGGAAGAACTTGTCGCCTAATGCAACATCTGCTTCTTTTAAAGTCAAAAGAAGAAATTGCCCGTTATATACCCTCAGAAACAATGGTCATGCATAACCGAGATGAATATTACAAATCCATCAGACAAACTAGGAAACTAAAAAAGCTAACTCCTATACTGGAATTTTTGGCAAGATGTTTTGCAGAAACTGCCGAACAAATAACCAAAGAGGCAAAAAATATTGTAAAGAAAATAGAAAAATCTCCAGATGCTAGAAAAGACCAAATAATAAAACTTTTTAAAAATAAGAAAAAAATTAAAATCTCCGATGTCATTGAATTATTATCTGATATTCCAAGAAGAACGCTTGAAAGAGATTTAGAAACTCTTTGTAAAGAAAAAAAAATTAAGGCCATAGGAGAAAAAAAAGCCAGAATCTATATGCTAGTTTTAAAAAAGTAATTCAAGCAAAGTTATTTATTATGCTATTTGGTACATTTTAAAGACTACATTCTTATTTGCTTTGCTATATTCCTCTTATTACATAAAGCTATTTTACTACATGATAGTAAAATAGTCGCTTGAAAGACTTGTGCTAATAATAATGGCCTTATCCAAAAATTAGTGTAAATTTAAAAATTTTTTACTACTTTAGAGGGAAATTATTAAACCTTTATTTATTATTCTAACTATATCTTACATCATATTTAATTTAAACCTAACTAGTCATAAATACTAAGTAACATTCTCAGTCATATAACCTAGATAACTTTGACAATTATTATACCTTTTAATCTAATTTAAAAAAAAGAAAAGGCAAATAACTATGAAATCTATACTAACCCTAGCAGTTCTAATTTTATCTCTAAATGTTTCATATTCACATACAGAGGAAGTAATTTTAAAAGGAAATATTCCCTATTTTGAATTTCCTAAACTTAAAGCCCAAGCTAATTTAATTTGGAATTTTATAAAAATCAGCTTAAATCTTCCCAATTCAATACAACCACCCTATATTTACTTTTCCCCCTTTAACAAAGATAAACAAGATAAAGATTTTACAGATTGGCAGACAAAGTGGATTTTAAACAATAAATACATTTGGGAGGAATACTATCGTTACTCAAATAATTTTGACTCTGATTTCCCCTTTCCAAAAAATTTTATTGCCTTTCACTATGACAATACAAATTATATCCAAATTGATCCCAAAAGATCTTTTCTCTTATATTACCAAAATAATCCCTATGGAGTAAAAGAAGATTTAGTAGGCATTGGATTTTATATTATGGCACATGAAATGCTTCACTATGCATTTCAAGAGAAAAAAATCCTTCCAACAAAAAATCACCATTGTCTATTTATACATCCCTTGTCATCACATAATAAAAGCATTCTAGGTGTTTTAAGTGATTTTTTAATTATAAATAAACTAAGTTCTCCTATCATAAAAGTATTGGGACTAAAAAAAGAAGAACTTCTTTTGCCTTGTAACGATATAAAAGATATCTCTTCCATAACAAAGCAAGCTAATTCTCAATTAAAAGACTCATTATATAAGTTTTAAACTTAGATTAATTTAATAAGTAAAGCTAGAGAGGCCTTAAAACCTCTCCAGACAATTTTAATCATTATGATTCTAATATTTACTTTTAAGCAATAAAAGTAATTTTACTATCACTAGAGGTATCACCAAAAGTACACCAAGGTGGAGCAGGAAAACAGGTACCAAAACCACCTAAATTATCACTAGAAGAGATATTACTAAACACCCCTAACGATAAAACTGCACAAACTACACATCTAACTACAATTTTCTTTATACTCATAATTCTTTCTCCTTTTTTGTATAAAATATTTATAAGTCATAATTCAATTTACCTAACCTAAAGGAAAATATATATATAATCAATAAAAGATTTTAATATTATGTAATAATTACAATATATATAATATCCCTAAAAATTCTCTTTTTTATTGAGAATTAAATTTTAAAATCACATCTATAACCTAAACACAGTAATACCTTTAATACTTAAAAAGTACTTATAAATTATGGTATAAAATTACAGAAATGGAGATAAACCCATCTAGAGAAGCTTTAAATCTTCTCTAGATACTTTTTATACTATAATAAATTATTTTTTTTATTTATTTGAGATAGAGGTCTATTGCATCCAGAATTATGACAAATTTCTTTATAATCAATTCTAAGATAACTATATAAAGAAATAGCTGATACAAAGTTATATAAACCAGAAGATTTCTCTTCAGCAGTATGATCTGATGTAGTAGCATTAGCTACAAATATATTAGCACCTAAGCTTCTAAAAAATCCAATTTTTACTTGAGAAGGAGAAAATCCATTTCTTCTGTAATATGATTGAATATCCATCAAATTTTCATATCCGCTTTGGGCTGAGGCAATTAAGGCTAAAATCCAACCATTTGAATTTTGGTACTCAGTACTAAATGGGTTAGCAATATTGCTATACTTAGTATTGTGAATACTACCACCAGTATTTGAAAGATCACTTTCTATAATTTTAATCATCTCATCTTGCAATTGTAATGATGGAAATCCAACAATTACATCGTAATAATAAGGGTCATCATTAAAAAATTTTGCAATAGAGTGAATAAAAATTTCTGAAGAAGAACCAGCACAAACATTTATTAAATGCTTAAAGCGCCAACGACCATCTTTTGAACTTTTAAAAGCAATACCTGCATGAGTATATTTTTGATTAGAAGGATTTTTAAATTCTTCTGTAGACAAATCAGATCCCGCTCTAGCTACAATAGCTATTTTGTTTACATTATCTTTTTTAAGATAATCTAAAAGCTTTTTTGCCATTCCTAGATAATTTGCCTGATGCTTCTTGAGGTCATAAGTAGGTGTAGTTTGATTATCGCATGAACCGCTTCCACTACCTCCTGTTGAATTAGCATTAACTACATTAGTAGATAATGAAAATATTAATGTAAATGCAATTATAAATGGTTTAAAATTTTTCATAATATATTACTCCTTTTTATGTAATTAAATTCCAAACAACTCTTCACCTAAATCATTAAGAATTGTTAAAATAATTGCTCCTGAAGCTAGGGCCAGAGAATAACCAATAACTACTGCTGTAGAACCACTCCCAGCAATAATTGGTATTGCGGTAAGTGCAATAACAGAGCCAGCAACAGATAATTCTTCAACAACTTGTCCTGATGCTTTTAGAGAAGCTTTTAACGACTCTGCAGATACTGTAAATGTAAATCTAGATGCTTCCCCTGCTGCTTTTGACATTTCAACAGTAAGTTTAGCCATTCCATCTACTATCTCTGCTGCAACCAATGAAATTGCAGAAACAGGAATTAATGGAAGAAGTGAAGCTACAGCAACTGATTCTGCTGAATTAGTATCAGATTCAATCACAACAGAATAAATAACTAATGAAGCTACCGCTAAAGACTCTACACTAGATGTGCTAGACGACCCACTATCACTATAAACGGTGTTACTAGGGCCAAACAATAAAAACATGCAAATTGCATAACTGACTATAATTTTTTTTATATTCATAATATTCTCCTTTATTATCGGCTTCTTGGTTATAAACTACATCTTTATAAAAATCAATAAAATTAAAAAACCATGTAAAAGTTACAATAACTAATTTATTTAGTAATTTAAATTAAAATCCCTGCAATAGCTGCTGTTATAAATGCCGCCATTGTTCCCCCTAAAAGGGCCCTAAATCCCAATTGAGCGATATCTTTTTGCCTGCTAGGAGCAAGTCCACTAATTCCCCCAATTAAAATTCCAATAGAGGCAAAATTGGCAAACCCACAAAGAGCATAAGACAAAATCACTAGGCTTCTCTCACTTAGAGTTTGCTTTAACTCTGATAAATGAATATAAGCTACAAACTCATTTAAAACAATCTTCTCTCCTATCAAGGCACCTGAACTTAAAGCTTCCGACCAAGGTATTCCCATTAAAAATGCAAAAGGTGCACAAATCCAGGCAAAGATTAGTTGTAAACTCAATTGAGATTTCATATTTTCAGGTATTAAAAAAGCTCCCCAACTATTAAAATTAATAACCTCCCCTATACCTGAAAGAATACTATTTATAAGAGCTACAATGGCAATAAAAGACAAAAGCATAGCCCCAACATTAAATGCCAATGTCATCCCCTCTTTAGTGCCAGTTGTAATTGCATCTAGTGCATTACAAGAAGTACTTCTCATATCTACTTTACTAATTCCCATTGTCTGTGGTTTCTCAGTTTCAGGAATAAGTATCTTTGCAATTAAAAGGGCAGCTGGAGCAGACATCACACTTGCCGTCATTAAATGTTCTGCAATACTAGAGATAGAATCTTTTAATACCCCTACATATGCCACTAAAACAGATCCCGCTACCGTGGCAAGTCCTCCTACCATTAGACATAAAAGCTCAGAGCGAGTCATCTTCGGTAAATAGGGACGTATTATAAGTGGTGCTTCTGTTTGCCCTATAAATATATTTGCCGCCACTGCTAAAGATTCAGCTCCACTAACTTTCATTGTCTTTTGCATTGCAATTCCTATCGCCTTTACTAATTTCTGCATAATTCCCCAATGATATAAAACCGCCATTAAAGCAGAAAAAAATACAATTACCGGTAGAACTTCAAGCACAATTACAAATCCATATTTTTCTGAATCTACAAAATTTCCAAATAAAAATTTTGTACCTTCTTTACTAAAGCTAAGTATTTTATTAACTCCTATAGCTAATGCTGAAAATATAGGCCTCAAAGGTCCTCTTATATCAAATTTAGGGATTCCCAAAATTAAAATAGCAATAATAAACTGAAGAACAATTCCCCAAATGATAACTTTTAATTGTATATTTTTTTTAGAAGTTGAAAATAAATAGCAAATTCCTAGAAAGCAAATTATTCCTATAAATCCCATAGATTTATAGAGTATAGAGCATTATTTTTATAGTCAAACTATTATCTTAAAAAAGGTCTGCTCTATTGCTAGTTAAAAGTTGTACTACTTTAATTGCTTTTTGATAATCTACTGTTTTGTTATATATGGCCGTTATCACTATATCCAAAGGAGTCTTCCAATTATTATCTTTAGCATTAACTACTAGATATGTATTTTGCTCTTCTTTAGCCTTTTCTATTATAAGTTCTGCTACACTTGCACAAGCAAAATAACTGGCAACATGAAGAGAAGTATACCCCTTTGAAGTAAATGCTAGAATATTTGCATCATTTTTAATTAAAAATTTTGCTATTTTATCATTACAATACCTACTTGCAATATGTAGAGGTGTTATACCATCTTTATCTGCTTCATTGACATCAGCCCCTTGCATGACTAATTGTTCTACTTTTAGAATGTCATTCTCATAGATTGCCATATGTAAACTGGCAAAAGCTTGAGTCATAAATAAAAAACTAGTGGCCGAAATTATTATAAATTTTTTCATATTTTATCCCTCATTTAAATAAAGCTCTACTATTATATTGAAAATATAATATTTATCTAATTTTATATCTCTATCATATAAAAAATACATTTTATTAACCAAAAATCAAGCAATTAGCTTAATTTTGCTACATTCTCTGGGAAAGAATATAAAAGATAGTACTTCCTGGTTTTGCTAAATCTATCGCCATCTTACCACTATTGTTTTTTATATTCAGATTAGATATTTTTGCTAGCTCCTCTGCAACGAATGGAAGACCTCTTTTTACTGCATACATTAAAGCTGTATTACCAACGATATCTTTGCTGTCGGGCCTTATTTCTTGAGGATAATTTTTGGCAAGCCATTTAACAGCATCATAGTGGCCTGAAACTATCAAGCGCATAATAGCAGACCTTCTTTTGTTATCGGGAACATATAAATCCATAGGTAATTTCATAAGCTCAACTAAAAGAGGATAAAGTTTTTTCATTACTGCAATTATTGCAATGTTCTTATATTCATTATTAATGGCATGAATATCTATGTTTGGATTTTTTATAAGCTCATTAAAATACCTTTTGTCTCCTAAAAAATAAGCTTGCAGAGCAATTATTATAGGAGTTTCTCCTCCGATTGTTTTTGAATTTAAATCGGCATTTAACTTTATCAATTCACTAAAGCCAAAATAACATCTAAATAAAATGGAAGAAGCTATTGGTGTCCAACCCTCATAATCAGGCTTATTTATATCAGCTCCATTTTTGTAAAGATAATTGACAACTTTAGGATGACAACTTCTAAAACTAACAGCTTTATTTATAGGAGTTTGATCCATATTATCCAGCAAATCTAAATCACTATAACCTAACTCTTCAACAAAGTATTTAATTCCTTCCATAAATCCACTTGTGGCCATAAGGTGTATAGGAGATACCTTCGCATTATTAACTTGATCAATGGAAACTTGATATTCATCAACTAATAATTTTACAAGATCTAATTTTTTTTTATAACTAGCTATATGAATTAGCGAATTTCCGTTAATAGTCTTAGCAGAAGCTAGTTTTGGACATTTAATTAATATTTCTTTTAATTCATCTAACCTTTCTTGCTTTACTAAATTAAACGCTTCTTGAACCTTTTTAGGACTATGACATACTTCTTTATCTAAAATAATAGCATCTTTTTTAATTGCATTTGCTACTTTATAAGAGTCGTCTGAATTAGAAATACTGCAAGAATTAATTAAGAGAAAAGATAAAAGGATAGTAAAACTCTTCACTGATGTTACCGTATAATTATATATTTTAAAAGTCAATTAGCCTGACTTAGTATTTCAATAGCTGAGCTAGTGCCTATTCTATCTGCCCCAGCATCAATTAATTCTTTACAGCTACCATAAGTTCTAATTCCTCCACTAGCTTTAATCTTTAATAAATTTCCAACAGTTTTTTTCATTATCTCAATATCTTCTACTGTAGCACCCGGCTTAAAAAATCCTGTGGAAGTTTTTACAAAACTTGCTCCACTATCCATTACTATTTTACATGCATCTTTAATTTCATCTTTGTCTAAAAAACTAGTTCCAATAATAACTTTTACACATTTTTTATTGCAAACTTTTACTACTGATGAAATATCTTCGAGAACTTTTTTATAGTTTTTATCTTTAAACTCTCCTAGATTCAATGGCATATCTATTTCATCAACACCTTGATCTACCATCTGTTCTGCCTCTTTAGATTTAATCTCAGTTGTATGAATTCCTAAAGGAAACCCTATTACACTACATAATTTTACTGAACTATTATCAATTAATTCTTTAGCGTAGGATATATAATATGGATTTAAACACACAGAAAACATATTATAAGCTTTAGCTTCTTGACATAATTTTTTTATATCATCTCTTTTTGTATCTGGTTTTAATACGGTATAGTCGATAATACTTGCTAATTTTTCTTTATTCATATTTATAGTTACTTACTTATCTTTTTTATACTCATAAAGGTACTATGCATTATTTTTTTATTAAAAAGCTTTGGCAATTTGATTTGGATTAAAAACTCCTGTTTGAAAAATAAACTTTTCTACTAAATTTGCCGGAGTTACATCAAAGGCTGGATTGTATACCTTGCAATTGTTAGGGGCCCATATATTTTCTTGATATCCTCTAACCTCATTTTCATCTCTTTTTTCTATAGGTATCTCCTCTCCACAGCTACAATCTTTATCTATAGTTGAAGTTGGAGCAACTACATAAAAGGGAATATTGTGATATTTAGCCAGAACAGCTAGTGAATAGGTTCCTATCTTATTGGCAAAATCTCCATTTATTGCAATTCTATCTGCACCAACAAATACACTGTCTATCTTCTTTTTACTCATAAGTGTTGCTGCCATATTATCACAAATTAAATTATAATTTATTTTATTCTTTGATAATTCCCATGCAGTTAGCCTTGCTCCTTGAAGTAGAGGACGAGTTTCACATGGATATATGTATATATTTTTTCTAATTAAAAATGCCTCTCTTATTACCCCTAGAGCAGTTCCTATTCCACTTGTGGCAAGAGAGCCTGTATTGCAATAGGTTAACACTCTATGATTATCTTTAATGAGTTTAATGCCAAACTTGGCCATTTGTTTACAACTTTTAAACTCACTATTATGAGTATCTTCAGCAATTTTAGAGATACTTTGATAAGTTTTATCACTTGATAAAATCTTATCTAGAGCATTTGTTAAATTAACTGCTGTTGGCCTTGAATGTCTTAATATATTTTCCATATAAAGTATTTTATCTTGTGAATTATCTCTAGCGTATATTGCTAAACTAGCAGTAGCTGCTACAGCTATCATGGGAGCTCCCCTTATGCTTAAATTTTTTATGTACTTGCACATATCTACAGGGTCTTTACATATAAGCCATATTTCTTTGTGAGGCAATTGACATTGGTCTAGTATTTCTAAACTTTTACCGTCATATCTTATGGCAGTATAAGAAAATGGTTTCATAGAGTTTTTTCTCCAATTTTTTGTCTCATTTTTTTTAACTGCTCTATTTCATCAGCAGGAAGATCATTTAATCTATTTAAACTTTTAGCATACATTAACATTGTAGCTGCATGCTCAAGTCTTTCAATTCCGTTATATGCTTCCATTAGTGATTCTCCCCAAGAAATGGCACCATGATTACTTAAAATCATAACTCTACTGTAAGGAAGGTAAGCAGATAATGCTTCTGTCATATCTACACTTGCTGGCCTTGCATATGGTACAATAGGAATTTTTCCTACCGCTAGTATTAACTCTGAACAGCTATTACAAGGGAGTTCCTCTAGCTGTGGATAGGCAATACTCCAAGCTGTGGCAATGGGAGGATGAGCGTGAACAACTGCCTTTGCCTTAGGACAATTTTTATAAATTGCCACATGCATTTTCCATTCACTACTTGGTTTTTTACTACTATTGGTATTTGCATTACAATCCATCAATACCAAATCCTCTTCTCTTAAAAATCCTTTATTATATCCACTAGGGGTAATTAAAATGCTTTTAGAGTCTAATACAGTGCTAATATTGCCATCACAAGAGGCAATAAAGTTTTTTTTATGAAGCTTTTTACATATTTTAATTATATCTTTTTTGGGCCTTTCCATAGTTTTTTAACTCTCTCTTTTGTAGTTTGTCTTAAATGATTACTATAGCGAATATGTTTATTAGGAGCATTGGGAATTAGTTCTATACCCCATAAACTTTTTAAACTATTAACATCTTTTAAATATCTAAAATCTCCTATAAATGCCCCTTCTTTATAAGCATATCCTTTGGTAAACCATAAAAATATTTTAGTATCATTGTATTGAGTAGTTTCCAGAGTTATAGTTTTTGGAAGATCCTTTAATGTAAATTTTTTAACAGTCATACCTTTGGTAACTTTTTTCCAAAATGGAAATAATAACTCTACATTATCTGAATAAAAGTATCCGTTGAATTCATAAATGGTTTTCCATGAGAGTTGATTAAATTTATTCGGCATTACAAATACATTTTCAGGACTATGTCCTCTTGATATACCTTGCTTCTTAGCAATTTTAGTTACACTTATCTTTTGTACAAATCCAAAAGATAAAATGGCAATTATCCATATAACAGATACTCTTGCTAAATTGACATTTTTCTTTCTTATACTCTGTATAATTAAAATTAATACTGGAATGGTAAACAATAAATCTACAATAGAAATTATATTAAAAGTAAATCTTTCATAGGAAAATGGCCAAAGAAGTAATGTTCCATAACTTGTGCACGCATCTAAAATTCCATGAGTTGCGTAACCAATGAAGCTAAATAGATATATATTTTTAAATGATAATTTTTTCTTAAAAAATGGATAACACATCAAAGCAGCAATCAATGCTCCAACAGGTATAAAAATCAATGAATGAGTAAAATGTCTGTGATAAATTATTCTTGCAAGTGGATGCTCTATCACAAATCTTAAAAATGAATCCGAATCGGGTAAAAGACCTGCCACAGCACCTATAATAAATGCATATTTTATATCTTTTTTATTTGAAGATGCACTTTGACTAAAAGCAGACCCTACAAACATTTGGGTAAATAAATCCATGCATTATGCTATATGACATAAAATATTATTTGAAAAGATAAAAATATAAAGTATGATTTTACAAAATTGTATGTTCGGGGGAAATATCTATGAAAAAAATTTTATTTGAATTTATTTTATTTAGTTTAATTACTGGTTCCTGTGCTGCAAGCGGTTTAAAACAACTTACAAGTAGTAAAGTAAACACCGCTAATGTACCTTTAACTAGTAGCTTTACTAGAACTCCTAGTTTTTCCAGCAAAAGTTCAGTCATTCGTAGATTTGCTATAGGCTCCTGTAATAAAGAAGGTGAATCCCAAGCTTTTTGGAACACTGTTTTGGCTGATAAACCCTCCTTATTTGTATTTATGGGTGACAATGTTTATGCCGATGCCATTATTCCTAGTCAGATAAAAAATAGCTATTTAACTTTAGGTAATAACTCCTATTATAGAAATTTTTCCTCCAAAGTTCCTGTCATTGCAACATGGGACGATCATGACTATGGCTTTAATGATATAGGAAGAGGATACATATTAAAAAATGCATCTCAGAAAATATTTTTAGACTTCTTTAGAGAGCCAGAAAATAGCCCTAGAAGAACTACTCCTGGCATTTACACCTCTTATATCGGTGGGCCCATAGGAAAAAGAGTTCAGATTATCTTACTTGATACTCGCTTTTTTAGATCTGATTTAGTTTTACTTCCAAGAGAAGAAAGAGTATGGGGTAAGTACAAACCAAACCCAGATAAAAATGCCGTATTTCTTGGAGAAGAACAATGGAAATGGCTTGAGTACCAATTATCGATACCTGCTAATTTAAGGTTTATCGTTTCAAGTGTTCAAGTGTTAAGCCAATCTCACGGACATGAGGCATGGGATAAATTTCCTTTTGAAAGAGCTAGATTATTTAATTTAATAAATAAAACGAGAGCAAGAGGTGTCATATTCTTATCTGGAGATCGCCATTTTGCTCGCTTTTATAAGTCTATTTCTCCCATAACAGGAATTAAAATGTATGAATTTACTTCAAGCCTAATAAATAGAACTCAAAGACCTCATGATAAAGAAGATAATGATCCATTTGCAGCCAGTGGAAAACCTGTCTTTCTTGCCAATTATGGACTTGTCGATATCAATTGGGAAAATCGCTTTGTCATCCTTAGAATAAGACATTCCTTTAAAAGAGGAACCATTAAAGAACTAAAAATTCCATTTAGCGAAATAGGTATATAGCAAAGCTATTTTATAAAAGATGGTAACACATAAAAACTTTTTAAAAGTATTATTTAAAAGTATAAAAACTCCTTTAATTGTATATTTTGCCATCGCTGGAAATATAATCACTTTTTCTAGTGCCTATATATTTTATATCCTTGAGCACCCAATTAATCCCATGGTTAGAAATTATTTTGATGCTCTTTGGTGGGGAATGTGTACTGTATCTACTGTTGGATACGGAGATATATATCCTATAACTACAGGCGGAAGACTTATAGGTATTTTCTTAATTATAGTGGGGATAACATTTTTTTTAAGTACTATAACCGTTCTTGTAACCGTCATGCATGAAGTTGTTAAAAAAACATCTAAATAAAATTAAGGCCAAATATTTAATTTCACACAAAATAAATAATATTTATATATAAATTGTACAATGTTTAGAAAGTATTATATGTACTAATTACAATCAATTTTAGAGGAAAAATATATGAAAAGATTATTTATTGTAAAACTACTTATTTTATTTTTATATTCATCAGGCCTAAAAGCTGAAAATACTGTAGCTTCTTGCCTAATAAAAATACCCAATGCTAGCATACTCCTTGAAGTATCAGGTTTGGATCCTGATAAAGGATTTTTACTAACGATAACAGAAAAAAATGACTCAAGTGCAAGTGTTCGAAGCCTTTTTTTAAGAAGTATTTCTTTCTTAGATAATAAAATAAGAGGTTCTCATATTGATTCCTACCTAAAAGAAGATAAAACACCTGAAGCTTTTGAAAGCACAAATGAACAATATATATTTGCAGTCATTAAAAACCTAGAGATAGAAGATCATATCCATTATAGTCACTATACAGGGTTTAATTTACAAGATACTCACTATGCCTCTCTATACGGCTTTAGTACAGGAAACACAGATTTAGCAGATACAAATATATTTGTAGCAAAAGACAAAGATAAAAATAATATAGGCTCATTTGCCCTTTTGATAAATAAAGAAAATAATTACATATTATTTCCCTGCAATAGAAAGTAAAATTTATCTACCTTTTGCCTGCCTTCTTTTTATTTCAACAGCAACTTGGTCATAAATTGACTTATATACCTTTGGCTCCAAGATCTCTTTTCCTGTAGTTCCACCTTTTTTATGTTGAGTGCTTACTCTAAGTACTAGGCGTGTCTCCACTGTTTTCTTATTAATTTTTTCTAAATTGACAGAAGCAATAAATTTCTTCCCAGTATTATCACTATCAGATGTAACGGTAAATATAGAGGGTAGCATAGATAAAAACCCAGAGGTAACTTCTCCCTTTTGAGCTTCTGCTACAATTAATCCCCCTCGCATATCCTGATTAATAATGACATATCCACCATCTAATAATGCAGATTTAAATGCTCTAAAGACATTATTATAAGATACATCTTCAAAAGTCCTATTTTGCATACTTCTTTTTTGCTGAACAGATAATTTAGGGCCCCAAAGACCACAAGCACTTAAAAATAAAGAAATTGTTATAATTTTAGTTAACCAATACATATTTTCCTCTCTTTTTTATTAAAATTGCGAAGATACAATAGAATAATCTACGACAATATCCTTTTTATTAAACTTTATAATTAAATCAAAAGTACTAGATGATGATGTATTATATGCCTGACTGCTTCCAGCAAAAATTGCAGTCCAGCCAGAACCTCCAGCCTTAGAATCAGTAGATTGCCTGCTATAGGTCCAGACCTCTCGCCCATTTTTAGTTTTTGAAGTTATATTTGGAGAACCAAGAAGTTCAATAACTTCAGCTTGGGAGGTTTTATTTTTTATAATATGTTTCTTGATTGTAGCAAAGGTTAAATTTGACTTCTGCTTGGATTGAGTTTGATTACTGCTACATGAAAATACTAAAAGTGTGAATAATAATAAATACAAAAAGCTACTAAATTTAATCATAAAAATATACCTCCTAAAAATTACCTGTTTTTTAAATAAAGTTTTAATACATATGTATCGGTAATTTTTATAATAATTTTAGGTGATTTTTATAATAATTTAAAAAAAGGATTTAAGTAATTACAAGGTAAATTGGCAGATTCTTTGAAAAGCTAATTAAAAGCTGGGTTTAGAAAGCTTATAAAAAGCACTCTAAACCCCATAAGCTTTTAACTTTAGTTGTCGTCTTGGTTCTCTTTTAAAATAGTATCTGTATGATAGAGAAGCTGGTGTGAATCTTCGGTAACAACCCCATCGCTATCTTGATGAAAAACAGTTATTTTTACCTGCTTTTTATCATGTGATTTTTCTTGACTGTATACATAATTTTGCTGAATGATATCTCTTAGATCAAGAGTAGCTAGCCAATGGCCTTCATGGCAAAAAGCTCGCTCTATCATCTCATTTTCAACAAAAATATTAAGCTCATCCCCTTCATCAATACAACCTCCAGATATAGCTAACTGATGAATATTTGAGTAGTCGATATGTTTTGCTATAGCACTATCGTCAATAAAGACCTTTTTAGAATCAGAAACGACTTCAGCGATAGCCTCCGCAGTAGAAGAGCTAGGAGAAAATGGACTACTGGATTCTGCAATAATAGTTACTTCTTTAGTGGTGTTTCTGTTTACTTTTGATAAATTGACATGACCAGACCAACGATCATCACTATTGCAGTTGAAAAAATCAAGCATTCTTTTATTTTTTGCTTCCTTTGTTTTATAGTAAACCCATATTCTGTTACCATAACTACAACTTCCACCAACCTTATAATTTCCAGCATTTAAACGAGTAAGCTTGGGAAGTGAATCAATTGTAACTTTTGAAAAACAAGAACTCAAAAGAACAGGTAATAGTATCAATAATGTATAACGATAAAAAGATTTCATAAAAATACCTCCATAGTTTAATTTTATGTTAGCCTAACAATATCTATTTTTTTGTAAATTAGCAATTTTGTAATAAAAAGTTAGTTAGTTTAAAAATTTGTATTACTTATATAAAATAGTCAGAAAAGCTAAATTCAAGAGAACAAGAGAAAAATACCTTTGAGTTTTTTGTTAACTACATTGAAGTATGCAGTTAAAGATAATAGATAATAACCTAATCTATATGCATAAGATAAACTGCAAATAGCTTGTCTAGATTAGAATTATGACTAGGCAATATCATAGCAATATAGTTAGTTAAATAATTATTGTCAACATAATATATCTTATTATTAATATTTAATACATTAATAACATGACCTATTTCATCTGAACTGTTAAACAATTTATACCTAAGTTCAAGCAAGCCATGATCTCCACTATTTTTAAGATATTCTTTAATTTTTGTACTAATATACTCATCCGTATATCTTGATGGATTAGCAATGCTTGTATCAAATAAATTTTGATTCTTATTAGTATAATTTTCTTTTAAATACTTTAATGTTTCATCTATATCCACTCCTTGCAACTTTCCTGTACTTATATCAATTAAGATAGTTTTTGATAAATTAAAGTTATCAAATACACCATCTTGAAAAAAACCAAAAGCTTCTATTGAAAACACAGTACAAAACCCTGGTTGTACTAAGCAATCTAAGTTTGCATATTTTTCTTCTAAATATTCTTTATTTTTTTCCTGTAATTGATAATAATGATTATATAGCTTTCTATTAATTTCTGAAATTAACTCTGCTAAGTCAGTGTTTTTTATTCTCTTTAACAGATATGTTTCATTATTAACCTCCTGAGCTGTATTTCTAGAACAATAGCTACCTTGAGGGAAAATTCTAGAAGATATAAAGAATAAAGATATAACCAATATTGTATTTTTCATGCAGATACTTCCTTATCGGCATATTAATTTTTTTATTTAAATTTTCAAATATTAGATCATTTTATAAATGATTTCTTCAAACTTATCTATAAATAGTTTTCTACAAGAATCATTTTCACTTGGACTCTTTATATATTCATGAAATTTAGGATATCTATCTAGTATAGTTAATAAAACAGTCAAGTAACCTTCGTCATTGCTTTTATTTCTATTTTTCATTTCATCCCCTAAAAATTCTTTGGCATCTTTAAGTAAAGCTTCTTGTTGTTTTTTTCTATCTTTTGATAACGATAGTATTCTTTCTACATTTGAGGAAATTTTTTTGTTTTTTAATAGCTTTTTTATTTCTTCATCTGTTTTTCCATCGAACTCATCAATTAAATTGAGATCATCATTAATTAATCGCAGTTTAGTTTCTGAAGGATAATATGGTTCTTCTTTGTTATCTGCTAAAGTAGCAATTGCTTGAAAATTAGTTATTATTTTATGAGGGAAACCGTTTTCCTTAGGTGCAGCTCCTTGCTTACCTACATATCCATAACTATCTTTAAGCGCTTTACATTTACTTTTACTAGAAGATTCAAGCTCAACTCTTGGAGGTAGGTTTGTATTTAAATCAGACACATTTGCAGGATTTACCTCCTGATTAACATTTGTAGTAGTTTCGCTATTGTTAACTCCAAGATAATTTTTAACATCGCAATCATAACTACTAAAAGCACAAATTTGTTTATTTGGTTGAGATTTTGCCGTATAAATTACATCTTTTAGTTGAGCACATTCATTTTGTCTTTTATAAGCTTCCTCTAGCAAATCCCTAATAAAAGCAGTTCTGCTTCCTGGAGGATATTTCATATCCAAGATATACCTTCCTCTTAAACTCAATATGCGGGCAATTAATCCTGCCATGGTTGATGTGGCATAAGAAGTTCCAGCAGAATAATTAATATCAGGCATTCTTTTCCCTTCAATCTCTTGGCCCATATATGCCGTCATGATTGTATCAGAGGGAAGTACATAATCTAAAAATTCATTAAAATAAGAATATTTCCAAGGATTTAGTGAAGCACTTGTTTCCCCCATACATATTACTGATCCAAACCTACATGGGTGAATTGGTTTATTAAAAAATAACTTCTGACCAAATCTTATTAAAAAGTTATCTGCATAATTACCAGATGCTGCAACAGACACTACATTATCATCTTTAAGTTCACTAAGTGCTTTTTTAAATTCAACTCTGCTTTCATCGGAAGCTCTAGCACCTAAGCTCATGCTAATGACATCTATTCTGCTTTTATAATAACTTATGATGGTATTCTTAGTATCAAAGCATCCGGCTTTATCAACATCTGAAACTAATTTTTCAATATCACAACCTTTAGCTATTAATATATCATTCCAACAACCAATATCTTTTCTAGATTTATTTTTACAATAATTGCTATAAAACTTAGAATCAGAACTTTTTAAAAATTTATGTTTAGCCAACATATCCTCTACTTTTTTTCTTTCACTTATATTGTGATTTAATATATGCCTAAGACCTTCTACTATAGACTTACTATTATCATTAGCTGGATGAGTATGCGTTCTAACTACCGCAACTCCTACACGAGGAGCTGAACCCTCTATATAAAGATTTTGATTTTCATTTTCTTCTCCCAAAGTACTGCCATTATGCTTTACAATCTGCCTTTTTCTAGAACTTGCAATATTTGCTACCATACGAGAGCCATGATTGTATAAATTACTATTTCTACCTAGAATTTCACTGCCACCCTCTACCCACTCAAGTTTATCCCTTGCAACTTGCTTGTCTTTGTCTGACTTTGGATCAAGAGCATTATGTTTAAGCTCCTCTACAAGAAGAGGATTGTCTTTTTCTCTATCAACATTGCTTAGTTCTGGATGTACATAAACTTTACCGTTTTTTACTATATAAGTAACTCCGGTATCGACAACTGCAACATTTACATCCTTGCCATCGGCGTTTATTTCAACTCCCTCAACGAGAAATCCAGGTGTTTTTTCTTTCTTATTCTCTATGCCTTTTATAAGTTTTCTGTTAAATTCTTTAGCTCTATCTTGTAATTTCTTATCATCATATACTTTATCACCACTATTATATGTATTAACCCCTGCAACTCTTAAATTCCAGTTAGGATTGCACGGGTGATATATACTATGAGCACTTGACTTAAAATCTCTGCAAGCTTTTATTCTTGTATCAACACCTCCTAAATTAGGTGCACATAACATTTTTAATAACTTTGTAGATTTTATATTAGGAGCAATATGCCTTTTATTATTAACTATATCATTTTCTACTTCTTGATAATTACATGACATATCCAAATCATCTAAACCTTTTAAATTAATTAACTCTTCATCTTCACATGCTACATCTTCTAATTTATCTTCAGTATCAGCTAAAGATAAAACTAAATCTCTTCTAAAACATTGGTTAGGACCATTTTGGTGATTTCTATTTAATCTTTGTACATCGCTAGCAAAATCATTTAAAAAGGATACTGTTTTTATATGATCTTTTTTTATATTTGATTTATCTTCAAAAGCAGATAATAGAGGATAAATATTTGTACCTAAAAAGTATTCCAATCTCTCTTTTGCATTATAGTCTAAATAAAGCTCTCTTAACTTTTTTCCAGTTACTTTTTGATAAGGAGTACAAGCATTGTAAATACATTTTTTATATAACAAAGTTCCTTCTTTATCATATCCATAATAGAATGTATTACCTCTTCCTATATCAACTGCTGAATAGCTGTTTGCATTTATTAATAAAGCTATAATAAAAGCAATATTATTAATCTTTTTTATTAAAATCATTTGTCTTTATAAAAGGCCTTAATTTCTTTTGGAGTAGCAAAATCAATTCTATAACGACCAGATGATTCACATCTGTTTTTAAAGCAATCTCTGTTGAAAATATTATTTACCGCTGAAATACAAGAAACTTCATAATTGCTATCTAATTGGCAACCAACTCTAACAAATGCTATATCAACCAATTTATAAAGCTTAGATGGAGTGAATACTCCAATATGACTACCTATATGATCTGCTATGGTATTTAATCCCCTTTTATATAAAAGAATATAGTCATCTCCTCCTTTAAAACGGACAATATCTGAGCCATTTTCATATTTAGGTAGTTTAACGGCAACTGGAGCATACCAAATTATTTCATCTTCTACTTGTAGCTTGTCTTTATATTTTTTTACAAAATAAGCTCTTTCTTTGAGACTATACATATCCATAAATCCACTACCATGCTTTTCTGCACTTGTTGCAAATAGCCCCCAACAATAAATTTCTCCCTTTTTTGTTAAAGCACAGGCAAACGCATCAATAGAGGCAATATCAACAATTCCCTTAGGAAGCCCCACTACTTTATTTAATCTATGTCTATACCAATTTTCTGCTCTTCCCTTTTCAATACCTCTACCAACTTGGGCCCAGATATCAAATCCCCAGCAATAAACCTCTTCATCTTTTATAATGCATCCGGTCTCATATCTCATAGAGACTTTTGTAACTCCTGAACTAGCACTTGCTACAGGAATAACATAAAGCCCTTTAGCTAACTGTTTGTGATGCTCTTCTATTTTTGCCGGGGTTGTATCTCCCCAACAATAAAGGGCACCGCTTTTATCTTTGCTTTTTGCCTTTTTAACAGCACATGCTGTTCTTGAGCCTGTAGCTATATCAATTACACCTTTATCCAAAAGAGGAACAACTCTTGGTCTTTTATGTGCTCTTCCATATTCTCCAAATCCAAGAGGTTCTGCACTCTCTCCCCAACACCAAGCAGCTCCATTTTTAATAGCACAGCCATATATACCACTTATTGGAAGATCGATCTTTGTAACTCCTCCATCTTCTAGTCCTTTAGGAGGATAGGCATAGGGCTTTATTACCTTATTATCTACATAGTATCCATTTACCCCTCCATCATTAGGTCCCCAACAATAGGGAATATCTCCCTTTATAATGCAAGCGTTTCCCTCTGCTCCAGAAATTAATCCATGAAGCTTAGGTTTAGTTGTTGATGATTGAAACATTAAAAAAGAAAAACAAAAAAATAGTATTGTTAGAAAATTCATAAAGCTCCTTTATCTATGACAAAATTAAACAAATGCTACTATGGCCGTTTAATACTAAGCAGTATACACTTTTCTCCCTTGTGTATTTTATTAAACACTTAACTTTTTTAGAATTTTAAAATTGAATACTTTTTGTAGACAACTATCCCAATCTTTAAAGTTATTTATGGAAGACTGGTTGAAAATAGAATATAAATACAACTTTGTAGAAAAATAGTAAAAATGAGAGATAATGGATTTTCTTTTAAAGTAATTGTTAAATATTTTGAAACCAAAAAGTTTCATTATTCAGGAGGGTATAGTTTCTTCCAATCAGAATATTTCAGCAAATGAAAATTTGCTTCAGGTGCACAGCTAAAAGTTCTGTGTTTATATCTTAGTTGATTTTGAAGTCTGACCTTTTCTTTTTTCCCTGAGATTTCTATTGAAATATCAGTGTATATATTTATTTGAAGCCCTGTAGTCTTTTCAGTTAATTTAGAAAGTTCAGTAAATACTTTTTCTCCTTGTATAAATACTTCTTTATTAGATTTAATTATTCCTACAAATATTTCTTTTGAACTGCTAAATCCAAATAGTTTCTCTTTTTTTCTATATTGAAGCATATATTTTATCTTGTTAGAAAAGTAATTTGGGTTTTGGATTAATCCTTCTGTTAAATTTGCAACAACCTTCTTTGAGACTTCATTAACTAGTGATTCTCTAATTTTCAATAGATTCTTTAGATTACCATTTTTAGAAAAATCTTTTACTAGCTCTTTAATATCTGATTTCTTTAATATTTTTGATAATTCGTTTAGATTTAATTTTAGTAAGTTTTTAATATCACCCTTAAATGAAGTCTTGATTTCATTACCTATCTCTAATCTGTTATTTGATATTTTTAAAAAACCTCTTTTATAGCAATCTTCAATAACAGTAAGTAAATAGCCTGCACTAAGCTTTGGTGCAAATTCCCAAAAGGGATCTTTGAATTTTCTTATAGGCTTTTCACAAAATGTATTTATTAACTGTTCGAAACCACTATTTCTAATTATTTTACTAGAGTCTTTTAATGAAATTCCTATATCATCAACATATATATCTGAACTGTCTTCTTTATGGTTTTTTATCCCTGTCCAATTTAGCTTTTTCCCTGAGATACCATATGCTTTTCTAAAAAGCTTAGATATACATATTCCTCTGTCAAAAATCGCTTCATTACTTTTAAAGTCACTTTTTGAAATATTTATCTTCCCGTTAGCCAATTTTAAAACTGCTTTGGAGAAAATTTTGAATTTTTCACATGTACTTTTTTTAAGAATTTCTTTATTTTGAAACCCAACAATAACTGAAATTTCGTGAATATCTGATACTTTTGCAGGCATAGTTAATAATTAAAAAACTCTGATAATATTGCTATCTCATCTTCTCTTGAATATGCTGTTTCGGTTTGTTCAGACTTTTCATTGATTAAGAATGTAACCTCTTCTTTAATTAATTCAGAAGAAAATTTTTCTACTTTAGATAATTGAATAAACCTATCAAAGCTAAAGCCTAAACACTCAAGGTCTTTTCTAATGCCTAGTGTAAGTGTTTCAGACCTTTCCCGAAGTGAGTAGTTTTTCAATTCATTTAGTTCTGGGATATTGCCATAATAAAAAAAACAGTAAGGCCTTTCAAAAGTAATTTCACTTGATTCTGTATATTTTCTGAACCAAATATCACTATAAGTTGTCTTTTTGATTATTTCTTTTGAATGAGTTAATTCCATGTATATCTCCAAATGATACATAAAATTCTATTTTGTTCAAAGCAATGAGTCAAAAAAATAATCTTTTTAACAAGTTATTTTTTCATATTTGAAATTTATTTTTTGAAAATTAAGGGCCAAATTTCTTCTAACCTTTTTGCCAAATGATACGCCAATAGAGGTGGGGTGGCATTTCCAAGGAGTTTATAAGCCTCAGAAGTGCTAATTTCACCTATAAACTTATAATTATCTGGAAAGGTTTGAATCCTACAGCATTCTCTGATGGTCAATCTTCTCTCTAGAAATCCTTTATCTAGCTCTTTTAAGATTTTTCCACCATGAGCTTTAGAAAGTCTTCTAAACTCAATATTGCCATGGTGTTCAGCCCTGATTGTTGGAGCAATTTTATTTAAGTCTATTTCTTTGTTTCCCTGGCAATGCTTTCCATACCATTTTGCCTTTGAAAAATGTTTTTGATCTTGATCTTTTGTTTGCTCTGGCTCTTTTAAATCTTTAAAAACCTTTTTTAAAGCAACAAATGGCATTAGGGTATTATCCTTACTTTCTTTTTTTGATAAGTAATGAGTTGTTTTTGGAAAAGGAAGATACTCTTTTGGTATGTCTTCTTTTGAAAATGCTTCAATTGCTTTTTGCTTGAGTAAACCTTTTCTAAATCCAACGAAAAACACTCTTTCTCTTGATTGAGGAACTCCATAATGTGCTGAATGAAGAACTTCTCCATTTAAGACAATATATCCAGTATCTCCAATTTCCCTAAAGTCATTTTGGATAATTTCTTTGACATTTCCCAAAGAAACTAATCCTTTTACATTTTCAGCAATAAATATTTTTGGTTTTATAATATCTATCACCTCTCTCATCCATATATATAGCCTACCTCTGTTCTCTTCTGCAGGATCTTCTTTTAATAAGTTGTCATTATGGCTTTTGTGGGAATTAAATCCTTTTCTTTTTCCAGATACAGAAAAATCCTGACAAGGAAATCCTCCAGTTACAACATCTACATTTAATGGAAATACATCTTTTTCACCTTCCCAATATCTTTTGACTCTATCCACTATACTTTCTAAGTGAAAAGAGTTTTCTTCTAAATTATATTTTTTTATAAAAAAATTGTTCCAAACTTTTTTAGCTCCTTGTCTAATATCATTTGCAAATACTGTTTTAAATCTAGTAGGAACTAATTTTACCCAGTCTTTTTTAGTTTTTTCTTTAATCCAGTTTGGATGAATATGAGGGTTTGTACTTGCTGCATGTACTTCAAAATCTCCTTCAAAACCTAAATCCATACCTCCACAACCACTAAAAAGACTAAGTACATTTAAATCCTTTATTTTATTTTTATCGGCTTTTTTTGTAGCATTAATAGATTTAATTATATTGCTCTCTAGCATATCTGCACTCAATTTTTATAAGTTATTAATTAAAAATCTAATTTTATATTTTATATTATATTAATTAGATTTTGTTATGTAATTAATATTGAAGGTAGCCTAGTTTTAAAAGTCTTAGCATCATGATTGGAACTGATACCTTGAACTCATTGCTAAGTTCGTTAATATTTTCGTCTGTTATAATTCCATTATTTATGATGCTTTTTATTTTTCCTTTAATAGTTTCATTGGGTATTAATAAGCACATTGCAAAGTGATTAGCTTCAACTTCCCTAAAATCTGTGCTTTTAAATGAATCTTTATCATGAAATAAAACTCTATAACCATTTTCTTCTCCTAAATTTATTGTCCTATCTTGATGAATCTCTAAATGCCCTATTTCATGTGCTATAGTAAATCTAGATTTTACTTCATTGTTGATAATAGATTTATTTATAAGTATATGTTTTTTCCCATTTTTTATAATAGAAGCTCCTAATATGTCTTCCTTTATTTCTGTATCCCTATTCACCTTTATTTTTAAGTAATCAACTATTTTCCCTATATCTACAGGTGTGTCAAAAGAGCCAGACTTTTTTAGTATGTCTTTTGCTTTGTTCTCAGCTAAAGAAAACCTTGGATTTATTTTAACCTTTTTTTTCATAATTGTAGTTCAATTATTTCTTCAATACCTGAATTTTTTAGTTTTGATTTTGTTTCAGGGTTTAACTCGCTTTCAAAGTAACAGTTATTTAATATATCTGTATCAATATTAAGTATTTTTAGTAGTTTAATTGCATTATATAGTGAAATAGAGGTTGTTCCTAGCTCAATTTTAGCCATAGTGGCTCTAGTTATACCTAATAAGCTTGCCAGTTGATCTTGGGTTATATCTTGCATTTCTCTTTGATTTTGGATTTTTTTCCCAATTTTTTTATTAAAAATACTTTTGTTATTTCCCATACAGACAATAACTTAACCTAAATTTATTACATGGCCAACCTCTATGCATCAAAAGTTACTTTTTTTATATTTATAATGTAAGGAAATGTAAATAAAAGTAACATATAAAATATTTTTTTGCTACTTTTTTTATGGTATCATATGATTAAGAAATTAATGTGCTATTGACTATACGCATAATGAACGATGTTTTTGCAAAGGAAAGCAATATGGAAAAGACTCATTATCAGCAAGAAAATTATCCTGTAACTAATTCAAGTAAAGAAATAAAAGATTTATTAGTATTTCTAGATACTCTCATTTCTAAAGAAGAGCTGTATAGATTTTTACAAGACAAGGTTTCGAAGAATTTAACCAAGTTGAAAAAAAAAGAGTTAATACAAGTACTTTTTGTAGCTTTTGAAAAAAAGATTGTAGATTATGATTCCATTGTTGACAAAGTTACAGAATTGCAGAGCAGGGGTAATCAAGTAACTTTTTATTATAAACTCAATGCCTCTAAGTTAAAAAAATTAAAAAATGAACTACAAACAAAAGTAGACAAAGGACTGCCTAAAAAAATTTATATGCCTTCTGAAATACAATTTTACGATATATCTATTTTCCAAATTAATATTGATTTATGCATTATTTTTCCTCATGAGTATGAAGTTTTAACTAAAATTGAAAATATCGGTGAGGAGAAAAAAACCATTAAGCATTTTTTTAATGCACGAGAAAGAGGTTGTTTATTTTTAAGGATAGACCTAGTAACAGGAATTTTAAGATATTCTTTTTCAAAAATAAAAAAGATCAATAATAAAGTTTATTCAGACATATTAGAAGACGCAAATTCTTTAATAGATATACAGGAGCTTTCAGAGATTACAGTGAATCCTGCTATAAATAAGCTTCATTTAGATGATACTTTTTTCGAAAAATCTATTTCTAAGATAAGAGAAGATGGTCTATGTTCAAACTATAGAACAAAAAGCTATAGTACTGATGTTAGAAATCTTATAAACGAAGATTATAATTTGGATGAAAAAATATCGAAAGTTTCTTTTCGCTTAAAGAAATCATCAACATCCTTTAATTTATCTGAAAATCACTTAAAAATCATATGTAGAAATAAAAAAAAGGAGGATATAGCTCATGTCTTTAGAAGTGTGGAAAAAAATATCTTATGAGGTGCCCCTTACAGAAAAATACAAAAAAGCAATAAATAATATTCTTTCCAAAAGAAATATAGGAGATATATTTTCTGTAAATGAGTTACAACTATTTACTGACATAGAAAATAATATAATAGAAAATATCTTATCGCTTCTTTGTAATCAAGGTTGTCTAACAAAAATATCCAAAAAAATTAATCCTAATTGTAATGAATTATCTTGTAAAGAAACACCCTTGATAAATATAGATAATAATGAGTTTTATTGTGAGATTTGTGAATCTTCTTTTGAAGTTAATGATAAAAGTTTAGAAAATAAAGATTTTTATGAAATAAAAAAAAATTTCATATATATGGAAAGTTCTAATTGTAAAAAGCAAAGTAAGGATAATATTTTTAGAACTGATATGAATCCATTATCAGGGGCAAACGAAAAGTTGATTACTAAAAATATTTCTTCTATTACAGATGATTATACAAGAGAAATCCTACAAACTGTTTCCACTTATGGACTTTGTATAGTAAATATTAAAGGTTTTGAACCTAAAGGAGATATTCTTAAATCTTTAGCAGAGTTAATTGGAAAAATAAGAACTAAACAAAATGATTATACTGGTTTGGTAAAACCAATAAAACCTAGTAAAAAAGGCTCTGCTAATTCAGGAGATTCTCCGAGTGAATTATCTTTTCATTCTGACGGAACTCAGCATCAACAACCTCCAGCTTTGTTAATATTTCAAATGGAAAATCCCTCAGATATTGGAGGTAATTCATATATATTAGATTTTTATGATATTTTAAAAGTAGAAAAATCTGAAATTGTAAAAAAATTGATATCTAATTTATCTTTTTCTAATACAGCAAATTTTGAAAAGAAGAATATGTTTTATTGTGGTCCTATATTTTCATATAATAATCGTTATAATTCATTAATGTGTCGTTATAGGTTTGATAATGTGATGAGTAATAAAAAGAAGCAGTTCTCTAATGATTTTAATCTACTTAATAGTATGATAGAAAGAGCTACTCAATATAATTTTAAGATGAATAGAGGAGATGTAGTTATTATAGATAACTATAGGTTACAACATGCTAGAGGACCTATATTAAGTGATAATCAAAGAAGTCATAATAGAATTTGGATTGATGATTTACATTCAAAATTTGTTGATACATATAAATTAGGCCTTAGGGTTGATGTAGAATTACTAAATTCTGTAAAAAAAAATAATGTTATACATTATAGATATTAAATTAGGCAGCAGATATAATAAAAAGTGTAATTAGTAACAAATATTTCAACTATTATTATAAGATTTTAACTTATTGGTTATTTCTAACTTTTTCATATGATTTAGCTTTTTAACTTTATCCACTGTCGAGCGAGTATAGTCGTCTATAAAGATAGACTTTCTGTGCAATACAAAGGTGATGAAAGGATGGAGTTTGGAGGAGTTGGGGGGGGGGGGTGAGGCGTTCAATAATAGACCTCCGCACAGTGTACGGCGTGGTCGATTGACCAGTGGAATGTGCGAGATTTCACAAATCCTTGATTTTTTTAGTCTTTTTCCTGTTCCCTGCAAGCTAGAAAGTCACAAATTTAGTGAACTTTATGAAAAACATAAGCTTTCCTTGAAGCAAATCTCTGAAAAAATGGGAGTCAGTAAAAACACTGTTCTTAAAAAGCTTAAAGGTTCTTATATCAGTAGGAGAGAAAAGGGAGAGGCTCAAACTAATCCTAAAAACTACCGATCCCCTAACCCTCCCTTTGGGTTTAAAGTGGTTGATGGTAGGCTTGTTGAAAATAAATCTGAAATTCGCATCTGTAAAAAAGTTCTTGTCTTAAGTGATGAAGATCACTCTTTTAGAGCTATCAGCAAGATACTTACAGACGAAGGTTTTAAAAACAGAAAAAACACCACTTACTGGTGTCATAAACAACTTAAAAGAGTTTATAATCACTGGAAAGAAAAACTGTAATTTTAACAAAACTAAGGAGGTATCTATGTTTTCAATCTTTTCCATCCCCAAAATCGTCGGAGCTATTGTAAGCTTTATCTTGTTCTGTACTCTCATAGGGAAGCCTGAAATTCCTATGAAGATGATTTTAAAGTTGCAGATTGAAACTATGAAAATGATTGATCTAGACTGGGTTGTGCCAAGAATTAATTGTTAACAAGAAAACAAGGGGGAAATAATATGAGTTCATAAGGAAAAGAAGAAAAGCAATTAAATGCTATACGTATGATGAGAGTCTGGCCTCTCAAGTTCGTCCTGCAAGGGGAAGATCTTAATCTACTTTGTAATGATGAGGGTTCAAAAGATCCTCACAGGAAGCTAACAAAGAAAAGGCTGAAGAAAAAAAAAAAAATCAGTTTGAAAGAGAGAAAGAAGAAGATGAATGCAAATGAACCACTGATGAAATATCGAAAATGTCCAGTAACACAGTTAAGTCAAAAAGGAAGAACCCAGTACTTCCTGAAAAGGCGGACAGAGTCCTTGCAAAATTTCGTTCGCTGGCACTCGGTACTCAGGTGGCATCAGCTTCTTTCAGGCGTACGTATGGAACTTGGGAACCATCACCTGAATGCCAAAGTGAAATCACTAAAGCGAGAAAAGTTGAAAGAGACCACTGATGTCAGGGCATGGGGCGGAGTTGCTTGTAGTAGTGAAGAAGCTTCTGTAATGGAAGTGGAGCAAAGGAGCAACACATTCCGGTTTAAGTTACATAGAAACCTTGAGAAAGGGAGAGACTGGTAATGAGAACAAGGAGCAACAAAAGGGTCTTCGCAGAGAAGTCACAATTATGGACTTTTAGCAAAGAAATAACAAAACAAAAGGTATGGAGTAGCTACCTGAAAGTGAAAGCTAAAGGAGGAGGAGCAGGGATAGATAAACAAAGTTTAGAGGACTTTGATAAAAAGAGGGAAAAGCATCTTAAGAGAATACACAGAAGAATGGCCTCTGGTTCATATTTTCCTGTACCCATAAAAGCTGTAGAAATACCAAAAGCAGGTGGTGGGAAAAGAACACTAGGAATTCCCACAGTAGAGGATAGAGTAGCACAAATGGTTGTAACTCAACACTTAGAGAGTAGGTTTGAAAGGATTTTTCACTCAGACTCCTATGCCTATAGGCAAAACAAGTCGGCGTTACAGGCGGTAGGTAAAGTGAGGGAAAGATGTTGGAAATACGAATGGGTGTTGGAGTTAGATATCAAAGGACTATTTGATAACATTGACCATGCTCTACTTATGAAAGCAGTAAAGCATCATGTAAAAGAGAAATGGGTACTTCTTTATATCAAAAGGTGGTTAAAAGCCCCTATGGTAAAGGGAGAAGAAACGATAGAAAGGGTAAAAGGAATACCACAAGGTGGAGTTATAAGCCCTTTACTATCCAACCTGTTTCTACATTATGCATTTGACAAGTGGCTAGAAAGAGAAGAGTCGCAAACACCGTTTGTTAGGTACGCAGACGATGCGGTCATAAACTGTAGGACAAAGCAAGAAGCAGAAAGAATAAG
>CBDEVA010000003.1:0-58131 GCA_965243505.1 Bacteriovoracaceae bacterium | reverse complement strand
TGGGACTCGAAGCAGCCGTGGCGGGGTACTATGTCGTATTTGATCACCGCAAAGCACCCGAACCGCGTGTAGAGACAGAAACGTTAGACGGCTCTGTGATTCGGAGCTACGTGATACCCGTGATGCAGGAGCGTCCTTCCAACTAACCGACTTCCGGACAGGGAAACCCATTGAGAGCCAAGTCTTGGCAACACCGTAGCCTCACCGCTCCGCCTCTATATGAGCTGCAATAATAGCAATACTCCCCGTTAGGGTCAGGCAACCGAAAATAGAGCCCACAGCAACTGATTTCAGTTAGGGATTGGAAATGACAGCACAATTTGTTTTTACGTTATCTTACTGTTTGTGAAGTTTTTTTGGACTTAATCATCAAGATGGGATTACCGCCAATCGCATAACCCGGAACTTGACTATTTCTCGTATATCTGATATACTCTTAAAATCCAGTTTGGGTGGCACTGCTAAGACTCGGAGTCTCACTCCGTTTCTGCCACCCTCCCACCTTAGCAGGAGGATAAACCAAACTGGAACTGGAACCCCCCATGAAAACCATTCTCGTTCTCTCGATACTCTTTTGCGCAATCGCTTTGCCCGCTCTTGGTCAGTTGACCGACGCCGACCTCGATAAGATCCGATTGATTCTCAAAGCGTCCGAAAACAGTCTAAAAGAACATACAAAAAGCGAGATAGAAAGCTCCGAAACACGGATGAAGTCGTATGTTGATGCGAAAATAGAAAGCGTGAAAACGCCTATCGCATGGTTAATCGGGATTCTTGTCGCAATGATCGCGATCATTGGGCTCCCATTAGCAATTCTGACAATCTTTTTAGGCTGGCGGAGCATAAAAGACAACGCACAAGAGAAACAGATCGAAGGGCTCACCCGTTCTGTGGGAGAGAATCTCAATTCTTTAATTCTCTAAATTTTTTTATCGTTGAACAACAAAAAATAGAGGACCTTCTCGGTAAAAAAAGGCCGTTACCTCTAAGTGAAGACGAGTACAAAGGAGATAAGGTTAGCTTTTTTTTTGATAATTTGTTGCCTGAAAATCCTGAAGTTATAACACAAATTGCTACCAAGTTCAGAGCTACGAGTGAGAATACTTTTGATATTATTGAAGTTATTGGTAAAGATTGTGTAGGAGCACTTCGTTTTCTTACTGGTGAAGATAATAAGCAAGAATTTCAAGTACAGAAAAAGAAAATAAGTGAATCAGAAATTTCTAATAGATTGAGAAATTTAATAAGTGTTAATCCTCTCGGTATGACAGATAATGGTTTTAGAATTTCTTTAGCTGGTGTGCAGGAAAAATTAGCATTATTATATGCTAATAATCTTTGGTATGAACCTATTGGTTCTACACCAACAACTCATATTTTTAAAAAACCAATTAGTAAATTTGGAAATGATATTATTGATAATGAGTGGTGTTGTCTTTTTTTGGCAAAAAAATTGGGATTGAAAGTCAATGCCGCATCTATTGAGCAATTTGAAGATCAAAGGGTTTTGGTTGTTGAAAGATTTGATCGTAAATGGCGAGTATTAGATGGAAAATCTTTTTTGGAAAGAATTCATCAAGAAGACTTATGCCAAGCTTTGGGATTTTCATCTGCAAAAAAATATCAAGCAGATGGTGGCCCTGGAATTGTTGATATTGTTAAGTTGTTGAGAGCTTCTGATGAAGTTAATGATTATCTAATTTTTTTTAAAGCTATTCTTATTTTTGATTTGTTATGTGCTACTGATGGACATACAAAAAATTTTAGTATCTATCGTTATCATGATGGATTTTGTTTAACTCCCATGTACGATATTATAAGTACTTATTTTCTTAAAAAAAAGGATCAAAAATTTGCTATGAAGGTGGGAGATTCAGGATACTATCATCTCAAAAATATTTTAAAAAGACATTATCTTGAGACAGCTAAATTATGTGGTATTGATAAAAGTTTTTTTGAACAGATAATTGAAGAAGTTAAAGAAGACTATGAGAACCTAAGTATTGATGATGATGAACTTGATCCCAAACTTAATCAGACAATTTTAAATATGATTTTAGATGGGATTAATAGAAGGAAAAAAGTCTTTGGTTTTTGATACAATTTCTAAAAGCAAAAGTTTTTGTAGATAGATATACAATTATCTTACTTCCAAATGGTACAAGTCCAAAGAAACTATTGTAAATATAACACAGGGGTAAAAGTATGAGCAAAGTTTTTGTCTTCTATTTGGATTTATTATTTAAATTAAATTTTATTCTATTAGGGTTAGAATTGTTTTCTCTAAAGGTTGTAAATAAATCATCAAAGTATTCTTTAAAAGAATTTAAATGAGATTTACTGTATCCTCCAGTGCCTGGGGCAAATTTTTTAGCTTCAGTTGACAAGATTATCATGTCTTTTGTTGCTAGATTATATTTTTGCATTTCTTTTATCCATTCACTTAACTCAAGAGGTTCATCAAATATAGGGTCAATGGTGTACCATTTATTGTTATCGCCTTTTACAATGGTAGATACATGATAGCGCCAAGTATTATTGCCAGCATCAAAGGTTCCTATGGCCCATACTTTTCTAATACTATTTTTAGAAACTCCACTTGATAATAGTTGAAGGTGAGCAGCAGTGGCTCTTCCAAAACAATACCCAATATCACCTCTCGGATCATATTTATCAATAGCATTTAATGATGCTACTTTATTTAAGCTAACGGCAGAATATATCTTTTTTATTTGATTTATATTAATTTTTTCTAATCTATTTGCAGAAGATTTAGTATCAACATGTTCTAATTCTTTTAGTGTATTTTTATTTATTCTTTTAAAACTCCTAATATTATAATTGTTTTTTAGATATTCATGGATTTCAATGAAATTGTTTAATGGGTGATCGAGCTTTAATGTTTTAACATAACTAAGAGCATTTGATTTTTTTAAAGACTCTTTTAAAAATTTTAAGCAAAAATTCTCTGAATAAGAAATATTTGGAATTAAAATTAGAATTAAAAATAGTATTTTTACTTTTAGAAAACTTCTTATAGTTTTTAAAAAAAAATCATAGTTTATATTCATATATATACCTTTTCGGAGTAATATATTAAAATATTAAGGGTTTTTGTATTGTATATAGAAGTGTGAGATATTCTTTAGTTTCTTTCTATGGTATATCTCCTTTGTCTAAGATTTCTACGCTCTTCTCCCTTCACAGTGGATAGCTTAGTATCAATAGCATTTTGGAAATTCAAAACAGCTTTTAAAGCAATGATTTCAATAAATTAGATGAGTCTAAAGGGTTTAGTACTAGCTTTGTCACTTCTCTTAATAAGTGTGTGTATGATACGCCGGTTGGCGGGAGTAGTGGAATTGAATCCACACATTCTAAGCTATTTGATTTTATTAGCTTTTTCCCAAAAGTAAAATCTCATTCTAATCAGAAAATAAAGGAGCTTTATTTAAAGGGACTATCTTCGAGACAAATTGCAGATAATATAGATGTTTCAAAATCTACGGTTTCTAAGAAGATAAAAGATATTGCTCATAGTAGCAAAAAAAGAAAATTTTCTAATTCAAATCCCAGCAATAAGATATTTTAAAATTAAATGAAAAAGAAATGTCACTCATATCTTCTTTAAAGAGCATAAAGAGAGAATATTCTGAAGTATTTATGATTAACAATGAAAGCAGTGCTGTTATTAGAGTACATCCTTCTGATGAGTAGTATAAAATTGCCACCAGTGATTTTGAAGACTCTATAGAAAGCAATATACAACCGACTAATTTGGTTCTTTAGAAAGAGTTTCCGTATATATAAAGGTTATGCAATATAATATAATTAGTATTTATATGAAGCTAAAAATAGTTCTATTATTTATAATTGGCTTATTTATTATAAATACAACTTTGGCAGAGAATAAAGCTAAAATTCATAGCATTGTAAATGGAGCTAATTGGGACAATTTTTGCTTAATTATAGGTGATATTCCCTATTGTTGGGGTGATAGTTTTGCTGCAAAAGGTTTTGACTATGGGAAAGGCAAGAAAAAGATTCGTTATGCCTATCCTCCTAAAGGATTGCATACCGGAGGTGTTACCAAGATTGTTCTTCCTGCAAGAGGTGAAACTGGATGTGCTATTAAAGATGGAGGAGTATGGTGTTGGGGAAATCCTGAAAGATTATGGAAAGTATTCCCATATACGACAATTATACCTCCAACAAAGCTTTCAATATTAGATAAAAATATAATAGATTTAGAAGCAGGAAGTTGGTGTGCTTGTGCTATTAAGGCAGATAATAAACTTGCAAAATCTGGAGCATTATATTGTTGGGGAGATCCTGATTATAATTGCCCTTTTACATTAGAGGAATATCAAAAAGCAAGAAAAACAACAAATACTAAAATAGTTCCCATTAAAGGTATGCAATATGGAGTTACTAAAGTGGCATTAAAAAATATGCATGGCTGTGCTATAAAGGATGAAGAAGTTTACTGTTGGGGATGGGATATTTATGGAAGTGTAGGAGTTGGAGTTAAAGCTTTTATCAGGAAAAAGCGCATTAATAAACCAAATAAAGTTGTAGGGCTTCCCAAGGGAATAATTGACATCGCTGTAACTCGTGCCTTTAGTTGTGGACTTCACAAAGATGGTCAAGTGTGGTGTTGGGGGAAGATGACCAACGATAGGGGTGCCCAAGGATTTATGGATATAGATAGAGCTAGAAATGGTCAACTAAATCCACAAGAGATAATTGACTTTAAAAAAAGACATAAATTAAAACTTGTGATGGTAAATTTTGACAACCCCATGGGTGATGGAAAATTTATGTGGCTTGCACCTGAAGCACTTCCTCACCCCAAGTATCCAAAAGGTTCAGGAGTTGTAAAGTTAAAATCTGATTATGAGCTAATGAGCGTTTATAAAAAGGGTAAAAATATTGTCGATAGTTTTATGGGAGATTGGGATTTTAGCACCATCTATGGCGATGTAGATGAGTATCAAAAAAGAGTCACAGAAAATGCCAATGAAATTGCCACTGGCTCAGGCACTTGTCATATAGAAGATGAGAGCAAAGTAATGTGTAGAAGCAATCAAAAGTTTTTGCCAAGTGAGTATTGCAGAAAATTTGCTTGCAGAAGTATGAGAAACTTAAGGCGATGGCAACAAGTAGAATTTGCACCAGTGTCAGAATTTAAAGATGCCTATGAAAATTAATGCTAATAAAGTTAAAAACATTTACATTTTTATTTTCAATTTTTATCTATAACAGTGGCATCTATGGATACAGCTTTAAGTATTCCGATGAAGGAAAATTGCTTGTTTCAATTTGTAATGGTGATAAATGTTCGCCTTATGGAAAAGTCTCAGGAGAAAAATTCAGAGAAATCTATGAAAGTAATTTAGGACGAGATGCCACTATAAAGTATTTAGGAGAAAATAAAGCTTATCTTATATATAATGCCGCAGTTGATACATATAGATCAATAACCAAAGATTACATAGATAGTGTTGAATATACAGATAATATAGCAAATGGACTGATGTTAATAAATAACAGAGTCCATAGTGCTCCTATGTGCAGAGATAGAGCACTAGCTTTAGCTGATAATACAAAAGAATTTTCCACGCCTCCTCATGTTCAATGTCATGCAGATTTAGATAAAATAAATAATAAAGATGTAAATATTGAATGCTCTCAAACAACAATTTTTTTTGAAAGCAAAGATAAAAAAAATAAAATTTGTAAAAATAAAGACAAATTAAACTTTATAAGTGAAGAGTTTTGCAATAGCAAAGAATTATCAACAAGTGCAAATAAAGTTAGTGGAAATTTTGCATTAAAATCCTTTTTTGATAAACATGCAGAGATTGAAGATAAACTGGGAGATTCAGCAGAAGTGGTACCAATATGCATATCTACCGCTGGAAGAGATAGAATAAAAATATGTAAAGAAGCTTCAGAAAATCTTGAAAGCACATGTCCACTAAATCCATGTAATTCTATTTGGAATCATATAATGACTGGAGTTTATCAAAAGGATAGTAATGGTAATTATTCTGATCAAGATATTATAAAGCTTGCTGAAGATAGACATGAAGAATTAATAGAAAGTGAGAAATTCCCAAAAGAATTAGTAGAAAGCTTGAAGCAAGATGCCCAAGGAAGAGGTCAAACTGTAGCAGTCATTGATGTAGGAATGACTTATGCAAAAGAAACAGATAAAGATGGAAATGTTGAATACAAAGTTCATCCAGAACTCTATGAAGATAAAGAGACAATAAAAAAGCTTGCAGAAAGAGAAAAAGTAAGAGCTGAGATTGATAAAGATAGAGAGGGATATATAAAGGCATTAATGGAAAACGAAGGGCTAACAAGAGTTGAGGCAGAAGATGAAACATATGATAAATATAATGAATATATTCCCGTAAGACTTAGAAAAGAAGACTTTAGAGACTATATGGCAAAGAATGAGAAAGAAGGTGTTGAGCAAAAAAGAGGAGCTGAAGATAAGGGTGAAGGACTTTTCGGACATGGAACTCGTATGGCAGCAAACATGAACAGTGCTCGAGCAAAACCTGATGGTACAGTTGGCAAGCAAACTACAGTTGGTTATGCAGAAAAAGCATCAGTTGTAATGTATAAAACTCATCCTCATCCTGCGGTATTGGATATAGGGGGTACTAAGCTAAAAAGAATCAATAATGGATTAAGAGGAGTTTTAGAAAATAACAGAAAATTGCGATCAAATGTTAATACATATATAAAAGAAAACTTTGATATTGAACCAAGTAATTATTGTGGAAAAAATAATCCAAAAGGACTAAGTAATTTGGGATGTTGGATTGATATTTTAAGACATAAAGGATGTTCAACTGATAATATTGGAACACTTGCTATAAATAATTTTGAGGATATAAAACCTTATGTTGGAGCAGATAAAGATAGAAAATGCAAAGAAGTTATAAATCTAAACAATAAATACTATCAATATAAAACAGGCATTATTAGCATGAGCCTTGGTACCAATGAATTTTTTTCAAGAGATGAAGATTATAATGAAATGAAAAATTTATTAAAAGAGCTTCGCAAAGATGGAGTTATTTTGGTAGCTGCCGCAGGAAATGACGCCGATATTCCTGTAGTAAATAGCATTCAAAGAGGGTTATTTAAAAGGTCATCACCTTGTATATTTGAAGATGTAATTTGCGTTACGGGAAACTCTGCCTATATGACTCCATGGCGAGGAGGCTATAGCTACTTTGGTGGAGAGATATCTCTTCCTGCCGATACAATTTTGACTTCAGCAACTAAAAAAGTAGGGAAAGATGGCACAGGCTTTGATGTGCATTTTTCCTATGGAACCTCATATGCTACTTCCGGATTTGCAGCATTAGTCTCTAGGGCATTGAGCTTGCATGGAAGTTATGCTTTAGACACAATGTATCCTCAAGAATCGGGAGTATCACTGATAAGAGAGATACTTTTTAATGCAAAAGAAAACGATCAAAGAGGTTGTAGTAAATTTACATTAAATCAAAAATCCTCTGATAAGAATACATGCACTTTTACGCCAGTAACTTGTGATATTCCTGATACTGATGAGCTTTGTGGACCCGAGGTAGATGTAGATACCTTAAGTGAAAGGCTATGTAAAAACAGCAGAAGAGGAAAAGGGTTTGGACATGGAATTTTGACAAACTTTCAAAATCTAATGGCCAGTGAACTACCAGATGTTGATAAAGTTAAAGATAGAAATCTAGCATTATTGATAAATAAAAATATGAAAGATAACTTTGGTTTAAACAAAGAACTTATCGCTAGAGTTTTAAGAAAGAAAAACTTAACAAGAGATGATTTAAAAAGATTGGCGATGTTATCTGAAAATAAAATATTATCAGATAATATAGATAAAGATAAAAGTGCTTTAGCTTTATATGAGTTAACTTCTAATGAGAGAAAGAGCTATTTTACTATGGGAAAAAGTGAAAGAGAGATGTTTTTAAATCTTTCACTTGAGCACAAGGTTGCATATACAGCTATGGATGAGCGTGAGAAAAACAGAGTTCTAAATATGAGTGCATATGAAAGAACTAGATATTTAGATGAAGATGAGGGAACGAGAGAAATTGCCATGGGTATGGATTGGAATAAGGCAAGAAATTATATAAATACTCCTAAAGCACAAAGAGATTATATTTTTACTAATGAAGAACTTCCTATTGTTACAGAAGACCATACAGATATAGATGATCCTACATCAATAATTTCTCCTAAAGTTCCAAGTCCAATTATAAAAGAAGAAGGAAAACTTACAGAGCCTGATAAATTTAAAGATAAAATAGCTACAGATGATGTATTAAATGAAAATGATTTTATTCTTTTAGAGAATACGGTAAAACTTGCCAATAATGCTATAGATAAAAAAGAAGAACAAGATAGAGAAGATAAAGAGATTGAAGAAAAATTTAAAAACTTTGATAAAAATATAAATGAGTTCTTAACAGGTGTTGGAGATGAAAATCAAAAGTATAAAGATCTGCTTTTAGTTATTTTAGAAATTTATCCTGATCTTAAACAATATATTAATCATCCAAATAGCAATCGCCCTTGTCCTTATAACTTTCAAATGAAATTTAATAAACTTATTAGTTCTCAAGAATAATATATAAATATGAGAGAGCTCTTCTCTTAACAAGTGTGTGTATGATACGCAGTGTTGGCGGGAGCGAAGGGACTCGAACCCTCGGCCTCCGGCGTGACAGGCCAGCGTTATAACCAACTTAACTACGCCCCCTAAAATACTATTTAATATTACTAAAAAAATAATAGCTAGGCCATTTATATGAGATTGACAGATTGCATTATCTTATAAAATTACTTTATAAATTATTCTTATTACAAAAAATATCACCAAAGAGCTAAATAAATACTTTGTTACATTTTTTGGAATCTTTTTACCGATTTTTACTCCTATGGGAGATGTGATCAAGGTTCCAGAAAATATTAAAAGAACTATTAAAATATTTAAATTTCCCCATTGAAAGTTTTCTATAATGGGAATGGAAATATCACTTGTGTTTGAATTTACCATAAAAGTAACTATTGCTGTAAATGTTCCGGCAACCATTGCTGGATTTGTATAAACTGGAATCCAGGAAAATGGGCAGTTAACAAGCCCAATCATAAGAGGCACTAAGATAATACCACCTCCCAGACCTGTTAGCCCTCCTATAATTCCTCCTAAAATGCTAAAAAGAGAGGTCTTAATCAGCAAGCTTTTTGAAACTATTGGTTTAAAATTCATATCTTCTTTAGCTGAATTTGATTTTTTAAATAATGTCTTTATGGCAATTATTGTTAAAGTTATGGCAAGAATTATTTTTAATACATCTTTTTGAAGATTTATACTAACATTGGCACCAATTGCCATGCCAATGGCAATACCTATACTTAAGGCCAGAGTTAGCAAAAGGTTTGGAGTTTTACCCTTTTTTTTAAAATTATAGCAATTTAAAATAGAATTTATAAAAATTACGCATAAAGATGTATTGATGATTGTTTGGGGTGATAAAGTTGGAAATAGGTTGTAGAGCATGGGAACAATTATAATTCCCCCGCCTATTCCAAAGATTGTAGAGATAAGCCCAGTAAATAACCCCAAAATAACTAATAATGTCACCCATAACATTTTTTTTTAATCCCCTTTATAGTAGTCTAGCTTAAGTGGAATATTTAAAATCATTGTATCACTACCTGCTTATAACTTCACCACCATTATTGCTGGGTATTTTAGTTGCGGGATTTTTTCACCAACTTGTAAATGCTCAAACTTTGAAAAAAAAGCTAGGAGACAGTAAATTTTATTCGGTTTTTATTGCCGCATTATGGGGAATTCCTATGCCAATTTGTTCTTGTGCGGTAATTCCTATGTCAGTTTCTTTGAGAAAAAGTGGTGCGGGAAATGGAGCTACATCTTCATTTTTAATTTCCACCCCTGAATCGGGAGTTGATTCCATTTTAATGACATACGCTATGATGGATTTTCCCATGACAATTATTCGTCCTTTCTTTTCTTTAATGACTGCTATATTGGCAGGCATGGCACAGATTTTTAACAATTTTAATTTAAAAGAAGATAGAGATGAATCTTGTCAAAAAATCGATAATAAAAAAAAGGAAAGTAAAATAAAATCTGCTATAAACTATGGGTTTGGAGATTTAATTGATGATATATCATTTTGGCTAGTTGTTGGACTATTAATGGGATCTTTTATCGATTATTTTTTTTCCCCAAATATTTTTGCAAATTTTAATGGTTTATCTGGAAAACTACTTATTTTATTGATCGGAATTCCCTTTTATATTTGTGCATCAGCATCAACGCCAATTGCAGCATCTTTGGTATTAAAGGGAATGAGTCCAGGAACGGCTCTGATCTTTTTATTAGTTGGCCCTGCAACTAATATTTCTAATATTTTAGTTATGCAAAAATATATTGGTAAATTAGGGGTTTTTATAAATATTGCAGTTATTTCTGTTGTTTCCTTTGGAGGGTCTTATTTAGTTGACTTTATATACAGCTATTTAAGTCTAACCATTGATTTTAAAGTTGCAAATCATGTTAATGATAAGGGGTACTATATAATTCAAGTTGTTTCATCGATAATTTTGGTAATACTTTTGATAAAGGGAGTTTATAAAAGTAAAATTAAAAAATGGTTATAAAATATATACTTATATTGTCTATTTCTTTTTTATATTCTTGTTTTAACAAACAAAAAGATATTTCTAATATGGAGTCTCAGAAAGTAGAAAAAGAAGATTGTGATAGTAATAAATTAGTGGAAAAAAAATTGGAAGAAAAAGAGAAAACTTTTAGTTTAAATGACAATAATAAAACTGGTTGTACTATAGAGTAATAATTTTGTTATTCTTCTTTTTTGGCATGATACTCTACAAATTCATCAAGATAGGAGATATGTTTGGTATCTTTAACCCTATCTATGTATAAGATTCCATTTAAATGATCTACTTCATGTTGAACTACTGTTGCATGAAACCCGCTCACTTTCATTGATTTTTGTTTTGCTTTTTCATCTAAATAATCCAGCTTTATCTCTACTGGGCGTTCTACATATCCTCTAAGGTAGGGAACTGAAAGACAGCCTTCCCAGTTTCCAAGGGGAGTTTTATCTAAAGTTGATATCTTGGGGTTAATTATTATCATAGTAGGAATATCCTCTATATTCTCATAGCGCTCAGTTTCTCCTGGGGTACCAATGATAGCTATTTGCTTTTTTACTCCAATTTGAGGGGCGGCAAGCCCTATACCCTCTGCAGAAATCATAGTGTCATACATATCTTTGATCAGGGACTTTGTCTCTGTTGACAGAATTTCCTCTTTTGTTAACTCTACTGCTTTTTCTCTCAATATAGGATTTCCCATCCTAATTATTTTTTTTACTGCCATATTTACTCCTGTAACCTAAAGGACTAGACTACCATATAATATGATGTAAGGTTTTTCAATTGACCTGTATATGAAAAAGAAACTAGTTTTTGTTTGTTTAGGTAATATTTGTCGCTCTCCTGCTGCCGAGGGAGTCATGAAATCTTATTTAGAAAAAGCAGGATTATTGTCAGATGTCTTTGTGGATTCAGCAGGAACCAGTGGGTATCATGATGGAGAACCTGCAGATTCTAGGATGATCTCTCATGCTAAAGCTAGAAGGATAAATTTAACTAGCAAATCCAGACAATTTGTTTTTAATGACTTTAAAGAGTTTGATTATATTATTGTCATGGATAAAAACAATTATAAAGATGTTCTGTCTTTGGATGGAGAGAATAAATACAAAGATAAGGTTATTCTTTTTTGTGATTTAGTTTCAGGCAAAGAAGGAAAAGATGTTCCTGACCCTTATTATAAGGGAGCAGATGGGTTTGAAGAGGTATTAGATCTAGTTGAGCAAGGTTGTAAAATATTATTAGATAAAATAAAAAGTGAAATTTAAATGGGTAAAAATAAAAATTCAAAATTGCCATCATCAAAGAAGTACAAATTATATGAATCATCAGTTCAATGCGTAGAAAGTGATGTTAACTTTATCAACCAGCAGTATTATTCATTTTATGGAGTTTACCCCACTACTTTGCGAGAGGATTTTGGAGGAACGGCAAAGCTTTGTTGTAAATGGGTAAAACAGAGTGATAATCACAAAAGTTGGTCTATTGATTTAGATGATGAACCCGTGTCCTATGGAAAGAAAAATCACTACAGTAAATTAAATTCTAATCAGCAAGATAGAATGAAATATATCATGGGAAATGTTCTTGATACACATGACTTTAAAACTGATATTGTCGCTGCTTTTAACTTTTCCTATTATACTTTTAAGACAAGACAAAAGCTTCTTACTTATTTTAAAAAGGTTAAGGAGCATCTTAATTTAAAAGGAATGTTTTGTATTGATCTTTTTGGTGGAACTGATTGTTATTCTCCCATTGAAGACTCTACAAAGTTTGATAAGTTTACTTATTATTGGGATTGTAAAGATTATAATCCCATAACTTCAGAATGCAAATATTCAATTCATTTTAAGCTCAAAAAAAATGGTGTAAAATATGAAGATGTATTTACCTATGATTGGAGAATGTGGTCTTTTATTGAGCTCACTGAACTATTACAAGAGGCAGGATTTAAAACTATTTTAAAGTTTTGGGAGGATGATGATGAGGAAGGAAAATTTTATGTCAGTGAAAAAGAACAAAATCAGGAGGCATGGGTTTGCTATATTTGTGCTTTTAATTAAGCTTTAAATGTTTTGAGCTTCACTAAAAAATGATGCAAGTTTAAAGAGATTTACAGGAGGTTATACTTAATAAATTTATTAGACACATTTTGGGTAGAAAATACATTATTTACTTGAACAATAATCTATAAGTTCTGTTACAAATTTTTTAGCCAATGGTTCTTTGTTATATCTTTTTGTTTCAATAGTTTTATCATCAATTTTAATTAATATCCTATAACTATAATGTGTAAAATGATTATGTACGATTGTATCTATACTTTCAATTTGACTACATTGAGCCCAGTATTTATTTTCTTTTATCCCTATAAAATCTCCACGGAACTTAAAAGGGCTTTCATAATCTTCTGCATACAAACTAATAACTGGTATAATGCAGAAAATAATCATAAATAGTTTTTTAAACATAAACCTAGCTTTTTAAGAAAGTTAATAATAATTAATGCTTTCGGTATTTAGTTTAAATACTTAAATATTATTTTTTTGGAAATGAGTTCTTTATGAATAGTATATAATTACAGGCAGTTACAAATAGTCTTGAATATGTATTTGTCTTTTAATTATAATTTTAAAAATTTAATATTTTTATATATACCTTGCAAGTTTTTTATCTCTTTTAATTCTTCTCCAATATAGATTATGTCTTTTGATTGCTTATTGATTTTTTGAATTAATTTAACCATTTCTTTTAATTGCTCTTGAAAGTTTTCAATACTTTTTTCTAAATGAGCAATAAATAATAGATATTCAAATTGTTTAGAACAAAATAAATTCTTTTTAGGATCTTCTTTATGAATCTTCATATTTTGAGAAATTATACCATCAAGTAGATAATCCATTTCTCTAAAAGGTCTTGGAAACTTTCTCAATGGTTCTTTGGTAATCCATAGTATAGCTCCAGTATCAGAACCTATGGCAGTTTGAATAATCTGCATGTCATTTTTAGTCATTTTTTCTTTATCAACTCCTCTATCATGCCATTTATAAATGCATATGATTTAGTATCTCCATATTTTTTTGCAAGCTTAATTACTTCTGTTAAAATTACTTTTGGGGGGATATTTGTAAAATTTAGTTCATAATTGGCCATATAAAGAAGAGTTTTCTCAACTGTTTTTATATTTTTAATCTTTATTCCCAATTTAATTTTTAATACCTCAAGGATTTGATTATTATTTTTAATAATGCCATTTATTAATTCCATGGCATATGGACTTTTATTTACTAAAGTATCACTTCTTATGTTTTCGAATTCTTCAATTTTTTGCTTTAATTCATCCTCTTTATAGTCTTTGTATTCATTTAAACTATAGATATGATAGAGAAAGCAAAATGCATATTCCCTAGAGATAGATTTGTTATGAGTACTCATGGGTACACCGGATAATCTTTGCATAGTTTTAAAACTTCTGATTTTATACCTTTTAATTTATCTTCATCTTGATAATTTGAAAGGGCATCATAAATCCATTTAGCAAGAGTTCCCATATGTTTTTTTGTAAGCCCTCTAGTTGTTATAGCTGGAGTTCCTAAGCGAATTCCCGAGGTAACAAATGGAGATCGAGTGTCGCCTGGAATCATATTTTTATTACATGTAATTGCAACTGAATCTAGTACTTGTTCTGCTTTTTTTCCCGTTATATTCATAGAATCAGTCTTTACCATTAATAAGTGATTATCAGTGCCATCTGCTACCAATTTTAGGCCCAAATTCTTCAAAGAATTTGCTAATTCTTTAGCGTTTTCTACTGTCCTTTTTTGATACATTATAAAATTATCAGATAGTGCTTCTTGAAAACTGACAGCTTTAGCAGCAATTACATGTTCTAATGGGCCTCCTTGAATACCAGGAAAGACATTAAAATTTACTTTTTTTGCTAGCTCCTCATTGTTTGTTAGAATCAATCCACCTCTTGGACCTCTTAGAGTTTTGTGAGTAGTTGTAGTTACAATATCAGCGTAATCAATAGGGGATGGATGAAAATTTGTGGCCACAAGTCCTGCAATATGTGCCATGTCTACCATTAAGTAGGCATTGACAACATCGGCAATTTCTCTGAATTTTTTAAAATCAACCACCCTTGAATAAGCAGATGCTCCCGCTATAATTAATTTTGGCCTTTGTTCTTTTGCTATCTTTAGTACTTCATCGTAATTTATACATTCACTGGTTTTATCTACCCCGTAAAATACAATTTCAAAAAATCTTCCGGAAAAGTTAACAGAGGATCCATGAGTTAAATGCCCTCCCTCAGATAAGTTCATACCCATTATTTTATCTCCCCTATCAAGTAGAGAAAAATAAGCTGCCATGTTGGCTTGCGACCCTGAGTGGGGTTGGACATTTGCAAATTTTGCTTTAAATAATTTGCATGCTCTCTCTATGGCAAGGTTTTCAATTTTATCAATAAATTCACAACCACCATAATATCTCTTTTGTGGTAACCCTTCGGCATATTTATTGGTTAAAATTGAGCCTTGGGCCTTCATAACCGCTTCAGATGTATAGTTTTCCGAGGCAATTAATTCAAGTCCCTGCTCTTGTCTTTTGTATTCTTGTAAAATTAATTCACTTATTTCAGGGTCGATATCTTTTAAATCTTTAATCATTGATTTTTTTTAACACTATCGAGCTGTTTGTTCCACCAAAACCAAATGCGTTATTTAGAGCATAATTTATATCTTTTTTAGCTTGCCCTACTAGTTGTATAGCCTAAATCACTTTTTCAACTGAGACCATTTTAGGTTGATAGGGAGGTATTTTATTTTTTGTCGCTATACCCTCAATTGCACCTGTTGTACCTAGTAGATAGCTAGTAATAGGTTTTGTAGAGTTTATGGCAAACTCTCTAGCATATTATTTTAGAAATCAATAACTTAACCCATTTAAATACCTAGGGTCGCAATTTTTTTACATAATGATATCTTTATGTAAAAAAATCCTAAAAAATTTACATAACAATATTGTTGTGTAATAAAAAGCATGTTATAATTACATATAAATATAAAATGTCTATATAAGATATTGAAAATAGGTGATTAATGGATAAATTTAAATTAGGGGAATTTATAACTGCCAATAGGGGAAAGAGCTATCAATATAGGCAGTTTAGGCCAAGCCTTATTAATAGGAAATGGCATATTGAGCCTCAAGAACTTCTCAATGAGCATGATAAGGCAATTAGATTATTAGGTAAGCTTGATGCTTATTCTGAAATTATAGATGATGTAGATTTTTTTATAGGAATGCATATTGCAAAAGAGGCAGTTGAGTCATCAAAAATAGAGGGCACTAAAACAGAGCTAGATGAAGCATTTTTGGATAAAAAGCAAGTTGGTTTAAACAAAAGAGATGATTGGCAAGAGGTTCAGAACTATATAGTAGCATTAAATTATGCTATTGAGAGCAATATTCCAATTTCTATAAGGTTATTAAATGAAGTTCATGAAAAATTATTATCTACAGTAAGAGGTGATAATAAAAATCCTGGACAGATAAGAAGATCGCAAAATTGGATAGGTGGTACAAGCATAAATAATGCTTCTTTTGTTCCTCCTGCTAATAATGATTTACCAAATCTATTAAGTGATTTAGAAAAGTTTATAAATAATAATGGTTCATTACCTGTACTTTTAAAAATTGCTCTTACTCATTATCAGTTTGAAACAATACATCCTTATTTAGATGGTAATGGTAGAATAGGGCGTTTGTTAATAGTGCTACAGTTAATTAGAGAAGGATTTTTATCTAAACCAACTCTTTATTTATCTGATTTTTTCTCTAAAAATAGAATGAGCTATTATGACCATCTAATGTTTGTAAGAAATTCAAATAATTTAAACAAATGGTTTAAATTTTTTTTAGACGGGATAAATACTACTGCTCAGAGTGGTATTGATAAGTTTTCTAAAATTTTAGAATTAAAAAAAAATATTGATAAAAAAATATCTAATTTAAATAATAGATCTAAAAATGCTCATATTTTAGTTAATTATATGTACAAAAAACCTATTATTACTATAAATGAAACAGCAAACTTATTAAAAATTTCTCATCAATCAGCAAGTGCTTTAGTGAAAGCTTTTATTCATCTGGGAATTTTAGAAGATTTTTTAAAAGTTAAAAGAAATAGAATATTTGTTTTTAAAGAATATATTGATCTTTTTAAGAAGTAGTTTAATTAATAATTGGCCTAAATTTATTCATTGACTTTTTTTATCACTATTGAACTATTTGTTCCACCAAAACCAAATGCATTATTTAAGGCATATTTTATATCTTTTTTAGCTACTTTATTGGCAGTATAATCTAAATCACATTTTGGATCCGGCTCATTTAGATTTATAGTGGGAGGTATAATTTTATCTTTTATTGCCAATAAACAAAATATACTCTCAATTGCACCTGCTGCACCTAGTAGGTGGCCTATCATTGATTTGGTAGAACTGATTGATAATTTATATGCGTGTTCTTTAAATGTATTTTTTATGGCAATTGTTTCTGCTACATCTCCTAGAGGGGTGGAAGTTCCATGGGCATTTATATAATCTATTTGGGTTGGTTTTATATTTGCATCTTCTATTGCCATTTTCATACATTCAGAAGCTCCAATTCCCTCTGGGTTAGGAGCGGTTATATGATAGGCATCTGAGTTACTGGCCCATCCTGCAATCTCACCATATATTTTTGCTCCTCTTTTTTTTGCTTGTGACAGTTCTTCTAAAATTAAAATTCCAGCTCCTTCTCCTATGACAAAGCCATCTCTTTTTATATCAAATGGTCTGGAAGCTTTTTGTGGTTCTAGGTTTTTTGATAATGCTTGCATTTTAGAAAATCCTGCTAAGGGAATATCACATATTACCGCTTCGCTACCTCCAGTTATTACGACATCATGTCGACCACTTAGGATTTCAAGACAAGCTGATATAATTGCATGATTTGATGAGGCACAGGCACTATTTACAGAATAATTTGTTCCCTTAGCTCCAGTTAAGATGGAAATAAGTCCCGAAGTCATATTGGGAATGATTGAGGGAATTGCAAATGGAGATATTCTTTTTGTTCCGCTTTCATTGATGACATCTTTATGCTTTTCCATAAAGATCATTCCTCCCATTCCCACTCCTAGAATACATCCTATTTTTTTGGAATCATAATTATCAAAATTATTTTTAAATAAATTTGCATCTTTTAATGCTTCAAAAGAGCTATGAGCAGAGAATTGAATAAACTTGTCGTAGCGATTTTTTTCTAACTCCGACAGAATTTCACTGTCGATATTAAAGTTTTTTACTTCGCTGGCAATTTTTATCTTATGCTTATCAGTATCAATATTTTCAATTAAAGATATTCCAGATTTTCCCGCAATAATATTTTTCCAAATTTCTTTAGTATTATTACCTAAACTAGATATAGCACCTATACCTGTGACTACGACTCTTTTTTTCATTTAAGTAAATATGTTACTGCTTTACTTTATTTATATAATTTACAACATCTTGGACTGTCTTTAGCTTTTCTGATTCTTCCTCTGAAATATCTATTTTAAACTCATCTTCCATTTTCATAACTAACTCTACAATATCCAGTGAATCTAGATTTAAATCTTCTCTAAAGTTTGATGCTAGGCTTATTTGAGAAGAATCTACTTTAATGGCATCGCTAATTATTTTAATTACTTTTTCTTCCATAGCTTTTTACTCCTTTATATAAAAGTTATTAAATATATAGCCCTCCGTCAATTTTTATAACTTCCCCTGTTATATATGATGAAGCATTACTTAGCAGAAAGTTTACAAGTGAGGTTAACTCTTCTGGACTAGCTACTTTTTTTAAGGGGATCTTTTCTATAAGATTATTTTTTGCATCATCTGTTAGACTCTCAGTCATATCTGTCTTTATATATCCTGGACATATTGCATTACATCTTATGTTTTTGCTCGCAAACTCTCTTGCTATGGACTTTGTCATCCCAATTAAACCAGATTTTGATGCTGCATAGGATACTTGAGAGGCATTTCCCATAAGTCCCACAACTGAACTGATATTTACAATAGATGGATTTTTAGCACTTAAAAATCCTCTAGATAAAATTGAAGATAGCATAATTGGCCCTATTAAGTTGGTGTTGATGGTATCTTGAACATCTTGTAGCTTTAATCTCAAGGCTAATTGATCTTTAGATATTCCCGCATTGTTTACTAACCCTGAGATTATCCCATGTTCTTTTTGAAAATTAGAGATGACATCTTTCATAGAGTTAACATCGGTTACATCAAAGCAAATTGTCGTGCAATCACTTGCTCCCGTCTTTAATAGTTTACTTTTAATTTCCTCAGCTAGTTCTTTTTTTGCTTCTCTATAGCTAAAAACTACATGGGCATTTTGTTCTGCAAGACCTTTACATATTTCAAGGCCAATTCCTCTAGTGGCACCAGTTACTAAGATAATTTTTTCTTTTAGGTCTGGGAAAATGGCACGCATTTTATTTCCTCTATAAACTCTAGAATATCATCTTTTTCTACAGAAATCATTTTACATGCAGGATTTGTCTTTTTCATCATTGCTTTTAGGGTACTCTTTGGCCCCACTTCAATAAATGTAGTTTCATCTGATATTTTATTTATACTTTGAAGCCATAGCACCGAAGAGCTAACTTGCTTATATAGGTTTTCTCTAATTATCTTTGCATCAGTGCCTTTAGGGTATTCTTTGGCATCTACATTGGCGATATAACAAGTGGTATTAGGCATGATATTAGTAGCATCTAACTTGTGTTTTAGCTTATCTGCTGCAGGTTTCATAAGGGGGCAGTGAAAGGGGGCGGAGACCTTTAGCTCTATGGTTTTATAATTTATCTCTTTTAATAATTTACTGGCGTCATCACATGCATTTGCATATCCTGAAATTACAACTTGAGTGGGATCGTTGAAATTGGCAATGGATACTAGCTGATCTTTACTACTTACCATTTGGCAGATTTTTTTGATCTCTTCTAATTTAGTATCTCTTTTAATTACTGCTAACATTTTTCCCTCACCATATTTAACCGCCTCTTGCATAAATTTTCCCCGATAATAGGATAGGGCTATGGCATCTTCATATTTTAAACTTCCTGCGGCTACTAGAGCTGAATATTCTCCCACTGAATGCCCTAGTACTCTCGTTATAGGTATATTGTTTTTGTCTAGAGTTTCTTTTGTCTTTGTAAATAATGCTACAGAGTAAGCAATTATTGCAGGTTGAGCAAATGTGGTTAGTTTTAATTTATCCTCTGGGCCCTCTAGCATAGTTTTCAAAAGAGGTATATCTAGAATGCTGTCGGCAAGTTCAATGTATTTAAAATATTTTTTATCGGCTATATCTTTTGCCATCCCAACATATTGGGAACCTTGTCCGGGAAATAATATGGTTACAGATGGTGAGGACATAAGATTACTTTTTTTAAAGATTATTAAAAACTACCTTAAACAGAATAACAACTATTTAACGGAAGTAAGCCCTATTATAATAATCTTTATACACATAGCATTAATTGAATGCTTTTAATTGGGCTTATTTTTATTATCACTTAAAAATATGCTCATTTTTAAAGCTCTTGTTATTCTGATAAGAGTTACTAGGGAAGGGCTTCTGATATTTTGCTCGATACTTTTTATTGTTCCAACAGATAAATCTAAAATTTCACTTAACTGTTCTTGAGATACTCCCAACTGATTTCTTTTCTCTTTTATTTTATTACTTATAGCTTTTGTTTCTTTTGTAACATAGTTTTTTTCTTGTTTTGATAAATTTGAATATCTTAGGTGATTGGTTTTATTTGGCATAATCTTATTTTGCACACAGACAACCAGCGGTTACAGCCACCAGTGGTTGTCCTAAGGTAAAAATAATTATATAATTTTAAATATCTTTAAATTATTAGTAGAGGTGTTTTATGAAAAACTTAATAATACTAATGCTTTTTATATCCTTAAAAGCTTTTTCTCAAAAAGCTCCAAAGGAAAAATTAGAAAACAAAAAACAAAGTCCTATTTTAGAAAGTAAGATTATTGATCTTGTGTTCTTCCCAAATATTAAAAAGTACTACTTTAGTGCAGGTTATTCGCAAACAATTCTTAATCAAGAAACCAATATTCAATCTAGGGGTTTTTCAGAAAGAAAGTTAACATTTAACAATTTTCAATATCAAATGTTATATGGATTTAGCAGTAAATGGGCGGGAGGTATTGGCATTGAATATGAAACCAATACAGATAGAACATCTTATGGTATTGCATCTGCTAATAATGGCTTAGTTGAAGTAGAAAAATCTAAAGGATTTGAAGATCCTATATTTGCATTTATTTACAACCCAATGGGTATTGATAAAAATGAATATAATATGAATTTTGCCTTTACATTTGCACCTAAAATACAAAAAGCAAAACATGCTACAACTTCAAAAGATGGAAATTCTGCTAGAGGAAATACTGCTTTAAGTACAGAAATTAATTGGGGAAAAAAGGGAAGTTTTTCATGGGCATGGACATTAGGACTTATATATGAAGGAGAAGAAAAATCTGTAAGTTCAGAAAATACTAATAGTACAATAATAACTTCCTCTTACATGAGCATTCTAATTGAAAATAAACTTCAATGGATATTATCTTCTAAATATTCTATAGATTTATTTTCTACTTTTTATAGAGTTGGCGATTATGAAATAAAGTATTCTAATGGCACAGAAGTATTTTTAGAAGGCATTTCTGCTGTTGAACTTGTTACTAATTTTAATATAGAATTACAAGAACAAACCTATCTTATATTTTCCATAAAAGGTGGAGCACTCAGTGAATTAGAATCTAAAAGAGGAAATCAAATATTAAAAACTGATACAGATTATTCAGGCATCGGTGTTGAATTTAAAAAGCAATTTTAAACCTTTCTCCTATATATAAATACCAAGTAATTAATAAGTATATCTTAAAAAATTACTTGGTATTATTTTGAGCTATTAAAAAATATTATTAAGAGGTATAATAGTAAAATTTTGACATCAGTATTTTATAAGCGATGATCCAAAGGTTAACCCTGCCCCAAATGCTACAAGCAGTATATTATCACCTCTTTTAATTCTTCCATCATTAATTCCATCCTCTAGTGCTAGAGGAATAGTGGCGGCAGAGGTATTTCCGTATTTATCAATATTGATAATCATTTTATCCATAGATGTACCTAGATGTTTTGCCACTGCTTCAATGATTCTGATATTTGCTTGATGGGGAATTATCCAGTCTATATCATCAAGAGGTAAGTTATTTCTCTTTAAAACTTCACTACCAACATTTGCCATAGTTCTAGTTGCTACTTTAAACATCTCTTTTCCTTTCATTTGCATATATTGCTTTTTTTGCTGTAGAACTTCTATGGTTATAGGAGCCACTGAACCTCCATAGTGTTTATTGAAAAAATCTTTACCTGAGCCGTCAGCACCTATTTTACAGTCTACAATTTGTGAGGGGTCATCATCAACTGTGGCAGATATAATAGAAGCTCCTGCTCCATCTCCAAATAATATGCATACATTTCTATCCCCCCAATCAATTTCCCTTGAAAGCATTTCAGAGGCAACTAAAAGTACATTTTTTGCCATTTTATTTTTAATCATACTATCGGCAATTACTAGCCCATAGACATATCCAGAACATGCCGCCGATACATCAAGACAAGTACATTTGTTGTTTATACCTAGCTTTTGTTGCAAGATAGATGCACTATTTGGCAATTGGTAATCAGGTGTTACCGAAGAGAAAACTATTATGTCTATGTCATCTGGTTTTAAACTTGCCCGCTTTAGTGCTACCTCTGCCGCCATCTTGGCCATATCTGTTGGAAATTCTCCCCCCTCTATATTTGAAACTCTACGTTCTCTTATCCCCGTTCTTTCAAATATCCACTCATCAGAGGTATCTACAATTTTTTCTAAATCACGGTTATGTAATACTTTTTTGGGAACATAGATTCCATTTGATAGAATTTTTGATTTCATAGTTAAAACTTAGATTTAAGAGGGTAGTCCCATAGCACTACCTGGGTTCTCTTCTGGTGGTTTTTCTTTTTTCTCTTTTATAGGTATTACCGACACATTTTTATAAAAACCACATACAGGGCATATTGCATGAGGTAGAGTCAATGCACCACAGTTTGAACACTTCACTGGAGTTTTTGCATATAGCTTGTGATGTTGTCCTGCTCTTCTTAGGCCCTTTCTGGATACACTTGTTCTTTTCTTTGGAAGTGCCATCTTTTACCTCTTTTAGTATTGTGCAGTTATATATATATTATAGTTCTTTGCCAAGATATTTTTATGCCATTAGCCTATTTGATATTTTACAATAAATAGATTTTAATTTATGCACTGTGGCTAAATGTTAATAAATGGTTTGTAGAGGTTATTGTTTGGGGATTTCATGTAGGATAAATAATAAATGAGTAAATAAAAAATATATAATGTTTGCTCACTTTTAATATTGATAACAACAGAGTTAGTAAAAAATTTTAAATAATATTTACCTAGACTTACTGCAAACTGCTGGAGTCGGGAATATATATGAGCTCTACCAAGACTAATTTATTTATATCAGAATCACGACGAAGAGATAATACAGGGTTAATACTAGTAGAAATAGGGTTATTATCATTAACATAGTATATATTATCATTTAGTTTAAATACATTAATAGCGTGTCCGTATTTTTCATTATTTGATTTTTTTAAATAATCAAAAGAGAGTATGCCATGCTTTCCGTTAGCATTAAGGTATTTTGCGATTTTTAAGTCAAGATGTTCCTCGGTGAGTTCTGATGGTTTTGGAGTGATATCAACAAATGTAGTGTGATCATTATAATGTCTTTTTAAATAATCTGTAATTTCTTGTGTGCTCAATCCTTCTTGTTTTAAATTATCTATAGTAAGTGAGAAATCAAAACCAGAAAATATTCCATCTTGAAAATAACCAAAAACCTCTATTGCAAATGCACTACAAAATCCCGGCTCTAATAAACAATTTCGTTGTTGTAGGTATATTAGATTTTGTCTTTGGATAGTGCTAAAACTTCTTGTTATTTCACTATTAAGATTTAAAAGAAATTCTGCGATATTACTATTAGCAATGGCTTTTTCTATGTTTTTTGATAGCTCTGATTTTTCGAAATTATTATCAGAAACTGCTCCAGTGTTTCTAGAACAAAAGCTCCCCTGAGAGAAGGCATTAATTGATATAAACAGTAGAAATAAAATTAATCTTATATTTTTCATTTTTTGTAAGATACTAATATCTATTTTATGGATAATCGGTACATTTTAATTTTTATTTAAATTTTTTTTACCTTTCACAGATTACGACTTATATAATAATTAAATGTACTATATTCTGATTTTAGATGTATATATTTATAACTTATTTACAAGCTTTAATATATGATTAAATAAGTTATAAATATATTCAGTTCTATAGGATTATGCGTGGAGAGATTTCTTACATAGATGATGTGAGCATGTATTTTCATTTAGATCAATTCCACATTCAAAGCAAAGTCCTTTACATTCTGTGCTATGTAAGGGAAATTTGTTGATATTAATATAGATATTTTCTCTTATTACCTCAGTTAAATTTGCCTTGTTTTTTATATGAAAGTAAATATCTCTTTGTTCTCCTTGAATGTATGCCTCATCAGCATCCTCTAATTGATTTTTCTCTGAAATTTGGGGAATAAAGCAGGACTTAAAGCTTACATGTAACCTCTCTTTTAATGGCTTTAAGCAACGAATACATGGAGGAAAATACTTTAAATAAATTTCTCCATCTATGGCTATATGATCACCATAGGCATAATCGTGCTTTCTCATGAGCTTTAAATCTATTAAAAGTGAAGAATTTAAATTGTCTTCAGGGTTTTCACAGAGCTCTTTTAGAATTTTACTCACCCAATCATCAGAGGTATCGTAACTAATATCTACCCACTTATTTAGGGGCATAGTTAAAATATTTATCAACTCTTCTTTATCTTTATTCATCGATGACACTATACAATAATAAAGATGCTAAGTATAGTATTTAAAGCATATGAAAGCTAAAAAAAATAATTTCTTTTTTTGCGGATTTATGGGTAGTGGAAAGAGCTATCTAATTGAAAAGTTACAAAAATTAAATAGTGAACTCTTTTTTATAGATACTGATAAAGAGATATTAAAGTGCTTTAATTATGAGAGTATTGATAAATTAATTTTAGATAAAGGTTGGGAATTTTTTAGAGAAAAAGAGGCAAAATTGGTTAAAAATTTGGCCAATGTTAAAGAGAGAGTTAGTTTAATTTCTCTTGGTGGGGGAGTTCTTTGTAATGTGAAAACTCTAGATTTAATACTTAGTTTAGAGCATTGTCTTTTGATATGGATAAATACTCCTTTTAAAATATGCTATAGTCGCATAAAGGATGATACTAAAAGACCATATTCTAAAAAGGGGTATAATTATTTAAAAAAATTATACCAAGAGAGAATTGAGCAATATGAAAAAAGTCATTTGATTTTAGATTTATCCAAAATTGATGATTTTAAACATTTATTTGATAGATTAGGTATTTTGTAATTCTTAAGGCAAATCCTTAAAATTTTTAGTAATTATTTTGTACTAAGTATTGTTAATGAAATATCAAGTGAATTCAAATAGTTATAATGTTTTGTATACTAATAGTTATATCCTAAAATACAAAAATATTAAATAAATTAACAGAGCATTTGTATACATTAAAGGTCATGAGCTTAAGTTAGACTAATTGCCTTTTTATAGGGCATAATTTTACTGTGTGTTAGTTTATTGGATATAAATTTATGGAAAATGTACTTGAAAAAGATAAATGTATGCCAAGGGTTTGTCTGCTTCTTGATGTAGTTGATGCACAAGGAGTTTCAGATGCGTTTAGAAAAAGAGAAATACTTCCCCATGTATATCAGAGCTTAGATGAATTTTGGTTTGGAAGTATGGATACTCCTATTGATATTTGCATAGCTGATATCAATAAATTTAAAAATGCAAAACTGTACCTAAAAGACCATCCTAGTGTTGTAAATGAAAAGACTTTTGTGTCTGCCTATATATCTAAAGATTCTTATCAATCATTAAATTTACTCAATGTGGGGTTTCATTTAGGAGCTATCTATAAAGAAGTTGATTTATTAAAACAAGTAAACATTCTTCTTTATAGTTGGGGAAAGTATAATGGGCTTATTGATAATCTTTTAAAAATAGATCGTCGCTCTAATAAAATTGAGCGTAGTATGGATCAAACAATTTTAAATTTAACTAATTTAAAAGAAAAGGAATATTATAATCAAGTTCTTCGAAGTTTATGTACACATATTAAAGAGCAAATAGAGAGAGAAGATTTTATATATTCTATTGCTAAAGCTATAAATGGATTTAAAGATTTTACTAAATTTACTATTTTAGAGCTAAGCTCAAATAAAAAGAAATTAGTTTCTCCTAAATTATCTTTTAGTAAATATCGTCATTTACCTCCGCTATGGCTAGGAGAATCTCCTCTTAATGGCATTGAACCTTTTGCCCAAAATATGGCTAACCAAGTTTGCATTGATATTGTGGGAGGAGATTTAGTTTCTATTTTAATTCATGGCAATTGTAAACATCCAGATTATATCTTATTTATATCTCCAAGTGATTCTAAAATGCTTCATGATTTTGATTGGGATTTTCTAGAGGTATTTTTAAGTGGTATTTATGGAAAATTTTGTTACAAGAAAAATGTTTTATCAATTGATAAGGGGATTATTACTACTTGGGAATTATTTGATATGTTTGATAAAAGTAAACATGCAAAGAGAGATGATAGGTGGGGATTAATTAATATTGATTTTTCTTTATTGATTGATTTTATTTTAAAAAGAGGTGACCAATTTTATTGGAATCTTTTTTTAAATGATTTTTTTGAAAAATTAAGTGGCAAGTTAAACACTACTTACAAAGTTTGCAATGTTGATGCTTGCAATGTTGGCATTTGTGTCAATGGAGAGACGGTAGGAGGTAGTTTTGAAATTATCCGCAAATTTGCACTGGATTTTTCTTATTGGAGATATTTTGAAGATCCCGATCCTATGATATCTGTTGATATAAGACCCTATATTACCATGATTCCATTTTCTGCTAAAGCATATTGGGATTACATAAATAAAGAAAAAATGCAACCTAAGACAAGTTCTAACTTAGATAAAAGTTTATTTAATAGGCCTAGAATCTAAGGATTGATTATGGATACCCGAAGCAAACTTACGGTAAATTTGAATTTACTTCAAGATAATTTTTTAAAGCTAAAAAAACTATGCCCTGATAATAAAATTATCTTTATGGTAAAAGCTAATGGTTACGGTCATGGTTTATTACCGATTGCTAAATTTGCAAATAGAGAGTTGGGAGTCAATGAGTTTGGATGTGCTAGCTTAAGTGAGGCAAAATTGCTATGCAGTCAAATAGTAGATAATAATGTTTATGCATATGTATTTTCTTATAACAGTTTAAATGAAAAATCTTCACATAGTATTTATAAAAAATACAATATTATACCCGTAATTCACTCTTTAGAGTGTTTGAAGAACTTTTTAAATTATAGCATTTTTTATACTAAACCTCTTATTGTAAAATTTAATACGGGAATGAATCGTTTAGGGATTCATTATAGTGATACAAAGGAAGTTATAAAAATATTAAAAAACTATAATAGAACATCTATTGAACATTTAATGACTCATTTGGCATCTGCTTTTTGTGAAGATATTGGTGAACATAAGACTCGTCATCAATTAAAGATCTTTGAAGAAATTAGAGCTTGCTTTGATGATAGTGGAATTTTTATTAAGGATTCATCGGTAGCTAATTCTGCTGCTATTGAACGGGGATGGGGTATAGAACATAGCTATATCAGACCAGGACTTATGCTCTATGGTCCAAGTGCTTTTAATGTTCCTAAAATTTGGGGAGGTAAAATTATATCTAAGTGGGCCACTGTGGTTTTGAAGACTTCTACGATAGATAAAAATAGCGAAGTAGGCTATGGATCTTATTTGGTAAGCAAAAGAGGCAATTTAGTTATTATTCCCATTGGATATGGTGATGGTCTATCCACAGGTTTTGGAGGTGCAAAGATTGCTATAGGTAAAAATATTGGAGAATTAGTTGGCCAAATTAGTATGGATACATCTCAAGCTATTTTTGAGCAAAACAGCTCAATAAACGAAGGAGATGAAGTTATTATATGGGATAGCAATCCAAATAGATTAGAGAATTTAAGAAGACATATTGGTATAATAACTTATGAATTGTTTTGTAGGATTAGTCCAAGAATAACTAGGGAGTACCTTTATAATGGAATTGATTATAAATAGATTAAGACCAATATTTGATATATTATCAAGCAGGTTTTCTATAGGAATTTCCTTTTTTGGAGATATTTGTTTATTTTCCTATACTGTTGTTTATTGGTCCTTTCGGCAACCATTTAGATGGGGATTAGTTCTTGATCAGTTATATTTTATTGGTAATCGGAGTGTTTTTATTATCGTTTTAGCTGGTTCCTTTACCGGAATGGTTATGTGTTATCAAACATATTTTGGTTTTAAGTTGATATCTGTTGATTCACTAGTGGGCTCTATTACTGCTATTTCTCTGGCAAAGGAGTTAGCACCAGTTTTAACGGGGTTAATTGTTACCGGAAGAGCTGGAGCTGCTATGGCGGCAGAAATTGGTTCGATGAAAGTTACAGAGCAGATTGATGCTTTAGAGGTTATGGGGATAAATAGTATTCAATATTTGGCGTCTCCTAGAGTTATTGCATCTGTTATATCTGTTCCTATGCTCTCTACATTGTTTTTGTTTGTTGGAAATTTAGGTTCATGGATAGTAGGTGTTAATGTTTTATCAATAGATGATGTAATGTTTTTTTCTAAGCTTGGTAAGTTTATGTTTGTGAGTGATATATTTCAGGGAATTATTAAGGCAGCTGTTTTTGGCTTTTTAATTGCTGTTATAGGTACTTATTGTGGATTTAATGTCAAGCAAGGAGCTAGAGGTGTAGGAATTGGTACTAACAAGGCAGTTGTCTGGGGTATGATTTTTATTTTGTTTTCTGATTATTTGCTAACGACTTTCATGGTAAATCTTTTTAATAGAGTTTTTTAGATGCTTGAGTTTAATGATTCTGCTATATCCGTTTGTAATTTAACTAAAAAGTTTGGGGAGGATGTTGTTTTAAACAATTTAAGCTTTGATATACCTAAAAATAAAATAATAACAATTTTAGGTTTTTCTGGAGCTGGAAAGTCCACACTTTTAAAGACCATGCTAGGTCTTCTTACTCCAACTTCAGGGGATATTTATATTTTAGGTAATAGTATTTGTAATATATCAAAGATGGAATTAATTGAACGTAGAAGAAATATGGGAATGCTTTTTCAATATGCCGCTTTGTTTGATTCAATGACTGCTTTTGATAATGTAGCATTTCCTTTAAAAGAGTTTACTGATTTATCTGAGGAGAAAATAAAAACTAAAGTTAACGCTCTACTTGATTCTGTGGGATTGGTTAAATCTTCTAATTATAAGTATCCCTCGGAATTATCTGGTGGTATGAGAAAGAGGGTAGGTCTCGCAAGGGCACTAGCGCTAAGTCCACAGATTATGTTTTACGATGAACCAACTACTGGTCTTGATCCAATCACGACAAAATTAGTAGGAGAATTAATCGTCTCTACTTCTAAAAATAATAGTTTTAGAGAAATGGCGTCGGTTATTATTTCTCATAATATCAAGCTGAGTTTAGAGATATCTGACTTTATAGCATTTCTTTATCGTGGTAATATTGTTGAATATAAGCCTGTTAATGAGTTTGTTAAGTCGGAAAACTCTCATGTAAAGGAATTTATTGGTGAATACATTTAAAGTAGGTTTGTTAGTTATCTCCACTATTGTTGCTATAGTAGTTATGTCTATAAAGATTACCTCTAATCAATCAGGATTTGGAAGTTATGTAGAATATCGTAGTATTTTGTCGGATGCCTCAGGAATTTTTCCTAAGACTCCTATAAAAGTTGCAGGTATTGCTGTGGGAAGGATTGTTGACATTGAACTTCAAGGTAAGAATGCCTTAGTTAGATTTGAAGTTTTATCTAAAGTGAAAGTTACTAGAGGCTCAGTTCTTGTTATTAGAACTGTTGGGTTATTGGGAGATAAGTACTTGGAGATTAAAATTGGTAGTTCTAAAGAGGTACTAAAAGAGCTTAGTTTAATTGCTACAGAAGAGGCAGGGGGGATTAAAACTATACTTACTGATATTAAAGATATCATTTATAATTCCAGAAAAATTGTTTTAGAGATAAAGGACACTGTTTTGCCTGAAGGAAAAAAGCCACCTCTTAAAGCTATTATTGGAAATATTGAAGATATAACTCACGATATTAAGGATATCATAGAAGAAAATAGGGAGAAAGTGGATAATACTATTGATAACATCGAAGAAGCAATTGCAAATTTTGCAGACATGATGGATAAAAATCAAAACGATAGCTTTGCCTCTGATGTTAAAAGATCTCTGGCCAATGTAGAGAGACTTACTTCAGATTTAAAAGAGATAGTTAGAGATGTTAGAAATGGTCGAGGTAGTTTGGGTAGAATTGTTGCTCAAGAGGATCTTGCAGACGATTTAAAGCAGACTTTATCGGGTGTTAATAAAATTGTTAATAAAGTTAATGCCATTAAAGCTGAATTATCAGTATTTGCCGGATATACCGATGGTAGCAATAATGGTGGAGAAACCAATGCTAACTTAACCATATATCCCTCTCCTGAAAGATATTATGTTCTGGGTATATCAACATCAGATTTTGGGGTAACCAAGGAAAAACATATTTATACTACTACTAGTGGAACAACTACAGAAGAGATTAAAAAAGAAAGAACCAAGGGCCAGTATCTATTTAATGCAGAGATTGGTAGAAAATTTCATAATTGGTCTATTCATGGAGGCTTAATTGAATCCTCCGGTGGTTTTGGGTTTGACTACCAATTTTCTCAAGGAAAGTATAAGGTAGGAATGGATATCTTTGATCTTGGACATGACGATGGAGCAAATCTTAGAATTTCAAATGAAATACGATTATGGAATGTCGTTTATGGCAAGTTAAATATTGAAAAGTTAACTCAATCTAAAAAAGATACAACTATTAGTGCTGGAATTAGATTTAATGATGAAGATTTAAAAGGATTATTGGGGTTTTTCCTTTGAATGAAGAAAGAAGTTGGTTAATAAGGACTAGATCTAATAAAATTCTTGGCCCAGTTTCAAGAAAAAAAGTTATAGAACTTTTGGAGAAAGGATCTTTAAGAAGTGGTGATGAGATATCATCAAGTAGTGGATATTGGTTTTTTGTAAATGAAGAAGAGCTTTTAAAAAAGTATATTTATGAAGGAAACATACAATCTTCAAATCCTTTAAATATTGCAAGTAGTTTTCTTTCTATTAAAGAAACATCGAAAAGACCTCAGCAAACAAAACAAGAATTAGAAGATTATGATGATATAACAGATATCATTTCATTGGATAAGCTTACTAGTGAATTAAATGACGAAGACAAGGAGAAGGTGGAAGTCAAAGAGGAGTCTAATGAAGTAAAATATCCTTCTAGTGAACAATTAGATTATCCTGAAGCTGATGATAATGATGAAAATAAAGAGATAAAAAACTCTAAAAAACAAATAGATACTAATAATAATGTTTTAGAAAAAGAAGAAGAGAAAAAAGTTAATAATAAAAATAATTTTGAGGAAGAAAAAGATAAAAATAAAGTAAATGATTTAAAGAAGAAGTTAAAACCCGATATAAATATACTATATACCATTGCACTAGTTATTATAGTTTTTATGTTGCTGATACTATTTTATTATAAAAAAATGTTAAACAGGAATATCTTTTCTTTTAATATTATTTTTCCTAAAGCTTATGCTGAGAAAATTTATAAACCACAAAATGTTATAGAGTTTATTACATTTCCTGATTTAAAGGGAAAGTTTTCAAGGACTAATTTAAGCTGGGATGAAAAAGTTAAATTAGTAACAGATTATAATTTTGATTATAATAACTGTATAAATGCAAAAGAATACATTGATAAATTAAGTATAATTATTAGTCAAAAGAATAGAAAAAATCAAAATTGGAAAAAATGTTCAAAATTTATGGACAGTAATTTAATATCAGTACTTAATTCTATTAATACTAATAATAATATTACAGATAAAAAAGGAGTTAAGAATATATTTTTAAAAGCATATAATATCATTAAAAATAATGATTTAAAAACTTCTAGTAGCAAATTTAATTTTGCTAATTCTATTTATAATTTATCTAAAGAAGTAAAAGGTGATTTTTTTTTATTTAATCTTCTTAGATTAATATCGGCCATAATTATAAAAAATAAAACTTTAGGCAGAAGAATTATGGAACTTTTTATTCAACAGGGACCATATATTAAGTTTTTTGATAATTTTTTTTTTGAAGATATACCTTACGACAAACAAACTGAATTTCTAAACTATGTATTTAAAATAACAACTTCTTTTTATAAAGATGATATGATTTTAAAAATGTTTATTACTAAGATACACTCTATAGTAAGTTCAACGGTATCTAGCAGCATCTCTAAAAATTATTCCTTTTACTGGTCATTGAGTGATATTAGGAAAGTTATAAAGTCTTATACTTATGGAAAGCCTTATATTGGTTTTTGGTTTATGTTATTGAGTACTAGAGTGACAGGGAAAGAGATTAATAAATATTTAGAGAGTATTTTAAGTCAGTCTTATTTAGAGAAAATACCTTATTATAATCTATGGATATTTTTACATTATTTTCCAGAAGATAAGTATAAAATTCTTGCTAAGAGAATTGTTGATTCCTATAAAAGTAATAATCGGTATTTGCAATATATTGCCTTGAGATTACTTGATAATAATAAATTGAGACTAGAGGTCAAGAAGATAAAAAGCCCTCTATCTAAGGCCAAATATTATGTTAATAAAGTATTTTTTAGTTCTCTTTTAAAGGAAGTAGAGGGTAAAAAAAGATTATTTGTTCTTTATAATTTAATTAGGCTTAGAGATTATAATCCAAAGTATCTATTATGGTTAGCAACTTAAAAAGTGCAAAAATTTATATCTATCCAACTGATACAGTTTGGGGAATAGGAGCATTATATACAGATGAAGGTAGTCATGAGAGTATTTGTAAAATAAAAAGATCGAGATTTGAAAAATCATTTTCCATATTGTTTTCAGATATATCTATGTTAAAAAATTATTTAGATATTCCCAATGAGTTATCAGAAGATTGGTTGAGAGATTTTTTTTCATTGGAAACTTCTCTTGGTTTTGATCATAGTAGGTTTAAAAATGATGTACCTAATTGGATTAGTAGAACTCAGTGGATAATTGTAAGGGTTATAAAAAATAATGCTATAGAATCTATTTTAGAGCATACAAAGGCACCAATAAGTACAACTAGCCTTAATTTTACTTCAGAGGCACCTATAAGTAGCGTTAAGGAGGCTAGAGAATTTTTTAATAATTTAAATAACGATGATATAGTATTTTTAAATGACGAAAATATAGTTCCATCATCTAATTCCTCTACTATTGTATTATATCATGGCAACTTTAGATATCGTATTTTAAGAGAAGGAAAATATATAAATAAGGTAAAAAAACAATTAAGTATTATTTGAATGTTGTTGAATATAGATATTGGTCATAGTTTTTCTTAATTCTTCATCCCTAATATCTATTAGTAATTTATCAGCTAAAAATTTTAACTTCTTATACTCAGGTGATTGAGAATGTAGTTTATTGTTGATATTTTTTGAGAAGCTTCTACTAGATTTCAACTTGTCTTTAAAATATGACGATTTAGCTGTAAATTGTATTCTATTGATATCTCTTTTTAATTTAGGAAATATTGTAAATATTTTTTCTTTTATAGATGTTTCCATAAAGCTTAGTTTGTTTGAATAGGCAACATGGGAAGTTAAGATAGTTAAAGTTTTAAATTTATTTTTTATGGGAATACTTTCTTTAGCCAATTCTTCGCCTACAATATCTTTCCATGACTGGATTAACTTAATAAAATCAAAACTTTTTGATACACTGCTTTTTTTGTAATTATTGGAGTTTTTAGAGGTTCTAGTTTTTATACTATTTTCTAAATTACGCCAGTCTTCAAAAATATCTGATAGTTTTTCAAATTTCATTTATGCTTTATAAAATTAGTTAAAGGTGTTATAGCATAGATATATATGTGTAAAAAGTGGATATTTTATATTGTAATTTTAGCTACTTTTCTAGGCTGTGCAGGGTATCAGTTTAAAAAAAATACTAATCCTTTGAAAATATATGGCATAGAATCTGTCTCAATTCCAATGTTTATTAATAGATCAGTTTATCCTAATGTTTCAGGATTGTTTACAAAAGAGGTAATAACTTTTTTGTCTTTTTACCCTGAGTTAAAAGTTTACTCTGGAGAAGATTCACGAGCAGATGCAGTGTTAATTGGAATTATAGATTCAAATAAACGTCTATCTGAATCTACAGAAGTAGTAATTCAAAAGTTTTCTGAAAATGAATTACAGGAATCAATTGGAGATAGACAAAAATTATATATTCCATCAACAGGTTCTTATTCGCTTAGTATTCGTTTAATTCTCATTAAAAATCCTAATTGGAGTGTAGTAAAGTTAGCTAAGTCTAATCTTGCTCCACATCTTAAAGGTAATCCAAGCATTATTTTTAATGAGATTTTTAACATAAAAGAAGAGTTTAATTATATTGTAAATGAAACCAAAGATATAGATAGTAGTGGCTTTTATAATTTTACTAGGACAAAGCATTCTTTTGAAAAAGCTATAAAGATCTCTGTTAACAAATTTATTGATCAGGTTAAGGGAACATTTCTAGATGTATTCTAACAAATATACACCTTGGGAATTAGTAAGCAAGTACCCCCATATTGTTAGTGATGATAAATTGGGGTTATATTCCATTTATTGCTCTGATCCATTTATTGAAAGGTTTTTGTTAAATCGTTTGGCCCTGATGGAAAAAACTGTAGTTTCAGGTATTGATATTAGTATAGATTGGATTGAAAGTAATATTAAGAATTTAGATTTATTTAGTGAAAAAAGATCATTTTTAATTATTCAATCTCATTTTATAAAAGATAGTGTTTATAAATATTTAGAGAATTTTGCATTAGAAGAAGATAGATATATTATATTTTGCTTTAATAGTAATAAGGAAAAAACTTTTACTAGATTGTCTAAGATAACTTCGGGAACTTTTTATGACATTAATTTACCCAAATTTTGGGAATATGATAAACTGATAAGTTTCTTTGCTAATGAAATGAAAATTGATCTTAATTTGCAAGCTAGAAATTTTATTCTAGATGCTGTACCTCATAATAGTGGAGATATTATTTTTGCGCTTGAGTCTATTGCTTGTAATTTTAAAGATACAAGTAAAATTACTTTAAAAGAATTAAAACCAATTATTTGTAGTAATCGTCTAGATCAATTTTATTTAGCAGATATTTTTAGCAAACATAAACGTAGAGAATTTTTTAAGCTGTTGCTTGACATTGAATTGGACTTTGATAGCTATAGATATTTTTTTTCTTTTATGCAGAGTCATTTGTTCAAGATATCTTCTTTGAGTTATATGAAAAACAAATCTAGGCTTTCAAGGTATGATCTTAAAATAAAAAACTATAGAAGTTCATGGAGTATCGATAAGCTTATAGATGAAATTAAAAACTTTGCTAAATTAGAAGTTGAGGCTAAAAGAAAAAATCCAAATTTAAAGGATTTAATTCGTAGAGAGATTATTAACTATTGCGGAGTAGATTACTGATTCTAGATATTTTTCTGCTAGCATTATTTTTTTTAATAATACCCTTATTTGCTAACTTAAATAGAGTACTTTGTAGTTTAGGAAGCATTTTGGTGGCATCATCTTTTTTCTTTTCAGTTATTAAAGTTCTAACCTTTTTTATCATAGTACGCATAGCAGAAGTTTGAGCTTTATTTCTGCTTCTTTTTTTATTGTTTTGGCGACTTCTTTTTACCGCTGATTTATGATTTGCCATAGCTTGTCCTAAACTATGTGTTTTTTAATTTAAATTGGTTATATTTGCAAGGTTTTATTTGAAAAACTTAATACTTATAACTATTATTCATTAACATATTTAAAAAGAGGTAGATGAAATTGAACATAGAAACTATTGGAATTATAGGAGCAGGACAGATGGGAAGAGGAATAGCTCAGGTTGCTGCCCACTCTGGTTTTAAAGTTTTTGTATATGATATTGAGCAAAAATCTTGCAATGCAGCACAAGAATTTATAAAATCTCAGCTTAAAAGAGGTGTAGATAAGAAAAAATGGACTCAAGATATTGCTTTAAATACTATGGATCATTTGAAGTTTACTAGTAATTTAAAGGAATTTTCAAACTGTGATTTTGTAATTGAAGCTGCTACTGAAAATAAAAAGGTTAAGTTTGAAATATTTAAAACTTTAGATGAAATTTGTAATTTAAAAACTATACTAACATCTAATACTTCTTCTATATCGATTACTGAAATTGCCGCAGTAACTAATAGACCATCTTTAGTAGCTGGAATGCACTTTATGAACCCAGTACCAGTTATGAAATTAGTAGAGGGAATAAAAGGTCTTCAGACATCTGATGAGACTTTTTCTGTAGTTGAGAAAGTTGCTAGTCAAATGGGTAAGCAATTTATAATGGTTTCTGATGTAGAGGGTTTTGCTGTCAATAGAATCTTGATGCCAATGATTAATGAAGCTATTTATGCCCATTATGAGGGAGTTGCAAGTATTGAAGAATTAGATAAGGGAATGAAGTTGGGAGCAAATTGGCCAATGGGACCATTTGAGTTAGCAGATTTTATTGGTCTTGATACATGCCTGGCTATTATGGAAGTTCTTTATGATGGATTAGGGGATAGTAAATACAGACCATGTCCACTTATAAGAAGATATGTTTCAGCTGGTTATTTAGGTAAAAAAAGTGGCAGAGGATTTTACAATTATGAAAAATAAATTTGAGACAATATTATTTGAAAAAATAGATAATGTTGTAATTATCACTATAAATAGAGAAAAACATCTTAATGCTATAAATAGTAAAGTTTTAAATGAGTTAAAACAATTATTTTGTGGCTTTGATAGACAAGATTTGCCTTCAGGTATGATTATAACAGGTTCAGGAGAAAAAGCTTTTATTGCAGGAGCAGATGTTAAAGAGATGTCTGATATGCATAAAGATAAAGCAGAAGAATTTGCTAAATTAGGGCAAGAAGTAACTCTTTTGATAGAGAAACTTCCATTTGTAGTAATTGCTTGTGTTAATGGTTTTGCTTTAGGGGGAGGATGTGAACTTGCTATGGCATGTGATTTTATATTTTCAACCAAGAGTGCCATTTTTGGGCAACCTGAAGTAAAGCTTGGGTTAATTCCAGGCTTTGGTGGAACTCAGAGACTGTCTAGAATTGTAGGGATAAATAGAGCAAGAGAGATTATCTATACGGGTAGAAACATATCATCTGACGAAGCTATAGCTTATGGATTAGTTTTAAAAAGTTTTGATACTAAAGATGAGCTGATAAAAAATGCTATGCTAACTATAAAAGAGATTGGGAAAAATTCTCCAAAGGCCATATCTATTTCTAAAAATTCTATTTTAGAAGGAGATGGTCATACATTACAAGAGAGATTAGATATTGAGAGGAAACATTTTGCTATGACCTTTTTGTCTGAAGATATGAAAGAGGGGACAAAGGCATTTATAGAAAAAAGACGTGCAAATTTTACAGGTAAATAATGGAACTTAATTATAATGAAATAAGAGATATGATTAGTAAGTTTACCGATAAGGAACTTATAGGTGATGTGTCAGCTAAAATAGATATAGATAAAAAGATACCTCAGAATATTATATCCAAATTGGGACAAAATGGATTGATGGGCTCATTTGTTCCTCAAGAATATAGTGGCTCTGGAATGGATTATTTAAGTTATGCTATTTTAATTGAAGAATTAGCTAGAGGGTGTGCTTCTACTGCAGTGTTTGTTTCTGCCCATAGCTCACTTGCAACTTGGCCAATCATGGAGTTTGGTACAGAAAATCAAAAGAAAAAATATTTACCTAAATTAGCTACTGGAGAATGGATTGGTTGTTTTTGCTTAAGTGAACCTGATGCCGGCTCAGATGCAGGTTCTCTGCAGTCTACAGCTAAAGATATGGGAGATTATTATGAGTTAAATGGTATGAAAAATTGGATTACAAATGGAAAGGAAGCCTCTTTGGCCATTATTTTTGCGAAAACTAAAAAGACTGATGATTATAGAGGAATTTCAGCATTTATTGTAGAAACTAACTGGCCAGGATTTAATATAATAAAATTAGAAGAAAAATTGGGAATAAAAGGGTCTTCAACTGTACAAGTAGCTCTAGATAAATTAAAAGTTCCAAAGGAAAATTTACTAGGAGAAAAAGAGAAAGGCTTTAGAGTTGCTATGGCAACTTTAGATGGAGGAAGAATTGGAATTGCTGCGCAGGCGTTGGGAATTGCTGAAGCGGCTTTTAGATATGCTAGAGATTATTCTCTTAGCAGAAAACAATTTAAAATGCCACTTTCAAAACTTCAGGCGATTCAGTTTATGTTAGCAGATATGAGTACAAAAATATCTGCATCAAGGTTATTAATAAAAGAAGCAAGTATGCTAAAGGATAGAAAGGATGATTATTCTAAATTGGGTGCACAGGCTAAGTTATTTGCATCAGAATCAGCAATGTGGATTACGACTAAAGCCATTCAAATTTGTGGGGGAAATGGCTATACTAAAGAATATCCAGTTGAAAGATATTTTAGAGATGCTAAAATCACAGAGATTTATGAGGGTACTTCAGAAATTCAAAGACAAGTTATAGCGTCAATTGAATTAAAAAAAGCTTCTGAGTAAATTAAGTCTGTTATGAGAAGAAAGAAAAAATCGAATTTTTTAGGTAAGTATTGGAGAAAGATTACTATGAGAAAAAAGAAAAAGGTAGCAAAAAAGAAGACTAAGAAGAAAGTAGTTAAGAAAATAGCAAAAAAGAAGACTAAGAAGAAAGTAGTTAAGAAAATAGCAAAAAAGAGGGCTAAGAAAAAAGTAGTTAAGAAGGCAGCAAAAAAGAAGACTAAGAAGAAAGTAGTTAAGAAAATAGTAAAAAAGAAGACTAAGAAGAAAGTAGTTAAGAAAATAGCAAAAAAGAGGGCCAAGAAAAAAGTAATTAAAAAAATAGCTAAAGAGAGTACTTCTAAAAAAACTACAGAGAAGCCTAAAGAAAAATCAACTAGTCAAGAAGTTAGGGTAAAAGACAGGAAAGAATTAGGAGTTGGTGGAAAAAATATTGAAAAGTCTAAAGATACTATAATTAAGGAAACTATTGTTGAAAGGATTTCAGATTTATTAGAGGATCATAATTTAGACGAGGTATTTCAATCTATAAAAAGCATAGATTATTTTAAATCAGATGAAGATAATGATGAATGTATTCAAAGAGATTGTGATGAACCTGCAACTACAAGCTCTTACTGTAGATTATGTTATATCGAAAATTGGAGTGACATACAAAGAAAAAGAAAGATTATCGAAGAAGGAAAATTATTTGATATGTTTAAAGATTTAATAGAAAAGTACTCTATTAGTGTTGTTTATAGTATTTTAAGTGATCTTGAAAATGAAGAGGAATTTTCTAAGGCTTTAGTAAATTTAGACATAATTCATGTAGATGAAGATTCTGATGAGGGGTTTGAAGAAGAAGGAGATATGCATGTGTATGAAAAAGGTGATAAGAGTAATATCTACGAGGACGATTAAGATTTTTGTTTTTGTAATATTTTAGATGCTTCAAGAGTTAATTTTATATTTTCCCTAGTTGATTTGTAAAAAAATTTAGTTTTATTGTATTCAGCTTCACACCAGTTAATTTGATATTCATTCCAGTCTTTATTATTAAAAAAGTCATCAAAAAATATTCCTATGGAATCTACAATAACTTTTAGAATTTTTTCACTAGCATTATTTTTATCAATGTCTGCTGAAAACATATAAGTAACAGGAGAGAGATTTTGGTTTTTCTGATCAATAAATGAAGCTATTATTAAAACTTCATCTTCATAAGTAGTACCATATACTTCAAATTCTCTGTTATGCATTGAACACTGACTTTTATATACTGAATTTAATAGTGATTTTAATTCTTCTATCCACTTTTGTGGCATTGGATTTCCTAATTTTTCACCATTCTTTCTAGATAACATGACCCACTATATCATTATATATTTGTTATTATCAAGAGTAGAGTATTAATGTTTTATGATTTATTATAGTTTAATTACTAGAGGTTTTAGATGGATGTCTATTTATTAGCTGGGATGCGTACTCCAATTGGAAATTTCATGGGAGGATTATCTAGTATTTCAGCACCCAAACTCGGATCCTTTGCCATTAAATCAGCATTAGATAGTGCTCAAGTGCTTTATAATGACATAGATGAAATTTTTATGGGACAAGTTTTACAAGCTGGAGTTGGCCAAGCCCCTGCACGCCAATCAGCTATTTTAGCAGGATTATCAAACTCAACTAGGGCATCAACTATTAATAAGGTTTGCGGATCAGGAATGGAATCCATTATTCAAGGTGCCAGAAGCATAATCAATGGTGATAATTTGTTAGTTGTAAGTGGAGGAATGGAAAATATGTCTAAAGCTCCATATTTAATTCCAAACATGAGAATGGGAAGTAAATTTGGTGAGGCTTCTATAAAAGATTCACTGGAGTTTGATGGACTACAGGATTCTTATTCCAATAATTCCATGGGAGTTTTTGCTGAACAATGCGTAGATCATTATAAATTTACTAGAAAACAGCAAGATGATTTTGCTATTGAGTCCTTTAAAAGAGCACAAAAAGCAATGAGTGATGGTGTCTTTGATAGAGAAATAATTCCCATAATAGTAAAAAATAAAAAATCTGATATTACAATAAAGGACGATGAAGGCCCTCTTAAGGCTAATTTTGATAAAATCCCTAAATTAAAGCCTGCTTTTAAAGGTGAAGGTTCTGTAACTGCAGCAAACTCTTCAACTATTAATGATGGAGCAGCGGCAGTTATCCTAGGGGGTAAAAAATATAAAGATAAAGCTAAGTTTAAATTAGTTGCATATGCAGGATATGCTGGTGAACCTTCTTGGTTTACTACTGCACCCATTGAAGCAATTAAAAAGTGTGTTAAAGTCAGTGGAATTTCTTTGGATGATATCGGTCTTATCGAGATTAATGAAGCATTTGCCGCTGTAGCTATGGCATCTATGGGTCAATTGAAGTTGAGCCATGATAAAGTTAATATATATGGTGGAGCAATTAGTTTAGGCCATCCTATTGGATGTTCTGGTACTCGTATTGTGGTAACTTTAATGAACGCTATGGTAAACAAACAAGTTCGTTATGGTATGGCGGCAATATGTATAGGTGGTGGAGAAGCTTTGAGTATAATTTTGGAGCAGATTTAATGACTAAAAGTAATAAATCTAAAACAGTGAAACAAAAATTAAGTCTTTCAAAGAGAAAAAAAAATCCTAGGGTAATTAATCAGGGAGAGATTTTATTTTATGAAGGAGATCTTGCTAGATCTATGTATTATATAGAAAACGGTCAAATTAGATTATTTCTTACTAAGGGTGCAGGAACTGTTGAATTAGAGGTTTTAAGGTCGGGAGAAATTATTGGTGAAATGTCTTATTTTAATCCAGAAATCAAAAGAAGAACTTGTACAGCAGAAGCTCTAACTACTACGGAAGTATATGAAGTCCCATTTCATGTTTTTGATACTAATTTAAGAAAACTTCCTATGTGGTTTAAGACAATTGTTGAGACATTAGTTTATCGTCTAAAAAAGAGTAATGAGAAGGTTAAATATTTAGGAGGAAATGAAAACCTTTTATATGGCAAGGATAAAGATTATCAGTTTTTATATGATAGTGATATTGCAAAGTTATTGGCTGTTTTTTTTCTAGCTTTTAAAATAGATGGAGTTTATAAAGATGATGTTTATAGTATTACAGATGGAAAAATACAATATTATTGTAAATTTATATTTAATATTCCTATTTCTAAATATGAAATTTTTCTAAAAATACTACTCGATAATGGCATTGTAACTAAAGAGGATGATTCGGGAGTAGAAATTATTAGTATGAAAGATATTAATGAGTTTATTTTGATGGTAGGATATTTTTCTGATAAAAAAGTCATAGATTGTAAAAGTGGAGGCATTGTCTCTGATAATTGTATTACAATATTAATATTAATTATAGATCATATTAAAACTAATAAATTAGAACAATCAGTAGTTAAGTTAGATATATCTGGTATTTTAGATGAGGCAAAAAAGAAAAACAGTGAAATATCTTATTCTGATTTGGATGATATTATTGATATGGAACTTTGCAGTCCTGTAATTGTAGGAGAAGATAATACGCTAAATATTGAATTTCAGTATTTTAAAATTAAAAAAATGTTGTCTGCTATAAAATTAAATAAATCTATTAAAGAAATAAATGACTTCCATAAATTAGCTTAAACTTTATTTACGACTAGGAATATATCTTAACTCTATAAGATCTCCGTCTTCATAAATAGCAGTTCCAAATAATTGTACAAAATATCCATTTTGTCTTATTGCATGAGTATCATTATTAGGACAATAATCAGTTGTTTTTAACCCTTGACAATTACAACTACTAGGTCTGTTTGAATCATTACATTTGTGTACTGGATTTAATATTGTTAGATTTTTATTATTAAACTCACTAGGATTTCCATTGTCATCAAGTAGCAATTTCCATCCATTTATATTTGATTCTTCTAATTTTTCTTTATTTTTCCAAATAGAAATAGTTTCTGGGTAATTTTCTGTTGGTAGAGCAGGCCTTTTAGCTATTCTAATATAACCAAATGTTCTTTTTCTAGTTTCAACATAAACACTTAAGCATTGAGGATATATAACTCTTGCATCGTTATGTAGTTTTATTAATTTTCCAGTTATTGGTTCTCCAGAGCTAGGCTCATATCTAGTATTTTGATTTTGTAGTACTACATCTTCATAACTATAGCCACTTATTCCGTTATTCCCTTGGTCTTCAGTAATTTTTTGTATATTTACTCCGTCTTTTTTTACAATAATTTTATTTTCATCAACTGGAAAATTATCTGGAACTCCAATTGGCCAGTAGTTATATTTATGCTTTAACAGAGTTAATTTAATAGTATTGTAAACTTCATCAAATATATTGGTAAAATCATCTCTTGAACAAATATCAAATGAATCAGGATAATCAGTAGAATTAGAAGCAGAAATATCTAGAGATTGTTTATTATAGACCCTTTTTGAAAACTCTATATAAACACCTGCTCTGGTACTAGCATCAGATTTAGAACATGCTGAACCAGTACTATGGGCCACTAAAGATACAAATCTAATTTGTAGAGATTCTAGTTTGTTGGAGCATTGATTATTGGAAGACTCTAGATGGCATGTTAATTTATTTAACATATTACTAGTATACTCTTCTCTATCTTGACTAGTTGGATATAAGCCTTCATAAAAGCTATTATCGTCTTCATTGGACATTAGCACTATTACAATATATGAATCTCTTCTAAAGATACCATTTGTAATATTGTTACTTATTAGATTTACTGTTCTTCTTAAGCCTTGTTCCTTTGAACCACTGGCAATTGCTGATGAAATTTTATCAAGTGCAGAGCTAGATTCATTTTTATTTATATGTATATTTTTAGCTGATTGAGAGAGTCCATCTTGAGTTGAAGTTATTAATGAAGCTTTAGAATTTCCACTACCAATTAAAGGAGCAAGAAATATATGATAGTCAAAATTTTCAGATACTAATTCAATGGTTTTTATCAATGCTCTTTTAGTTTCTGGGTTTATAAAAGTTGAACTGCTTGAGTTATCCCAAAGAAATAAAAAATCTACTTTAGGTTTTACTAATGTGTATTTTGCACAATAGTATGAATTATTTTTTTCAATATCATGCTGTGCACCCCCTGTTTGGCTTAGAGTGGAAAATTGCTCATCTCCACAGTTTTGAGTGAGTAACACAAAAGATAGGACCAATAAAAAAGAAATCTTGAATTTTATAATATTCCTCATCATTGTATTTTACGGAATTTATATGGTTATTCTTAAGAGTGATTGATACAAGCACAAGCATTTTTGTCAAGTATTGGTTTATTAAACTTAAAGTTGATAATAAGAAAAAATAAACTCTTTTTGATTATTTTTGCTTGCAGTAGAATAATATAGATGGAGGAATACAATGGATATAGGTTGGTATTATTTTAGAGGTAAACAGAGATTTGGACCAGTTTCTTTTGAAGAATTGCTTTCTCTTATTAGCGATGGAACTTTGACTCAAAAAAGTTATGTTTGGAGAAAAGGATTTGCTGACTGGAGAAGAGTAGAGTCTGTTGATGAATTACATGAAATTGCTTCACCTCCTGTTCCTGATGAAACATATGTCCCTGAAGTCCCTAAAGATAATAATATTTCTTCTAGTGATAGCTCTACATTGCCTCCTTTAATTAGAGGAGTTAATTGGTCAAAAATAGATGAAAATAAAAAAATGTTTCTTTTAAAAATTGGCCTTGATAGAGATAGTGTAGAGCAAGAATATGGACCATATTCGTTAAATCAGTTAAGAAGAATATATAGCGAAAATCGTATTAATTCAAAAACATTAATTTTTGTTCCTGGAATGGATAACTGGAAGTTTTTCTCCAATTTACCTATTTATAGAGATATTACGGGCTCAGATCCAAATGATGAGGAATTGCCTCAGGAATTATGTGATGATAAAAGATCTTCTATTCGTAAACCTTTTGTAGCTAGAATGTATTTTCATGATAGTAAAGACTTGTATGAAGGAGTTTGTAGAGATATTTCTGTAGGAGGTATGCAAGTACTAGTTTCTAATTTTCCATGTTCAAAAGGGGATATGATTTCTTTAAATGTTCACCCTGATAATTCATTATATTCTTTTACTGCTAGGGGTGAAATTGTTAGAATTTTAGATGGAGATAGAGGTTTTTCTATAAGGTTTAATGATTTAAATAAGGAAGCAGTTAGTAGTATAAATGCATATATAAAAAGTAACTCATAAGTTATGAAATTTTACTTAAGTTTAGTATTTTTAATTTTATCCAGTTGTTCCTCTTATTCTTTGAATAAAACAAAAGGTAGTAACTTTTCTTTAAAAGGAGGAGTCGTTGGTAATAAGAAATGGAGTGATTCTTTAAAATTTAAAAGAACTTCGTGGTATAAGGGAACAACTATGTTTTTTGACGTATCAATAGCATCACTTGATAAGAATTCTCCTTTTTTAAATTGGTTGTCTAGTGCAGAAGTGAGAGAGAGAGCAAGTTGTAAGCATTTTTATTTAGTTTTATCTTATGCTCATGATCCTGAACTTATATCTAATAAATCATTTTTGTTAAAACTGATAGATCAAGGATACTCTAGAGTTTCTTTGAATAGTTTTTCAAAAAATTTAAAATTACATCCAGAATTTTCATACCTTTTTAACAATTACTCTATATACGGAATCTGCCATCCTGGGCCTATTAGTATTAAAAAAAATAAACCGAGTTTAATGGTTTCTTTTCCGGGATTTACTTCAATAAATATAATTTAAGCCGGAACATATTTTTAAAGATATTAATAAATTATCCGAAAAGAAGAGATAGGAATTATTATGTCATCTGAACTACATTTAAAGAGATTTGGACGTTATTTACTGCTTGATCACCTTGTAGATGGAGGTATGGCAAAGATTTATCGTGCTAGATATTTAGATGACAAAGCAAAAAGAATTGTTGCTATAAAAATGATTAAAAAACAATTCTGTAAAGATGAAAATTTTAAGAAAATGTTTATGGATGAAATTAAAATTACTTTTAGTTTAGTTCATCCTAATATTGTTCAAACATATGACTATGGTAGTTATCAAGGGCAGCTATATGTTGCTATTGAATATTGTGATGGTAAGAATTTAAAACAATTTTTAGATAAACTAGGTAAAAATAGATATATATTTCCTATTGATATTACAGTATTTATCGCTAGTCAAATTTGTCAAGGATTAAACTATGCTCATGATTTGAGAGATAAACTTTCAGGTGATAATTATAATATAATTCATAGAGATATCTCTCCTCATAATATAATGTTAACTTATGATGGATCAGTTAAGATTATAGATTTTGGTATTGCTAAGGCCGATACTAATAATCCTGATGCTACAAGAGTGGGAACAATAAAGGGAAAATTATCTTATCTGGCACCAGAATATATAGAAGGCAAAATAATAGACCCTAGATATGATCAATTCTGTGTCGGCATAACAATCTGGGAGATGTTATGTGCTCGTAGATTATTTAAAGCAGAAAATGATTTGGCATTATTACAACTTATTAAGACTTGTAAAATACCTCCTCCTTCTTCTATTAATCCTAAAGTTCCTAAAGAAGTCGATGATATAGTTATGAAAGCGTTATCAAGAGATCGAAATGATCGTTATGAAAATATGGATAAAATGAACAGGCAATTGATTAAATTTCTTTATTCTAATTATCCTGATTTTAATTCAACAGACTTATCCTTTTTTGCTAAAAAACTTTTTGAAACCGAAATTAAAGAAGATGGTAAAAAATTATATTCGTATGGAAAAATAGATATTTCTAAGTATTTAAAGGAATTCAAGGGAGAAAATAAGAGGATAGATTCTGGTGATACAAAGGCAGCTGAAACTAAGGTCCCTGATAATGATTCTGAAGGCAGTGAAAATATAACAAAAAAAGAGGTAAATATTTTTGATTTTGGATTTGAAAAAGAAAGTAATAAAACTTCTACTGTTGATAAAAAGTCTAATATCACATCTGCAACAAAATCTAAACCTTTAAAAAGAAGTATTAAATTGGATAATACTGTTACTAGACAATCATCTGTAATGTCAACAAGTAAAATATTGGGTAATAACACTGTATTAACCATGTCAAAAAGTGTTAAAGTAAAACCTAATAAAAAAATAAAATATTTACAAATAGCAGCTTTATTTTTAATTATAATTGGTACATTAGCATATATTATTCTTCCCAATTATTCTAAAGATAATAATTCTAAACGAGATGTAGCTCAAACTGAATCTAATAAAAACACAGTTCAACTAGTTCTAAATAATTTAGATAGATTTAAGCAAAAAGTTTATGTAAATAGCAAATTGATGAAGGTAGATTTTTTGAATAGAATTAATATAACTCCAGGTAAAGGAATTGTAATTAGAGTTGAAAAAAAGGGATTTATACCTTTTGTTAAGAAAATGGATATTGATAATTATAGTGAATATGAATTAAATGTAGAAATTTCTAATCTTGGTGGTGTCGCATATTTATTTACTTCTAGAAATTGTGTAGTAGGGCAGATTGAATTTAACTTATATGGTGAAAATAGAATAGCAACTGTTCCAATAAATAATTCAATAGCATTTCCAATATATCCTGATAAATCCAACTCTTTTATTGTATTTTTTAAGAAACTTGGTACAAGTATACAAAAGAAAATAACTATAACTTTTAAAAGTGAAGAACAACGAGTTGATCTTTGTGAATTATTATAAGACTTCAAAGTAAACCATACATGTATTTGCAATAAACATTAAAAATACAATACCTTTACATATAAAATTGTATATTTTGGAATTAGTATATTCTCCCATAATATTTGGATCATTACATAGATTTATTATCATTAATAATATAAGCGGTATTAAAACTCCATTAATTACTTGAGACCAAATAAGAATTTTAAATAAATTTATTTGTGGTATTAATGTAAATATCGATGAAAACAAGATTATGGATGTAAATATAGTAAAGAAGTTGGGAGCTTCTTTAAATGTTTTACCTATTCCAGATTCCCATCCCATTCCTTCACAAACATAATAACTTGTTGCCAGTGGTAGTAATGCTGCAGAAAATAGTGATGCATTCAATAATCCAATTGCAAATAGTATAGTAGAATATCTACCTGCAAGTGGCTCTAATGCAAGTGCTGCATCTTTGACATTTAGGATAGTTGTTCCCGATTGGTGTAATGTAGCGGCACAGGCAATTACTATAAAAATTGTTACTAAAAACATTATTATACATCCAATTATTATATCTATTCTAGAAAATAGTAGGTTTTTAATGGATATGCCTTTTTCTACGACTGATGCTTGTATATAAAATTGCATCCATGGAGTTATAGATGTTCCTATTAATCCTACGATAATATAAAAATCGTTTTTTTCAATTTTAGAGAAGTTAGGAGTTAAAATATTGTTGTACACTTCATTCCAATTTGGATTAGCAATAAATCCAGAAATTATATATGATAGGTAAATGAAACAACCAAATATAAAGACTCTTTCTACAATTTTATAGCTTCCTTTAATTACTAATAGCCATACTAATACGGCGGAAGTAGGTATTGAAATATATTTTGATATACCAAATATTTCTCCTGCTGATGCAATTCCTGCAAACTCTGCCATAGTATTACCAATATCAGCTATTATCAGAAATAATAATGTATATACTGTTATTTTTAATCCATATTTTTCTCTTATTAAATCAGCTAAGCCTTTTCCAGAAACTATACCCATTCTTGCAGACATTTCTTGAACCATGATTAGAGCAATAGTTATAGGTAAAAATATCCATAATAAACGATAACCTGTTTGTGCTCCTGCTAGTGAGTATGTAGCGATTCCGCCAGCGTCGTTATCTATATTAGCTGTTATAATCCCTGGGCCAATAATAGCTATCATCATTAGAAAAGGGGTAAATATTGACTTTTTTTTACTTTCTTTTATATCCATTTATCTTTCTATAATCCAAGGTAGCACATCATCAATTGATATAATTCCTAATAAAATTTGTTTTTTGTCTATTATAGGTACATTAATTAAGTTGTACTTACTCATGTATGAAGCTATTTCTTTCCATGTAGCTTCTGGATTTAATGTTTTTAGATCGTCTTTATCCATTATATTACCTATAATTGTATTATCGTCTTGAATAAGTAATTTATGTATGGGACATACCCCTAGGAGCTTATTGTTTTTGTCTGTAATATAGATATAATTTATATGTTCAAATTCATTATATTGATCTTTTATTATTTCTATGATATTAGATTTCTTATATTCTGGAAAAATTACAATCATCTCTTTTCTCATTAACCCACCGGCAGTATCTTCTTCATATTCAAGTAGTTCACTTATTTCTTCTTTTATTTCTATATCTTGAATATTTTTAATTATTTCTTCTCTTTGTTTTGCATCTACTTCATTTAAAATATCAGTTGCATCGTCACTATCCATATTTTCTATGATAGTGGCCATATCAGAGAGTTTAACATTATTTAGTAGTGTTAATTTTACATTGTTATTTACTTCTGGAAGAATTTCTGCTGCCATTTTGGGATCCATATTACTAAAAATAATTTCTCTTCCATATGAATCTAGATCTTCTAAAATGTCCGCTAAATCCGCTGGATGGATTCCTTGAATATTTTCATTAGATAGATTTAACTTTATTGCACTATCAATAGTAGGATTAGGAATAGTGTTTACATATTTCCAATTAATTAATTTTTCTTTAGTAAGGTATGTTGATTTTTTATTTATTATTTTTACTATGTTATCAATTATTTTTTCTAGCGATAATCTTCTTATCATACTTCTAATTCCTACAGCAACATGAGTTACCCTTATATTGTCACCAACTCTTATCATTTGTATATCATTAACCCTTACGACTTTCTTGCCGTAAGTATCTACAATTTGTCGGTCTAATATTAAATTTCCTATTGAAGGATATTCTATAGTTTCTCCTTTAACCTCACCAGTTATAATATTTTGAGCCATACTTTCAGTAATTATTTTAGGATATGTTTTATTTTTATTTATATATGCATTATCACTAATAATAATTTTTTTATATGAGAATAATTCAATATCTTCCCATTGAACATAAAATTCATCATTATTTTTTTTGTACTTTATTGCTAATATAGTTGGGTATATCTCTTCATAATTAACAAATATATCTTTTACTCTTCCAATTATTATGTTATGTTTATTTAATATAGGTATTCCAATTATATTTGAGAAATATATTATTATATCTGAAAAATTACTAAAGATGTTCATTATTTAATCTTCTTTAGTATTTCTGATTTGCTTCTTCATATTATTTTCTCTCATTGTAATTATTTTCATAATTTCTGAAGCAGTATCTTCTAATGCTTTATTAGTTATATCTATTTTAAGCCATCTATTATTATTATAAATATTATTTGCCCATTCTATTTCTTCTTTTACTTCTAAAATAGTATTTTTTTCATTAGATTTTTTGTTTCTAATTTCATATGAAATATTTTCATCTATTAATAGTGCAAATACTTTTTTAGGATTAATTTGCTTTAATTCTGCAGGCAATTTTTTATTTTTAATTATTGGTATATTAGATACTTTAAATCCATGTAATGATAAATAAAATGCTAAAGGAGTCTTAGATGTTCTAGAAATACCTACTAGTATAATATCAGATGACTCAAGATTCTTGAGATTCTTTCCGTTATCGTGATTTAAAGAAAACTCTATAGCATCTATTTTTTTAAAATAATCAGGATTTACTCTATGAAGCAAGCCTGGTTTTGATATAGGAGTTTGGTCAAACCAGTTTGAGAACTTTGTTAATACAGGCCCCATTAGATCTATTGTTAGAATATTTTTTTCATAAGAAATTTTATCAATAAGAATTCTTAGTTTAGTAGATACTATAGTATATAAGACAATGTCGTGATGTATCTCTGCCTCCGTAAGTATATTTTCTATCGCTTCATCAGTTCTAACATTTTTGTATCGCGTAAATATAATATCTTTATCTTTAAATTGGGTTATGGCAGCTTTGGCTATGGATATAGCGGTTTCACCTGTACCATCAGATATAATAATAGCTCTCATTTGATTACTAGACATACATATATTGTTCAGTAAATAATTGGATATGTTAAGAGGTACTTTGTAAAAATTTTATTAAGTTTTTTGTGATTTCTTCTTTGGCAATTAGTGGGTTATATGTACATTTAGGGAATATTTTATTAAAAAAAGTTTTTTGATTTTTAGCTAATTGTCTTGTTGATATAAAAATTTCTTCAATTAAATCTTTTTTGTTTTTAATTTTTCCATTTAGATATAATATTGTTTCTTTATATCCTATTGACATTAATGGTTTAGTAGATTTATTAAAGTTGTTTTTTAGTAAATAAGAAACTTCTTCAATTAATCCCTCTTCGATAATCTTAGATGTTCTATTTCTTATTATTTCTAAGTGTTGTTCCTTAGGTATTTCTAAATAGATATGATATATATTCCAATTTTTATGATCATTTTCTGCAAAGTTATATGGGTCTTTTTTTTCAAATTCTTTCTTTTGTTCTGATAATTTTTTATTATTTATTTTAATATATTCAACAGCTCTTATTATTCTATAATGATCATTAATATTTATGCCACTAAGATATAAGGGATCATTCTTTTTTAGAAATTCAATTAGTGGATTAATCCCTTTGCTTTTATACAAATCTTCTATTTCTTTAATTATTTCTAGAGAATTTTCTTTTGAACTATACATTCCTTTTATAAGTGCTCTTAAGTAGAAAGCACCCCCACCAACTAAAAAAATGATATTCTTATTTTCAAGATGACCTTTAATGATTTTATTTGCTTTGGTAATAAAATCAAATGCATTTATTTTATTATGAATAGAGCATATATTTATTAATTCATGATCAACACTATTTAATTGTTTTTTTGTTGGTTTAGCTGTTCCTATATTTATTTCTTTATAAAACAATAGAGAATCAAAGTTTATAATAACTACTTTTTTATTTAATTGTTTTTTTACTTCCAATGCTAATTTAATAGATAAATCTGTCTTTCCCGTTGCTGTTGCTCCAGATATTATAATTATTGGATGTTGCATTTTAGAAGATTTTTGATAAGTTTTTATCACTTAATATCACTATTATTTTTTCTTTTATAAGTCTTTTTTCTGTTAAGTTCTCTATTATTGTTTTTATTTCTCTTGAAGATAAGTCAACTTGATTTGTATTTAAAGGTGAACTAAGTGAACTATTTAATATCATTTCGCTATTTGATTTTGATTCATTAAAAGTTTTAAAAACACCTTTTAATATAGAGCTTATATTGTATCCTTTTAGAAATTTTGGAATTGTTCTCACAACTAATGTCTGGTTATCTAGCTGATCACATTCTATTCCAAGGTATTTATTAAAAAAGTCTAAATGGTGGCTTATATATTTCTGTTTGAATTTAAATGGTTCGGTTATAAGTAGAGGACTAATATTACTTTCCTCTATAGGTAATTTATAGAAATTTACCTTGAGCCAGTAGCTTATTAGTAATCTAATATTTACTAATAATGATTCTTGTCTTTGAATTAAATAAAATGAATTAGTTATAAAATAATCATTTGATATTTGCTCTCCATGTTCTAACCATTTTTTAAATGAAGGTTTGCTTGTATTTATCTCTGTTTTAGAAGGAGTTGCTTTTGAATATTTAAAATAGCATTTAATTGAATTTGCAATCAAAGTAAATGGAAGATTAGGTTGAAAGAAGCGGATATATTCTTTTTTAGGGTGTATATTAACATCTATATGATTACTTGGTGCACGGAGAAACATCATATAATTGCCTGTATGACCAGTCGGCCAATATCTTTCCATATTTTTAATTATGATTTGGTGTAATTGCTTGTCTTTAAATAGTCTATTATTGATGAATAAAAAATGAGTCTTTCCTGAGTTCCCCATTGAGCAATGCTTTGAAATAAAACCTTTTAATGAAAAACCTCCTAGTTCATTGGATATATTTATATACTCTTGATTTTTGTTCGATAATACTAATTTTATTCTTTGTATTAAATCACTTTTTTTATATATTATTTTTTCTTTATCATCCCATTGTATAGAAAAATGAATATGAGGATTGGATATCAAAAATGCATTTATCTTTTTATTAATTGCATTTTTTTGATAAGTTTTTGACCTTAGAAACTTTAATCTAGCTGGAGTATTATAAAAAATATTCTCTATTTTTATTATTGTCCCTTTTATATTATTTATTGGAATTAGTGATTTTTGTTTGCCGCCATGAATAATTATTCTTCCTCCATTTTGATCTTTTGTATTACTATTACAAGTAACTTGTGAAACGCTAGCAATTGACGCTAAAGCTTCCCCTCTGAATCCAAAACTAATAAGGCTTTCTAGATCTGTAATATTTTTTATTTTAGAAGTTGAATGTCTACAAAATGCATAAACTAGATCATTTTTACTCATTCCTTCACCATTATCTTTGATTATTATGCTTTCAAGGCCATTATTTTTTATAGTAATTTCAATTTTATCAGCATTGGCATCTATTGAGTTTTCAATCAATTCTTTGATTAAAGAATCTGGCGTTTCTACAACTTCTCCAGCTTTTATTTGATCTATGAGATATTCTGGTAATAATTGAATTTTTGATGATACTTCAATATCTTGATACATTTTATTCTTTAAAAAAATTTGTTTGATTCCTACCTTTATCTTTTGATTTGTATACAGCTATGTCTGCTCTTTTTAATAATTCTTCTCCATTTATTACTCCTTGCCTGTAATCAGATATACCAATAGAAATAGTTACATTTATATTATTTTTTTCATAAGTGAAATTATTTTTTTCAATTACTATTCTCATCCTTTCAGCTATTTCAAATGCTTGTTTAATAGTTGTTTTTGGTAATAAAATTACAAATTCTTCTCCCCCATATCTTGCAAATATATCATTTTCTCTTAAGCTATTTTTTCTTATTATTTCAGCAGTGGTTTTAATAACATAATCTCCTGTAGCATGGCCATGATTATCATTTATACTTTTAAAATGATCTAGATCAAATATTATCAATGATAATGGATTTCCTGTTATTTTTGATTTTTTTACTTCCCTATCTAATTCATTTAGAAAGTATATTTTATTAAAACAACCTGTATGCTTATCTGTATTAGCATCCATGTTTAGCTTTTCGTAAGTTAATCTTTCTGTATCACCTTTTGGTAGATATTTTAATGTTATAGAGCCTAATTTTATAATATCTCCTTTATTTAATAATTTCTTTTTATTTATTTTTTGATTATTTATAAATGTTCCATTTTTTGATCCCATATCTTCAATAATATGAGAGTCATTATCATCTTCAGTTATCTTTATATGTTTACGAGATATTCCATTAAATTCTAATATAATGGTATTGTCTGCATTACGTCCTATTGTTGTTAATGGTTTAATATCAAATAATGTTCCATTTAAGTCTCCTCCAATGGCAAGTAGTGCAGCAGGCTTATCAATAGCTTCATTTTCAGAGGTATTTAGGGCTTCATGAATATCACTTATAAGTATAGTTGAATCTGTTGTATTTTTATTGTTACTCATTTTTAACATTCTATACTTAAGTATGCTCCTATTTCAATTTGTTTGCCTTAAAATATCTATTAATCTCTGTTTTTGCATTTCTACTCCTGGCTGGCCAAATGGATCAGTATTAAGATAAAGGCCTACTATTACAGTTAAGCATTGCCCTAACATAATTAACTCTCCGAGAGAGTATTCATTTAATTTATTTATATTTATTTGGCAACATGGTACACTTTTTTTTATTAGAGATTCATGAGTTACTTTTAAATTAGTATTTATTAAATATTTAATAGAGCAATGTTTAGGGTATTTTTCATTGCATATTTCTACATCAAAATCATTTTCAAAGTCTTCTAATGAGAAAAATATTATATGTTTATTTTTAGGTCCATCTAAAAATAATTGTAATTGACTGTGTTGATCTGTAGTTCCTATAGCAGGTATTGGTGTTGGTGATTTATTATTTTTTCCTAAACTCTCTGCCCATAATTGTACCATCCAGTTGGATAATGACAATAATTTAGAGGTGTATGGCATGAATACAGTTTGATTTATACCTTTTTTTGATAAATTTTCTATAATAGAAGCTAATTTAAATAGTGTGTGTTCTTTGTTTGATAATTCGTTAGTAAAGTTTTTTGCTCCTTCTAACAAGTCTTCTACTTTTAATTTCGCAAATAATGCTGTAAATATTCCAACAGAAGTAAGAACGCTATATCTACCACCAATATTATCTGATACATCCAAACAATTTATATTATATTTAATAGAAAAATCTTTTAGAGATCCTTCATTAGGATTAGTTGCAAATACTAAGTGGTTTTTCCACTTACTTTCATAAATTTTTTGTTCTTTTAGTTTATTTACTATAATACTAAGAATTGCTAATGTCTCTAAAGTATCACCAGATTTTGAAACTATATAAAATAATGTCTTGTTAATATCTATGTCTTTTAATTGAAAGTTAATTATATCTGGATCAATATTATCAATAAATTTAAAGTTATTTTTATTATCTTTCGCTAATGCTTCTATTAGCATTTTAGGGCCTAGACAACTACCGCCAATACCTATATGTATAAAAAATTCTTTTTTCTTAAAGTTTGATAATATTTTCTTTGCATCTTCTAGATTTTTATAAGAATCTTCTAAACAAAAGAAACCATTTTTTTTGCTATGAATAAGATTTATAAATTCTTCTTTAACTTGTTGGTTAAAGTTAACAAATTCAGATGTATTACTAAGATTAATTGATATAGACATATTTTATTGATAATTTTTCTTCAATTCTTTAGCAATTATTACTCTTTGAATTTGATTTGTTCCTTCAACAATTTGTAATGCTTTAGCATCTCTCATAAGCCTTTCCACAGGATATTCTTTAGTATATCCAACACCTCCAAGTATTTGTACAGCATCAGTAGTAATTTTCATCGCTACATCTGTTGATTTTAACTTTGCCATAGAGGAGAATTTAATATCTTCTTTTCCTTCATCATATATAGATATTGCTTTTTTTACTAATGCTCGACTAGCTTCAAGCTCAGTGGCCATATCTGAGATCATAAATTGTAGCCCTTGAAACTCATATATCGGCTTTTGGAATTGCTTTCTGCTTATAGAGTACTTTATAGCTTCATTTAATGCTCTTTGTGCTAATCCTACAGCAATTGATGCTACTGTTATTCTTCCTTTATTTAAGGCATTCATGGCAATAGAAAACCCATCGCCTTCGTTTCCTAGTAAATTTTCTTTTGGTACATTACAATTTTCTAGAATTACCTCACTTGTTGGTGATATTCTCCATCCCATTTTATTTTCTTTTTTTCCATAAGAAATTCCTTTCATACCATCCCTAACTATAAAGGCAGATATGCCCTTGTTTCCTTCTTGACCAGTTCTTGCCATAACTATATATGTTTTTGATATTCCACCAGTTGTAACCCACATTTTATTTCCATTTATTATGTAACCATCACTTGTTTTTTTAGCTGTGGCCTTAATGGAAGCAGCATCTGAGCCAGCACTACTTTCACTTAGACAAAATGAGCCAATTTCTTCTCCACTAGTTAGAATTGGAAGATATTTTTGTTTTTGATCATTATTTCCATATTTATTAATTATTGATTGAACCATATTAGAGACTGACAAAGTAATGGCATATGCTACAGATGATTTAGCAATTTCTTCAAGAACCAAGCATAATTCTTTATATGATAGTTCAGCACCACCATATTCTTGTGGTTGAGTTATTCCTGTAAAACCTAACTCTCCCAATTTTTTATATATTTCTAAACGAAAATTACCAGTTTCATCATCCTTTTCCATGAATGGTTCGATATTTTTTAACCGAAATTTTTCAAGTTGAGAAATTAATTGTTCTATCATTTTTCTATACTTTCAAGAATGTTTTTTGCAATTATCATTATCATAACTTCATTTGTTCCAGCACCAATTTCATTTAATTTATTATCTCTCATGTATCTCTCTAGTGGAAATTCTCTACTATATCCATATCCGCCATGAATTTGAATGGCATCTAAAGCTATTTTAGTTGCCATTTTAGGAAGTGCTAGTTTTACCATGGAAGCATTTACAGGATTATCTCCACCGTGATCGTATTGATAAGCTATATTGTATAGAAATGATTTCATCATCTCTGTTTCAGTTTTCATTTCAGCAATCATTTTTTGAATTAACTGAAAATTTGCAAGAGTCTTCCCAAATTGCTTTCTTTCATTGACATATTTTATTGATCTTTCAAGGCAAGCTTGTGCTATACCAAGAGAAATTCCTGAAATGGTAACGCGTTCAATATCTAAATTTTTCATCATGTGATAAACAGAATCATTTTCTTTGCCAACTCTATTTTCTATAGGAACTTTGTTATTATTAAATACTAACTCTCCTGTAGGAGATGCTCTCATTCCCATCTTATGAATTGGTTTGCCTACATTGTAGTGATTCTTATCTTTTTCTAGTATGAATGTTGTTAAATCCTTTTTATTTTTGCCAGTTCTTGTATATACATATGCAATATCTGAGTACTGTGCGTTTGTAATCCACATCTTAGAACCATTTATTATATAATACTCATCTTGCTTTTTTGCAGTTGTTTGTAGGCCTACAGCATCTGAACCATAATTGGGTTCACTAATTCCCATACATCCAATATGTTCACCTGATATTAATTTGGGTAGATACTTTTGCTTTTGTTCGCTGCTTGCATTTTTTTGAATATTATTTATGCATAGTATTGAGTGAGCAAGATAACTTAAAGCACTTGAGGCACATACTTTTGCAAATTCGTTAATTACAATGGTTGCAGCAGTTGCTCCCATTGCTGCTCCACCATATTCACTATCAGCAGTTATACCAAAAAATCCAAATTCCCCCATTTTTCTGAATGCCTTCTCATTGAATTTTTCTTGGTTATCACATTCTTCTGCTAGTGGAGCCAGCTCTTGCTCTGCAAATTTTCTACATGTTTCTTGTAATTGC
>CBDEVA010000002.1:0-228273 GCA_965243505.1 Bacteriovoracaceae bacterium | reverse complement strand
TCTGGGATTATCTATAAAGCTTTAGGAATTCCTACAAATATGTTTACAGTTATGTTTGTGCTTGGAAGGCTTCCAGGGTGGTTAGCTCAATGGAAAGAGTTAAGAGAAGATAGTTCCACAAAGATAGCACGGCCTAGGCAAATATATCAGGGGTATAACAGAAGGGATTATATTTGTATTGAAGATAGAAAATAGAATTAATCTTTATTTTTTTTCTTAATTGTGGAGTAACGACTTCCAAACTTCTTTTTAAATTTTTCAATTCTACCTTCAGTATCAATTACTTTTTGTTTTCCAGTGTAAAACGGGTGGCAATTGGAGCAGATATCTATTTTCCCGATCTCTTGAGTTGAAATTGTTTCAAATTTTGCTCCACAAACACAAGTGACATTAATTGCTTTAAGTTGTGGATGTATTTTCTTTTTCATTATGGGATAAGGTGCCAAAATTTATTATTATTGTCAAGCACTATAAACTTAATGGGCAGAGAAATTAGAGTCGATATATACTTGTAAAATAGTTCTGAGTAGTTTTTATGCATAGGTTTTAATTAAATTTATGGCCCAGTCAGTTACTTTCTTATTATCGTTGATGACGAATTCCTGTCCCCTTTTAGCGGAGTCAAAATAGTCATCTTTCCATGCCAATTTATTATGGTAGGATATGCGAGCATCGGAAAAGATATCTTTAGGTAAATTCCATTTGGATTTTGAGTATCCTTTTTTAGTTAAAATCAGTTTATCGGATGCTTTGAAGCATCCAAAACCAGGCTGGTTGTTTGCAATAAATCTCTTTGCAATATAAATTGTGTTTCCAGTTGTTTTTCTTAATCTAGTTTCACAGTGAGGATGATATTTTAACCATTCAGGTACTTTGTCATTTAATCCAATAGTTAAAATTTCTTCGATAAACAAGTAACCAAATAATGCATGAAAATCGCCTTCTGACCTAGTAAATCTTAACTTCTTATTTTCGTATATTGCCCTACGAAACCAGCCAAAAAATAAAAATAAATCGCCTTTACTAACACCTTGATTTTTTAAATGTCCTTGAGCTTTATCACACTGTCCAAATGACCCTCGCCAGTTTTTTAGTCTTTTTAGTGCTGAGTAATCAATGTCTGGATCGAGATGACAGAATTGCTTTCCATTTGAGCTTTTGGATTTAATTTTAATTTTCAAATCTTCTATAACATCTTTTACACTTGCATCTTTAGAAAACTTTATATTTTTATAAGGGATTCCGCCTTTAGATGAAGGAATTGGGAAAGAATGCATTTTTTGTCCTACTACAAATGGAGAAGGATGTCCTCCATACTCTGAATCAAATCCCTTTCTACTTAAAATGACTTTCACTTTTTAGTCTCCTTCAGACAGATGATTATTAATTAAATCATTTAATGAGAATTTTTTACACCCTTGAGTAATTTTTGCTTTGTAGTGTATTGCAGGCTTAGTCCAAATAAATGTTTGTTTTGGTTCAGCAGCAGCTAAGAGATTATGATGTTTTTTCTTTTCATTCTCTTTGTATTTATATTTATATTCTTTAATATCATCATGCCATTGGCTTCCTTTTCCGTGTGAGTGACTTTCGCACGGATTACTATAGTTTGTAGGTTCATACCTGTCTTTATTTTCAAGTTTTTTATCATTTTCAGGCTCGAAAATATCACCTAAAGGATTTTCACTGACACACTTTTCAATTCTTGAGTAGTTTTTCCATAGTTCTTTACAGTGCCAAATATCAGAATGAGACTCATATGATTTTTGAATCTTTGCTAAATAGAATAACCATTGTTTTTCTTTGTATTGAGATTTTGATGTAAATCCAGTAATCCAGTAATCCTTCCAGGGTTTTTCTTGATTTGAAGGAGGACCTAAAGCACGCATACGGTGTTTGCATGTACAAAGTGTAAGAACTCCTCCTTCAAAATTTGGTGCTGAGCCGTGTTGTTGAAATTTTCCTTCTTTATATTTTGCCGTTGTCAAAACATAGGAGTATGTATTTTCCTTTTTTGACTCTGGCTTTGAAAAAATAGAATTTTGTTTATCTAAATCTTTTAATCTTTCTTTAAGGTCTTTTAGAGAAAGATTTTTATAGAAGTTATTATCGGTAAGATTTTGACATTCCTTTTGGTTGTTATGGCAACTATTACACACTCTTTTCTTATTATAGTTTTTTCCTTTACTCATAATAGTATTATACCCCCCCCCCGAGAATTGCAACCTTTTCCAATTATGAATGACTCATTACTTATGTTATAAGCTTAATGGGCAGAGCAACTTGAACATCCCCCTAAATTATTACTTTTTAAGTCTTTAAAATTCCAAAGACCATACCTATTTTGTAAAAATTCTAGAGCACTATTTAAGTCACAGAACTGCCTTTGAAAGTACTGCTTTTGATCTTCCATATCAGTAACAGTAACAAAGTAAATAATTTGAGGCTCATAGGCTTCTTTTTCATCTACATTAGCACCTATTGATATAAAGGCCTTTAGTTGATTATTGTTATAAAATGTATGGTTCCAATTATCTTTATTTACTTGCATAGAATTTTTATAATATCAGGTTATTTTATAGTGGCAATGCAAAATTAGTGGACAATTTATTCTCAAGGTGTCATAAGTGTCAAGTACTTAGGAGGTAGAATATGGCCAAAAAAGGCTCTAGAGTGGTAATTACATTAGAATGTACTGAAGCTAGAAAGGAAGGAAAGTCTCCTTCTCGTTATACAACTACAAAAAATAAAAGAAAGACAACAGATAGAATTGAACTTAAAAAATATAATTACTTTTTAAGACGTCATACTATTCATAAAGAAATTAAATAATACATATTATTAATAAAATAATTTTTTAAAAGATAATTTTTTGAGATTATATTTCTTATTAAGAATTCTTATTATCTCTTTGCTAGCAATGTATGGGTGGGGACGATTAGATGCAGTGATTAAAACATTTTTCCACTTTTGCATTTTAATACCTGTTAATGAGCCAATAGGATTTGAAATAGTGTAAATTATTTCTTGTTTATTTTTACCTACTACTGTTAAATTGTATAAAGGATTTTCAATATATGTTTTTAATTCTTTGTTAAGTTTTTCTGAAGTTTTATCTAAAATAAATAGGCTTTTTATTCCTTTTATTTTATTTATTAAGTTTTCCACATTTTTTATTATTAATTTTTCACCTCTATTGTTTATCCACTCTTCAGAAGTGTGTTTTTTAATAGATAGAATAGTTTTTTTATTTTTAGAGATTTTGAAAATATTAGGCTGTCCTTCTTTTATAAAAAATATTCTAGAGTCAATAATATTTGGTATATCTAGAGAATCAAGAGGTGTTTTTATGATGTCTATATGGTAAATTACATCTCTTTGGGAAACAGATGCGTAAGTTGATCCATCTATAGGGTTAATTAATCCTAGTTTTATATTAATGTCTTCTTGATTTTCTTTAAGTAGGGTTATTTCAGCGGTAGGATTGTCTAAAGCAAAGTTAGATATATTAATTGAATCTTTTCTATATATTCTTTTGATTGTAATATTTCCTAATGATTTTATTAGTTTTTCAATAGAATTTTTTCTAGCTGGAAACTTTCTAGGATATATTAATTTCCAATTATTATCTTCTTTTTTAATATTAAATATTCCTAATCTATTTTTTATTATTATTCCTTTTATATCTTTAATATTTTCTTTTGCTAGAAGTTTCCTATAATAATCCAATTCTTTATTTGCGTTAATAGGTGCTTGAAAAAACTCAATAATTATTGTTGCTATTAATAATATAGATGTAAATATACATATCAACCATATTGAACTAGATTTTTTTATTTCTATGTTAATTAACATTACTTTTTATTATATATATTGTTAATGTAAAGTGTATATTATGAAGCGACTTTTTCTTCTAGGTCAAGGCTATCTTTATCTTCATTAGGAGTATTATCTTCATTTACCTCTTTTGATTCGGAGTCTTCACTATTTGTATTTTCCTGTGATTTTAAATTAGTATTTTCTTCATCAGTATCTTCTTCTTTATAGGATTTAATGGGGTCTACTAATTGAACAAATTCTCTTAGAGCTGCTCTCTCTCCCTGTTTTATGAAAGTAAAGTTAGCAACTAGTCTATAATTTAGCTTTTTATCGCTTATGATTCTACTTTTTAAATTAAGTGGTGAGCAATAACTTATATCTGCGTTTATAGAAAATAGCTTAGGAATTTGTAATTCTATTACTATAGATTGTCCTATTACAAATAATTCAGTGCAAAAAATATATATGTTATCCATGTTTATTTCAGATAATACGGCAACACCATAATAGATTTTGTCACTAGGTAAGATTGTCGATCTTGCTTTATTTAGTCCTATTATTTCTTTTTTATCTTTATCTTTATTTTCATTTTCTTTAGAGTTATTAAATATATTTATAAACTCTTCTTCAATATTTTTTATATCTATTTCTTTATTTCGTTCTTTTTGTAATTTTACTATAGCTTCTATTTCATCACTTAGACGCCAGATCTTTAGAGGTATTTTTTTTATAAAAACAGGATCATTGCTTTTTGAAATAATCATATACTAAATAATAACATATGGAGTTTATATGCCTTACTTGGGAAAATTTTAGTTGAGGAAATTTTTGCCTACTTTTTATAATATGCTTTAGAGTTTAAATCCAGCTCTTTTTAATTCCTTTTTTGCAGAGTTGGTTAATTTATGGCCATATTTTCTTATAAATTTTGATAGAGAGCCTAGCTTATCTATAGTTTTAATGGCTTTAGTTGATACCCTTAAATTTATGAACTTTCCAGTTACACTATCGAATATTTTACTATTTTGGATATTAGGCCTTTGGTTTTTTTTAGTTCTGTTTTTAGCATGGGAAACCTTATTCCCAACTAGCCTTCTTTTTCCTGTCAATCTGCATACTTGAGGCATATTTACTTTCTTCCTTTTTGAGTTGGCAAGTATAAGCATTTATGACTTTATATGGCAAGATATTTTTATGCCAGTGAGATGTAAAAATTGTTCAAAGTTGTAAAGTTTCTACACAATATTAGCTAGTTATAATCAAAATAATTGCTATATATTTTGCATACCATTAAGTATGTTAGTTAAGGTTTTATTATCTATTATATGCTTGATTTTATTTGTTTTTATTCCCTATAGGATTTGGGCCCATATCTATAATTTACTAGATAGCTTAAAAAGAGGAGATATAAAAAATGGTAGAAAATTACTTAGAGTTATAACTGTTGTGGGGCAGAAAAATTCTAGTATTTTAAATAGTGAGGATTTTCCACAGTACAAGTTTTTTACTAGAGTGATTCATATTTTATGCAAATATAGGAGAAGTTATGGGATATCTATTAATAGGAGTTTATTGCAAATAAGAGAAAATTTAAATAAAGATATACAATTTAATAAAAAAGTTAGAGAAGAACTTTATTCAGCAATCTTTCAGTTCATATCAATAGCATTAGTTACTTGGGGGTTTATTGGGTTTGTTATTTTTTCATTATCAATCAATGCTAATTTAGAAACTTATTTAATAATTGCTTTTTTGCAAGCCTTGGGAACAATATTCTTTTTAATATTTTATCATATGAGAACTACTAGAATTTTTGCCCCATATGGTAATGCTTTTGAAACTTTATTTTTAATTATAACTTTAAGTGAAGCAAAAAACTCTATAAAAGATACATTAAAGTTATCAAATACTAATATATTTTTACAGGATAATTATAGGGAGTTAGCACTTATACAGGGAAAATTGAGGGAAATTATTACTGATTGGAAAAATGGTATGCCTATTTATCAAAGTTTGCAGGAAGCGATAGACGAAACTTGGTCATTACTTCATATTAGGTTTGAGTCTTTTATAAAGGAGTTATCATTGGTTAAATTCTTATCTTTAGCAATATGCTTTTTAAGTGGTTACTTTTTGTATATTAAACAACTTTTTACAATTTTTTTCATTGAATAAGTGATAATTTTATGATTTGTTAGTCATTTAAAAAAGGGAGTATCTATGGGCGAAGAAGGAAAACAAATTATCTATACTATGAGTAGAGTTAGTAAGATTTACCAACAAAAGAAAGTTTTAAAAGATGTAAGTCTTTCATATTTTTATGGAGCTAAAATAGGAGTTTTAGGCCTAAATGGTTCTGGTAAATCTACTCTTTTAAAGATCATGGCAGGCATTGATGAGGATTATTTAGGAGAAGCTGTTTTATCAAGAGGTTATTCTATTGGATACTTAGAACAAGAACCGCAGTTAAATCCAGAAAAGACAGTAAAAGAGGTAGTGCAAGAGGGGGTACAGAATATAGTAGATTTATTAAAAGAGTTTGATGATATTAGCGCAAAGTTTTCTGAAGATTTGACTGAAGATCAAATGAATAATTTGCTTGCTAAGCAAGCAAAACTTCAAGATCGCTTAGACGCTGCAGATGCTTGGTCTCTTGATAATAGATTGGAACTTGCTATGAATGCTTTATGTTGTCCTCCCCCAGATCAAAAATGTGCAACTCTGTCAGGAGGAGAGAAAAGAAGAGTAGCTCTTTGTCGATTACTTTTAAAAGAACCTGATATACTTCTTTTAGATGAGCCTACTAATCATTTAGATGCTGAGACTGTGTTATGGTTGGAGAGGCATTTAAAGGATTATAAGGGGACAATTATTGCTGTGACTCATGATCGTTATTTTTTAGATAATGTTGCAGGGTGGATTTTAGAGTTAGACAGAGGAGAAGGTATTCCTTTTAAAGGTAACTATACAGCTTGGCTAGAGCAAAAAACTAAGAGGTTAGAAGTAGAGGAGAAAAGGGAATCAAAAAGGCAAAAATATTTAAAAGAAGAACTTCAGTGGATTAAGAGTTCTCCTAAAGCTAGACATGCAAAATCAAAGTCTAGAGTAAAAGATTACCAGGATAGATTAAAACAATCCAAAGAAAAATACACTGAAACTAATGAAATATTTATACCAAGTGGAGATCGTCTAGGGGATGTAGTTATAAATGTAGAGGGTTTGAGCAAATCTTATGGAGATAAATTATTATATGATAAGTTGAGCTTTAAATTGCCTCCTGGAGGGATTGTAGGAGTTATTGGCCCCAATGGTGCAGGTAAAACTACCCTATTCAAAATGCTTGTTGGTGAGGAAAAACCAGATAATGGAGCTATAGAGATAGGTAAGACAGTAAAACTTTCATATATTGGCCAAGATAGAGACTTAGATCCAGATAAAACTGTTTATCAAGTGATTTCTAGTGGAAATGATGTATTAAAGATTGGAGGTAGAGATGTTAATTCAAGGGCATATACCAATCGTTTTAATTTTTCTGGAGAGGATCAGAAAAAGAAGGTTGACGAATTATCTGGAGGAGAGAGAAATAGGGTTCATTTAGCGTGTTTATTAAAACAAGAGGGTAATTTGCTACTTTTAGATGAGCCTACTAATGATTTAGATGTAAATACATTACAAGCTCTAGAAAAAGCTTTAATTGATTTTCCTGGTTGTGCAGTTATTATCTCTCATGATCGTTATTTTTTAGATAGAATTTCTACACATATTCTTTCATTTGAAGAGGATATAGCACAATGGTTTGATGGTAATTTTTCTGAATATTTAGAGGATAGAAAAAGGCGTATAGGAGAGGACTTTTTAATTAATAGAAAATCTGCTCACAAAAAAATTAAAAGGAATTAACTAGCTTTATAGTCGTATTCAAAGTATGGGTGCTCTTTTTCACTACCCAGTACTTTTATTATCTCAACTACTTTATGGTTATCAACCATGATGATTTTATCTATGCATCCACATATCATCTTAATGACATATTCTAGGTCAATTCCTTGTCTTTTATTATTTAGACAAAATAATAGAGCTAATCTATCAATAGATTCAACAGCACTATTTGCATGAATTGTGCTAATTAACCCATTATGGCCAGCATTCATCATCATAAAAAATGGAATGACTTCTTGAGAGCGGATTTCTCCTAGTGCCATTCTAGAAGGACGCATTCTCAAAGAGTAAGAGCAAAATTTTTCTAAAGATAAATCTCGTCTTTTACAACTTAGTAAGAATGATGTGTTTTCTCTATTTAAGTATAATTCATGAGTATCCTCTAGTATTACTAGATGTTCATGATTATTTATTTCTTTTAACATAGATCGCATTAAAGTTGTCTTTCCTGAACCAGTGGGACCACATATAATAGTATTACTTTTATCTTTAATTATATTTTTTAGTTTTATTATACTATCTTCCTTTATAAAACAATTTAAATTAAAGTCACTTTTTTCAATTGCTCGCAAAAATAGTTTAGAACTTCCTACAGGGGTTATTGAGTGGTGAGTTAGAGTTGCTCTAAATAATCTATTGTCAATAGAGGTAAAAAAACTAGCATAAGGTGTTGAAAAGTTCCAAGATATATTGTTTTTTAGACAAAAAATCTCTAAAGATAATTGGTAATCATCAGGGGATATATTATCTAGCTTTATTCTATAAAAATCATTGTCGATAAGTTGAGCATAATTATTGTTATGAATTATTATCTCTTGAAATTTTTTATTAGAAATAATTTTTTTTATATATTTATGCTCATATGTATTTTCTAACCAATTCTTTAATAAGTTTTTATTATTGTCATTATTTTGTTCATGGACATCTAAAAATTTTTCTATTATAGAGTTTGAATTAAATTCTATAGTCTGATTTAAGGTTTCATTAAAATATATTTTAAAATTAGTGAGTATATTATTCACTTTATTTTCTCCAATTTAATTATACCTATAATTTTTTTGTAGACTTTATTATTTATTTTTGAACCAACTAGTTTGGATAATAGAGGTATTTTTGAAATTAAGGGCAGTTTAGTGCTTTTATTATTAATATCTTCAAATCCTATTTCAAATAATTTTATTGGTTTATTTAATTCTATAATTAAAGATGATTGTTGCCTATTGCCACTAGTTGATAAATTATTTGTATTTGCTCTAAAGAAATCATTTTTAAATTCCATTATATACTTCTTTCCAGTTTTTTTTAATTTAAGCTTGAGTTTTAGACCAATAAATTTCCACTTAGTTATAGTGGATTGGTTATTTGAATCAGAATTATAAGCAATTTCACTACCTATATCAATAGTAGTGTCAACATCTGGCATAATTATCATTTGAGGTTGTGCCATAGTTTTAAAATGAATATTTTCATTTTTTAGGAGTAATTTATTTTTTTTGATAATGCTTATTATGTTTTTGTTAAATAATTCCTCTAAACTTCCAGAGATTTGTTCTAATCCCCATTGAATTTCTTTGCCTTTTACATCTTCTATTTTTATTAATTTTAATTTGACATAAAAATTAGAGCTGTTATTTATTATAGGGATAGGAATGAGTTGAACATTATATTTTGTTTTTAAATGATTTATGACTTGTTTTGAAATATTGGAATTATTAGGGTAATAGCAGAGTATTTGGTAATAAGATATAGAGCATCTAATATAATCTATATAATTATTAAAAAATACTTTATAAATATCTCCTAAAAGTTTAGATTTTAGTTTAGAAGATAAGGTTGCCTTAATATGCAATCTTTTTGGATTTTCTTTGATGAGCTTATTTATCAACTCTAAATCTTTTAGATATTTTATTTCTCCCTCGGCGATTATAATCAGTCCAGCAGAGGTTGTTTTTAGTTTTAATCTCTTTAGAGTTTCAACTAAGTGAAGCATCTTTAAATGATTATTTTTACTTAAAACATAAATATTATAGCTCTTTTTGATTTCGTTATGTCCCCAGATAATTAATTGGGTAAATCCCATTTTTTTACCTTTTATAATTATAGTTTCTTTTTTAGCTAGGTGTTTGTATGAAATTATTTCACGATTTCCTACTGTATATCGACGCAATTTCGCAAGTTTTAGCTCCCTATGTTCTCCTTTGGCCATAATAATGTCTTTAGAGTCAGCAAATGTAGGGAGGCAAAATAAAAATATTAGTATTTTGACAAAATGTATTATTAGGTATAAAAAGCAAGTCTTAAGGAGAGATAATATGGTTTCAAGAACTAGAGTTACCCGTAATAGAAGAGCAAATAAAAGAACAAAATTAGGTAGAAAGCGTAAAAATCGTCTTATGAGACATGGTTCAACTCCTAAATTTGATATACACATTGATAAGAAGTAATTATTCATCATTTAGAAATCCTTTAAATGAATATCTAAGAATATCTCTTTTCATCACTGGAAATTGCATTTGATTGTATTTATCTATGCATATATGCAATATAGCCTCTTTAATGGGAGAGCAGGGATTATTTGATTTCTTAATGCTAATTAATTCAATAGGAATTTTTATATCATTTAATATAATTTTTTTGATATCGTGAGCTTTTGATTTATGCTTATTGTAGCTTATTATTATTATATCTCTAGCATATATATTCCAAGATAAAATAAAAAAAATAAATGTAGTCTTAAAAAATAAATTCATATTGTTTACCCTTTTTTGTTTGAGTCATTAATTTTGTATATGGATATGCATGAAATATTTTTTTTTGCATAGAAATTATAGTACCAACTCTTGTTATAGGAATATCTACTCTATAATAATCAATATTTTTTTCTTGATTTAAATATAATTGATCTTCAGAATTAAATGGTTTATCTATAGGATATATATATGCTTTCTCTACAATTAATTTTTTTTGATAATAAATGGTAACTGCTATTTTTTCTTGAGATGAAAAATTAGCATAAGATACAATTGGTAATATCATAGTAGTATGACCATCAGGAGCAGGTAAAAATCCAGGAGGTTGGTTATTATTTGAGGGTATAAATATTATTGCAGTAAATAAATTGGTAAATACTAAAGACAGTATTAGTTGAATATTTTTTATTTTATTTTTTTTATCCTTATTTTTATAAATCAATTTTATTCCATTCATATTTAAATCTATTAATGTTTTTTAAATTTTTCTTATTAATTTTATTGCTTATTGTGTATGTGATAGATAATATACAAAATAGGATACTTATCCATAAAACTGTCTCTAGTTGACTAAATCCAAATTGATTTCTTTTGAGTCTACTACTGCACTTAGACCGTAGGAGCTTTCCATTTTGTATTGAATCCATATTATAAATTTCTCTTTATAAGAGGGAATAAATACTTTCCACTCTTTATTTTTCAATGGAACTATTCCAGTAGAATCTCTACTTAATTTTGTTCCGTTTGTTTTATAGGCAATAGTTTTAAAGAATATTGACCGTTGTTTCCATGAACAATTCAAAAATGAAGTAATTTTTTTCAAATATGAAATATGGGCAATACTTTGCGTCCTTTTTAATATTTTATTTACTATTTTAGCCTTAGCATAAAATTGAGGAACTGCTTGCAGTGCGAAGCTAGAGGCAATAGCAATATTAAATTTTCCCATATGATTTATATATTTATTAGTATATTGGGTATAATAGCGGTAGCATAAATATGCTTTTGCTCTCCTTTGATTAGATAAATAGCTAGTTATAGAGACAATTATTGCCAATATGGCAGCATAACTAATCATAATAGTTATAAGCATTGCAGGAAAGCTAATTATACCTCCATTATTTTTAATAGTAGTTTTTAAGTTAAGATCTAACTTCCACCCGTTATTTATAGTTGAAGTTTTGTGTATGTGCTTGTCTCTTTTATAAATACCTATAAAATTGCAAAATCTAAATGTTTTCGTTGATGGATATTCCTTGTGTATTCCCTTTGATATATTCTTAAATGAATTCCTATAAAATGATGATCTACATTTAAATTTTGTATATAGTTCACTTGTCTTTATTGCTACCAATAATAAGAGAGTAGTAGATAGAATATATCCAATCATTATCTATCTATATTTATATTTTTTACGATTTGATTTCTCATTAGAGTTATTCTCTTTTGAATAACACTTCCAAATTGCTTTACGGCCACTAAACAGAATATTCCAATTAGACTAGATATTATAACATATTCCATAACACTTTGACCTGATGTCGATTTTAAATGTGATTTTTGATAATTCTTCATTTTATGCTCCTTTTTTATATTCTTTATATGCAAAAAAGCATCCAACTACTTTTATCTATTTATTTAATTTTATTGATATTTTTATTAGAGATTGGAAGATTTTTATTCAATCCCATGATAATTTTTTCCACAATAACTTATTTTGTTGTATATTTTATAGGTAGATATTAGGATATAAATATGGGTTCTAACGCCAAGCTATATGTACTCGCTAAGAAAGAGGCATTTTTTATTTTTCTTTTTGTAGTAGCTATAGCTATATTTTCGTTTTCACTGGGAATTAAGATTGGCAAACAATACAATTATGAAAAAGCTGGATATGAAAAAGAAGATAAGGATAAAGTAGAATTTTTATCCTCTGTTGAAGAAGATGCTAATAAACTTTTAGATAATAATAAAATAGGTGAAAAGGCACTGGAGAATGAGAGAATAAATTCAATTAGTGAAGAGATAAGTAAAGAGTTTTCTGGAAAAAAGGAGAAGATAAAAAGAGTTCCAAAAATTAAAAAATTGGAAGAAGTTGCAGATACTAGCTCTTTAAGAGAAGGACCTGTACGTTATACTCTTTATTTAGGGTCATTTAGAACTCAAGAAGAGGCAAGAGATTATTCCAAGGGATTTAAAGTTAGAGGATATAATCCTATTATAAGGAGAGTTAATATAAAGAATAGAGGTATATGGTATAGAGTTAGCCTTGGTTCTTTTTTATCTACTAGTGCAGCTAAAGAATATGTGGCAAAAGAAAATTCTCTTTTTGAAGGTCAAGATTATTTTATCGGTAGATTATAAATATAATGATCAATAAAGATTTATACTGCTTGATTATGGCTGGAGGTAGGGGAACTCGTTTTTGGCCAGCATCTGTATCTAATAAACCCAAACAGTACTTAAACTTAATATCAGGAAAATCTTTATTAAGAGAAAGTATAGAACGTTTTAGCAATTTAATTTTAAATGAAAATCTTTTTGTTGCCACAGTTAAAAAGCAAGAATCTTTAGTTTCAAAGATTGTTTCAAAATCTCAAGTTATATTTGAACCACAATCAAAAAATACTGCACCCACTATTTTATTTTCACTGGCAACTATGGCATATAAAGGAATAAAAGAAGATAGTGTTATCGTAGTATCTCCATCAGATCATTGTATCTTAAATAAATATGGATTTGAAAAGACTATAAAGCTTGCTAGCTCTTTGGCCAAAGATAATATTATAGTTATTGGTATAAAACCTGATAGTCCTCATACAGGATTTGGATATATTCAAGTAGCAAAGAAGTTAAATGATAATGTCTTTAAGGTAGATAATTTTAAAGAAAAACCTAAAAAAGAAATTGCTAGACAATATATAAATGAAGGCAATTATTATTGGAACTCTGGAATGTTTATTGGTAAGTTGAAGACTTTTTTAAAGCAATTTTCTATCCATTCCAAAGATTTATATAGATTTTATGAGGATATTTATAATTCTATAGAAGATTATGAAAAATTAGAAAATATATATAAAGATATTCCCAGTGAATCTATAGATTATGCAATTATTGAAAAAACTAAAGATATTAATATGCTAATAGCTCAGTTTGACTGGAATGACTTAGGTTCATGGGATAGTTTAGAAAAAGTTATCAAAAGTTCAAATGGTAATACTATAGTAGATGCAAGAGAAGTTCATACCCAAAATGCAAAAGGTAATATTGTATATGCTCAAAACAAATTTGTATCTTTAAATTATGTAGATAACTTAGTAGTAGTAACTACTGATAGCTCAGTAATGATTATTCCCAAAGATAGAGCTCAAGATGTTCGTAATATTATTGATTATCTTAAGCAGGAGAATAAAGACGATTTACTATAAGTTTTAAAATAGAATTTTCTAAACTATCTATAATATACTCTAACTTATTGAAATTATTATGGTAATAGATGTATAAGTTAAGTATTTCTTATAAAAATACGATAAGTACTTTATGGAAAGCTTTTGTGGAATCTAAAATTTAATTTGATAAATTATAGGAGGAAAAATAGGATGAAAAGTTTATTAATTGGTATAGTTTTTTTAGTATTTTCTAATATAGTAAATGCTAATATTACAATAGAAAAAGCAAAAGCTTGTAGTGGTGAAAACGGAGAGTATCGTGTAAGTTATTCATTGAAATGTACAGAAATTGTAGGCCAAAATCAAAATATTTCAGTAGAGCAGATAAAACATTGTATGTCAGAATATAGTTCAGGTGAAACTTCATGTTTAAGACTTATGAGTTCCTATAATATTCCACTAGATAAGGCAAAAGCTTGTAGTGGTGAAAACGGAGAGTATCGTGTAAGTTATTCATTGAAATGTACAAAAATTGTAGGCCAAAATCAAAATATTTCAGTAGAGCAGATAAAACATTGTATGTCAGAATATAGTTCAGGTGAAACTTCATGTTTAAGACTTATGAGTTCCTATAATATTCCACTAGATAAGGCAAAAGCTTGTAGTGGTGAAAATGAAAGGTATCGTGTAAGTTATTCATTGAAATGTACAGAAATTGTAGGCCAAAATCAAAATATTTCAGTAGAGCAGATAAAACATTGTATGTCAGAATATAGTTCAGGTGAAACTTCATGTTTAAGACTTATGAGTTCCTATAATATTCCACTAGATAAGGCAAAAGCTTGTAGTGGTGAAAATGAAAGGTATCGTGTAAGTTATTCATTGAAATGTACAGAAATTGTAGGCCAAAATCAAAATATTTCAGTAGAGCAGATAAAACATTGTATGTCGACTTATAGTTCAGGTGAAACTTCATGTTTAAATAATTTTGTTAGAAATATTAAACCAGTGTACAATAATATGCATATAGCAAATCCAACATTAAGGATTGATGAGCAAGCTTCTAAAATCCCTACAGTAATAGGCCCAATAGAAGAAAAATTTCAAGAAACACCAAAGTTAACTATTGATGAACAAGTTTCTAAAGTCCCTGCAGAAATAGCAATACCAGAAAATAATAAAAGTAATATTAATCCATTGATAAAGGTAGAAGTTGGAGGAAGTTCTATGGCTTTAAGTAGTGATTTTAATAAGGATGCTAGTGAACTAGTCAATAATATAGCAGATGTGGTTTCAAATTATTCAAGTCGTCCAATAACTCTTAATATTGTGATTACTTGTATTGACTCCACCGATTTTATCTCACCTAATTCTGAACCTAGGAGTGTATTAAAATACTCTATAGGCACGGATATCATAAATAATAATATTGAAAAGTATTCAAATATAAAGTTACCATTTAATCATAGAGGAGGACTGATTTTTGATATCTGGGAAGATGATATTATTTTTAATGATAAAATAGGTATTTGTTCAATATCATCGGATGTATTATCAAAAGTTTTAAATGGAAAATCCTCTGCAAGTTGTAGTGTAAAAGATGGTAATAAGGAAATTTGCTCTGTGAAAATTACTAAAATTTAACTTTCTGTAAATAATTTTATTTTAAGGCTATATACTTTAAATATAGAAGATCATAATAATTTGGATATATTAAATGCTAGCTTGACTTACTATATCAATATTGATACATGTTGCTACATATTATTTGGAATATTAGTTATTAACTTTAGGATAGTTAATAATTTAGTACATCAATATAGAAAAATGGAGATTATTTATGAAAAAAGCAATTTTAATTTTTACAACTTTAATTACAACCACCTTATTGGCAGATAGACATTGTCAATTAGTAAAGCCTAGCCATGATGTGATAGAAAATCCATCTAATATAAGGGTTTCTTTAAAAGCAAAAAGAGATGCAGTAAACGGTTTTAACTTAGTTATAGTTCCTAGGATTAGTAGATATGCAATAAACTTTTTTACGCCGAATAATATAAATTGTAAGCCAAACCACTATGTAAATACTGGTCATGGTCATCTTTATATTAATGGTAAGAAAATCACTAGAGTATATTCAAATTATTTTTATATTCCAGGGTATATGTTAAAAGAAGGAAAGAATTTAATTCATGTCCAACTAAATAGTGATAACCATCGTCCTATACACGCAGCTAGTGCTGATTTAGTTATTAATAATATAAGTAGAGGTAGCGGTCATGGACATGATAGACATTAAAAATAAATATTTATAACAGAAAATAAAATTATTAGATTTTTATTTATTATTAAATTAAAGTATATTTTATTTTAGGTTAAATAGTTGATCAATATTTTTTGTATATATCTTTCTTATGTTATCAGTGGTAGGTTTTGTAATATCAATATTTATTTTTTTTTGTTTTAAAATATCTATTAGATTTGAATAAAATACTTCTGAATCTTTAGAGTTTTGGGATGTAAATGCTGCTTTTTGTATAAGTGGGTATATGTCTTCTCTGTATAGATTAGTTTTTTCAATTAATTGATGAAGGTAGTAACTAGATAAATAATCAGAGTTATTAAATACTTTTTCTTCGATAGCTTCTCTATGTATTACTAAATTTTCAAGAGTACTGTTCATTCTATTTAATGCATAATAGATTAGGCCAAAGTGATCTGGTAGAAAAATTCTTTCAGCGCTTGAATGAGATATATCTCTTTCATGCCAGAGTACACAGTTTTCTAATGAAATTGAATTATGAGATCTTATTACTCTAGATATTCCAGTTATATTTTCAGTTGATATAGGATTTTTTTTATGGGGCATAATTGATGAGCCTTTTTGTCCTTTGGAAAATCCTTCATGAACTTCTTTTATATCTGAGTGATGTAGATGGCGAATTTCTACTGCCATTCTTTCAAGGACACTAGCAGTCAGTGCTCCAATACTAATTAATTTTGCAATCCTATCTCTAGGAATTATTTGAGTTGATAAAGGTTCTACTTTTAAATTTAATATACTGGCAGCGTATTTTTCTACTTCAGGTGTAATAATAGTATAATTTCCTACTGCCCCTGAAAACTGAACAGTTAATTGTGAACCTAAGTAATTTTTATAATCCTCTAGTCTTCTGTTTAACTCATTATAAAAACTTAAGAATTTTTGTCCAAAACTCATAGGTTCAGCATACATTCCATGAGATCTTCCCATGCAAAGAATTTCTTTGGTTTCGTTTGCCTTATTTTTTGTAGTTTTAATTAATTCTTGTAATTTAGTAATTATTTGTTCAACAGATTCTTTTAGTTGAATTGTTAATGCTGAATCAATTACATCAGATGAAGTAATTCCAAAATGAAAGTATTTGGCAATATCTGGTGGAAAAACTTCTGTAATTGATGTGCAAAATGCTATTACATCATGTTTAGTAGTAGTCTCTATTTCTTTGATTCTATTTATGTCAATTTTGGCATCTTTTTTAATTTTTTCTGAAATTCCCTTAGGTATTTTGTCATAGGTTTCAAATGCTTTTAGGACTGCTAGTTCTATCTCTAAAAAGAGTTTAAACTTATTGTCATCAGCCCATATTTTAGATATTTGTGTATGATCGTACCTGCTAATCATGAAATTGTTTTATCAGAAGTAGAATCCTATATCAAATCCTAAACTAATAAAGCTTATCAATAAGGAGCGAGAATCGGAGGAGCTATCTCCTTTTTTTGTAACTTGGGATAAAGAATAACTTAATTTTGTTCCATAGTGCATGCCAATTTCCGCATATTTATAGAGCCTAATATCTGTTTTGATTCCAATTCCTGAATAATTTTCAGAAAATGTAGATTCTGAAAGTTTATTATAAGTTATAAATGCCTCACTTTTTGCATACACATTTGGTAGTTTTATTATATCTGCTGGTACTTTTTCTTGTATACCTAGTCCAATTCCAAAGCTATTTATTGTCTCTTTGGGATTTAAGCTAGAGGGAATGGAGGGGTTTGCTTGATTATTTCTTTGAGTTATTTGATTAAATAGAGCACTAGTATTTGAAAACATTGCACTTAACCATATTCCGTTTATATCTTTACTTATTCCTAAATCTAGAGATGTAATATCATCGGCTGCCTTTAGTGATGGATAGAATTGATATCCAATAGTTAAAGACATGTCTTTTTTATCCATTGAAGTTTCATCAATAATTTTATCAAAGTCAGTATCATCAGGGGAAGTTATGCTATAATTGTCAATATTATCCCATTTTTTTATTTCAATTTCTATTTGTTTATCTTTAATTTCTGCTTTTAAATTAATTGTAATTATTAATAGTAAAATTATTTTTAATTTATTCATTATTTTTCCTTAATAGATAAATCTTCTAATCTTTCTCCTGGAAAACTTTCAATTCCAATACTCTTTAATAACAAGATCTTGTCTTTAAGATGAGCGAATTTAGTTTTTTCATATTGTATTTGGGAGTTTATCATGTCTTCTAGTGCTAATTTAAAATCAGTAAAACTTGATCTTTTATTTAAATAATTTTGAAGTACAATGTTAAATGTCTTTAAGGCATTCTCAACTTCTAATTGTAAAAACTCTACTTTGCTTTCATATTGTTTAATATTATAATAGTATTTTCTTAATATTAGCTCTATGTCGTTATTAGTTTTTTTATAGTTATGATAAGCAAGATATTTTTTAGTTTTGGATATAGTAACTTCTCTACTATTGAATAGTCCACCTTTGCCAGTTATATTCCAAGTGGCATTAATAGATGCTATAAGCTCTAAATCGGAATTATCAAGATTAGTTGTATACCTACTGTTTGCGGTATCTCTACTAAAGTTATGCTTATAGGCACCAAAGTTTATATAAAATCTTGGAAGGGGAATATTTTCTTTAATTGTAAGCCTATGAAGTCTATCAGCATTTTTCAAATTAACTTGAGCATCTTTTATTTTATAATTATTAATATTGGCAAGTTTAATAATTTCATCAGCTTGCAAGGATAATTTTATAAACTTTAATTTTTCATCAAAAATATAGATTTTTTTAGAGTTATCATTTAACTTATGGGCCATATCTTCATTGGCATTTAAGTGTATTCTTTCTACTTCTTGATATGTTCGTTGGGATTTAATATATTCTGTTCTTGAGCGATAATAATCTTGAGAAGAAACTTTTGCAGATGCATTTTTTTCTTTATTGGTTTTGTATATAAAGGATGCATGTCTTAGAAGATTTTTGTTTATCTTTGTAATGTTATAATACATCATGGTTTTAAAGTATTCTATTATCAAATCATGTTTTAGCTCTCTTTTTTTTTCAGCTAATTGTTCTTTATTTCTAATATAAGTATCTTGTTTATTTTTATAGTCTAAATAGTCTTTACCCCAATTGAATATAGTATATTCTCCAAAATTAAGACTTAAACTTCCTGTTGGAAGTAAATTTGTAGGATCTCCAGATTTATTGCCTTTGTATAGGTTTGCTAGTCTTTGCGGACCACTGCTTAAAGTTATTTCAATATTGGGAAGCCAAAAGCTTTCTTTTGTATTCTTCCAGGATAAATCAAGAATCGTTTTTTCATATTTTCTAGATTTTTCTTGATTGTTCTCTCTTAGTCCTGTCTCTATTGCAGAGGATAGTGTTAATAATTTAAAATTATTATTTTGACCCCATAAATTTAATGAAAAAATTATACTAGTTGATATAGTTATTATTATAAGCATTGGTAGTAGTTCCTATTAGTTATGATAAGGTACTTATTATTATGTGTGAAGTTTATAGGGAAATAGCAGGACATCCACTTAAAATTATAGTTTCATTAGCTCTATTTACTTGTAAAACTACATTTTTGTGTTTTTCTTTGAGATGAATCATATTTATTTTTAGTTTCTCAAGAATTGATTGTCTATCAGTTATACTTGCTTTGGATTGAAGCTTTTTATTTCGAATAATTAAAGAATCTAATTTTCTTCTTATTTTAATCTTTTGCTCTCTTTTTTTAAGTAATTGGTCGCATCTTTGACTAATAGCAGGATAGTTTATAGGAAGTATTACATCATTTTTATTTGCAGCTTGGGTGGGAGTTATGGGAATGCAAGTTATATTTATTGCGATAATAATTATTAGGGACGATCTTATATAACCCATTACATCATAATTATATTATATTATTGATATTCCTACTTTGTAGGGAACTTTTTTCTTTAGACACACCGTGCTTAAGGTGTTAATTTACCGTACGATGAGTGCTAAAAAGGTATTGATATTAATTCCAACTAGATTTCAATCAAATAGATTTCCAGGAAAACCACTTGCCATGATATCTGGAAAGAGCATGATTCAAAGAGTGTATCAAAGTTCTATTTTGAGTGATTTTCCTATAGAGTTTGATAACTTTGTTATCACTGATGATAAAAAGATTCAGGATCATGTTAAGGAATTTGGAGGGAATGTTGTTTTATTTGATAAAGATGGTATTAAAAATGGAACTGAGAGAGTTTATCAATCATATAAAGAATTATTTTCAAATAAAAGTTATGATTTGATTATTAATCTTCAAGGTGATGAACCAATGTTAAAAGCACAAGACTTATACAAATTAATAGATTTTCATTTAAGTAGCGACTATGATGTTGCTACAATTTTAAGTAGAGTAAGCGGAGAAAAAGAATTTGATAGTTTAGAATCAGTTAAAGTTATTTATACAGAAAAAGACAAAAAAGGATACGGAGATTGTCATTACTTTTCACGAAGTACTATACCATATAGTAGAGAATCTATAGATAAATGGTTTTTGCATATTGGAGTTTATAGTTTTAAACTAGATGCTTTAATTGCCTATGGGCAAGGTCAACAATCATACTATGAAAAATTAGAAGGATTAGAGCAATTAAGGCTATTGGATATAGGTAAAAAGATTGGTGCCATAGTAATGGATAGAAATATTATAGGAGTTAATTTACAAAGTGATATAAAGAGAGTTGAAAAGGTAATAAGTGAATAGAAAATCTAATAAAAAATTTATATTTATAACAGGAGGGGTTTCAAGTTCCTTAGGGAAGGGAGTTGCTGCTGCCAGCATAGCCTTTTTGCTTGAAAGAAGGGGAATAAAGATAAATATGCTTAAAATGGATCCCTACATAAATGTAGACCCTGGTACTATGAGTCCTTTTCAACATGGAGAGGTTTTTGTTACTGATGATGGTGCAGAAACTGATTTAGATTTAGGCCATTATGAAAGATTTACTTCTTTAACTCTTTCTAGAAAATCAAACTTTACAACTGGGCAAGTTTATTTACAGGTAATTGATAATGAAAGGGAGGGAGTATATCTAGGTAAGACTGTTCAAGTTATACCTCATATTACTGATGAGATAAAAAGAAGAATTCATTTAGCTGCTGAGGATTCAGAGCTTTTAATTTCAGAAATTGGTGGAACTGTCGGTGATATTGAATCTCAGCCATTTCTTGAAGCAATTAGACAATTTGCACAAGATGTTGGAACTGAAAATGTCTTATTTATTCATTTAGTTCTTCTGCCTCAACTTGTATCTGCTGGGGAGTTAAAGACAAAACCTGCTCAGCATTCAGTTAGAGAACTTCGTTCGTTTGGATTATTTCCAAATATTATTATTTGTAGAATAGAAGAAGCTAATATTAATGAACAAATTATTAAAAAAATTTCTTTATTTTGTAATATTCCTCAGAGCAATGTTTTTAGTTGTCCTGATCAATCTCCTATTTATCGTGTGCCTCTTAACTTTCACAGTCAAAATCTAGATGAAAGAATTACTGAACAATTAGGTATATGGGCATCAAGGCCAAATATAAGTGATTTAAAAAAGACTATCTATAATGTTGAAAATCCTTTAAGGGAAGTAAATATTGGAATTGTTGGTAAGTATACAGATTTAAAGGAATCCTATAAATCTTTGGAAGAGGCATTAAATCATGGAGCATTATATAATCAGCTGGAGTTAAAATGTATTTATATAGATGCTGAAGAGTTTGAAAGCCGAGATGATATATCTGAAAAATTTAAGAAACTTCAAGGAATATTGATACCTGGTGGTTTTGGAGAAAGAGGTATTGATGGTAAGCTAAAGGCAATTCAATACGCTAGAGAAAATAAGATTCCTTTTTTTGGTATTTGTTTGGGTATGCAACTTGCTATCATTGAATTTGCCAGGAATGTAGTAAATATAAAGGATGCTAATTCTCAGGAGTTTGGAGAGGGAACAGATGTCATTCATTATATGAAAGATCAAAGTAAAAATATTTCAAAGGGTGGTACTATGAGGCTAGGAAGTTATAAGTGTGTATTTAAAAAGGGAAGTTATGTACATAAAATATATGGAACTAATAAAACTAATGAAAGGCATAGGCATAGATTAGAAGTGAATAATAAATTTGTAGAAGATATGGAAAAATTAGGATTACTTGCATCAGGTGTTAATCCAGATTTAGACTTAGTTGAAGTAGTAGAATTAAAGGATCATCCTCATTATATTGCCTGTCAATATCATCCGGAATTTAAGTCCAAACCTTTTTCACCACATCCGTTATTCAATAGTTTTATAATAAAGGCTGATAATTATTTAAATTAAAATAGGAGATAGATTGTCAAAGCAGAAATTTAATTTATTTATAGGACCATGTGTTTTAGAGAGTAATGATTTAGCAATGACTATTGCTGAATTTTTAGCAAATAACTTAGAGAAGTTTAAAAATCAAATTAATTTAATATTTAAAGGTAGCTTTGATAAAGCAAATAGAACTTCTATTGATTCTTACCGTGGGCCAGGAATTGATAAAGGTTTAGAGATTCTTAAAAATGTAAAAGAGCAATTTAATATCCCTGTAATAACTGATTTTCATTATCCTGATCAGGCGATGATAATAGCAGAGGTTGTAGATGTATTACAGGTTCCGGCATTTCTATGCAGGCAAACTGATATGATTGTATCTGGGTCTCAAGCATGTAATAGATATAATAGAAGTTTGAAGATTAAAAAGGGGCAATTTTTAAGTCCTAATGAGACAAAAAATATTATAGATAAGGCAATTAATTATATGGATAAGGAAAATATATTTTTAACTGAAAGAGGCACTTCTTTTGGTTATAATAATTTAGTAGTTGATATGTCATCTTTTGAAATTATGAAAAGTTTTGGAGTAAAAGCCATTCATGATGCTACTCATTGTGTACAAAAGCCAGGTGGGCTTGGAGATAAAACAGATGGAAAACGTGAGCAGATTTTTTCTCTAAGTAAGGCAGCAGTTGCTGCAGGAGCAGATGGAGTTTTTATGGAAACTCATCCAGAACCTACAAAAGCGTTATCTGATTCTGCAACTTGCCTTGAATTAGATAAGATTCCATGGATTATTGAAAGACTGCTTAAAATATATAATGTTGTATGAATAATATAAAAGAGTTAGCTGAAAAATATAAACCAAAGTTAGAAAATATCAAAGTCTGTGCTTTTGATGTAGATGGGATTTTAACCGACGGTAAGATTTTGTGGTCGGGAGATGATATTGGTTTTAATCGTTCAACAAATACTAGAGATGGCTATGGTATGAGAATTTTGCAGGATCTAGGCTTTAAAGTAGGGGTTATTACTGGGGGCAATAGTTTATCAATAGATAAACGCTTTATAGATGATATGGCGGCAGATTTTTGCTATAAAGGTAGTATGGATAAGCGTAGTGCTTATCTGGATATTCTAAAAAAAGAAAATTGTTCGGATGAAAATATTCTTTATATGGGAGATGATTTGATTGATATTCCTATATTAAAGCGTTGTGGGTTTTCTGCTACAGTTTCAGTGGCTTCTTTAGAGGTTAAAGAGGTAGTTGATTATATTTGTGAAACAGCTCCTGGTGAAGGGTGTGTTAGGGAAGTAATAGATATGTTAATATTGGCTCAAGGCTTAAAACCAAAAATAATTGATTTTGGAGATTAAATGGAAAGATTTAAGCAGCTACTTGATTCTAAATATAAATGGCCTTGTCTTTATACTTTTAAATTTATTGTAAAGAAAAATTCTTTAAATGAGCTTATAAAACTTATAAAATCAGCAGAAATAAGTAATAAAAAATCTTCTAGAGGTAATTATATTAGTGTAACTGGTAGGAAAAAGTTTTACTCATCTAATGAAGTTGTGTCTTTTTATAAAACAGTTTCAAGTATAGAAGGGATTATATCTCTTTGAGTTTATGAAAAATAAAATAGCATTGATGTTAGGGGCTGGGGCATTTGGAACCTCTATTTCATGTGTTTTGGCTCATAATTTTGATAAGGTTGTGGTAAAGATTCGCTCAAAAGATGTATATGATTCTATTAAAAATAGTGGTATTAATAGACTTTATTTACCAAAATTTCAATTACCTAATAATTTAATACCTTGTTTAACATGGGAACAAGTTGATAATGAACTCAAATCAAATGATTTAAAATTAATTGTATCAGGTCTTCCTACTAAGGCCATTAAACCATTTTTTGAAGAAAACTTTGATCGTTTTACTACATATTTTCAAAAGGGTATTCCACTTGTATCACTTTCAAAAGGAATTGACAGTGAAACATTAGAGCTGCCAGATGATTTATTTTTAGATCTCTGGCCAAATTATCCCAATAATTTTTTATTTTTATCTGGACCATCTTATGCAGAGGAGATAATGGAAGAGCAAATTACCTTGGTGACGATCGCTGGTAATTGTGAAGATTCCATAAATAAAATTTTAACTTATTTTGCTACTTCCTATTTTAGAGCCCTGGGCAATAGGGATATAAAGGGAGTTCTTTTGGGGGGTGCCTTAAAAAATGTCATTGCCATTGCTGGAGGAGTGATTGAAGGATTAGGATATAATTACAATACTAGAGCAGCAATGATTACAAGGGGAATTTTAGAAATGCTTCGTTTTGGGGTTGTATATAATGCTAAACCTCAAACTTTTTATGGTTTAAGTGGCATGGGAGATTTAATTTTAACTACTACTGGAGATCTTTCTCGTAATAAACAATTTGGACTTGATATAGCAAATGGAATTGAAGCAGAAGATATTATATCTTCTCAAAGGACAGTAGTCGAAGGATATTTAACTTCTAAAGCTGCATATAAAATAGCTAAAAAACATAATATCTCTGCAAATATCTTCAATGGGGTTTATCGTGTGTTATACAATAATGAAGAACCAAAAAGAGTTATTCGTAAATTAATGAATACTCCTACGAGTTTTGAAATTTAATTTAATTTGTTTTTAATTTTATTTATAGATATAACTTCTCCTAAGAACTCTATAGAGCCATCTTTTTTTTGTAGAAAATATGCAGGAATTCCAACTATATTTTGCTTATTTAGCCAAGCTTCAGCAGGAATATTTTTTTTAGTAATATCTGCCTTCATTAATTTTATATTATTTTCTTTAGCAAACTGATAAAACTTATTAGTATGTAGAACAAGTTTTTCATTTGCTTTACATGTTAGGCACCATTTTGCAGTAAAATCAATAAAGACAATATTTTGCAATTCTTTATGTTTTAAAAGAGCCTTCTTTGACCAAGGTTCCCATGCATTATTATGATTATTAGTTTTTATAGCTGTATTTTGATTAAAGATATTAGTAAAGATTGCGATAGATATAATAAAAGGTATTGAATAGATATATATTCTTTTACTAAAGTACTTTTTAATAAAAAACCCAGATAATAGTAGTGTTAAAGCAATTACTATTAAAACTAAATTGTCTGTATTATTTATAATAGAAAAATATATGTTTAACATCCATATCATAGTTATTAATACTGCTATGGCCAGTAATTTTTTTATATGGTTCATCCATTTTCCTGGTCGGGGAATTAATTTTATACTTTGAGGGAAAATAGCAGTTATTACAAATGGAAATGAGAGTCCTAACCCAATCATTAAGAACACAGAAATTAGTATGTGCATTTGAGCAGAAAAAGCAAATGCTAGAGCAGTACCTAGAAAAGGAGCAGAACATGGTGTTGATAAGATAGTAGCAAAAATCCCACTTAGAAATTCTCCAACTATATTATCTTTTATCTTTATATTTCCTAAAAATTTTCCTCCAATAGTAGAAAATTCAAATAAGCCAAATAGGTTAAGAGTCATAATAAATAAAACTATTGTCATTGACATAACAAAATGAGGTGATTGGAATTGAAATCCCCAGCCAATTATATTTCCTGATTTTTTGATTATAAGTACTATAATTGCAAGTGTTAAAAAAGTAGATAGTGTACCTAAGATATAGAATATATTGTGCCTGATTATTTTCATTTTTGAGGTTTGAGAGTAATTTATAAGTTCAAATAGTTTCAAAGATATAACTGGCAGTACACAAGGCATTATATTTAAAATAAGACCTCCTATAAATGCCAATAATAAATAAAATAAAATAGACTTAGATGGAGCAGAAGTGTTTACAGGACTATTTAAGATTTGTTCATATTTTATATTTATACTGTTATTAAAGTTATTGAAAGTCTTAGTAAATATTTTTGTTTTAGGACTTTTAGGATCATCGTATAGGAGCTTAATAGTTTGAGGTTTAACAAAATTACTATCTTTGGGAAACTCTACTTTTGGTTCACTATATTCACCATTCCACTCTATGGTCAATTTTCCATATAAAGTATTATCTGCATATGATAATTTTTCTCTTAGGAATCCGAATAAATTATGTCTAAATGGATTTATTAAATTTGCTTTAAAGTTCTTCTTATCATTAACATTCGATATTTTATAATAAAGAGCTAAAAAATTTTTGCTATCTTTCCATAATGATAACTCAATATCGTTGGGGATAGAGTTAAGTTCAATTGGCAGCTTTGAAAATCTTTTTGTTAATTCCTTTCTTGATACAGTAAATATTTGTTTAATGGGTGTAATTAAAATTCCATCTTTAACTTTAGCATTTATTTCTTTTTTTCTAGGAATACAAACATGCTTGCATACAAGTAAATTTGACTTAATAGTTAGTTTACTATTTTTGAGGTATTTATTTGGTAGATGATAAAAAAATGTATATTCATTTTTATAACCAAAAGTTTGTATTTTATCTCCTTCTATAAATTTAGAAGGAGCAGGTTTAGGCAGAGGTAGTAATTTTATTTTTTTATTATTAATAAAAAATTTATTTTCTATTGGAAGACCAGCTTCTCCAGGATTATCCCAATATGTATGCCAATTAGGATAATTTTTGTATGAAACTGCTAAATAATTTTTATTAGCTTTTTTAAAAATTGATAAGTGGATGTCAATTATCTTATCAGGAATTTTATCATTGTTTGCTAATGATAAAATGGGAATAATTATTATTAATATTAAAATTCTATTTATCATTTTAAAAAACTTTAGCAGATAAGTTTTAATTGTGGTATATCTTACATTTAATGGATTTATTTTTTCCTAAAAAAATCGTGTGTTTGACAGAGGAAGTCGTAGAGATTTTATATGCTCTGGGAGAGCAGAGCAGAATAATTGCAACTTCTTCTTATGTAAAAAGGCCTAAAGAAGCTACTTCTCATCATAAAGTTTGTACATTTATGCAAGCTAATATAAAAAAAATACTATCCTTATCACCAGATTTAGTAATAGGTTTTTCAGATATCCAAAAGGATATTGCTAGAGATTTAATTGCTGAGGGAGTAAATGTATTTATTGCAAACCATCGAAGATTAGAAGAAGTTATGGGTTATGTAAGATTAATTGGGAATATGATTGGACAAGTTGAAAAGACTAAAACTTATATAGAGCAACTAAGGCAAAAGATTAGTACCACTGAAGAATCTGTTAATTTATTTAAAAATAGGCCTAAGGTTTATATAGAGGAGTGGGATGAACCTAGAATATCTTCTATTGCATATTTTAGTGATTTGGTACAGTTATGTGGAGGCATTGATATAAATAGGGAAAAATCTGTCTTGGGTATTAAAGCTAAAGATAGAATTATAGACGATAAACATGTAATAGATGCTAATCCAGATATAATTTTTGCTTGTTGGTGTGGTAAAAAAGTAGATATTTTATCTATTAAAAGCAGAGATGGTTGGAGTGATATAAATGCCATTAAAAATGACATGATTTATGAATTACCTCCAGAGATATTTTTACAGCCAGGCCCAGCATTAATAGTTGACGGTATAGATATGCTTATTAAATATTTTAAAAAATATTTAAATAAGTAGTGTATAAGATATTGAATTCTCTTTTAATACTTTTATTACTAATTAAATAAGTACACTTTATTAATTTTATTAAAAATTTTACTTAACTTGCCGAAATATTAGTATGTATAGGAGTTTTTGTAATGAATAAATTATTATACTTAGTAGTTATACTATTGTTTACTTCTTGCGATAAGGTAGATGAGATAAGTGACTATGTTAGTAAAACAAAGAGTAAGCTTATAGAAAAAAGAGACTATAAAAATGCAGCATTAAAACTATCCAAAGAAAATAGAGAATTAAAATTAAAGCTCAATAAGCTTATGTTTGCAATTCAAAAGTTAAAATCAGAAACGGCGTATCTTTCCATAAAAAATAATAAAGGCAGATCTGTAGCTAGTCTAAAGAAAAAAGTATATATACCTATGGATAAGAGAAAGGGAGTAGAAGATTTAGTAAAATTTAGTACATATAAGTGGAAACCATCTGTTATGTTAGCTATAGCTAATAATTCTTTTATAAAGAAAAATTACGAGAAATCTTTTCAATATTATAATGCCTTTTATAGTCGCTTCCCAACTGGTGCTAGTGTAGATGATTTATTCTTTTATAGAGCTGGTGTTTCTGCATATAAAATAAAACAATATAAAACTGCAAAATTTTATCTTGATAAGGTTATAAATAGTTATCCAGCATCTAAGTATTACAGAAGCTCAAAATTATGGATAGCTATGATATATTTTCGAAAAAAACAATATAGTATTTTCTATAGATATGTAGAAGAATTTAGAATTAAGTATAGAAATACTCCTGAATGGAAAATATTAAAAAAGTATTATGAAGACATTACTAAAAGATATAAATAAATATAATTTAATAATTGTATTATTTACATTATTTTCATTAAATATATCTGCTAAACCAATAATGAGAGTTATTAATGTTAGTGGTAAGGCATTTATATCAAGGGATAATCGTGGGCAAGATACTAGATATTTGAGAACTGGACAACATGTAGAGAGCAATTCAGATATATTTACTGATGTTGAAGGTTCTGTTATTCTTACTGATTTTTATGATCAGACTATTAAAATTACTGGTTCTTCTCATATAAATATATCAGAAAGAAATATTGTTTTAATTAGAGGCTATATTCTAGTTGAGACTAGTAATAATAAAAATATATTTAATATTATTACTGCAAATTCTAAAATAAGTTATTCTAAGGCAAAGGCAATTATTAGTTTTAATCAGCATGATGCAAAGACTCAAGTAGTTACTTTAAATGGAGCAGTTTCTATGTTTGATAGATTTAATAAATATTCCAATTATGTAGTAAGTAAAGGAAGATTCTCTATTATGGATAGTAAAAATGGCCTTCGTACTCCTGCTGCTGTTGGATTTTCTTCATATAAAGAAGCATTGGCATTATTTAACGATAAACAAGATGCTGAGACGACATACGATATCCAAGCATCTATTGAAGATATTACTCAAAGAGATAGGGCTCCGGCGTCTGTGATGCCTTATACTAATAAAAAGGTTCATAGGATGTTGTCAAGTTATATACAAGAACCAAAAAAGGCATCTAAAGTAAAGATAATTATATATGGTCAAGATAAGGATAAGAAAGTTTTGACCTCAAAAAAATCTAAAAATAGGATGCCATCTTCTATTTCAAAACCAAGAGGTATAAAAAGAGATTCTGTATTTGAAATGGGATTAGAAAAGACTTATAAAATGAAGAAAAAACACTCAGAGGAATTAAATCAGTTAATTGATGAATTAAAGAGCATTGGTTCAGATTATAGTTCTGAATATTAATATATTTAGCTTTTAAAAAATAAAAAGTAGCTGCTATAAATATAGATTATTTATTATAGTATTCCTTTTATTAGGCATTAAACTCATCAAGTGTTCAATCAACAATTTTAATTATCTCTAATTTAGATATTATTTCTTTGATGATTATCATACAAAGGGAAAATTTAGATCTTATATCGATACTAAATATTTAAAAATCATATAAATGGAGTAAAGAACTTATGGGATACTGCCAAAGTAAGACTGTCAATGTTTAGGGGGAAAGGGAATTTTTACTTGCATTTAAAAGAATATGAATTTAAATTTAATTACAGAGACTAAGATTTATGCAAGTTATTTCTAGGGGGTATTGCAAAATAAAATGCTTAAATAGGTATATCTCAATTATTATTTTTAGGATTATTTAAAATGTAAAGATGTGCTTTATATTTATTTAAAAACATAGATAACTATTTAATGGAGGTGAAGATATAATTTTTTTTTTTAAAGTTTTAAATAAATCTTTAGAATATCCTGTCCTCACCTTATTTGGCTTTGTTTTATTTTTATTATTATCAATATATGGATTGAGAGACATAAGAATTGATCTTGATATTTATAAATATAATGATAATGATTTTAAGAGTAGTAGCGATTTATTAGAAATAAAGAAAAACTTTAAAAATGATAATATTATCTTTACATATTTACAATTTCAAAAAGATTCTATTGAAGAAGATCTGTGTGTTATTCAAGATAAGCTTCTTAATAGTACTAATAATTATAAATCATTTTCAACCATATTCTCCTATTGGTCTATAAGATCTCCTGAGGTGGCTAATGAGCATATTTGGTATCCTACAGTTTTACCAAATATCTGCGATAGTCTATCAAAAGAACAATTGTATCTAAAACTTAATAAACAATCATTTTATAATCATTTTTTCTCTAATAGAGGATTAAATGATATTTTATATATTACATCTTTTACTGAAGATTATACTACAAATTTTGAAATAAAAAGCTTAACTCTATACTTAGAAAAGACTGTAAGCTTTGTAAAAACTCATCTAAAAAATGTTAAAGCATATTTTCTGGGCCCAGCGATATTTAGATATCATATACAAAAAACCATTAAAAAGGATAGCGTATACAATATAGGAATATTTATATTTTTAATTTTATTTTTTAAATTATTCTTTGGCACATGGAAAAGTGGAATTTTTTTTTCATTTACTATTTTTATTACAATGATTTTTCTTTATGGAGGACTTAGCTTTATTGGTTTTCCTATTGATATTTTAACAAATAATCTCTTTTTAATGATTACATTATCTGCTTTATCCGACTTTATTTTTGTATCAGAAAACCAAGTTAAAAATGGTAATTTTAAAAAAAGTTTTAAAGAGCTTATAACTCCTTGTTTTTTTACTACATTAACTACTGTTGTAGGATTTTTGTCATTGTATTTTTCAGACTTATCTCTAATAAAAAGATTTGGGATCTCTGCTGCTTACGGAGCACTTATAGAATGGATTATGGTTTTCATTTTTTTACCATGCTTTTTGAAAGTAATAAAAAAGGATACTATTTGGGTTGATTCTAAGAAAGTTTTTCGGCCACAATTTTTTGAAAAGATTAAAAAATTTAAAATTCCATCAATAGTTTTGAAATTTTTTTTAATATTGATGTTTATGGCTGTTCCATCTTTTTTTACCTTGAATTATTCTGATAATCCTATTACAAATTTTCCAAAAAATCATGATATTTCTATATCTTATCATAAAATAAAAGATAATTTTGGCTGGGCTGGAATGATCTATTTGTATTTCTACAAAGATTATTCTGAAAAAAGAGTATCATACATTGTAGATGAAGTTAGAAAAATTAATGGAGTTATAAAAGTTGAAAATCCATTTGAACTTAAGAATTTATGGGTTGATAATCTTAAAGTTGAACGAAAAGAATTAATACTAAGGGATTTAAAGAACTCTCCATTATGGGGTAACTATTTTTCAACATCTGAAACATTAAGAATTCCTATATATCTCTCAGACATTAATGTCTCTTTTTTAAGAGATATTCGAATGTCTATTAATAAGGTTTGTAATAATTATTGCAGAGTAGCAGGACAATCTATTGTATATTTAGACTATAATGATAATATTTCAAGAAATCTTATTAAGAGTTTTGTAGTAACATTATTTCTTGTATTGCTAATAATATTATTGCTGATTTATAGAAATAATTTTGAAAGGTATTCTATTTTTATTATAATTTCTGCGTTGTTAGGCCCACTTGTAACCCTAACTTTTATGGCATTATTCAAAATACCAATTAATATTATCACCTCTATTTTTATATCTGTAATGGTAGGGTTAAGTGGAGATAATGCTATTCATTATATATTTGCAGGAAAAAATATTTTTATAGAAGGTGTTGAATTAAAAGCCTTATCTAGTTTTTTAATTAGTCTAGCAATGATAGGAGGAAGTTTATTTTTCTTTTTTCAAACGCTACAACCTATGAAAATACTAGGGATTCTTTTTTTAGTTGGCTTTACTATTAACTTAACAGGAGATCTTTTTGCTTTAAAGACTTTACTGCTACGAGCTAAAAAATAATAATTCTAACGAACAAATAATACTGGTAAATTAAATACCAATGGTGTTCCTCCGCTATATGCGAATATTCTGCGAGCTTCTGACATATAATTAGAACCTTTACCTGCTGCACTTGGAACAAGCTGTTTCCAATAATTATTATTCCACCCTATTGCCCTGCCTTTGGTATAATTTCTAATTTTTACTACTCCATCAGAAATAGTTACTTCCTTGTCTTTTTCACCTAATTCAAAATTAGTTGGCAAGAATCCTCTTAATGATTTTGGAGGATTATTATAAAAATTATATAAATTAATTTTAGCAGTTCTGCCTGAAATTGGATCTCTTATTTCAGATATAGGTTTTTTCTCATCAACAAGGGATGTCATGTTAGAAATAGCACTATCTAATCTTGGGTATAAATCCTCACTATAGAAAATAGGATTTAACGACATAGCATGAGATGGCTCCCCATTTTTTAAATAATTATGAGCTGCTTCAATATTTAAAACAGAATTCTTAAGGGCTATCCATGCGTTTTTCATATAGTCTTTTCCTATATTTCTAATAGAAAGAAATTTCTTTTTTTCTATAGCCTTCATTATAATTTTATTTCTTTCTAGATCTGTTAAGCCAAAATCGTCATTAAGTACTTTAGGAAGAATTTTTAAACCATCAATACCTAAATGAGCACCTATTTCTGATGAGACATCTAAAATAGCATCCTGATTATAGGATGAGAAAACCAAAGCTGTTTTAATTGCACGATACATTCCTGCTAGAGATAAGTGTCTTTCTGCTGGGCCATAACCTGAATAACGTTTAATACCATCTTTAAATGAAGCTGTACCAAAAGCCATTTTATTATCCCAAACAAAAATCCGTTCATTCTCTTTATTTTGAATACTTTCTACTATCTTTATTGAATCTTGTATCATTGGAATTAATTCACTTATTAGAAATTCTTGGTAATCAAGAATACTTTTAAATTGGTGACTCTTTCTCATATTTATTGAAGGTTCGGTAAGAAATTCAATACTAGCATTCCACTGGTCTGTAGGAAAAAATAATTTAACTCCTGAAACTGTTCCTCGTATAAGTTGTACTGCTGAAACATGGGTAAAGTTATGTTTTTCGAATATAGGACGCATACGCCATACAATTCCTTGAAGAGGAATAATCAAGTGCATTTGTGCTAAGAAAAATTTTACATCTTCTGAGAAAGCTACTTTATTATTTTTAATTTTTTTATAAGAATCTTTTAACAACTTCTCCATTTGTTTGGCATTTTTAACTGAGAGCCATTTTGCTCTCAATATTTTAAAATCTTTTGTTAAATTAGATTCTGAATAAGAATGCTCACTACTAGGTTTTCTCTTTAAATTATTCCATTTTCGTAATTCATTTTTATGTTGTTTTTTATTAAAACTATCTTTTATCTTTATGTTATTTTTTGCAATTACAACATTGAAGAAGTTTAAAGATATTCCAACTATCATTAATGTTTTTAAAGTAATTTTAATTTTCATATTTTTCTCCTTTTGTATATTTTAATTAAAATTTACTTATTATCAAACATATAATTATAACTAAGGTTATTAAGGTTTTTGCACAGAGATAATTAGATTATTTATTGTTAATGGCTAAATTTTAGGATACAATTTTCTGCATATTATGCACAATATTAATCAAGATAATAATAAAGTAAGAAAGTTTGGATCTACTTCTTTTATTCCTGAAGGTTGGTTCTGGCTATTTCAATCAAAAGAAATAAAACTAAAACAAGCAAAACCTATATCTTTTATGGGTCTTAAATTAGTTATTTATAGATCTGAATATGGGAAAATTTACGCTTTGGATGCCCATTGTCCTCATATGGGGGCACATTTATGTGATGGTAAGGTTGAGGGGGCTTCTATTCGTTGCCCTTTTCACTACTGGAGATTTGATTCAAATGGCTATTGTGATGATATACCTTGCCAAGAAAAAAAGTCTTTTGTAACAAAATTAAATTCATATAGGGTAAATGAAGCTTATGGGTTGATATGGCTTTGGACAGGTTCTGTTCAAGATGAGGAAGATATACCAATAATACCCGAGTTAGAGAATAAAAAATTATCTTATAAGCTAGGAAAGCCCTTTATAAAGCTTTGTCATCCAAATGTTCTTATGATTAATGCTATTGATGCCCAGCATTTTCAGTCAGTGCATAACTTAGTTGTAGATCTTAATATGAAAGACACTGTTGTGTCACTTAGAGCAATAGAGTTTTCAAATACTACTCCATTACCTGAGGATAATTTTTTGCTTAGGTTAGTAAAACCATTTTATAAAAAAGCTTTAACATATAAGATGCATTATTGGTGGGGGCATACAGGCTCAGTTACTTTAGGTCCGGATTTTCTACATTTTCATATAATATTTTCCTTAAGGCCTACTCTTGATGGAAAGGCCGAGGGACAAACAATTTTAGTTACTACTAAGGGGTCAATGTTAAAGTCTATTTTTGTAAATCCTATTTTACTATTTTTGACTAAATTAGTTGGAAATTACTTCGCAAAGGGCGATACGATTATTTTTTCAAGAATTAATTTTAATTTAAAGACTCCATTAAAATCAGATAAAGCAATAGTCTCATTTATAAATCATTACGAAAAACAAAGAGTTGGGGAATTATTTAAAAAAGAATATGGAAATTGCTAATAATGCTGACACCCAGAAAAAATAATAATAGTTTAGAAGAGTGGGATTTATTTGTTTTAAGCCACTGTAAAAAAGGTAATATCTTCTTTCATTTAATTTCATTTATTATGTTTTGGATGTGTCCTATTTTAGCAATAATAATATCTCCGTGGTATATAATTGGATTTTTTTTGTCAGGATTCGTAGGTATTATAGGTCATTTTCTTTTTGATGATGGTTTAGTAAGTATTAAGCAAGGATTCATAATTCCCAAAGAAACAAATTCTAGTATACAGACTATTTATTTTTCATCAATGATGATACTTATGTGTATATTTGGTCTATATAAAAAAGAAATAAAGATATCAAAGAAAAAATATAAGTTTTTTTCTGAAGGAAAAATAAATTGTATTGCAAATTTGAATGGTAGATACGCTAGGTTCATCAATGAATAAATCTCTTGAACAAAATCAATCAAAAAGTTTATTTGATGATATAAATACTACAAAAAAAATAAAGTTCTCCCTTAAGAAGAGTCGTAAATTAGATCAAACAGAACTAATTGATAAAGCGGCTAAAGATTTTGAATATGAAAAATGTAAAAATGATTATTGGACTCCAAAGAAATTTTCTTTAATGTATGGAACTTATTTGTGGGATAATTCTTCAGATACACAAAAAATTAAGCTAAATCAATTGTTTTGGGTAGCTTATTATTCTCAAATTATATCTGCGGAAATAGCAACTATATTTTTTAATCAAATGAGTGCTGCATCTTTATATGGGATTGAGGATTTTAGAATTGTTTGTGATACCCTAGATTTAGAATCTTCTCAAGAGAGAGCACATATTAATGCCTTTAAAATAGTTAGTGAGAAATTTGAAGAAGAGAATTTTGGGAAAAGAATCTTTACATATCCTATGAGGACTCCTTTTGAAAAAACTATGCTCTATTCTGATTTAAATTATGTACAGAAAATAATTAGGAAATGGCAATTAAGAATTTATGGGATGATATCTTCAAATAGTCCATTTATAGGGTGTCAATATTTTACAATTAGAGGTTTGAGGACTTTAAATGGGAAAATTATACAGCATTTGCTAGCTAAACCATATCTAGAAACTAAAGATACAGAATCTATTGTTGCACCATTAAAAATTAACTATTTTCATTTCATGGATGAGTCATTTCATTTTAATACATCGACAATAATCTCTCATGATGTAATAAATTCACTGCCTGTGCCAAACTATTTTGAAAAAAATATTGCAAATATATCTATTTGGGGTTGTCAAAAAGATCATTATAATTTTTCTACAGCTATAAATGGCATATATTGGTATGACCCAGCTCTTTTTATTCCTGTGTATAAGATATTGAGGTCTAACATATTTAATATGGATAAGAAAGAAGCTATTGATACTATGGAAAAAGTTTTTTGTGAAGAGAATGAGGGAACAATATTAAGTTATAAAACTCATAGAGAATCTGTAGAAAGCTATAAGAAATATCTTAGTGAATTAAATTATGTTAATAAAAAGAATAAAGATATGTCTTTAATGTCAAGTAATTCTATAGAAAAGCATTTAGAGGCCAATAAAAAATCATTCAAAAAATTTAAAAATAAATACTATGAAATGTAAAATTGAATTTATTCAATCAGATTACCCTCCAATTGAAGCAGAAAAAGATTCTCTACTAGTAGATATATTAAATACAGAAAATTCTACAATCTTATTTGGATGCAGAACTGGTCTTTGTGGAACTTGCTTAATTGAATTAATTAATAGTGATTCAGATAATTTAAGTACAAAGACTGATGAAGAAAAGGATTTTTTGGAAGAGATGTATCCTGAAAATAAAAACTTTCGCCTTGCATGTCAAGTTAGCTTAAAAGGGGATATTAAAATAAAAAATAGAGGCAACAATGAATAAAAATAATTTTTGGTATGTAGTTGCAGAGTCAAAAGAATTAAAAAAAAATCAAGTATTATCTCGACAAGTACTAGGAGAATGGTTAGCAATTTTTAGAGATGAAAATAATAATCCTATTGCTTTACAAGATAAATGTCTGCATCGTTCTGCTCAATTATCTTGTGGTAAAGTGCGAGATGGAAAACTTCAGTGTATGTACCATGGATGGATTTATAATAGAGAAGGAGAAGTCATTGATATTCCATCAGAAGGGAGTTTATTAAAAAGCAAATCAAAAATATCAAAAAAGTATACTACTCTAGAAAAAGATGATTATATATATGTTCGCCTTTGTGATAATAGTAAATATAATTTAAAACCATTTAATATGCCTTTTTATAAAAATCCAAAATATACAACTATTCGTTTACAAAATTGGTTTAATAATAATATTACTAATTGTGCAGAAAATTTTATAGATGTTCCACATACAACATTCGTTCATCCTAAGATATTTAGAAGTTCTACTAGGGAGAAACTCAAAGCACATATTTTAAGAGAAGAAGGGAGTGTGAAAATAAGATATAAAAATGAAAAAAAAAATGTTGGCTTTTTTTCTTTCTTTTTAAATAGTAAAAAAGAAGAGATTTATCATACAGATTTGTTTGTTATGCCAAATATAACTAGTGTTCATTATAAATTTGGAAGCAAAAAACATTTTATTATTACATCTCAATCTATACCAGTAGAAGATAATAGAACCTTGGTATATACTGATCTTACATATAATTATGGAATGGCAAGCTTTATATCAAGGCCTATTGTTAAAAGGCAAGCTCAAATAATCATTAATCAAGATATAGAAATATTAAATAATCAAATGAAAACTATTGAGAAATATAATTCTAAATTTTCTAATTCTCCTTGTGATATAATTCATTCTTGGGTTGAATCTATTCAAAATGAAATTGAAAACGGTAATGATCCAAGAGATCTTAGGAAGCTAGAAACTGAAATTGAATTTTGGGTATAATTGGATATAATATGTATTACCTGTTAACATTTTTTATTTTTTTTATATTTATAATTATCCAATTTACTTCAAGGTTAGCTAGAAAGAGAGTTTTAAGTAGAAACTTTTCTAGTTGGATAATAGATATTATAGGGCTATTTGTTCAGGGGATAATAATTCCTTTAACCTCTATACTACTTTGTTTGTTAATGAATTACATATACCCAAATTTACATAAAAGTATAGAGATTTCATTTATAGTACAATTTTTAATAAGTTTTGTTTTGATTGATTATATATACTATTGGAATCATAGGCTTTTTCACAAGGCTAAAGCTTGGTTCTTGCATAGAATTCATCATAGCTCGGAAGATTTAGATATTTTTTCAACTTCTAGAAATAGTATAATAACATCATTTTTTATTGTATATCTTTGGTCACAAGCTTTAGGATTATTTCTATTAGAAAATCCTTCTGGTTTTATATGTGGATTTATTTTAACATTTGCTCTTGATCTTTGGAGGCATTCAAGGATTAATTTACCACAAAAATTTTCTCAATTTATAGAAAAGGTTATTATAACTCCTAATTTACACACATTACATCATTCAAGAAATAACAAGGATATTAATTTTGGTGCTAATTTTAGTATATGGGATAGACTACATAATACAATTGATGTTCGATATAAAAATCCTAATGTTTTAGGTGAAGAATTACCTGCGAATTTAAAAGATATATTATTATTTCCTTGGAGACTTTCTAAATGACTTTAATTGGAAAAATTACTTCATGTTTTTCAATGATATATTTTGCTTTAATAATATCTTATATAATAAAAATATTCTATAATTTTAAAGTATGGGATTTATTAATCTTAATATTTATAATTTACTTTTTACCAGTATGCTTACATAAAATACATAGTTTGTTTTTTCCTATAAAAGAAGGAGATTCTTGCATTCAAGATAAAAAATATTGCCCTTGGTGGACATCACATATGTTACAACATCCTTTTAATGTATTACCTTTTTTAGAAGGCTTTCTTCACTTGATTCCTGGATTATATTCCATTTGGTTAAAAGCTTGGGGGAGTAAGATTGGAAGATCTATTTATTGGACACCAGAAATAAGAGTATTAGATAGAAATCTTATAGAAGTAGGAGATAATGTAATTTTTGGTTATTTAACAGTTTTGGTATCTCATATGATAGTAAAGAATGATAATAGTTTAACTTTAACTATAAAAAGGATTAAAATTGGAAAGAATAGTATTATAGGAGCAGATAGTCAATTGGGTCCAGGGGCAGAGATTAAGGACAATACTAATTTGAAAATAAAATCTAGAATATTCTATAAAGGGGAGTGGGTACAAAAGAAATGAAAATATTTATTGCTAGAACAATCTTAAATGTATTTTCAAATAAGCAAAGAAGAGAACTTAATTACGCATTAAAAAATCCTAAAGAAATTCAAAAGAAAACATTATCAAAAATTAAAAGCTTATCTAATTTAAAATGGCCTAAAGAATACACAACTTATGTAGATTACAAAGGGCAAAAGAATAAATTAACTAAAGAAAAAATTTTATTTTATGAAAGCACTTCGGGTTCTACATGTTATAAAAAACAGATCCCTTATAATAAGTCATTATTAAAGTCTTATGAAAATGCCTTTCTAATTTGGATTCATGATATATTGACTAACTCAAATTTAGACTTTAAGACAGGAAAGTTTTTTATTAGCATATCTCCTAAAATAAATAATAATGATATAAATGATGACAGAAAATTTTTATCGTGTTTGTTAAGCAAATTCTTAAAATATTATTTAGTCTCTGACCCTAGCCTTCATAAAGGAATTTCAGGGAATAATTTTTTTAAAAAAATTAGCTTAGATTTATTAAATTCAAATGATATGGAAGCTTTTTCTATTTGGAGTCCTACATACTTTTTAAGTTTATTAAATTATATAGAGGAGAACCGTTATTATTTGCATTCAAAGATAGAAAATAACTTTATTAAAAAGGAAATTTTAAAAGATAATATTGATTATAATAAAATATGGCCCAGACTAAAATTTATATCTAGTTGGAAATCTGGACAAGCTCAAAAATCAGCTGATATTTTAGAAGAATATTTTCCACAAGCTTATTTTCAAGAAAAGGGTCTTCTCTCTACAGAAGCTCCTATAACTGTACCACTATTTAATGCTAAAGGAATGGTTCCTTTATTAACAGAAGTTTATTTAGAATTTATGGATAAATCGGGAACATTATTTCCTATTGAAAATATAAAAGAAGGAGAAGTTTATATAGTAATTGTTAGCACAAAAGGGGGACTTTTGAGGTATAATACAAATGATTTAGTAGTTGTTACTCACTTCTATAAAAAATCACCTTGTTTAAAATTTTTAGGTAGAAGTGACAGTACAGTAGATTTTGCCGGAGAAAAAATTTCTGAAAATATCGTTAGAGAGTTATTATTAGATCTTCCTGGAATATGCTTTATGTTACCTGATTTGAATTCTAAAACACCTCGCTATCATTTAATAATAGATTCTAAATATATTAATGATATTAATGGAGATTTGATTGAGAATAAGCTAAAACAAATTTATCACTATAAATTAGCAAGAGAGCTCTTCCAATTAGACGCTATAAAAATAGTTCCTATAAGTAATTTAGCAAAAAGATATGGGGATTTTTTTCAACATATTGGATATTCAATAGGTTCTTTAAAAGAAAAATACCTAATTTCCAATTTAGAAATTGCAAGAAAATGGCAAGATTTTTCAGGTGAAAATAGTGTTATTAAATAGTGCTATTTACAGAGTAATCTTCTAGCTTTACTTGTTTATTTAAAATATTTACATTTTTTAATGCATTAAGAGTCATCTCTTCTACGCTAGGTATTGCAAAAAGTCCCATATCAATCATAGAATTAAACATTTTATTATCAATATTTTTACATAATAATTCTTTTATAAGATTCAATTTATTTTTAACAGAATTAATAGCTTCAATCTCTCTTAAGAATATTTCTACATTCTTAATATCACAAAAGAAGTTCTTATTATATTTATTTATTTCATTTAAAATATCTATTGGAGGAGATTTAATGGCATCTATTATTTGTTTTAAATAATAAATAGTATTGGAGTTATGATATTCATTATTGTCTTGATTATATAAAATAACTCCAACAGCATGGTGCCTTGATTCATCATTTAATATTTTATTAAATATTTCTCTAGTTAATAAGCAATTTGTAGAATTATAAAGAGATCTATAATAATAAATACCCCATCCTTCTAGAAGAATTTGAATTAAAAGAAGGTGATCTTTTCTAGATACTTCATCTATGATTTTTCCAATTAAAAATGCAAAACTTTGTTTATTTAATGATAAAGGAATATTTGATTTTAGGAGTTTTACTATATATCTTAAGTGCGTAGCTTCTTCTTTGGCCATAATACAAAAAAATTGTTTTTCTTCAATGGAGTTAGATGTTAAGCTCATTTTTGCTGCATAAGCCATTCCAGCACATTCAATAAAATATGCCTCTTGAAGAATATTATATGTTAGTTGTGTTAAAATATTTTTTTTATGTTCTTCAATTAAATTGTTGTATATATACGACTTGTCAAGATTAAAAAAGAATTCATCCCAAATAATATGTGGAACATTTAATTTAGGAATAGATTTCTCATATTCTTTAAATGATCTTTCTAATAGGGAACTAAACCTTTCACTGCCATTTTTATAATTATTAAGAAAAATATCATTAATCATTATTACTCTTTTAAAAATAGTTTTTTAAGCCTTTTTCCAATAAGGTAAAAATAAATATTTGGTGGTAGTAGTTTTCTGCTTTTAACAGCTAGAGAGGATCCTTTTCCTATTGCCACTCTAAGAGGAATGCTTTTACTACTTGCTAATTCAAAAATCTTTTCTGAAACTTCTTTTGGAGATTGTCCTTTACCATTGGTTAGATTTCTATTAAAGATTTTATAATTCTTCATTTGTGTGCTATAAGGAGAATTATCTTTATCTAATCCAACCCATTGAATATTTTTATTAAAGTTCGTTCTATATCCAGTTGGTTCGACAAGACAAACTTGAACCCCATGAGGTCGTAATTCTCCCCAGAGTGATTCAACCAGTCCTTCCACTGCAAATTTGCTAGCACAATATATACTTGTCATTGGAAATCCCATGAAGCCAAAGACTGATGACATATTAATTATTTTTCCTTTTACTTTTCTAATTAGTGGTAAAAGAATTTTTGTAGAAAGAGTAGGCCCAAAGAAATTAACCTCCATTTGTTCTCTAATGACCTCTTCGGAAATTTCCTCAAGTGGACCAAATACGCCATATCCAGCATTATTTATAAGAATATCAAGTTTTGAAAATTTTTTTTCTATAGTCTCTTTAATTTTATAAAAATCTTCTTTCTTGGTTACATCTAATGGTAACTCTATTAATCTGTCTGGAAATATTTTTCTTTCTTCTTGAAATATTTGTTTTCTTTCGTTTATATTTCTTCCAGTTGCTAAAACTAAAAAATTATCTTCTTGCAAAAATTTTTGAACAATACTTTTTCCAAATCCAGAAGTTGCTCCTGTTACAAGAACTATTTTCATTTTCTTATTCTCTTTTTTATTGCATATCTAAAAGGCATGAGAAAATCCATTTCAGCAATACATGCTAATTCTGTTCCTTTAGACCATTCAGGATTTTTATTTTGGAAAAAAGATATCCTTGGAACTTTAAGTAAATCTTGGGTTATGTCCGCTATGTTACTTTTTAAATATGAATCTTCCATATAAATTAATCCTTCTTTTGCATTATAGAAGGAACCAAACTTCTCTGCATAAAAAGAATCCATTATCTTTTTATATTTTTTAGGGGTTTCTTCTTCATAACGAGGATAATGTTTAGGGAAGTTATTTGCCATAAGTAAATATGTTTTATAGCCTTTTGAGATTAAAAACCAGTAAACTGGCTTATGTATATTTTTTAATTTAATATTCCATAAATGTTTTAAAAAAGCCTTTCCTAAAGCGTTAGAACCCCAGTAATTTTTTTCAATAACTGTATCTCCACTAAATACACCAATACCTCTAGCTTTTCTTAAGTTACTTTGAGTTATTGTTGAAAATCCTTTAATCTGATATTCTAAATTTCTAAGCAATATAATATGAGTTTTTTGAAGTAAATCAGATTGAAAGGATTTTTTTGAAGTCTTTTTATAATAAGAAGAGAATACATTATACATTATTTCTATATCTGCCATTTTTAATTGTTTAACTTGCAGTGTTTCTGCTTTTAAGTGAACTTTTTTCTTAGATAATTTAATAGATTTATTTGAATTTATAGAAGAATATCTTGCTTTATGTTTAGCATTATTTAGATGTATACTGCTGTTAATTGTAGATTTTTCAGAATTATTTAGCTGAGTTTCCATGAAGACTTCCTTAATTTGTTAGTATAGTTAATATAAGTAGCTACTGGTTCATCTATAGGCAAAAGATTTTTATGATTAAATCTTATATTATCGTAGATTTCACCGTCTTCATCTTTAAGATAAAAAAATGCCAATTTAGTTGCATAAATTAATATGTGACTAAAGAGTTTTCCAAAAATACCTTTTCTATTTTTTGTAACATAAATTGGTTGGACTAGTGTTTTCCCTTTGTTTATAGGCCTATAAGCAAAAATCATATGTAATGGTGCCCATTTTTTATTATAAAAATACACATCTTTCATTAGTGTTAAAAAACCATTATTTGCATGATCATACCTCATAGAATATGAATAAGTTTTTCCAAATAAAAATCTAACTAACTTTTGAAGAAAGGTTTTATTTTCATTTTTTCCTTTTAATGTAAAATCAATTATTTTAATATTATCATCTTCTTTAATATCTACATCCATTTCAATATTAATAGAGTGGATAGTTTTTAAATGCTGTGGATCAAGACCATTAATCATTGTTACATGATGATGGCAACTTCTGTTATAAGATTTGCCAAAATTAACTAATAATTCTTGGTTATCTTTAATTTCAGAAAAATTTGATAGTTTACTAGGAGAATTTTTAGATGGATGTACCCATATAGAATTAAATTTTTCAATTACCCAATATGAATCTAAATTAGAATTTTTAGGAATATTTTTTTGACAGGGAATATGTTCACATTCTCCTTTACTATTAAATCTCCAATGATGAAAAAGACATTGCACTGAATTTTTTATCACTTTACCCTTACCTAAACTTACGCCCATATGTGAACAATAAGCATCTAAGGCGAATATTTTTTTATTTTCCCCTCGAAAAAAAACTAAATCCTTTCCACAAACTTTAAAATGTTTTATTTGTTTAGTTTTTATATAACTAGATTGACAAACAAAGTACCACCCTTCTGCAACTATATCCCAATTATTAAATACATTAGTATTATTTTGTTTTTGCACTTCTTTGTTTAAAGATTTATAGGAACTTAAGTTTATTTCTTGTTGTGTTGAGTTCACAGTAAAATTTAACCAATGTAAAAATTAAATGGCAATAACATACTATACATAATTGTTTTCAATATAATTTAGATGCTTTTTTATATAATCTTTCAGTTATTAATCTTTGATTTTAAAAATATTTAATTTTATTTAGTTAAATTATCTATAACCTATTGAAATTACTATTTTATCAGGTGCAATAATTTAATTGTCATTTGGTAAATTTCATATATAGTAGTGCATAAATTATGAGTAAATTTAGTGATATTAAAGAAGCATTAACTTATGATGATGTTTTACTAAAACCGAGTTATTCTAGCATCTTACCTAAAGATACTAGTCTTATTAGTAGATTTAGTCGCAATGTGCCTTTAAACATTCCATTAATTTCTGCGGCAATGGATACTGTGACTAAAGCAGAGACGGCTATTTGTATGGCGCAGCAGGGAGCTATTGGAGTAATTCATAGAAACAGCACTGCAAATGATCAAGTTGCAGAGGTTTTAAGAGTTAAGAAATATGAATCGGGAACAATTTTAAATCCTATTACAGTACACCCAGATGATAGTCTTGAGATAGTTTATAAATTGACTAAGGATAATAATATAACTGGAGTTCCAGTAGTAGATAATAATTACAAGCTAGTTGGAATTATCACCCATAGGGATATGCGATGGGAGACAGATTTAGCAAAAAAAGTTAGAGATATTATGACTCCTTATGATCGCTTAATAATTGGTCATGAAGGAATAGATAGAGATGAGGCATGTAAGCTTTTACATAAGCATAGAGTAGAAAAATTACCTATAGTAGACAAAAATAACTGCCTTAAAGGTTTAATTACAATAAAAGATATTTTAAAGACCATTGTATTTCCAGATTCAAATAGAGATAAATATGGAAGGTTGATGGTAGCTGCAGCCATTGGAACAGGTGATGATGAATTTGAAAAAGCATGTCATCTTGTGGAAGTTCAAGTAGATGCGTTAGTTATAGATACTGCCCATGGACACTCAAAAGGTGTCATTGAAATGCTAACATCTCTAAAACAAAAGTTTCCAAGTGGAGTTGATATTATAGTTGGAAATGTAGCAACTAGGAGTGCTTGTGAAGATTTAATTAAAAATGGTGCTGATGGTATTAAAGTGGGAATGGGACCAGGGTCAATTTGTACAACTAGAGTTATTTCAGGAATGGGGGTTCCTCAAATGAGTGCTATTATGGATGCACAAGCTCCATGTGATGAAGCAGGTATCCCCTTTATAGCTGATGGAGGGATTAAATATTCAGGTGATATTGTAAAAGCGTTGGCTGCAGGAGCAGATTCGGTAATGCTTGGTTCTATGCTTGCAGGGACAGATGAAGCTCCAGGGGAGTTAATTCGTTATCAAGGTAGAGCTTATAAGATTTATAGAGGAATGGGTTCATTAGGTGCTATGATAAAAGGTTCCTCAAAGGATCGTTATTCTCAAGAGGATACCAAAGAGATAGGAAAACTTATCCCTGAGGGAATAGAGGGCCAAGTTTCATATAGAGGCCCTCTATCGGCAACAATTTTTCAATTAGTTGGTGGAATAAGAGCAGGTATGGGTTATCTGGGAGCAGAAAATTTACTAGATCTTAGAAAAAAAGCAGAATTTATTCGCATAACTCCTGCTTCTTTAAGAGAAAATCATCCTCATGATATACGTATTACTAAAGAAGCTCCTAATTACTCTATTTATAATTAATTATGAATAAACAAATTTGGATAGTTGATTTTGGCTCTCAATATACTCAACTTATTACAAGAAAAACTAGGGAGCTTAACTACTCTTGTGAAATTATTACTACTAAAGAAGCAAAGGGTAGATTAAAAGAGAAAGAGCTACCTAGCGCTATAGTTCTATCTGGTGGGCCTCAATCAATTTTTAATGATAATGAAGATCATTCAATATTTTTTTCACTCAATATTCCTATTTTAGGAATATGTTATGGAATGCAATTAATTGCAAAATTTTTTGGTGGAGAAGTTTTAAAAAGTGACATTCATGAATATGGTCATTCAAAAGTATATTTAAAATCATTTAATATAAAGAATTGTCCCTCAGTTTTTTCTGTTTGGATGAGTCATGCTGATCATGTTTCACAGATTCCAACAGGTTTTAATTGTATTATAAAAAGTGACAATAATTTGGTGGCATCTATCAAGCATAATGAGAAGCCTATTGTGGGATTACAATTTCATCCGGAAGTTGAACATACTGAACATGGAAATGAAATTTTGAATTGGTTTTACAGAGATATTGCAGGTTTAAAAAAAGACTGGCAAGCAGAATGCATTTTAGAGCAAGCAGAGGCAGTTTTTTATGATGTAAAAGATCAATATGTTTTATGTGCATTTTCTGGAGGAGTGGATTCTCTAGTCGCAGCTACACTGGCTCAAAGACATTTAAAAGAAAAACTATATTGTTTTTTTGTAGATAATGGCCTTCTTAGATTTCAGGACTATCAGCATATAGATATTCTTAAAAAAGAATCCTCACTTAATATTGAAATAATAGATGCAAGCGAGGATTTTTTATCTAAATTGAATTATGCTGTAGAGCCAGAGAAGAAGAGAACTATTATAGGAAATACTTTTATTGAAGTCTTTGATAATAAAGTACATGAATTTGAAAAAAATCATAATATAAAGTTTAATTACTTATTACAGGGTACATTGTATCCCGATGTTATTGAATCGGTTTCTCCTCATAAAGAAGATGGAAAGTCATCAAAGATAAAATCTCATCATAATGTTGGTGGACTTCCAGAAAAAATGAATTTAAAACTAATTGAACCACTTAGATATTTATTTAAAGATGAAGTTAGACTTTTAGGTAAACAATTAAACCTACCTGATCGCTGGTGCAATCGTCATCCTTTTCCTGGTCCAGGTCTTGCTGTTAGAATTTTAGGAAATATTAATAAAGATTCAATTAGTAAAGTACAAGAGAGTGATCAAATTTTATTTGAAACACTAAATAAATATGATTTATATGATAAAACTTGGCAGGCATTTACAGTTTTACTCCCTATTAGTACTGTAGGAGTTAAAGGAGATGATCGTTCTTTTGAACAAACTATTTGTGTTCGCTTAGTAAATAGTACTGATGGTATGACTGCAAAGTGGAGCTATATGCCTAAAGAATTTTTAGAGGAAATTTCAAATAGGATTACTAATGAAATTGCAGGAATTAATAGAGTTGTCTATGATATTACTTCAAAACCACCGGCAACTATTGAGTGGGAATAACTTATAAAAAATACTTTATATTAATAACTTAATTTGAACATAGAACAAAATATTCATTAATTAGCTCAATCAAGTTTTTTGATGAAATAGGCATTTTGTCTTTAAAATATTGGTATATATCAGATCCAATAATATTAGGGTAATAAAAATCAGGCCAATATTTTGGTATAATATTATTTCTGAGATTTTTAATCATTTTATCACTAGATTTAGGGCAAATCTCATGAATTTTTTTTTCTATTTCCACAAGTACATAAGCTACAGCATTATCTGCATGCCATTCCCATGAGTTAGACATTGAATAGTATCCCACAATATTATAACCAGTTACTCTAGAATCTTGTAGGTAATTATCTCCTACTTCTTCGTAAATTTCATCTAACCATGGTTGCCAATCTTCAATTGGTTCGTTATGAAAGTATTCATCAGGACCATATAAAGTATACATAGGAATAAAAAGATTAAATTTCCATTCCTCTAAAATGGGAATAACTTCAGCTTTCCAACCAAATGCTTTTATTTCATCATAGAATTTTGTAGAGGGGTAATTTGTTTTAACTTGTTCTTTTTTTAAGCTTTCAAAATCTAATGACATTTGATAACTATGAGCTAATTCATGAACAAAAAGACCAAATTGCAAAATAGGAGCTAGCTCAGCTCCTTTTGAATAAATAGTTAATGATTGATTGGAAGAATTAACCATAGCTTGGTCATATTTTCCTTCTTCTATTGAAGAATGTAATAATGAAATATCCTCTATGGCAATAGTTCTTAATGTAGATAAAACATTCTTATCACTGTAGAAAAGATTCTTGTAAACTTTTATTATGGCGTTATAAAGTGATTTAACAGTTTTTTCATTGAATTGTTTATTTTTTTCAACAAGAATAATTTTATGATTTAGGAATAGTTCTTTTTGAATTTTTTTCATTAAAGAAGATTTACTAGAATCTAATTCCCAATCTAAATGATCTGGAATCTTATTTTTATTTTTATCTAAAAAGTTTCTGTCAGGAATTCCATCTCTATTGATATCGATTCCTCCTATATTTGGATTATAGGGCTCAATATCATAAATATTTCTTATTCCATCACCATCTATATCAATATCTCCTTCATATAACTTACCTTGATAATCACTTACTCTATAATCTAAGATACCATCTTTATCAGAATCTCTAAGTGCATAAATAATCATTTCTTTGTCGTTTTTATAAACTTTTTTAATCATTTTTCTTTCTAATTTAGTAGCTTTTTTAAGCTTATTATTGAGTTTTATGTATTCTTTTTTTATTGGTTTGTTTGGAAGAGAATTATTTTTATAAAATATAAAAGAAAGTGATTCTCTCTGTAGCTTTTTTCTTAAAAGAATGTCTAGCTTATTTTTAATATTTTCTGATCCTATTAAAATATTAGGTAAGAAAAATATAAGTAGGGCAAGTATGGTATTCATATATTATTTATTTACTTTAAATTGATTAATAAGTTAAATAACGTTTAATAGTTATGTAAAATTTACAATTTTACATATTAATTTCAATAGGTTATATGTAAAATAATTGTTTTATAGGGGAATTAATTAGTAGGTGTTAATTAAAATAGAGGGATTTGATAGTAATTCTCTACTTCTGGTGATTTACTAATTTTATTTATCAAGATTTCTATAGGCTGATAACTATGATTTGTTGTTTTAAAGACAAAAAAGCTCATTTCTGGATATCTTTGTTTTAAAATTATCATCTCATCAATTATAGATTGAATATTATCTGAATCATCTTCTGATATTCCAAATCTATGATGAGGGTTATTTCCATATACTTCAATAGCCGTTTCTACTGCAGCAGTTAATGCATTTGCTTTTAATTGAGGAATAGAAAGCTTCATCTCTTTATCACCTAGTTTTTTTCTAATACTTCTATTGCTAAGTGGGTATATTGATAGAAAATTGGGTATATTAGGAATATGTCCATACTTAACCATTAATTTTATCCCTGCCTTTACTGTTTCTATTGAGTGGCCTCTAGCTGTAATTAAAGATACAGGCCTTTTATTTAAAGTTGCATAGTAGAAGAATCTCCATGAAGGTGCTTGCCATGATAAATTCTCCATTTTCATTAATGCTTTTATGTCTTCAATAAAATATTCGCTTTCTCCTGTTGGTGATTCTCCAAAGTATCTAAAAGAACCTTTAATATTACAGTCTTCTTCATTTACATAATAATCTTTATAGGGAGAAGATATCTTACCAATATTTTTTTTATGTTTTGACCACTCATTACTACTTAAGATTAATTCTTTATGAGTTTTCTTATGATATATGATTATTGGAGTAGGCAAGTATGCTACATTATCATCAAAATCAAAAAAATAAAAACTCTTGCCTCCTAAGTGATGATTTCGATCTTTTTCTATTAAAGGCTTAAAACCAAAGTCTAATTGATGATGTTCTATATATTCATCTCTTTTTGATTTTTTTTTCATATTAAAAATGATATATACTACGAGCTAATTCTAGTATTCTTGGTGGATAGTTTTTAATTTTTATTTTTTTATCTGAACTTTTTAAAAGTTTAGCTAAATATGCCAAGCAAATAGCTCTTATAGAGTTTGGATATTGATCTTTATTAGAACACTTTCTATAAAATTCTATTCCATATTTTTTTAAATCATCTCTTTTTTCTAATATATTTTTTATTTTAGAAATATACTTAGATGATAATATTATTTGATCATTGGTATCATTTGATGATGGCATTTTTTTTAGTGGTATTTGATTTAATGTATTTTCTGTTAATTTTATAAATTCACTTGTTTTTATATTATTTGAATTTTTTTTATAAGACTTTTTAAAAGATTCCCTTTCTACTATAACCATAGATTTCTCTTTAACAGTATCTTTGTTTATATTAGTCTTATCTTTACAGCCATATAGTAGAAGAACATAAATTATAATTAATTTTTTCATTGTTATTATCATGTAATAATAAATTATCTTATTTTGTTAAAGAAGTTTTTACTTTTTAGTAATTATTCGTCTTTAAAATTGATATTTTACGACTATATATGTAAAAATTTTATATGTAGCAAATAACTTCTTAAAATTATTTAATTATAATACATTGAAATTATAATTAATAGTACTTATAATGCTATGCTCGAAAAACAATTTAAGACATTTAGCATTATTGTTAATGATAATCCCATTATTGTATATTTAATGTTATCTTTTCTTCATAAATTTATGGAAGGAAAATCATTATCTTTATTTGAAAATTATCCAAATGGGTTTGTTCATTTAAATTTACATACTCAGTATTCAATGCTCGATAGTACTATAAAGATTAATCAATTAGTTGAGAGAATAAATAAGTGGGGTATGCCAGCAGTTGCTCAAACTGATAATGGATGTATGTTTGGCGCTATTGATTTTTATCAATCTTGTATAAATAGTGATATCAAACCTATTTTAGGTAGTGAAGTGTATATTACTCCTGATGATTATAAAACAGTTCCTATATTTAAAAAAACTAATATAACTGCTTCTCAAGACTCTCAAGAAATTGGTAATAATATTTTTAGGTTAATTTTATTATGTAAGGATCATAGTGGTTATAAAAATTTATGTAATTTACTATCAGAAGCTTATGTAAATGGATTTTATCATCAGCCAAGAATTGACTTAAATCTTCTAAAGAAGTATTCACATGGTTTAATTTGTACAACATCTTCATTGCAAGGACTAATTAATTATTACCTTTTAAATAATTTAGATGATAAAGCAATAAAATATTTAGAAGTTTTATATGATATTTTTGATGAGAATCTTTATTTAGAAATTCAAAGAACTGGATACTCTGTCCAAAATCAATTAAATGATAAATTATTATCTATATCAAATAAATATAAATTATCGATAGTAGCAACAAATAATGTTCATTATTTAGATCATTCAGATTCTCATGCTCATGAAATTTTAAAATGTATTTCTAAAGGATATGTCTATGGTGATAAAGAATATATTTCAATGGAAACATCTGAATTATATTTAAAATCTCCCCAGCAAATGAGAGAGTTGTTTAGCGACCTTCCAGAAGCTTGCGATAACACTTTAAAGATAGCTGATAAATGTAACATTGAATTTAATTGGAAAGATAAAAATGATCAACAAATTTATCATTTACCAAATTTTCCTATAGATACTAATGAATCAGTGGAAGATTTTTTTAAAAGAATTTCCAAAGAGGGTTTAGAAAGAAGATTTAAGAGTGTAGTTTTTAAAGAAAAATTATCTAAAATTAATTGGGAAAGTGAAATATTACCTAAATATAGAAATCGTTTGGTATCAGAACTAGATATGATTACTAAAATGGGATTTGCAGGGTATTTTTTAATTGTATGGGATTTTATTTATTGGGCAAAAAAGCAAGGGATAGCGGTTGGCCCTGGTAGAGGCTCAGGGGCAGGTTCTCTTGTTGCTTATTCATTAGGGATAACCAATATAGATCCAATAGAGTATGGTTTATTATTTGAACGTTTTATCAACCCAGAAAGAATCACTATGCCAGACTTTGATATTGATTTTTGCCCTACAGGTAGGGGAAAGATTATTGAATATGTCAGTAGTAAATATGGAGAAGATAAAGTTAGTCAAATAATAACTTACGGTAAACTACAGGCTAAAGCAGTTATCAAAGATGTATCTAGAGCATTAGGTTTGGCATTTAATGAAGCAGATATGATTTCTAAATTAATTCCTGATGAGTTAGGAATTACTCTTTCAAAGGCTTTAGATAAAGAGCCTAAATTAAGGGAGTTAATGGAAAGAGACTCTAAGATAGCGGAGATATTTGATATATCCTTAAGGCTTGAGGGACTGATTAGACATGCTTCTATTCATGCAGCAGGTGTTATTATTACTAACAAACCATTGACAGAATATTGTCCACTGGCAGTAGGCAGAGACAATGAGACTATGGTTCAGTATGATAAGGATTTTTCAGAAAAGATAGGATTAGTTAAATTTGATTTTTTAGGTCTAAAAACCTTAACTTTGATTGATAATGCTTCTAAATTAGTTAGAAAAAATTATAACATTGATTTTAATATTGATGAAATAGATTTAAATGACAAAAATGTTTATGGACTGATTTCTAAAGGTAAAACCAATGGAATATTTCAAATTGAATCAAAAGGCATGATGGATCTCTGTAAGAGATTAAGGCCTAATAATTTAAATGATATCGCTGTTATTAATGGTCTTTATCGTCCAGGCCCTTTGGAATCTGGAATGACTGATGAGTTTGTTAATATAAAAAATGGCGTAAAAAAGCAAAGTTATATATTTCCACAATTAGAAGAAGCTTTAAAAGATACTTACGGAGTTATTGTTTATCAAGACCAAGTTATGCATATCTCTAGAGTTATTGCTGGATATAGTATAGGAGAAGCTGATGTTTTAAGATGGGCAATGGGAAAAAAGAAATTAGAAGAAATGAAAAATCAAAGGAATGTATTTATAAAACAGGCTTGTGAAAGAGGTTTTGATAGGAAAAAAACAGAAGAGTTATATGATTTGATGGCAGAGTTCGGAGCTTATGGTTTTAATAAAGCTCATTCAGTAGCTTATGGTTTAATAACTTATCAAACAGCATTCTTAAAGCATTATTATCCTGTAGAATTTTATGTATCTCTTCTTAGTACTGAAATTTCAAATACTAATAAAATTTCATTGTATATAAAAGATGCTATAGAAAATGGTATTGAAATCTTAGGAGTAGATATAAATAAATCTAATTGGAATTTTAGTTCAGAAAAAAGTGCAATTCGCTTTGCTATGGGAGGAGTTAAAAATGTTGGAAAATCTGCAACTATAGCGATAACTAAAGAGAGGGAAGAGAATGGATTTTTTAAAAGTTTTTCTAATTTTTGTAATAGAATTAGTCCTAAAGTAGTAGGTAGAAGAGTAATTGAATCTTTAATAAGAGTTGGAGCATTTGATGAATGTGAAAAATTAAATCGTAGAACTTTAATAGAAAATATTGAGGTTTTTATTAAACATGGACAGAAAATACAAGAAGATATGTCTATTGGTCAAACTAGTCTTTTTTCTCAGAAAGATAGAGCAATTACAGCTAATAATGATTTAAATATAAGAGAATTTGAAGATTATGATGAATCAGAAAAATATAGGTTTGAAGTTCAATATATGGGAATACATACTTCTGGGCATCCAATGCAGGAATATAAAGATTCATTATACGATATGAGAATTCCATTTATTAGTAAATTATCTGAATCAATGAGAAATAGCTCTCAATCAAAGATTGCTGGGATTATAACTAGCATTAGAAAGATTATTACCAAGAAAGGGCAACCAATGGGTTTTATAACATTAGAGGATTTTACAGCTAGTATTGATGCTATAATTTTTCCGAAGGTTTTTAAAGAATATGAAGAACTCTTGTATAGTGATTTACCTATGCTCATGACAGGTAGAATAGATGTTGATAATAACGAATTTAAATTTTTCCCACATATTATAGAGAAATTAGATGATAAGATAGAGGAATATGTAAAAGGAGTTAAAGTTCATATTAATGTAAATAATTTATCAGAGGAGCAATTATATAAGTGTCAAGAGATAATTGGAGAGTTTAAGGGAAATAGGCCAATATCATTGATTTTTGAGGATAATAATGTTGAGGGGAGGATGATTTTGGGTAAAAAATACTATATAACTCCTGATATAGAATTGTTAAAAAATATTAATAAAGTACTAAATAGTAACTGTGCTAGCTTTATTTTTTAAAAATATGAAATTTTTATTATTACTTTTATTTATACCATTAGTTGTATTTTCAAAGGCGATTAAAATAGATGTTGAATTTAGAGCAGAAAAGGATGATAAACCAAGTTTTGTTAAGAATCAACTATTGGCAAACTCTGTTCGTTTTGCCATAACTACTGAACTAGATAATTTGAAATTGGATTCAAAAATGTTTTGGAATAATTTTGATAATAACTTTAATGAATATTTCAAAAAGATAGAAGATAATTTAAGGAATAAATTTGGAATAAAAGATGACTTAGAAATAGGCAAAGAAAAACTTGATAAGTTTAAAAAAGCTTTGAGAAATTCTAAGTTAAATGCAAAGGCAAAATACGGAAATCTTTTTAATCTTATAAAGTCTTATTCTATTAGGGAAAGAGGCAGAAAAACATCTAATCCCTCTATATATTTTTTAAAGTCTATTATGAATGTAAATCGTAAATTATTATATACTAAATATAATTCTATTTTAAATATGGTTACTTATAAGTCTTTTGAGCAGTTATATTTATTAGCTAATTTTAGATTTACAGGAGACATTCAGAACGATTTTTCTTCTAGTAATTTAGAGGAATTTAAAAATATTTTAATTAATCATTGGAAATCATGGTTGGAAAAAAACCTAGGGGATATGATTCCAATTATTACGATTTTAGGTGATGATAAATTTGATTTTTTGACAAATAGAACAGATGATAATGACCAATTATTATTAAAATTAAATGTAGTATTGAACAAATTATCAGTAAATAAAATCTCTACGGTTAGAAAATATAGTTTGGGAGGTGGGTTTTTGCTAAGTAATCTAAGTAACAATAAGGTAATTGCCCATAATGATTTTCCTTCTAGTAATATTGTACTGCCTTATAAATCAAAAGAATTTGAGTCATCACTTGCTACTTCAATATATAGAGCTTTCATTAAGGACTTTAATTTAATTGGTAATAGTTTAAAGAAAATAACTCATAATACTAATAAGGAATTAATTTCTATAGAGGGAAGTCATAATATAAGAGATGTTATGAATATTGTAGAGTTATTGTCGGAAAAAGGTATAACTCATAGATTTGAGCCTGTAATTAAAACTATTAGTAAGGGTAAAACTACTATTATAGTTTACTATGTTGGTGATATTAGCAAATTTTCTAATGTTATAAATAATGTACATGGATACTCGGTTAGAAAAGGTGTTATTTTAGAACTTAGAAATAATAAGCCACCTTATACTATTACATTGGAAAAAAAGGCTCTATAGATTCCTATCTAGGATAGGAAATTCTTTTATTGTAAAATATAATTATATGTTAAGGGTATCTTTAAACTTACTTATATTATTTAGTTTGTTTTCTTGTTCACAAGCGGTTATCAATCGTAATAGAGAAGGTAGGATAGTTAGGCCAACAGCTAGAAAATCTTTTAATGGAATTAGAAAAAAATTAGCATTACTTACTTTTATGAATGAGGGAGCTTATGGTGGTTCTGATTTAGGAGTAACTTTTACTGAAGAGTTACGTAAAGAGATAGTAAAAAGTAGGGCTTTTATCTTAGATCCTATGGCTAGAGTAAATTTTGGAGATAGCAAAAAAATTTATTCTTCTGGAGGATTTAAATTAGTAAATTTAACAAAGAGAGCTAAGATTTCAGGGGTAAATTATATTGTTTATGGAAGAATTATTGATGCAAGGATTAGGGAAAGAACTGATAGGATAGGTATATTGAGAAAAGTTGATTCTTATGTGGAAGTAAAAACAGAGATTAGAATATATGATATAAATTCAAGGAAAGAAGTTTTTAATGAGGTTTTTAAAAATTTTATGGATGACCGTGATTATAGGGTATTATCTGGAAAGGCAGATGTTAACTATTCATATAGAAGAGAGTTGTTAAGATATGCAATTAAAGAATCTGCTAGAAGAGCAATTCCTAAGCTTCTTAATATTTCATCTAGACTTGAATGGGTTGGAAGAGTTGCAAAGATAATTGGTAATAAAATTTATGTTAATGCTGGAAGGGAAAGTGGGATTCGTATTAGTGATATCTTAAGAGTTATAACTTCGGGGCAAGATATCTTTGATCCTGAAAATGGTGCTATGATTGGCGTTTCAAGAGGCCAATTAAAGGGAACAATTGAAATCATAGATTATTTTGGGAATGATGGATCTGTTGCAGTTATACATTCTGGAGGAGCTATTGCTGAAGGTGATTATGTTAAGTTATATTAATAATTTGGGATAGGATTGTTTTCTTTTTATAATCTTTTTAGAAAAATTGCCTTTAGTTTAGATGCTGAATTTATTCATGAAAAAACACTAAAAATATTATCTAATTATCCTTTTTTATTATCTAAATTATTTTGTTTAAATAATATAAGTGAAAAAAAGTATTGTCTTAATTTAAATGGACTAAAGTGGAGCTTTCCTGTTGGACTAGCGGCAGGATTAGATAAAAATGCTATAGCATTTGATTTTTTTTCTAATATTGGATTTGGTGCTGTTGAAGTAGGAACAGTTACACTTAGACCTCAAGAGGGAAATCCTCCTCCTCGATTATTTCGTTATCCTGATGAGTATTCTTTGCGTAATTCTTTGGGGTTTAATAATATGGGTGCAGAAATTATTTTAAATAATATACTTAGTTATAAAAATAGAAATTCACTTTTGGGAGTTAATATTAGTAAAAATAAAGATATTCCTAGTGATAAGGCAATATATGATTATATAGCTTTATATGAGAAATTTTCTTCTACGGCTGATTATCTTGTAATAAATGTTTCATCTCCTAATACTCCAGGACTTAGAGAACTACAATCAAAAGAATTTCTAAAAGATCTATTTAACTCTTTAAAAGATGTAAGAGAAAGATTTCCATGTCCATTATTCTTAAAGGTTTCTCCTGACATTGAAAGAGAAGATGCAAGAGATATATCTGAGGTAGCAAAATCTAATTATCTTTCTGGAATAATTGCTACTAATACTACAATTATTAAATCAAGAGGTGTTGGAGGGATTTCTGGTAAGTTATTGGCTAGCAAGTCTGTACAGGTTAGGCAGTGGTTTCTTGATTTTTTGCGTGAATGTCCAAATATGGATGTAATAGGAGTAGGGGGTGTATCAAGTTTTAATGATCTATGGCAATTTTGGAAGAGTGGAGGGAAGGTTATCCAAATATACACGGCTTTAATATATAAGGGGCCTTATATATTAAAAGAAATTTCTATGGGTATTGATAATATTTTGCAAAGGGAAAATATTTCTTCTTTAGAAGATTTGTTAGAAAATATAGATAATATTTAAATATGTATATATAGGAAGTTCATAGATAAATAAATATATTTATAGATCATTTTAATTATATTTTATTGTATATATACAATAAATACAGAATTCAATCTATCTATATTAGAGTTACGAGGAGATAGTATGGAGTTAATATCATTAGTTAAGTAAGTATCATTAGAATAATATATATCATTATTAAAGTTTAAGACATTAAACATGTGTACAATAAGATTATTATCATTGTTTTCTGTGTAAGTAATAAGAATTATTCCATGTTCTCCACTATTGTGTAAATGACTTTTAACTTTAAGGGTAATATATTCATTTGTGTATATTGATGGATTTTTAATAAGAAAATCTAATACATTTTGGTTTTTATTTGTGTAATTTAACTTTAAATAATCTTTCAATTGTTTTCCCTTTAATACTTGTTCTTTATATGCGCTCATATCTTTTATATATGTATTTGATAAATCAAAATTATCAAATACTCCATCTTGAAAGTAACCAAAAATTTCTATTGATAATACACCACAGAACCCGGGCTTTATTAGGCAGTCTAAATTTGAATATGTTTCTTTTAAATATCTACTATTTTTTTCTAATAATTCGTAGTAATGTGTTTTTAGCTTTTCATTAATACTTGAAAATAATTCTCCTAAATTAGAAGAGCTTTTTATTATATTTGATAAATATGTTTCTTCCTTAACAGTTAATTCTGAGTTCCTTGAGCAATAATTACCTTGGGAAAAAATTTTAAAAGGTATAAGTAATAAAAATAGAAATAATATTGTATTTTTCACTTATAAATTGTCGGAATATGTAGTTTATTACATTAAATTTTTTATTTTTAACATATTAATTATATATTCAGATACAGTAAATTTTAAATCTAAAAACTATAGTATTTAGATATCTTTAATTATACTATAAATATATTTTGATATTTTATTTATTATTTTATCTAGTTCTATTTCTGCATTATTTAGATTTTTATTTTGTAATTTAGTCATTATGTAAAATTTTATCTTTGGTTCTGTTCCGGATGGTCGTATAAATATTTTATTTTTATTTTCTAGTGTAAAGCATAGTACATTACTTCTTAGATTCTCTTTGTTGTTATTTAAATAGTCTTTTATTTCTGCTATCTTTTCATCACAGAAATTTGAGTGGGAATAATTTCTAAAAAATTCCATTATTCTTTTAATTTTCTTATTCCCAGTTTCTCCTTCATAATTTATAGCTACTAAAGCTTCTTTAAATAACCCATATTTTTTATAAATTTCATCTAGAGCTTGTAGTAGATTCATATTATTTTTTTTAAACCATAGAGTCATCTCTGCAATTAATGCTACAGAGGATATAGCATCTTTATCTCTAGAATAAGAATGATCTAAATATCCAAAAGATTCTTCTGTTGCAAAAATAAAATTTTTCTCAGGACTTTCTTGTTCAATTTGATGTAATAATCCACACATCCATTTAAATCCTGTTAATGTTTCAAAAATTTCTACTGAAAAATCATTGGCTATAGAATTTAAGAGTTCTGTACTTACAATAGATTTTATACAATATGAATTTCTATCTAGCTTATTTTGAATTTTTTTATTGTACAATATATAATAAAGCATTAAGGAGCCAATTTGATTTCCATTTAAATAGTAAGCTCTTTTATCTATATTGAGGGCAAGGCCTACTCTATCGCTATCGGGATCTGTTGCCATGGCTATATCAGCATTCTTTTTTACCATTAGTTCTACTGCCATTTTCATTGCTGTAGGATCTTCAGGATTAGGACTTTTTACTGTTGGAAAATTTCCATTTGGTTTTGCTTGTTCTTTTACTTCAATTATATTACTAAATCCTCTATCGTTTAATGCTCTTATACAGCAATGAGTTCCTGTCCCATGCAGTGCTGAATATACAATCTTTAGTTTGTCTCCTTCTTTTTTGCATAGTTCATTATTTAAGCATAAAGATTTTATTTTTTGATAGTATTTATCTTCAAAATTATAATCTAGTATTCTAATAAGATTATTATTTTTAATATCTTTTGTTTTTACTTTAGAAAAATCACTTAGGTTATGAAAAGCATCGATAATTTTTTTATCATTTGGGTTGATAATCTGTGCCCCATCTTTCCAGAAAACTTTATAACCATTATATTCAGGAGGATTATGACTAGCTGTAATCATAATTCCTGCTTGGCAATTATTTTCTCTTATAGCAAATGAACATAACGCCACAGGATTTAATCTTTTAAAAATAAATACTTCTATATTATTTGCTGTAAATACTTCTGCTGCACGATAAGCAAGCTCATATGATAGGTTTCTTGAATCATAGGATATAATAATTTTACATTTTCTATTGGAATTTTCTTTTAAAATAACTTGGGAGACTGCTTGACTAGCTTTTCCTACAGTATAAATATTTATACAATTTATTCCCTGTCCTAATTTTCCTCTCATGCCACCTGTTCCAAACTCTAATCCCTTATAGAAACGCTCTGTTAATTCTTCAATATTATTTGAATCGATTAATTTTTGTATTTCTTGTCGTGCCTCATTAGTAAATGTAGGATTTTTAGCCCAATTTATGGCTTTTTCTATAATTTCTTTACTCATTTTATTATCCAAAGATTAACAAATTGGTTTAATTATTGCCAATTTGAATTGATACATGAATATTATTTAAATATTTTTGTATAATAGTCGATAGTTTAATTGTTAGTTAAAGGAGATATTATGTCTAACCCAAATGAAAAGCACCAAAAAAATATACCAGGCCCATGGTATTGTACTGATCCAGATGATGAAAATGGTGAAGGGTGTATAGCATGTAATGTATGCTATACTGGAGCACCTGACTTTTTTGCTGAAGATGAGGATGGTAACGCTTATGTATATAAGCAACCTCAGACAGAAGAGGAAATAGAGCTATGCCAGGAGCAATTAGAAGCTTGCCCTGTGGCATCTATTGGTAAGGATGGGGGTTAATCTTGAATCCTACAACTATTCAGATTATTGGTAGTGTTTTATTTGCAATTGCAGTTATCCATACTTTTTTTGCTTCAAAATTTGAAAAATTGGCACATAAGTATCCTGAGGGTTCAATTAGAGAAAATTTATTTCACTTTTTAGGTGAGGTAGAAGTTGTCTTTGGGTTATGGGCGGGGATTTTTATTATTTTCTATACTATAGTAAATGGTTTTAAAATATATGATTTTGATCATAATGTTATTGGTGGAGCTCTTGGATATCTTGAAGGTTTGAACTATACAGAACCAGCATTTGTATTTGTTATTATGTGTATTGCTGGGACTAGGCCTATTATACTTTTTGCTGAAAAGATTATTTTATTTATAGCAGGTATATTACCATTACCAAAGAAAATGGCATTTTACATAACTGCGCTAGTCTTAGGTCCAATACTAGGTTCTTTTATAACAGAGCCAGCAGCGATGACGGTAACAGCATTAATTTTATTGGATTACTTTTACTCTTCAAAGATGAGTAAAAAGTTTAAATATGCAACTATTGGATTATTATTTGTCAATATATCAATAGGGGGAACTTTGACTCATTTTGCAGCACCTCCAGTTTTAATGGTCGCTGGAAAATGGGGATGGGATATTAATTATATGGCATTAAATTTTGGATATAAAGCAGTTATATCTATTTTTATTTGTACTATTTTAATAGCAATAATTTTCCGTTCAGAACTTTCAGGAAATTTAGATGTAAAACAAAAACATAGTAATCGTATGAAACCTACTTGGTGGATTACTATAATTCATATTATATTTTTAGGATTAGTTGTATATACAGCACATCATTCAGTATTCTTTTTAGGTTTATTTTTGTTTTTTATTGGTTTTGTAGTTGTGACAGAAGAATATCAAGATGAGTTAAAGTTAAAGGAATCACTTCTAGTTGGATTTTTTCTTGCCGGACTAGTTACTCTTGGAAATGTTCAGAGTTGGTGGTTGCAGCCTATTTTGTCAAAGTTAGATAGTTTGGTACTATTTTGGAGTTCAATGGGGTTGACTGCCTTTACCGATAATGCTGCTTTGACATATCTTGGTTCTTTAGTTGAATTATCTGATGAGGCAAAATATAACTTAGTGGCTGGAGCGGTAAGCGGGGGAGGATTAACTGTAATTGCTAACGCTCCAAACCCTGCAGGTTTTGGAATTTTAAAGTCTTCATTTAAGGGAGGAATTAGTCCTCTGGGATTATTTTTAGGAGCGATTTTTCCCACAATTGTAGCGGCAGTTTGCTTTCTATTTCTTCCATAGAGGCTGGACTGCGTGAACTTCAATATTACTACTTTCTATTTCTGTTTTAGGATCTGGTTTTTTAAATAGAGATAGTAGTGTATTGGGGTTACTAGTAAATAGCTCCTTTATATATCCTTCTCTATATTTTTCATATATGTTTATACTTATTAGATGAGTATTCATAATACTTATTTTAAGTTTTTTATTTATATAGCTATCTTGGCCACTACCTTTTATAAAATCTCCCACTGTATTATCTTGATGTCCTCTATTTAAAATACAATGTCCTAGTTCATGAAATAATAAGAGTCTTCTTCTGCTATTTATTATGTCTAATCTTGTCTGAGATTCTGATGATGATACCTCACCCCAATATTCTTTATTTATAAATATTTCTCTAGTTCCATCGGGGTATTTATTACAGACCCCTGCATATAATGGATTTCCTGTATCATGAAAATTTACCGGCACTACTCCTTGGAAATAACCCTCCATTTTAAACTCATCTATCTTTTGCTTAAACTCCCCGATTAACTCTTCAAATTCACTGTCAGTGGTAGAATAAAGCCTAGTACTACTTTTTTTGCCACAATTAGCTGTAATAATTAGAATACATATTATTATCTTTTTCATACAATTATTTATGCAAAAACTGTGCCAAAAATAGCTTTAGATTTTAAGCACTTACAAGATAATTTTTGTTTAAATATTTTACAGTGAATTACTTTTAAACACTCTCTTCTCAGTCAATTATGAGGAGGGTATAATCAAGGTATGCAAAGAACTATTATTATTGGAGATGTACATGGATGCTTTGATGAATTACAGGCACTTTTAAAAAAAGTTAATTATGTAAATAAAGAGGATAGATTGATCTTTGTTGGAGATCTTATAAATAGAGGTGAAAAGAGCCTAGAAGTATTAAGATTTGTGAAAAATAGTAATTCTCTTGTAGTTGCTGGTAATCATGAGTTAGCATTTTTAGATTTTTTAAATAACAACTACCATGATTATAAATACAAAAATTGTTTTTCTGAGCTTTTTAAAAAAATGGGTGATGAGGCATCTTTTTGGAAGGATTGGATAAAAAAGCTCCCCTTATATATAGAGGAGGAAGATTTTATAATTGTGCATGCTGGAGTAGCTCCTAATAAGCATCCAAAAGAGTTATCTAACAGAATTTTAACTAAAATTAGAACTTGGGATGGTATAGGAGATAATCTAAATAATCCCGATGATACTCCATGGTACTATTATTATAAAGGGGAAAAATTAATTATCTATGGCCACTGGGCCACTGATGGATTACGTGTTAGGAAAAATACTATTGGACTTGATAGTGGGTGTGTTTGGGGAGGACAATTATCAGCATTAATTTTACCTGAGAGAAGAGTTGAACAAGTAAACGCTTTGAAAGCATATGTCACTAAACAGTAGGGGATAGCTCTATAACTTTATCTACACATGATTTTATTCCCAAATATATTTTATCAAGACTAGCATCCGAATACATATAGGCAGGAGTTGATACAACTTTTAATTTTTTATCAATACATATTTTGTCTACAGTGCAAGTATTATGTTTTGCACCAGTTTTTTGAATTTCGCTAGAAGTTTCCTTGTCATCTCCAATTGTTAGCTTTACTTCATCATTTCCTAGTAGCAAGGCAATTAAAGCAGGTGATATACAGATGGCACCAATTGGCTTTTCCTGTCTTTTAAATTCTAGTAGAAATTTTTTAATATCTTCATTTACGGTGGCTTGAGCTCCTTTAAAAGCAAAAGAGCATAAGTTTTTGGCAACTCCATATCCCCCAGGTATAATTACTCCACTAAATTCACTAGGATTTGTATCTTTTATATCAATGATATTTCCTCTAGCAATTCTTGCAGATTCCTCCATGACATTTCTGTTATTTTTTTCTTCATTTTGACTGACATGATTTATACTGTGATGTTGATTAATACTAACAGATACTGCTTGATAATTGACATTTGCTTGTGAAAGAGCAAGTAGTGTTAATACTGATTCTGATATCTCGCTTCCATCTAAAAAGCCACATCCAGATAATATTACTGCAAATTTTTTACTCATATGTTTTGTAAGTTAATCAAAGTTTTTATAAAAAGTCTATAATTTAATAGTATTTATTGTTAATATAAAAAAGTGGAAATTGCCTATATATATGGATTATTAGCGGCATTGTGTTTAGCTATAGCTAGTCAAGTTTACGCTTATATTTCTAGAGTTATAACTGCCTTTGGCACTAATTTTTGGAAGTCATTTATCTGCGTAATCGCTTTTTTATTAATTGCCGGGATTGGTATGGGGTTTCAAACTACTTCAACAAATGCCGCTTTGGTTTTTATTTTATCTGGAATAATTGGTTTAGGTATAGGGGATATTTTTTTACTTAAGTCATTTTCTGACTTAGGTCCTGGTAGAACTCTTATTTTGTTTTCCTTTCAACCAGTAATTATTGGGATATTAAGTTATTTATTTTTAAATCAGGGAATTGATACTAGAAAATTATTGGCAGTGTTTTGTTTTATATTTTGTGTTTTTATTTTTTCATTTGAGAACTATAAGAAGGAAAAGCAGTGGAAGCCTCAATTGGTATTAATTGCTATAATAGGAATATTTCTTGATTGTACTGGATTATTAATATCTCGCTATGGATTTGATATTCACCATGATATTAATGTATGGGAGGCTACTTGTTTGCGTTTTATAGGAGCAATGGGAGCATTGTTTATAATTCAGTTTTTTATTCCTTCATTTAATAGTTTAAAAGTATTAAAGGCATTGAGTAAAAAACATATAATTATTTTTGTAATTGGAACTATTATTGGAACTGTTTTGGGATTGACTTTTGCAATGCTTGCTATTCGTACTGCTCATCTGGCTAGCTTAAGTGGCATTTTTATTAGTGGAGCAGTGTTTGCTTCTTTATTTGAATGTATTATAGCTAAAAAATTACCTTCAAAATACTTTACATTAGCACTGATCTCATTCTTTATAGGTGCTTATATTTTATTAAGCTAATATTACTTTAAATTTTTTATCTAAATATCATAACCTGTTGAAATTATTAGTGGGGGGGGGGTAAATATTAAAGGTTTTTTTATTTAAGCCGATACTATTAAGTATAAATGTAGAACTTTAAATTAAGAAGGAGAAAAAGCTTTATGAAAACATTAAAACAATTATCTACAATTTTAATTATTTTTCAATTTATATTTTACCCCATTGCATATGCTCAACCTGGAAGAGTCTCTAGTCCTGAAGAAATTTTTTCAGCAGATGATTTTATATTAAAGTTAAAAAAAATCTTTAGGTCAGAAAAATATAAGGGATATATATTTTTGGATAAAAATAAAAATGATATTTCATTGGATAATTTGATTAAGTCAGATGATAGTGAATTTTATGTTTTGCCAGCTGATTTGCAAAAAATTACTTTTAAAGTAAAACTAAATGAATTAAATAATAATAAAAGTTTTACAATCTCATTAGGAGCATATGACAGAAATACATCACAATATTTGGATGGAAGAAATATTGCAATATATTTTAATAAAGATTCTAGTACTAACTTACAGAGTGTAAAGGAACAAATAAGTAGGCTCTCTGACTCATTAAATAGAAAAATTAATATTCAAAAAAATACTTCAAGTAATGCTACTCTTCAAACTACATTGAAATCTATTTCTATCATAGCATTTGCAGTAGCTTTTGTTTTATACTCAGTGGCAATATGGGCATTGTCTAGGGATGTAGTAGCTTTATCTCATATGGGGGGAAGTGTTTATCTTAGTAGTAGAGCGACGATAAGAAGAAAGACTGCAATTGAATTATTAAAAAACAAGAGAGTTTTAGTAATGCTTATTGTTCCATTAGGAGTATCTCTTTTAAGTTATATTGGATATAAGTACATTTCATCATCAAGCCAGCGAGGATAACTTTTTTACAAAATTGTCGATAATAATTAAAGCATTTTAAAAATAAGGGGATATATTTATGAAACTATTAAAATTATTAACTATAACAATAGTTACTCTTCAATTTGTGTATCAACCTATTGCCATTTCTCAAGTTTGGTATGATGAGCCAACAAAAGTACAGTTAATTGATGATTTAGCTGTAAAGTTAAAAAATGCATTTAGAAGAGAAGTTCTAAGAGATTTTACATTTCTTGATAAGAATAAAAATTCTGTTAGTATTGATGAGTTGATTAGGCTTAAAGATAAGACTTTTTATGTTCTATCACCTGAAAGAAAATCTAAGGCCGAACAATTTGCTGTAAAGATAAAAATAAGTACATTAAGCAAAGAGAAGATAACTATAGCTCTTCAAGCATTTGATAAAAATATTAAAACAATTTATGGAACTCAAAGTTTTGTTATTGATTCTAAAAACTCTAAGAATTTTGAAAAAGAGTTAAATAAAAAATTAAAAATCTTATCAAATAGTGTAGAAAGAAAGCGAGGCATTACTTCTGCTAATCAGAATTTTACAGAATTTATAGGATATGTAGCTCTTGTTGTTGGTATTTCTATTGCAATAATAGGCTTGGTAGGTTTGTATTCTTCAGCTAACAGGACAGGAACAAGTTCTAAACCTCATTTGTTGATAATTGGGGTGGGAGTATCTGCTGTACTTATTGCTTCTATGGTAGTTTCAAGTTCGGGGCAAAGACTCTAAGTAAAGATTTATAAGGCGGAAGTTGGGATTTAAATTAATAATGAGAAAAAGCTTTATGAAAATGCTAAAACAATTATTTACAGTTTTGATTATTTTTCAATTCATATTTCAACCAATTGCATATGCTCAATCTGGAAGAAGTTCTAGTCCTAAAGAAATTTTTTCAGCAGATGACCTTATATTGAAATTAAAAAAAATATTTATATCAGATAAATATAACAAATATTTATTTTTATAGCAGCAGTATTTATAGGTGGCTGGATTGCAGTTGGTGAGCTTGCTAGTGGATTTTACACTCCTAGATATACTTATTTAACGGCATCCAAGGAAGTTTCAAAGAGTGTTGCAAAGGGGCTATTATCAGATAAAAGAATTTTAGCAAAACTTATTTTGCCATTTGCCATAGCTCTTTTAAGTTATATAGGATATCAGTATATTACATCTGATAATTCTTAAAATTGTAGAGGATTAATGAATGCAATAGAGTAGCATAATTTTATGTCACAGTCTTCATAAATCAAATCCATTAAGATATTGGAAAACTAGCCTCTCCCCAAATATTCAAACAGACCCAAAGGTTTTTTTAAAACGGCCAAGGGGGCTATGACCTTACCCGGATGTTACAACTAATTTATGATGTTGGTGTGTTAGTATGTGAGCAGGATGGAATACATTTTTACACAACTTATCAAAAGCAGTATAATAGCTATCGTTTAGTCTTAATTAAAATAGCAACTAATAACGACTTACCTCTAACTACTCCAAATTAAAAACTTTCTATTATGACTTAATTTGGAGAACACCCAAATGGAATTGAGCAAAGCACTGCCTCATTTATGAATACTTCTACTTTAAACATCAAATTATGAGCGTAAACTGCTCCCTTTTACAAGAGGGAGTAATCATTTTAGAGGTTGGCTAAATGGCAATTGGAAAAAAAATGCACCTAGAGAGTAGAAAGGGAACAAAGGCTGGAAAATACTAAATTCAGGAATAGTTCAAGCAAATATTATTATTGCAAATCTCAATATACTCATGAGTACTGCAGGAATAAATTATTTTCCTCACCTTGAAAACAAGATTTTATTGATAGAAGAGATGGGCGCATTTTAGTCACAAGAAGGAAGAAACAAAAGTATCTCTTGAAGTTTCAAGGGTTTATGGATGTAACATTTGAAATTATTGAATTATTTATAGAATAATTTAATAGGCTAAAAATTTTAATTACTTATAAAAGAGCTATTTGGCACAACTTTTGCATTAAATTTATGTATAGATTAAAAGATATTTTTTTAAAAAAGATTTAATTTTTTTTCACTTTTGAAAAAGAGAGAGATTTTTTAAAGGAGCTGTGTTTTATATAACCATCTTGGATAATTTTTTTCCACGGTGTTTTTTTTATTTAGTAATATTAGAGGTTTATAAATTTATAAAAAAAGTTAAAATTTTTTTATTTACATTGATTTTAGCTTTGATATCAATAAAGGAGAATAATAAATGGAAGCTGCTATGAAAGAGAATTATAAAAAAGATGAATATGCTACTAAAAAAGACTTAATAGTCTTAAGGGCAGAGGTAAGATCAGATATCAAAGAAGTAGAAATAGGACTTAAAGTAGATATCAAAGAGGTAGAAAGTGAGCTTAAAAAAGAAATAGGCATTTTAGATAATAAGATTAATTTTGTAGAACAGGGACTAAGTAGTAAAATTGATAGTGTTGAACAAAGGCTAAATGATAGAATTGATAGTGTTGAACAAGGTCTAAATAATAGAATTGATAGTCTTGATAAAAAAGTTGATTCTTTATCAAAAGCAGTTTTTAAAAATACATTTTGGACAGTGGGAATAATTACGACAATTATGATATTTATTGTTGGATCGGGGGTAGGCTATATAAGATATTTATTGGAAAATTTTAAGGTAGCCTAATTTGCTTTAAATTCAATATTATATAGATACTTACTAAACCATTAAAAAGAGATATTTTGCGTAGTTTTGTATTTAAATTTGCTGTATTTCCAAAAGTAAGGTAGTAATTAATCACCCTTATAGATTGGGTGTGACATATAGGTTGTCGCTAACAAAAATTGATATAGATTCAATATGAAGAAAAAACTTTCTTTTAACACCCCTAGATTTCAAATAGTTTTCTTTGATGTCACTTTTAAAACAGGATTAATTAAAATATATGATAAAAATCGCAAAGTAATTGGAAAATATAAGGAATATTTTGAAAATGGTGAAATTTCTGAAGCATGCCAAAGGGTAATTAAAAATATAGAAGATATATCAATTTTATTTGAAAACAAGGAGATGAAAAATGAGTGTACACAATAGAGAATTAGAAAAAGAAGTAGCAAAAAGTATCATTAAGTTAATAAAAGCTAGAGATACAATCAATACAATGCTTAAGAACAAATCTTTTATTAAAGATAAGATGGATGATCAATTTCTCAATAGAATTGTATCTAGTTGTAGTGCAATTAATGATTTTTTAAGGGATCTAACACAAAAGTTAAATTGTTCATTAGCTGAGTTAGAAACTGTAATCATTAAAACAGAGAATCTCTTTGAGATTGCTAATGAAGATATAGAAAAACTGATTGATTTTATGAGTAAAAAAGAAGTTATATGGAAGCATATTCTTGTTGGTTTAGGAGTAGCTTCTTTGACAGCTTTAACGGCAGTAACCGGAGGTGCTTCTTTACCTTTAGTAATTGGTTCATCTTCTGGATTAGGAGGGCTTGCAGCATTATTAAGTGTTGTTTATAGACGGGCAAAAGATGACTTAGGTGCATTTTTTGCAAATTCTAGATTTGATGATATTGAATATGCTTACAATTTATATTCACAGTATATTAAATATGGAAAAAATCCAACTTTCACTAAAGTAAAGATATATTTCAAAGAGATGTTTAGTAATTTTTGTAGAAGTTGGAAGTGGCAGACATCTTGATTATGAGCTATAGTTTTAATACTATACTAATACTTTCTTTAAATTCAATTGTTAATTTTACCAAAGGCATAAATGAGTATATTGGAAAGCTTCCAGTGGATAAATACATGGACTCTGTTTCAGGAATTGGGCATAGAGTTAAGCATGGGCATGACTTAACATTTCTTCCTGAAATCTATAATAAGTTTGGTATTGATGGTGTAAGTGGTTATTTTAGTCATATTATTAAAGATTTGATGTCACCTCATGGGGTTCCCCTATCCCTTTTGCTAATGATATTAGAAAATTGTTTGGTTTATCTTATCTGCAATCTATTGATTGGCTTAGTATTAATATTGGTAATCTTATTTCTGGTATAATTTCAGTGGCCCATAGTGTTTTTATTATTAATTCATTAGCAGAGGCAAGTTCTCTGGGCACTTTTTCTACAGATATATTAATAAATACAGCTTTAAGTGGAACTATTAAAATTGGAGGCTCTTTTATTTTTCCAAACCCTATTACTTTAACTTCCGGATTATTTGATATCTTTGTATTAGCTTATATTGTAGTACCTGTTTATATGCAAACAGCAAAGATTTCAATATTAATGGAAAACAATTCTAATCAAGATGATGTATATTATAAGAAAAGCAATTTTTTAGGTAAGCTAAACTTAATTCCTAATCTAACTTAGTTTGCTAATATATCTGATTAACTACTTAATCAAGTTTTTTGGATAAACTAGTAATCTTACCCAAAAACTGGAGCAGATATTAAGAGATTAATTTTAATATTTTTCAATTTTAGCTATAGCTGCTTTTACAATTGATTCTTCATCTAAATTATGTTTTTCATATAGGTCATTAGCGGTATATGCAGATTGTCCAAATTTGCCATTAGTTCCTAGAGTAGTTATATCTAATTGATAATTCTTCTGAATTAAAGCATGAATTAAAATACTGCCCATACCTCCAATTATTTGGTGATCTTCTATAGTTATGGCTTTACTATTTGTATTTTCTATCTCTTTAGCAATTTGCTCTACATCGGGATTATTTACAAAAGGATTATTTATTATTGTACAGCTAATGCCCTTTTTAAGTAATATATCAGAAGCTAAAATAGCCTTATTTAGCATTGGTCCACAGGCGATTAGCGAGATATCACTACCCTTTCTTATAACTTGAATGGAATTAAAAGCAATATCATGAGGAGTGTCTTTATGTTTTCCAAAATGGATTGGAAAGTTTTCTCTACCTACAAAGAATATGGTTGTATATGGAATTTCATTTCTTTCTCTTTTTAATTTAAATTCTTCAATAGTTTTATATAAAAATATTTCTGCTTCTGTTGAGCAAGCACATACAATGACTTTTACATTGGGAATTGATGAAACTGAGGAGATATAAGTTGTTGCTTGATGACTGGCACCATCGGCAGCGTCTTGAAACCCAGTATGGGAAAATAGAGCAATAATTGGGCCTTCAGATAGAGAACTCATAATTAAAGGAAGATTTCCCTTTGTAATTCCAAACTGAGAAAAAGTATCTACAATGGGAATTAGTCCCTTTTTTGATAATCCAATGGCAGTTGAAATCATATTTGCCTCTGCTACTCCTAGATCTATAAAATTATTGGGATATTTTTTCTGAAAAGAGGCAATCCCCGTTGAACCCTGAAGGTCCGAGGATATGGAAAACACAGGATATTTATTTTTAACGGCTTTTATTGCTGCTTTAGAAAATCCAGCTTGTACTTTTTCAACTGGAATCTCATTTTTATTTGTATTTTGTTTATTACTTGTTTGATCTTTTAAAATATCTTCTGCCCAATTTAAAAAGAACTCCGGCACTTCTTTATTTTTATATACTTCTTTAATAAGTTCAATTAACCTTTCATCGTATGCTTTCAATGGATAACCATGGCCTCCAGATGGAGAATCTTCAGTTAATTTTATTCCATATCCTTTTATAGTTTTAAAGATTAAAGCTATAGGTTTTTTACTAGTTTTTATATTTTTAATTGCCTCTTCAATGGTGTTATGAACATTTTGTAGATTGTTTCCATTTTCACAAACTATAATATCCCAGCCTAAAATTTTTAATGATTCAAAAGTTGGGCCCATGGTAAAGCTATCTTGGTCAATTCTTCCACTTAATTTTGTGTTATTATCTGAGATTATTAAAATAAAGGGATTTATTTTATTTTTTCTATGTAGGCCAGGGATAGAGGCAAATGCTTCCTTTGCTTCACCTTCCATACTCCCTCCATCAGATATAGTACAAATTGTAATTCTGCTGTTGTCAGTTATTTTGTCTGCCATAGCAAGTCCTTGAGCCTGAGATATACCAGAGCCAAGAGGTCCATTTGATATATCAACACCTTCTTTATTTAGGTGTGCTTCTCCATGGCCAGTTAAATGACTTTTTATTGAACGAAACTTCTTTAGAGATTCAAAATTTAATGAGCCAAATCCATAATTTGCTCTTAATGCGTATATTCCATTTTCTGTATGTCCAGCATCGTTTACAAAATTGTAATTATCATACCATTTAGATTTCTTAAACATAATACAGTGGATTGAAGACATGATCTCTGCAAAAGCAGATGGTCCTCCCCAATGGCAAGCAGCTCCACCTATGACAGCATGCTGATTCATTAATAAAAGTAGTGTTCTAGTTGCACGGGGATCGGCAAGTATATCATCCTCACCATTGATATTTTTTACCTCTGTTTTGTAAACAGGAGGAGTTGATGGAGTGCCTGCTAAGTTTGATTTTACGGGCAGAGGAGTGATATTCATATGCCAAAAAGATAACCTTAAGTTTTATTGTTTGGAAAGTTGCTAGTAGAAAATATTTATAAATTGCATTATAACTATAATAGTTATGACCGTTAGAGTTCGTTTTGCCCCTAGTCCTACAGGGTATTTACATATTGGAGGAGCTAGAACTGCTTTGTACTCATACCTTTATGCTAAGAGTAATAAAGGTGTTTGTATTTTAAGAATCGAAGATACTGATGTTAATAGGAGTAAGACAGAATATGAAGATGCTATTATTGACGATTTAAATTGGCTAGGAATTAAGTTTGATGAATATCCAGGTAGTGGAGATTATGGTCCATACCGTCAGTCAGAGAGACTAGATATCTATAAAAAGTTTGCGTATCAGCTAGTTGAAGATGGATATGCTTACCCATGTTTTTTATCTCAAGAAGAATTAGATAAGTTAAGTGAAAAAGCAAAAAATGAAAAAAAAGCACCTCATGCCTACCATAACAAATATAGAAAATTTGACAAAGATAAGGCAAAAAAGAAAATTCAAGAAGGCCATCCATATTCCATTAGATTTAAAAATCCTCAAAAGACTTACTCTTTTTATGATTTAGTTAGGGGAGAAGTTCGTTATGGGCCAGATATGGTAGGAGATTTTGTAATTATTCGTTCGAATAATATGCCTGTTTATAACTTTTGTTGTGTTATCGATGACTATCTAATGAAAATATCTCATGTCATTAGAGCTGAAGAACATCTAAATAATACTTTAAGGCAGCTTATGATCTATGAGGCATTGTCAGCAAAAACTCCTAATTTTGCTCATTGTTCTCTTTTGGTAGGAGAAGATAATAAAAAACTGTCTAAAAGGCATGAAGGAATTATTACTTCTATTTATGCTTGTCGAAAAAATAATTATTTACCACAAGCTCTAAGTAATTATTTATGTCTTTTGGGTTGGTCTCATCCTGAAGAAAAAGATATTTTTGATATTAATGATAGTCTAGAGTTTAGTTTAGACAGACTTACAAAAGCTCCAGCTTTATATGATATGAAAAAACTTAATTATTACAATAATCAATATCTAAATAGCTTGGAACCAGATATTTTACTTGCTCACGCTAAATTTTCTTTAAAAAAAGAATCCATGTTTTTTAAGCAAAATCAGAGGTGGCAAAAGGATTTTTTAAATTTATTTATTAAGAAAGTTGATTTAATAACAGAATTAGAGAAGTTTATTGATGAGATTTTTAATACAAAAACTTGCTCATCGTCTGAATACAAAGAAATTATTTCATGGAGCAGTACAAGCATAATTAGAAATTATATTTGTAAGGAGATAAAAAACAGAAAAGATAATTTAAGTGTAGATGATTTTAATAGTTGGATATCTTACTTAAAAACTAAAGAAAATATAAAGGGAAAGCAATTATTTAAAGGAATTAGAGCAGTTTTAACTTTAAATTCAGAAGGAGCAGATCTAAAGGCATTAATACCTTTAACACCTATAGAGGTATTAAAAAATCGTCTATCAATATAAACAGTAAATTACTTTTTATAATTTTACCACAATCTGTATTTACTTTTAATTTTAGAATTTTCAAGTTTATCTATTTGATGCCTGAAAATGAAAGTAGAGGGTATTTTATTTTTGTGATTGTAGTTGTTCCAAGTAAAGATTGCCTCTTTAGTTAATGGCCAGTGAACATCAGGAGCTATAGCTTTAATGGCAAATCCATATTTTGAGTCAATAGGTGGTTCTATACATCCAATAGTATTATTTATCCAACTTAGTCCGTTGATATCTCTATTGGAGTAAGCAGTTATTAAGTTATTTGGATTGTTTTCCAATTTAATATCGATAGCATTGCCTTTTCTCGTTAAGAATTTAATATTCCAGTTTTTTAAAATAGCTGCCTTTTTATTGCCAATTACAGAACAGAAAAACTCAAAACAAGTTTTATTATTTGTATATTTATTATTATAATTGTCTAAAATTACTTGTTTTTCTTTTTTATTAAATCCTCTTAATTTGGATATATCTTCTACAAGTAATGTAAGATACTTTTTTGTTATAGGTACTACTGAAATTTTATAATTTCCACCTGCTATTTCTTGGGTTAGTTTGGTAGTTTTTATCAACTGTGGTAGAGTTTTTGCCTGATAAGTAGAGATATTGGTAGAATTGGGTTTTTTATAAAATAATGTACAAGAGGATAGAAAAATAATTAACAAAGGTGATATTATTTTATTCATAGAGTCTTTTACCATGAGGATATAAATATGCCAAATAATGAAATTGAAATAAAAGGTATGGAGAATGGGTATTTATCAGATGTTTTAAAATTCTGTAATGAATTCATAGGAGATGGATATTATTCTCTAGAGCAATTGAAGATTTTACTAGAGCAATCAAAAAAGAGAGAAAAATGTGTATCATTTTGTGCTTATGATAAAGATAAACTAGTAGGTATCCGAATAACTTTGGCACCAGGTAAGTGGATAGATAATGATACCAAAGGCCTTACTCCTGAAAGATGGAATGTACCAGTAGGAGAGGTAGCTTATTTTAAAAGTTTATTTATTAGAGATGATTATCAAAAAAGAGGTATAGGCAGCCTCCTGTCAAATACTTCTATTGAAGCTTTAAAAGAAATTAAAACATCAGCCATTATATGTCATTCATGGCTTGAGTCTCCCAACAATAGTTCTCAGATTTATTTGAAGAAAATGGGATTTATATCTATTAAAGAGCACAAAAAATTTTGGTATGATTTAGACTATACTTGTTCTCGTTGCGGAGTTGGGAAATGTATTTGTAGTGCAGAAGAAATGATCAAGTATTTGGAGTAATATGAGTGTCTCTTATTGGGTTAAAAACTCAAATGATATAATAAAGAAAGATATTGTTATTATTGGTGGTGGTATTACAGGTGTTTCTGCTGCCTATTGGCTTAGTAAATTAGATAATTCATTAGATATTGCTATCTTAGAAAAACATCAATTAGCTGATGGGGCTACTGGAAGGAGTGCAGGGTTTATTACATGTGGATCTGTTGAGCATTTCAACCGTATGGTACAAAAGCATGGTAAGAAACAAGCCTTGGATATATGGAGATTTAGTGAGGAAAATCTAAAACTATTAAAAGAACATATAGTTAAGGATAATGGAGAGAAAATTTTGTTTGAAGAAAACGGTAGTTTTTCTCTAGCGTCTACTAAAGAAGAAATGTCAGAGCTAGAAAATACTACAGAGCTTATGGATTCTATGGGGATAGAGGTAGAGAACTTATCTGCCAGTGATATTACAAAAAGATTGGGAGTTATAAATTTTCAAGGGGGAATTAAATATTGTAGAGATGCAGCTGTCCATCCTGTACTTCTAGTCAAAGAAATTGAAAGTCAAATCAAGGAATATTCTAATCATGTAGAAACTTTTGAAAATCATGAAGTATATAGTATTGAGAGGATTAATGAAGATAAGCTAATAAAAACTAGTAAAAATGATTTTCAAGCAACAATAGTAATTTTAGCATTAAATGGTTATTCTTCTCAATTATTTGATTATTTTTCAGATAAAATTTTCCCCACTAGAGGTCAGATATTATCTACTACAGCATTACCTAAGTTTATGGAAGGACCTTGTTATGCAAACTTTGTGTTAGATTATTTTCGTCAATTGCCAAGTGGTGAATTATTGATAGGTGGATTTAGACAATTACAAAAAGATGTAGAAGTTGGATATTCTGATGAGACTACCAATATTATTCAAGATGCATTAGAGAAATTTTTACATAAGCATATTACTGCTCATAAAGATTTAAAAATTGTTCATCGTTGGTCTGGCATTATGGGTTTTAGTGTTGACGGTCAGCCTCTAATTGGAACTTTGCCTAGTGATCCTAAAATTTGCTTTTTAGGTGGTTTTACTGCCCATGGGTTAGGGCTTGCGTTTCACGCAGCAAAAGTTCTCAGTGATATGCTTATTAGTGACACTAAAGTTCCGAACTTTTTTAATGCGAGGAGATTATAGTTATTTTGTAAAAATAAATTTAAAGAGAGTTATTTTATGTACAAATGGATTTTATGTATTAGTTTTATTATTATTTTAATAATTATAGGAAATTCAATACTTATTAGTCCCGAAAATATTCAAGAGGATTTCCAAGAGAGTTCTAAATTAAAAAAGGTAAATACTAAAATTAAAAAAAATCATATTAAGGAGTCAAATAATAAAGATATCTTGATTGATCAAGTAAATTCTAAAGAACTTGAAGGTAATTTAGAACATCAAGAGTTAGATGGCTTTGAACAAGTAAATTTTAAAGCTATTGAAGATTATTATAGTTCAGTTATTAAAAATTGGAATGATAAAATGAAAGAATTTATAGTTGATTATCTACAACTTGATGAAAAGAAATATAAAGATTATATTGCATTAAAAGAAGAGTATGCTTTGGACAAAATGAAAATGATGGAGGCATTTCATATAGATTTAGCTAATAAGGGAAAATATGATATTAGCAATAACGATATAGCTGAATATCAAAAAAATGTAGAAGAAGAATTAGTTAGAACATATGCTGATAAAGTTAAAGAACTTATTGGAGATGAAAATTATAATCTTTATAGGCAAATGTTAGATGATTTTAATGATAGAACTCGTCAGGAAAGTGAAGATGCAACTAATTACTTTCCAATAGCATTGTGAAGTTAATAATAACTGTTTTTCTTAGTCTTTATTTGTAAGAATTGTTTATAATTTGTAAATATAAACTTATTTATTAGTATCTTATAATTTTAATTAGGTTATTAATTCATGGAGGAATTATGCTTAACCTTTCCAGCATAATATTGAGTAGTATATTACTTATAAACTTCTCAATATTTGCTGGGACAAATGCTATTTATGGGGTAGACAGTCGTATAGATTTATACCAAGAAACAAATCCAAAAATAATTGAACTTGCTCGTTCAACAGTAGCAATGATTGACTCTGTACATTTTGATAAAAAAGATGAAAGTAACAACTTTATTTTAACAGGCAAGTCTTTAGGTGAAAAATACAATATGTGCGAGGGTGAGAGATTTACAAATCAACTTTCCATTGCTAATTGTACTGGATTTTTAATAGGAGAGGATTTAGTGGCAACAGCTGGACATTGTATAACTAATAATTGTATAGATAAGTGGGGGCGTGAGTATTATTGGATTTTTGATTATGCTATTTCTGATTCTCAAGATAAAATTAAAGAATTTTTAGTACCAGAAGAGAATGTTTATCGTTGTAAAAAAGTTATTAGTAGAGGAATTTTTGCAAAAAATGAAGATTTTGCTGTTGTTCAATTAGATCGTAAGGTTTTAGATAGGAAAATTTTTGAATATAGGACTGATGGAAAAGTTGATAGTAAAAGTACTATGATGATTATTGGTTATCCAACTGGACTACCATTGAAGATCTCTAAAGAAGATGGATCTGCTCCTCTTCATGATTCTTATAATATGTATGGCTTACAGAAAAAAGCTCGAGAAGGTAGAATTTATAATAATGAAAAATATGGTATTTTTCATATATCTGTTGATTCATTTGCAGGCAATTCTGGATCACCTGTTATAGATTCTTCAACTTTTATGGTTGAGGGTATATTGGTTAGAGGAGCAAAAGACTACCGTTTTGTTGAAATAGCATCTCTTCCTAATCCATGCCATCCTGCAAATTTATCTAGTCCATGTCATCCAGTTTATTCAAGAATATCAAGTGAAGCAGAACCAACTTCCTTTCTTTCTTCTCTTTCTTCATCCTCTGAGGTTTCAAATACTAAGCCAATTATGGGTGAAATAATTAAAGGTAGAAAAGATCATGTAGATAATTCCTCTGATTCATGTAATCCTGCAAATTTATCTGGACCATGTAGGCCAACTTATTCCCCAAAGCCGCCGGAAAAGGAGCCTCTTCCTTCATCTTCTAATTCAAAAAAGAGTTGCCTTAAGTCTGTAGTATGTACTTCTAAAACTTGTGGTGAAAAGGAAGTAGCAACTAGGATATTGCAAATAGAATAGATAGTTATTTAGGTTTTTTTCTTTGATTTTCTATTAGTAAATATAAACCAATCTTCTTTTGTTAAGGGGTGAAAATAATCAGAGTTTTCTATTAATATTTTTGATGTTGAAGATTTTATTGCTGCAATTTCAACTCGTACACCCTCTGATTTTAGATGTTTGATAAGTTCAATATAATCTGAGTCTCCAGACATAATTATAATAGTATCTACCTTTTTAGCTAATTGGGTTGCCTTTATTGATAATGGTATATCTGCACTTTTATGACATGGCCTAACTGAACCATGATATGAATTATGTAATCTATCTGTTAATTTTGAGGATATATTTTTTCCTTCTCTAAAATATATTAATCTATTTAAACTCCTATTATCTAGCAATTTAGGGATTATTCTATCAAAATTTAACATACTATTGGGTGTTTTTGATTCTTTGTGTATGCTTATCTCAATATTATTTCCATCAATTAATATTGCTACAGATTGATTTATCTTTATATTTTTATTAGCCATTAGATTTATTTTTTATTTAGGTTTATTAATCTACAGACTTTTTCCTCTATAGTAAAATGTTTTACATTATTATAGACATTAGGATATTCTTCTATTGAACCGTCAGATAAGATAGCATATATTCTGCCATAAAAATTTATCATAAATGCAAGATACTTATTAAAAGTCTTTGATTTATCTCCATAGCATTTATTTTCTTTATATTGATTAATAAATAATGCCTCTGTTATCATACTGCTATTATCCCATATTTTTAAAGTTCCATTATCTATTAAAACTATTGTTCTTACATTGCTAGATTTGTGTTTTAATACAGAATAAGCTTTTATGCTATAGGACATAATATTATTATCAATTGTTATAGGACAGTTTTCATTTTTCTTTTTATATGTATGAATAAAATGTAGATTTCTATTTTTTAGATAATATAATTGAGCTTTGTCATTATTTGCAGGTATAGAGAACTTATCTACTAAAGTTGCGATTAAGCATTCTTGATTATTTACTATAAGTGATAAATTTCGATCTTTTAATATGTATTTATCAACAGGATCATTTCTTCTAGCCTTCTTTATAATACTTTTTTTTATAGAAGAAGTGCCTCTATATTTATATAGAAATTTAGGTTCCTTTGATATTTCTATAAAACCTTGGGGGTTATGACGAGTATGACCTTTAAAAGAAGTTTTAGTTTTTTTACTATGAGAACATGATAGTAAGAAAATAGCTAAGGCAGTAATTATAAATATATTTTTCATAATTTTATAATAATATATGTAATTATCCTTTTAAAGGATATTCTAATTTACAGTTTTATATTATTTTACTCAGGAATTATGGGTAGTTAATATTTGTAGCTTAATTTCTTGATATATCTTTTGAGAAATACTTTTATCTGTTTTTTCATCAAGATCTTTGAATTGAAAGCTGACTATATTTTTTGAGCTTTTTTTGAAATTTTTGGTAGATTTATTTTTTATAGCTTTTATAACTGTCTTGGGAATTTTATAATTTTCACCATTTAATTCTAGTATGCAATTCTTAAGTACTGAATTTTCTTTAAATTTATTTTTTGCATGATTTGGTATAATAATTGCTGTTCCCCCTGCAGATACATCTATACATTCATATTTTATGTCTCCGATTAAGAAATTTATTTTTAATTCAGGGGTGACATTTAACCTAAAGTCTTTTCTTAGGGAATACAAATAGAATTTATTATTAAATCTTAGGTAGTATTGATTTTCTTTTTTAGAAAAATTTAATACTCCCGATGTAAAATATTGATCGGAATTTATCTTAGTTTCTATTAATATATTTTTTCCTACCAAAAAAGATATAATAATTTTTTTTAATAATGGAGCACCACTTTTTACAATTATAGAATTTTCTTCAGGTGTATCCTTTACTGCTATTGGATAATAGGTTTCCATTTTTTCTTTATTTCCTTTGGGCCAGATTTTTATTTCACTTTTTTCAGAGACAATTTTATTTATAGTATTTTTTAAGCCTTTACTATTTAATTCTAGCTCAGTAAAATAAGTTGAAGAATTAGCTTCAATTTGTCTTTTTAAATTTTCTTTTTTTCCACCTTCTTTAGAGAGCATTAATTTTATGATAAATCAAAATGACTTATAAAATAAAGTTTTTGTTTATTAATGACATGGAGGGATGAAAGTGTTATGGTCAATTATGTCTGTAGCACTTGGTTATATCCATAAATTGATTAGTAAGCTAGATTCTCCAGTTAAATATCAGCTACCTGTAGGAGATGATTTGATTGATATAAATGAATTTATAGGAAAATACATATCATTAAGGTTTAAAAATGATATTAAGTGTGTTGCTTGTGGTAAAAAAATTAAAAAAACATTTAATGACGGTTATTGCTTTATATGTCTTCAGTCTTTAGCAAGGTGTGATATATGTATTTTGAAACCAGAACAGTGTCATTATTATAAAGGTACTTGTAGAGAACCAAAATGGGGGGAGGAGAATTGTTTTATCAAACATTATGCCTATTTAGCAAATACTGCAGGAGTAAAAGTAGGTATAACTAGAAGTACTCAAGTTCCTTATCGTTTTATTGACCAAGGTGCAACTCAGGCAATGATAATCTCAAGTACTTCATCTCGTTATGTAGCTGGTCTTCTTGAGAGGACAGTTGCAGGAGTTATATCTGATAAGACAGATTGGAGAAAGATGTTACAGGGAGTACCAGATAATATAGATTTACCAAGAATAAAAGATATGATTTTTGATCAATGTGGGGAGCAGTTAGAAGCTTTAGAGGATAAGTTAGGAGGTGACATAGAGTTTTTAGATGATGAGGAGATTATTAATATTTCCTATCCAGTAAATAAATATCCTTTAAAAGTTAAGACTTTAACTTTTAGTAAAACTCCCTTGATAGAGGGGACACTTTTAGGTATAAAAGGCCAGTATTTAATTTTAGATACAGGTGTTTTAAATATTAGAAAACATACTGCGTATAAAGTAGAATTTAATTAAGTTATGAAAGAACATACGATTACCTATTTAAAAGATTATAAGCCACCTTACTATATGGTAAGCAATATTTATTTGACCTTTGAATTAAATAAAACTCATACCATAGTTACTAATACTATGGATATATATAGAAATCATGAGGATAAAAATCAACCATTAGAATTAAATGGAATATTATTGAATTTAATTTCATTACATTTAAATGATAATTTAATGGATAGTAGTAGATATAAGATATTAGATGATAAGCTTATTGTTGAAGATGTTCCAGATAAATTTACTTTAACTATTAAAAATAGTATTAATCCCCAGGCTAATAAGGCATTAGAGGGACTTTATATATCCAATAATATTTTTTGTACTCAAAATGAACCTCATGGCTTTCAAAGAATTACTTACTATATTGATCGTCCTGATAATATGGCAAAATTTACAACTAAAATTATTGCTGATAAAAAAACTTGTCCTGTTTTACTATCAAATGGGGATATTGTCGATAATGGAGAGTTAGCAGATGGAAGGCACTGGGCAGTATGGGAAGATCCTTATGTAAAACCATCTTATTTATATGCGTTAGTAGCAGGAGATTTGGAACATATAAAAGATACTTTTACTACCTCTTCTGGAAAAAAAGTGACTCTTAGAATATTTGGAGAGAAGAGTAATATACATCGTTTTAGCTTTGCTATGGAATCACTAAAACAATCTATGAAATGGGATCAAGATCGCTTTGGACTTGAATATGACTTAGACAACTATAATATTGTAGCAATAGATTCATTTAATATGGGAGCTATGGAAAATAAAGGTTTGAATATTTTTAATTCATCTTGTATTGTGGCTGATGTTAATACTACTACTGATTGGAACTTTTATAATATCCAATCTATCATAGGACATGAATACTTTCATAATTGGACGGGAAATAGAGTTACTTGCCGTGATTGGTTTCAATTGACTTTAAAAGAAGGGTTGACAGTTTTTCGTGATCAAGAATTTTCATCTGATTTAAATTCAAGAGATTACTCTAGGATAGATATGGTAGATGCTCTTAGGAGAGGGCAGTTTAAGGAGGATAGTGGCCCTAATGCTCACCCTATTCAACCTAAGTCTTATATTGAGATGTCTAATTTTTATACTAGTACCATATATATGAAAGGAGCTGAAGTTATACGTATGTTAAGTTTATTGATAGGGTCTGATGGGTTTAAAAGGGGAATGGATAAATATTTTGAGTTATACGATGGTATGGCGGTTACAACTGATGAATTTATTCATGCTATGAGTTCTGCTAATAATATAGACTTATCTCACTTTAAATATTGGTATGATCAAGTTGGAACTATTTCAATTGATGTTGATTGGAATTACAATTATGATGAAAAGTCCTTAACTTTAATTATAAAGCAAACCCCTTCTGATAAATCTAAAGTAAAAAGACCTGTATATTTTCCTTTTAAGCTTGGAATTTTAAATGAAAGAGGAGAGGAATATCAATTAAAGCTTTATAATAATAATTCTCAACCTCAGTTAAGAGAAGGTATTTTGAGGATTAATAAGGAAGTTGAAAAGTTTACTTTTGAAGATATTGATAAAAAGTATTTCTTATCCTTAAATCGAGGCTTTTCTGTTCCTGCTAAAGTAAATGTATCATACAGTAATAAAGATTTATTATTTTTGGTTGAAAACGATAGAGATCAATTTAATAAGTTTGAGGCATCTCAAAAATTGTATAATAGAATTATGATGTCTAACTTATTAGGAAAACCTATTGATAATCAATTTTTATTTGCTTGTTGGAATAGAGTCCTTACTGATAATAATTGTGATCCTGCTATTAAAGCTAAACTTTTATTGCCAACATCTGAAACCATTTTACATCAAGAACAAAATCCTATAAATTTTCAAAAAACTCATATGGTTCGCAAAGATTTAATTAAATCTTTAGCTTATTTTCATAAGGACACTCTTTTGGAAAAGTATCATCAGCTAGATAATTACTCTTGGGATATTGGCAAATGGACTTATAAGCAAGCAGGACTTAGGTCTCTAAAAAATACATATTTATATTTATTATCTTATCTTGAAGATTCTGAAATTTCTAATATTTGTTATCAGCAATTTAAGAATGCAAATAATATGAGTGATAGAGAGAGTAGCTTAATCTATCTAAGCTTAATTGAAGATGCTCCTGAATATAAAAAGGCATTAGATAACTTTTATCAACAGTTTAAAGATAATTCATTAGTTCTTTGTATATGGTTTAGAGTTCAAGCTGGCTCTTATAGAACTGACACATTTGAAAGAATTATAGAGCTTCAAGGGCATAAAGCATATGACCAAACTATTCCCAATCATGTATATTCTTTAATTGGTAGATTTACCCATAACTTTATTCATTTTCATAATAACTCTGGAAGTGGATATAAATTTATTGCTGATAAAATTATGGAACTTGATAATATAAATCCTAATATAGCTTCAGGGTTGAGTACGGCATTTGGACAATATTCTAAGCTTCCAAGTAATTTAAAGAAAATAGTTAAGAGCTGTTTAGAGAATATTCTTAAGAAAAAGTCCCTTTCAGATAATGTCTACGAGATTGTAAATAAAACCTTATCTAACTAATAATGATAAATTACTTATATTAAGAAGTCAGAGTTTTACCTTCTGATTTTAAATCTTTGATAGATTGACAAACTCTATCCCTCATAGATATTTCTGCCTTTTTCATCCAAGCTCTAGGATCATAAAATTTCTTTGAACCTACTTCGTTTTCTACTTTTAAAACCTGATCGTAGTTTTTCATCATGTGGTCAATAACTGCTCTTGAATAGGCATATTGAGTGTCAGTATCTACATTCATTTTTATAACACCATATTCAAGAGTTTGGTGAATTTCTGATAGTTCTGAGCCTGACCCCCCATGAAATACCAATAGATGTTTTGCTTCTTCTCCAAATTTTTCAACGACTGCTTTTTGTCCATTTTTTAGAATTTCTGGCTTAAGTTTTACATTTCCTGGTTTGTATACTCCGTGAACATTTCCAAAAGTTGCAGCATACATAAATTTACCAACAGGTCTTAGCTCTTTGCTTACTTCAACCATTTCTTCAGGAGTTGTATATAGTTTATCAGAGGGTATACCTTCATTATTCATACCATCTTCTTCTCCACCGACAACCCCAGTTTCAACTTCTAAAATAATTTCATTATCAGCACATTGTTTTAATAATTTTTTACTAATTGAAACATTTTCATTAAAGGGTAGTTCTGATCCATCAAACATATGAGAATTAAATAGATTTGGAAGACTATTTTTTCTGCGTCTTTGAGTTTCTTCAATTAGAGGAAGCATAAAGTCATCTATATTTTTTGCCTGACAGTGATCAGTATGCAGAGCTATAAAAACATTTGCTTTTTCTGCAATAAGGTGAACATGTTGTGCTAATGATATAGCACCTAACACCATGTCAGAGGCATGTTGTCCAGAAGCAAATTTTCCACCACCAGTTGAAACTTGGATAATACCATCGGAGTTCATTTTTTCAAATGCTTCTATAGCAGCATTAGCAGTGGATGTTGATGTGATATTAATAGCTGGAAAAGCATAGCGTTGTTTTGCTGCTTTATCTAGCATTTTACAGTATTGATTATAATTAGGTACAGGCATAATAACTCCTCTGTTGTATATTTTTATACTTTTTTTGTATAATATACCTTTATTCCATAGGAGAAATGTTGGCCATTAAAAAATACTATTCTATAGATAATACAAGTAAGGATATTATTAAAACTTGGTATTATCTTATGACTTTGGGCCGACAAATTGATGAAAGGGCCCCTAATTATTTAAAGCAAGCTCTTGGCTGGTCTTATCACGCTCCCTATGCAGGACATGATGCAATTCAGTTGGCAGTTGGCCAAGTGTTTAAATTGGGAGAGGATCATCTCTTTCCCTATTATAGAGATATGTTGGTTGCACTTTCTGCAGGACTAACAGCAGAGGAAGTCATTTTAAATGGTATTTCTAAGGCTACTGATTTAGCAAGTGGTGGAAGGCATATGAGTAACCATTTTGCTAAGCCTAAGTGGAATATTCACAATGTATCATCTTGTACAGGGAATCATGTTTTACATGCAGTTGGAGTTGCTAGGGCCATGAAATATTACAAGCATAAAGGAGTTGCAATATCTTCTCAAGGAGAGTCTTCAGTATCAGAAGGATATTGTTATGAAGCTATAAATGGTGCAGATAGAGAATTACTTCCTGTTATATTTGTTATCCAAGATAATGGGTATGGGATATCCGTACCTAAATGTGATCAAACTGCAAATCCTATTGTTTCTAATAATTTTTCAGGGTTTATTAATCTTAGGATAATTCATTGTGATGGAAAAGATGTCTTTGACTCAATGAATGCCATGGCAGAGGCTAGAACTTATGCAATTGAAACTCAAAGGCCTATAATGGTTCATGCCGATTGTGTTAGAATACATCCTCATTCAAATTCTGATAACCATGAGCTCTATAGGGACAAGTCAGAATTACTAGAGGCAAAGAAACAAGATCCTTTAAAAAAATTTATAGACTTGATTATTAATGAAAAATTATTAACAAAAGATGAGATAAAAAAATTAGATGAAGATGCTAAAGCTATTATTACTGACGCTCACCATAATGCTATAAAGGCACCTAACCCTACCGCTGATTCTATTTATAATTTTGTTGTACCAGATAGCTACTCATCTAAGCTATACCCTAAGGGGTTACATGATAAAAGTGGAAAAGAAATTAAGTTTATTGATGCATTAAATTCTACATTAAAGAGTGAATTTACTCGTAACCCGGATACATTTATTTGGGGACAAGATATAGCGAATAAAGATAAAGGAGGAGTCTTTAATGTTACAAAATCAATGCAAAAGATGTTTGGAAAAAAGCGAGTTTTTAATGCACCTATTGCTGAAGATTTTATAGTGGGAACAGCTAATGGATTTTCTCGCTTTAATGATAAGATTCGTGTAGTAGTTGAAGGTGCTGAATTTGCCGATTATTTTTGGCCAGCTATGGAACAATTACTTGAATGCTCTCATGATTATTGGAGAAGTAACGGTCAATTTTCACCAAATATTACCATTCGTATTGCCTCTGGTGGATACATTGGAGGAGGATTATATCACTCACAAAATATTGAAGCTTCACTTTTGCCTATTCCTGGTATTAGAATTGTAGTTCCAGCTTTTGCCGATGATGCTGCTGGATTACTTAGAACTTGTATTAGAAGTAGAGGAGTTTCATTATTTTTAGAGCCAAAAGCATTATATAATTCCAAAAAGGCATCTTGTTTTGTACCTGATGATTTTGAAGTTCCATTTGGTAAATGTAGAGTTAGAAGAGAAGGCGATGATTTAACTATTTTGACTTATGGAAACACTGTTCATCATAGCTTGCAAGTTGCAGAAACAATTTCAAAAGAAGATGGTGCAAGTATTGAAGTAATTGATCTTAGATCATTGAAGCCTCTTGATGAGGGTTCAATAATAGATTCAGTATCCAAGACAAATAGATGTTTAGTTGTTCATGAAGATAAAGTTTTTGCAGGTTTTGGAGGAGAACTAGTTGCTTTAATTAACCAAATGGCATTTGAAAAGTTAGATGCTCCCATTTTAAGAGTTGGTTCAGAAAATACTCCTGTAGGATTTAATAAAATACTTGAGAGAGCCATTCTTCCTAATACTGATAAAATTTTAAAAGCAGCTAGAAAAGTTTTGATGTATTGATTTATAGTTTACTTAAAGACTGTATTTTATGCTGTGCAATTTATATTATTTTAACTAGGTAAAATATATAAATTAAGTAGTGTAAGTTTTCTGTTGGTTGGAAAAATATATAAACTCCCGTATACTTCTATAAAATTTATTTTAAAATAATACTAAATTTTAATTTATAGTATTCTAGGTTATGTTTTTTATATATACGCAAGGCAGATGATGAATAAGATTATTAACACTTTTGAAATGAAAAAGAAAATGGGACTGAGAGAACAGTTTGCCCATGATTTATTTAAGGGATTATCTAGTGAGTCTAAATATATTCCTTCAAAATATTTTTACGATAAGGATGGTAGTAAACTCTTTAGTAAGATTGCTAGTCATCAGGATTATTATCTAACGGACTGTGAATTGGAAATTTTCAAAAATAAAGGGAAGTCCATTTGTAAGTATTTTATTGATAGTCAATTCAAATTGATTGAGCTAGGAGCTGGAGATGGTCGCAAAACAAAGATGTTATTAAAAAATCTTTTGGATATGGGAGCAGACTTTACTTATATCCCGGTAGATATAAGTAAAGACATCTTAGAGGCATTAGTTAGTTCTTTGGAAGAGGAAGTTCCTAATTTGAATGTGTTGGCGGTAGTTGGAGATTACTTAACAGCATTGAGATGGATTAGAGATAATTATAGCGGAAAAAATATCATGATGTTCTTAGGATCTTCTATTGGAAATTATGAATATGCTGATGCCATAAATTTTTTAAGAGATATGTGGTTGGAAATAAATGATAAGGATTATCTTTTAATGGGAATGGATTGCAAAAAAAATATTGATATTATTTGTAATGCTTATGATGATAGAGATGGTGTTACAAAGGAATTTAATCTAAATGTTTTAAAGAGAATTAATCGTGAATTAGGTGGAAATTTTAATATAGATATGTTTGATCATTGCCCAACATTTAATCCTATAAAGGGAGCTATGGAGAGCTATTTATTATCTAAGATTGAACAAAATGTTACCATTGAGGCTTTAAACTATACATTTTCTTTTGATTATTTTGAACCTATTTATTTGGAATGTTCTTTTAAGTATACGAATAATATCTGTAATAAAATAGCTAAGAGTTCAGGATTTTCTGTAGTTGAAAACTTCTTTGATTCTAGAGGTTATTATTTAAGCTCACTATGGCAGGTTAATAAAAAGCATCAGCTTTCTATTAATAAATAAGTAGTTATGCAAATAAAAACTATAAAACTCAAGTATTTATTATTTTTATTATAAGCTATATAGTATTATACTTATACTAATTTTAAAAAGGAGGATTATTTATGAAATTTACACTATTATTAGTAGCTTTATTATTTTCGGTTTCTTGTTCATTTTTGCCGTGGGGCCATAATAGCGATGGCTATTCATATTCAAAATTATCAAATGTTAAAAAACCTAAAGGTCATAATTTTAGAACAATTGCTAGTAGTTCTAAAAAGAATGCTCGTAAAAACGATATTGCAAGTAGCTATGAGTTAACTAATGGAAATTTTTATCGCTATGTAAAGGGTAATAAATGTCAGATTACAAATAATGTTACTAGTTTTAAAGTTTCTCAACACCCAAATGATGCTGCTGTTGCATATTTTGTAAGAGATGGGGATTTATATGTCTTACATAATGCATCTTCTTCTGGAGATTGCCCAAAGACATCTAGAAAAAACATTATGAATGATGTAAAAAAGTATTCTGTTATTCCTAGTACTAAAAGTACCATTGTAAATGTAGCCCTTAAGAGTTCTGGATATTTTAATGGCTGGGATAATAAAAACACAGTACTATCATTGATTGGTGTAGCTGACTATCATGTTAGCCACTGCTTTGGCTCTAGAAAATCTTTTAGTACTTATATATTATTTGCAATTAATCACTTAGGTACTGTAACTAAAGTTAAAAATGACGGTTCTTATAAGACCCATAATGGGTGGTATAATAGCCTAGATGAATTTAAGAGAATGGCAGGAGTTTGCAGATAATTTTTCTTAACTAAAATATTTATTTATTTTCCAATATGTATACTCCATCCCAATCAGTGGATGGAGTATTTTTTTGATAGTACTTACACCTTTCTATGTATATTTTAGATGGGCTTGTATCAGTAGTAAAATCTTCAAATCTTAAGTGTTCTTTTCTTAGCGATTCTTCAAAGCATAAAATAGCATCTTTAAATTTTCTACTTTTATAATATTTTATACCCTCGTTAAATATTTTTACTAATTGTTTTAATTCTTCTGATGCATTTTCTTTTTTTTCTAATAATTCAAATGTTTTTATTGGTAAATCTTTACCAACAACTTTTATATTATCAATTTCTCTCCATAAAAATTCATCTTTACTAGATTCTTTTGTTTCTAAAGATGCGTGGGTGTAGATACCATAATACTTACAAGATGTTTCTAATCTGGCAGCAATATTTACCGCATCTCCTATCATTGTATAATTCATTCTAATAGAGGAACCAATGTTTCCAGTTAAAATATTTCCACTATTTATACCAATTCGTGTTTTCATACTTCTGATTTCTTTTAGAGGATGATCTTTAAATTCTTTCCTGATATTAACCATTTCTTTTTGCATTTTATATGCAGTTATACAGCTATTTAAGGAATGATCTTTCATTGGAATAGGCGCTCCAAAGAAGGCGACAATGGCATCCCCTTGATATTTGTCTAGGGTTCCTCCTTGATCCATTAGAATATTCGTCATTTTTGTTAGATATATATTTAGTATATTGACTAATTCTGTTGGAGGTATTTTTTCTGAAAAATTTGAAAAATTTTCAATGTCTGTAAAAAAAGCAGTTCTTTTTGCAGTTTCACCTCCAAGTGTTGGAATAATATTGTGTTTAAGCATTTTATTAATTAGAGCGGGAGATATGTACGACTTAAAGCTATCTTTTAGGTATTGTCTATCTTTTCTTGTTTTATTGTATTTTATAAATGTATTCCATAAGTATATAAATAAGATTGCATGTAAACATATAGAGAGGCTAATTGAATGGCCCTTAGGAGTTAAGTAGTTTAAATCATATATGTAAATACTATAAATAAATGAAGAAACAACAATTATATCAATAAAGGGATTTTTAAAAAACTTAAAAAATAATAATATAAATAGAATACTAATTAAAAGTATGGCAATAGATAGTTTTTCAGATTTTACAGGAGACTTCATAAATCTACTATTTATAAGCATGTCTATCATATTTATATGATAATAAGAGCCTGGCAATATTGAGCTTATTGGAGAATGTCTTAGATCATGAGCTGCATATGCTGTTGATCCAATAACGATTATTTTATCTTTTAATTTAATATTGCTGTTTAAGGCATCGTAAAGAGATATTTCTTCAAAGGCATCACTTGATCCATTCCATATTATTCTAGTTTCTCCATTCATATTTATAGGAATGATTCCCTTAGAGGTTTTCAAATAAGTATCTTGATCTTTTAATTTTAAAGATACTTTATCATTGGTATGTGCCTTATAAGTAGCAAGAGCTAGTGATGGTAGAAAAATATTATTTACATTTCCAACTAATTGATAATTGCGAAATATTCCATCAATACTAGCTTGAGCTTGAACATGTCCTAAACTAATTTTTTGTTTGGCTAGAATATCTATAGGAAATGAATATTTGGATATTTTCTTTACTTCTATTGTATTGTCTTTAATATGAGTGTCAATTATATTATTGTATAATACTTCTGGAAAATCTTTTCTAGCGTTCTTAATAGTTAGTCCGTATGGTAGAATTACTGAGCCACCTGACTTTGTAAAATTTTTTATAGCTTTGACAAATAATACTTCATGACCTTTATATGGGGATCTTTCATCAAATAATATATCAAAGGCAACAGTTTTTGCTTTAGCTATTCTTAACTTGTCTAATAGTTTTGCCCATGTATTTCTAGGTAATGGCCAGCTACCTAACTTCTGAATACTTCTGTCATCAACAGCAATTAAAACTATATCATTACTTTTTTTAACAATTCTTATTTTATTTTGTCTGTAGTCTAGAAATTTTTCATCTAGTATCGATAAGATTGGAATATTACTGTAGGATAGTATAATTGATATTAATGAAAATACAATTATTATAAAAAACCCAGCGTATCTAATCACAATTGCTCTTCGGGCGTTATAAAAACATCTATATCAGGGTTAAACTCATCTCTTAGTACGCCTTTTATGGCATCAAGAGTTCCCATAGTAGCACTTGGGCAAGTTCCACAAGCTCCTTGATATCGAATCAATAATATGTTGTCTTGATAATTAATTAGTAAAATATCTCCTCCATCGGCTTGAAGTGCAGGTCGGATATGCTTATCAAGTATTTCTTCTATTTGTAATAGTTCTTTTGGTAATTTTTTTCTTCTTTCTTCTTCAGGATCGGGATCAAAGTAATCTGGATTATGTGTTATCATTGATTGTTTTATTGTTGTTACAATATTTTCTTCTAGTTGATCCCAAGCTATATAAGAAAACTTAGTTATAGTTATTACATTTTCAAAAAAATATAGTTTATCAACTCCTCTAAGAGATAGTAAATTTTTTGCCATTTTATTTTCACCACATTGATTTATAGAATTATACGATGAAGACCCTTTGTTTTTTACATTATTATCCGTAATAAATTTTAAGGCATTTGGATTTGGAGTAACTTGAATATCTACATTTATATCATTCATTTTAATAATTTTTCTGCTTTTTTTAACCCTTCTACTAATTTATCTACATCTTTAGTATTATTATAGATTCCAAATGAAGCCCTAATACTTCCCGATATATTAAATCTTTTATGTAATGGCTGGGTACAATGGTGTCCAGTTCTTAATGAGACTCCTTGTTGGCTTAATAAAATTCCAATGTCTATGTGATGAAATTTTTTGTGTACGAATGTAATAATTGGTGAATTACATCCTATTATTTTATAACTATCTAGTTGTTCAATTTGTTCTTTAGCATATTTTGTAACTTCTTCCTCTATTCTTTTTATTTCATTAAATCCTATATTTTCTATAAATTTTAATGATTCTTTGAAGGTAATAACTTCAGCTATTATTGGTGTTCCTGCTTCGAATTTATGTGGTAGGCAAGAGTATGTAGTATTTTTAATTGTGACATCTTCGATCATCCCTCCACCTGTTTGATATGGAGGCATTTTTTCTAGTAAATCTTCTTTTCCATATAAAATACCTACACCATTAGGCCCATACATTTTATGTCCTGAAAATGCCATAAAGTCACAATCTAATTTTACTACATCTACAGGAATATGAGGAATAGATTGAGCAGCATCAAGCACAAATAATCCATTTGCATTATGACAAAGTTTAACTAATCTCTCAATGTCATTATATGTGCCTATAGCATTAGAAATATGAGTAAGTGCTACAATTTTAACTTTTCCTGATGATAAAATTTTTTCATATTCTTCTATTATTAGGTAGCCTTTATCATCTATTGGTATTTCTACAATTTCTAAATCTAATTCTTTGGATATTTGTTGCCATGGAATGATATTTGAATGATGTTCTAGAGTGCTAAGACATATTTGATCTGATTTTTTTAGATAAAACTTACTTAAGCTATAAGCTAATAAATTTATAGATTCTGTTGTTCCTTTAGTGAATATAATTTCTTTTTCGCTTTTAGCATTTATAAATTTTTGTACATGTTTTCTGGTTTCCTCAAAATTATTAGTAGATAATTCACTTAAATAGTGGGCCCCTCTATGAACATTTGAAGTTTCATCAGTATAATAATTATTTATTTTATCTATAACACATTGTGGTTTAAGTGATGTTGCAGCGGAGTCTAGATATACAAGGGGATGATTATTTATCTTTACATTTAATGTAGGAAATTTATTTTTTATATTATTCATATTTTACTCATTGAGTCCAATTTATTTAAAGTAATATTTTTTATCCAATTTTCTATAGTATTGTTATTAATATTTTCTATAACTTCATAGATATGAGCATGAGATAATAGTTTTATTGATGATTTTTTACTAATTCCTCTACTTTGCATATAGAATATATCTTCTTCATTTATTTGACCTGAAGTTGCACCATGAGTACATTCAACATTATCATTATAAATTTGTAATTGAGGCCTAATATTTACATGGGCTTTTTCACCCAAGATAATATTTTTATTTAATTGATTAGCTTTAACATTATGGGAGTTATAACCTATATTTATATTTCCAGTAAATATAAAATGTGATTTATCACTTAATATGCTTTTAAACAGTTGATTACTTAAAGTATTTGGTTTCTTGTGATTTAAATTAATAAAATTATCACATTGTTGATCATCATTTATAATGGATATGCCTTGAATATCCACATTGGCATTATCATCTAACATGTTAATCTCTATATTATTTCTATGTGATTTAGCTCCTATAGATATAAAAGTTGATTCTAAATTAGAATCTTTTTTTAAGTTGCCAATATATTTCATAGTATGTAGGGAGTTTTTATTATTTAATTGATTATTAATATATTTCATTTTTCCATTGGCTTCTATAGTTGTGGATAAATAACTATTACACCAATAATTACTCTGATCTAATGATTGGAATAATTCAATTAAAGTAAGTTTAGAATTTTCACCTAATTTTACAAATATTCTAGGACTTACATTACGATTAGATGAATCTTTAGTTATAACATGATATATACATAATGGATCTTCTATCGTTTGATCATTAGGTATATTTATAGATATAGTTTCACGTGATATGGCTAAATTTAGTGATGAAAGAGTATCATAGTTATTGTCGACTATTTCCTTATAATTAATTGATATATTTATATTAGAAGGGATATTAGATAAATTTTTTTGGTAATGTCCGTTTATTAGTATTAATTTATTTTTAGTTTTAAATTTATATGGTATCTCAATATTGCTTTCTGTATGTATTGGTTCAATGACAGATATTCTCTCTGGTAGTAGGTTATGAATGTTTGTATATAACCATTGTTCATCTTTTTTGTTTGGTAGATTTTTGTTTAAAAATATCTTTAGAGCATTTTCTCTAGATAATTTTATATTATTAGGTAGTGATTTTTGTAATCTTTTTATATCTTCAATATAATTTTTTTTAATTATTTCTTGATGCATGTTATATCAACCAATCATAACCTTTTGATTCCAATTCTATGGCTAAATTTTTATCTCCAGATTTAATAATTTTTCCTTCATGAAATACATGAACATAGTCAGGAATTATATAATTTAATAATCTTTGATAATGAGTAATTAAAACGATAGATTTATTTTTATCTTTGGTTTTATTTATACAATTTGCTACAACTTTTAAAGAGTCAATATCTAATCCAGAATCTGTCTCATCTAAAAAAGATAGTCTGGGATTTAATATTGTCATTTGTAGAATTTCATTTTTTTTCTTTTCTCCCCCAGATAAGTTACTGTTTAATGAACGATCTATAAATTTAGGATCAATATCTAGTAATTTTGTTTTCTCTTCTATAAATTTTCTAAAGTCCTTCTCATTCATTTCTTCAACACCGTGGTATTTACAGATTGTATTAAAACACTCTCTTAGGAATACAATATTAGTAATTCCTGGGATCTCTACTGGATACTGAAATCCCATAAATATGCCTTCTTTTGCTCTTTCATCTGCTTCAAGAGTTGCGATATCAGTAGGCTTATTTTTTACCATATATGTAACCATTCCTTTATCTATTGTGATATCTGGATGGCCACCTATAACTTTAGATAATGTGCTTTTTCCAGAGCCATTTGGCCCCATAATAGCGTGTATTTCTCCATGTTTAATTGTTAAGTTTATACCTTTGATAATTTGCTTTTCATTAATACTTGCATAAAGATTTTTTATTTCTAACATATTGTTCACCCTACTGTATTTTCTAATTTCATTTCTAAAAGTTTTACAGCTTCAACAGAAAATTCCATTGGAAGCTCTTTGAATACTTGTTTACAGAACCCATTTACTATCATAGCAATACATTTTTCCATATCTAAACCTCTTGATTGTAAATAAAATAATTGCTCTTCACTTATTCTGCTGGTTGATGCTTCATGTTCAACAGTTGAAGAATTATTTTTTATATCTATATATGGAAAAGTATTAGCTATACAATTATTACCAACTAACATTGAATCACATTGAGAATAATTTCTAGAATTCTTTGCAGATGGTAATATTTTTACTAGACCTCTATAACTATTTTCTGATTTATGAGTAGATATTCCTTTGGAGATTATTGTACTTTTAGTGTTTTTACCTATATGTACCATTTTGGTCCCAGTATCAGCTTGCATATGATTATTAGTTAAAGCAACTGAATAGAATAATCCTTGAGAATTATCTCCTTTTAATAAGCAACTTGGATATTTCCATGTTATGGCAGAGCCAGTTTCTATTTGAGTCCAAGAGATAAGAGAATTATTACCTCTACAGTCTCCTCTTTTAGTTACAAAATTATAGATACCACCATTGCCATTTTCATCACCAGGATACCAATTTTGTACAGTAGCATATCTTATAGTTGCGTTGTCTAAAGCTATTAGCTCTACGATAGCAGCATGCAGTTGATTTTCATCTCTTTGAGGAGCTGTACAGCCCTCTAAATAATTTACAAAAGATCCTTCTTCAGCAATTACTAATGTTCTTTCAAATTGTCCTGTATCTTGGGCATTTATTCTAAAATATGTAGATAAATCTTTAGGACAAGTTATATTTTTAGGAATATATGCAAATGATCCATCAGAGAATACTGCAGAATTTAATGCCGCATAATAATTATCAGAATATGGAACTACTGTTCCTAAGTATTTTTTTACTAATTCTGGATATTCTTGAACTGCCTCACTGATTGAGCAAAAAATTACACCTACTTTTTTTAATTCTTCTTTATAGGTAGTTGCAATTGATACACTATCAAAAACAGCATCAACTGCAACACCACTTATTCTTTTTTGTTCATCTAGAGGTATTCCTAATTTTTTAAAAGTTTCTAGTAGTTCTGGATCTACATCATCTAGACTTTCAAGTTTAGGCTTTTTCTTTGGAGCACTATAATAATATATATCGCTAAAATCAATCGAAGGAATATTTAATTTTTGCCAAGAAGGAGGAGATAGAGTTAGCCAATGTTTATATGCTTTTATCCTATAATCTAGTAACCATTTAGGTTCATTTTTCTTTTCGGATATTAAACGAATAATATTTTCATTAAGACCTTTAGGAAAATCTTCTGTTTTAATATCAGTGTAGAATCCATATTTATAATTTTTATCTTCTATCATATTTTTGTCTCAGTAAAAAAGGTATTCAAGTCTAGTCTATATAAGTAATTTCTAATTTTGTTGTCTATCATTTGCATTGAATCAATTATGTTACAGGTTTTACTAAGATGACATAATTCATTAGATTTTTCACAAAAACTATTATTTTGATCTTCTCCATTTATTATTTCTACTAATTCCCCATATGATATATCTGATAAATCTTTTATTAATCTATATCCACCATTATTTCCTTTGGAAGATTTTAGTATTTTATGATTGGACATAATTTGCAAAACTCTAGATAAAGTATCAAACGGCAAATTAAATTTTTCGTAAATTTCTCTAGCCGTTACACTTTTTTTATTTTGATCTAGCGCTATAAACTTTAGTGCAATTAAGGCATATTCAATTTTTTTATTTACTTTTAGCATATTTATATTTGCGCAAATAATGTTACATTTTATCTCAAATAAGTCAATTTTTAACTTATTTACACATGCAGTGCATATAAGTAATATATTATGTATGGATGGAATAACTAAAATTAGATTAGCAAGTTTTTTTATAACTATAGTAGTAGTTCTTATTATAGAGAGAATTCTTCCTAAAATATCACTAAAAAGTGATAGTATAGGTATTGTTTGGCGTTGGATAGGCAATTACTCGTTGATAATTATATCAAATATTTTAATTTATTTTATATTTCCTTGGAAATTGATGGAATTGGCACTTGAGGTTACATATAAAGGCAAGGGATTGTTTCCTGCATTAAATCTTGATGCTAATAAGTGGATAACTATAGTTTTAACTGTACTTATTTTGGATTTAGTTATCTATGCCCAGCATATTTGTTTTCATAAATTAAATATATTTTGGAAGTTTCACAAAGTACATCATTCTGAGACATTTTTAGATGCAACTTCTGGGTTTAGATTTCATCCAGTAGAAATGATTATTTCTCTCATTATAAAAGCTATTACTATAGTTTTATTAGGGGCATCCCCACTAGGGGTTTTATTATTTGAGATTATTTTAAACAGTAGTTCTATCTTTAATCATGGAAATATAAAATTACCTAATTGGTTAAATAAAATACTTAGATTAATAGTTGTTACTCCAGATTTTCATAGAGTTCACCATTTAGAAAAATCTAATCATATGAATTCAAATTATGGATTTTGTTTTCCATGGTGGGATATTATATTTAAGACTAAAACTTATAGTTCAGATATGAACATAGGAATCAAATCATCTATAACATCAGGATTTAATGGAATATTATTACTATTTACTATTCCTTTTAAAAAATAAATTTTATTTGACCTATTATTATATAGTTTCCTCCTTATTTATTTTAATGCACTAAAAAGCTCAGGCTTTTTAATAATAAGTATTTAAAATTCCGATATAGATGGAGAGGAATTATATATTTTTAATAGGTTATGAAGGTATTTGCATTTTTAATATTAATACTATCAGTTTCAGTAGCAAGTGGAGCTTTTAATAATTGTTATCAAAATACTCATGATAGTAGATTAAGCAATAAAGAATTAGAGGAATTAGAAAATAATTTAGAAAATATGGTAATTTATAGTGCTAATGAATACTTTGATAAAGTATTACCTAAAAACTTTTATATTAAAGGGGATAAGGTTATAAGGGGAATGTTTTTTTTAGAGGGCAAGCATTTTTATCTTGATATATATTTTGATAATAAAGGAGGGTTTTCTCATATAGGTTATCCTGATGGCACCAAAGAATTATTAGATAGCCTTAATATAAAATTAGAGAGGCATGGTTCAGCATTAAAATTTATTAAAGTAAAAGATGGAAAAAAATTTGAATTATTGCATATGGAAATTGATGTTGAAGATAAAAAGATTTTATATGCAATTACAAACAAGTTTGATCCTAGTAAACCACCTAGAATTAGTCATTATAGATTTGACTTTGATAAAAAAATTATTAATGTTTTTCAAAGAGCGGATAAGCGAGAAACAGATTATTTAAAAATGAAGAAAAGTTATTTTGGCTTAGGCCTAGGCTTTTCGATAGGAAATGTTATTTTAAGTGGTGAAAAGTTTAAAGAGAAAATTAGAGATAACTTGGGAGATAAATTAGAAGAAGTTTTTCAAGAAAGTCAGTTAGAAGTAGAGGATAGTCAAATAAATGATATGGTAGATAATATTATTGATAAGGCTAGTAGGAAGACACAAAATTTTAAAGGAAATCATAGAACATCTGCTATAGAGGTATTTAAAATCACAATAGATGATGTATTAGATAAAGTATATGTCCCTACTTTAAAAGATACATTGCCTGAAAAAGATCATAAAATAATTTCTATTATTAAGAATAATATCTTAAATGATATCAATAATTGTCTTGATAAGAGTAAGGAAAAAGACAGTATAAGATTAGCTCTTAACTGTTTGGATACATTTAAAAATGAAATCAAAGTTTCTACAGTAGAACAATTATTGGAATTTTACTTAAGTAATTTAGGACTAAACTCCTTGACAGATATTATAACAAAAGATTTTTATGAATGTTTCAAAGAACATTCTACGAAAGCAGAGATTGATTCAATTGATGTTTTAAAGGGGTGTGCTATGCTACCTATTATGAAAAATACTGATGAAGTATTAGACTTGGGAATAAATTTTCAGTTAAAAAAATTGGAAGAAGAAAAAGGATTAAGGATAATTATTGATGAACAAAGTAGAGAGAGATATAAAAGACAACTAAGGAAATGCCTAGTAGAAAATAAAATTATTGATAATAATAATAATTATGATTTTGTAAAATTAAGTAGACTTGAACCAATTAATTGTTCTAATAATATTTTAGTTAATATTGTTAATGATGGTATAGCTAATTTTATGGAAAATAACTTAGTAGGAGAAATGAAGCTGACTAAAAGAGATGTGGATGCAATAGGTAGTGCTATAAGTGAGCAAGTTCAAGTATGCCGTAGTAAAGTTGGTAGTCAAGAGCTATTTGATCCTGAAAGTTGTAATAACTCTATAGCTAAAGTAAGTTTTTCAGAAGGAGTCAAAAGATACTCCAATATGGTAGGATCTAATGTATATGATAATATAAAAGATATGCCTTATATAAGAGATGAAAATATTGATGATATACAATCTTTAAAAGATGTAACTACTAATATCTTTGGAGAATTACCAGCAGATATATTAAAATATCAGCTTAAAAACATTGATGTCTTTAGCGACTTTAACTTATCTGATGATAGTAAAAAACTATTAAATGAAAAATTCAAAAGTTGTTCTAAAGAAGAGTTTAAGAGATATAAAACACAAATAGATCTTTTAGGAGGAGTTGAGGCTATATTGAATAATTGTTTTAAAGAATTAATGTCATCTAAAGAAGATAGAAAAAAAATTATAGGCCCTATCATAGGGCATATACTTAATGACCCAAAATTAAGGCTTACTTTATCAGAAAAAGAAAAGTTAACGGATAACCTTATAAGAGAAATAGATCTAAAAGGGCTTAATAAAAAGATACCACAGGATTTTATGAAAGAATTTCAAACGATTGCGTTTGATAAGACTTTAGACTTTATGCTTGAAAAGTCTTTATCAGAAGTGTTACCAGATAATAAGGATAAAATTTCTATATTAAAATCAAAAATTAGTAAAAAGTTTGAAAAAGAAATTGGAATTATAAAAAGCAAGTTGTTTAGAAATGAAGATGTAAGTAATGAAGTAGAAGATTTTGTCATTCAAGGGACATCATATGTTTTTGATGATGTATTGGATTTAAAAATAGATTCTCTTTATAATCAGAAAATAATTACTGATAATAATCAAGCTCAAAAATTAAAAGACTTAGGAGAACAGCTATTTAAAAAATGTTTAGCTGATACTAAAAAAAGTAAAGTCTATTCTTTTGATAAGAAAATTAAGAATTGCTCCTCTAAATTTTTAGAGGAGGTTATAAGATATATTGCAGAAAGTAACTTAGAGAAAGAAATTAAGGAAAACAAATTTCTAAAGAAATATGTAAGTAAGGAAGAATATGAAAATATAAAAAATAATATTCTAGGAGAAGATTTTATTAATGAGTTAAAGATTATATTAGCAGATACAGAGCAAAAAAAATTAACTGATAGTATAAATAAGTTTGGATTAAAGATTAAAAATAAAGCAATAAAACAAGTTTCTTCTATTGTTGTTAGAAAAAGTCTAAGAAATATTATATCGAAACAGCAGGTTGCAGAAAAGATAGAGAGAGAAGTGCTTAGTGATTTAGGAGAATGCTTGAATAATAATAATCATGAATTTTGTCTTAATGATTTAAGTTATAAATTATTCGAAGAATCTTCTAAGCAAATATATAAGAATATTACTTATCATATTGGAATTAATGAAGATAGAAATACTAAGATTGTTGATGATGGAACTAATGCTTTAAAACAATGTATGAATAGTAAGGAAAAGAATATAAAAATGTCAGATTATATGCCACATATAAATGGATGCCTTGTAGCTAATATAAATTATATTGTAGATAAGAATATTGAAATGTTAAAAGATAATAAGGAACTTTTAAAGTTAGATGATAGTATCAATAATAGATGGAGTAAATGTTCTGATGATTTAAAAGATAAACATTATAGTACCATACATGGAAATGATAATAAAAATGATGATAGTAGTTTGTCTAAGATATACACAGATATATTTAAAGCGGGTAAAATTCAATTAGATTCGGTATTAGCTGATTTAAACCATTGTTTAAATCAGCTTTATGCTGATTTCTTTCATGGATATGGACAAAATCTTGTAGATAAATATAGTTTTAATGAAGATCTGAAAAAATCTACTGATAAGATAGATGATTTAATAGAAGAAGTTATGTCTTACAAAGATGAAAATGGTAATCCTGTAAAATTATTATTTCAAAATGAAAATACAAAAGAACAAGAAGACAGTAAAAGTTTTATTAAAATTCTTCAGGAACTTACTCCAGAAGTAGCTAATATTATGAAAGCAGCTATAGATTATAATAAGCAAGATGTTGGCAGCAGTATTTTAGAATTAAAAAGTGATATAAAAAACCATTTAGAAAACAATAACATGACATTATCTCTGGGAGATTTAAGTAACATTATAATGAAATCTTCTATTGTTGATTTAGTTATAAAATCAAAAATAAAATCTACATTAGATAATACAGTGGAGAGTAAATTGAAAGATTATGATATTGATACTGAGGATGTAAAAAGCATTATTGAAAACTTATATTTAAAAAATGCGGATGTTATAAACTCTTTGAAAGAAGAATTTATAAAACCTGCTTTAGATGCTAATTTAACAGAAGAAGATAGTAATAAATTATTAGAAAATAATATTGATAAAATTACTAATGCTATAATAGGAAATACTGATAATGGAGGATTATCTGAGATACTAGCAGGAGAAATTATAAAAAAGTATTCTGGTATTTCATGGAAAAAATATTCTAAAGATATAAATGGTAGCTATAGAGATACAAAAGAAGGTAGAGAAATTATAGAATATTTATCTGGTAATGTTATTAGGCCAATATATTATAGAGATGAATATGATGAGGATGATTCTTTTGTAAATAAGGTAAAATATAATTGGCAAACTGCTATTATGGGTGCCAGGAAATTAAAACTACTTTATTACATAAAAAAGATGGAGTATCTAAAATAGATAGTTACATCCTATTTGGGACATCAATGCCTAATAACTCTAATCCTTTCTTTATTATTTTACTAGTTGCGTAAGATAGATTCATTCTAGTTATACGAATTTTAGGTTCTTGTTCTTTGGCGATAGGGCAATTAGAGTAAAAATTATTAAATAATTTCCCTAGTTCATATAGATATGAGCATAAGTGTATAGTTTTTAATTGTTTTGCTGAAATAAAGACAATATTATTAAATAATGATAACTTTACCATTAAATTAATTTCATATTCACTTTTTAATAAATCCCAATAGCTTTTACTAGGTTTGTTATATGAGTTTTTATTTAACATAGATATTATTCGGGCATATGTATATTGAAGATATGGGCCTGTTTCACCATCTAACTTTAGCCACTGATTCATATTAAATATAATTTTTTTATTATTATCAATCCTTAAAAAGCCATATTTTAATGCTCCAGATGCTATAATATATGCTTTTTCATCAATTTCCTCTTTAGGCCATTTATTATTTTCTAGGTATTTATCTAGATAATTTTTTTTAACGGTACTTTCCATTTTCTTAATAGCTTCAGTTATTGTTACTATGTTACCTTTTCTTGAACTCATGGCTCCATTTGGTAGTTCAACCATTGCGTAGGGAAGATGTACACAGTTTTTGGCTTGTTTAAATCCAATTCTTTTTAAAACTGTGAATAGTTGTTTAAAGTGATAGGATTGCCTATTATCAACTATGTATATATTCTTTTTTACATTGTATTTTTCAAATTTTATACGGGCAAGTTCAATATCTTTAGTCAAATAGAGTCCTATGCCGTCAGATTTTATAATCATACAAAAACCTAACCCTTCATCTGAGAGATCCATTCCTATCGCATTATTATCTTTAATAAGAATTTTATTATTTAGTAATTCCTTAGCGAAGTTTATAGAGGGGATGTCTAATTCTGATTCCCAAAACCAATTATCAAATTCTACTTTTGCCCACTTATATATATCCTTCATAAATTCTATTGACCAATTTCTTGTTTCTTTCCAAAGTTTATAGGAGTTACCTTTTTTATTAGTAATATCTTTTAATACATTAGATATTTCTGTTCTACTTTTCTCTAATTGTTCTTTTGATTGCTTATTTAGTTTTTGTTCAGCTTTTGTATATATATTACCTAACCATTCTCCAGGATTTTCTTTTGGAGATGGCTTTAGGTTATTGTTTTGTATATGCCATATGCATTTTGCTACATGAGTTCCTATATCTCCTGGATATGTGGCAGACATAATGTTTTTACCACAATATTTACTAATTAGAATTATTGCATTACCCATGCATAGGTTTCTCATATGTCCAACATGTAATACTTTGTGAGTATTTGGTTGGCTATACTCAATCATTTCTAGATCTTTTGATAAATTAAATTCTTTTTTAAAAAATGATCCATTTAAAATATCATCAATTGCCATAACTCCTATGGAATTAGAATTAATAAAAAAGTTTATATATGGCCCTTCTGGGTTTATTTTTGATATAGTTTTATCATTTTTTATAAATTCTGATATTTTATTAGAAATATTAGAAGGAGAGTTTTTAAGTTTTTTTGCTAGAAAGAATGTTGGGAAGCAAAAATGTCCCATAGAGCTATGGGGGGGGGGAGATATATTTTGATATATATCTTCCACACATAGATTATTAATATCAAATTGCTCAGAAATAGTAGAATGTAATTTTATAGCAATATAATTATATATTTTATTGTATAGTTCAACCACATTATAATAATATGTAAATTGTAATCTATTTGTCATTATATAATATGAGAATATTTGTTATACTTAGTTTTATTTTTATATTATCTTTAGGATTTTCAAATTCTAATAATGAAAAAAATCATGCAAAAAACAAATCTAAATCTAAATCTAAAGATGAAGATGTTAATATATCTGATAAATATTTTTTGGGTAGTATTCTTATATATGATTGTCATTTAAATTATTTTGCCTGTGTTAGTGAGGCAAGTTATGAAAGATGTCTAAGAGAGCGACAAGAGGCATTTGAAAGAAAAGATGATAATGCATCATGTATTCCTATTAAAAAATACCCTTCCAATAGAAAATGTTTTAATAATCAATATACTTATATTCATGGTAGTCAAAAAATAAAAGCATTTTGTTTTTTAGGGGTTAAAGTTAAGTTTAATTGATATACTTATACATTAATAAATGTTTTCCAATTTTAGGAATTTCAAAGTGTTTTCCATGGGATTTAAATCCTCTTTTCTTGTAAAACTCTAACGCTGAATCTCTGGCGTGACACCATATTAAGCTACACATATTTTGTTTTGCAATTGGTAAAGCAGAACTTATTAATGCTGAAGCATAGCCCTTTCTTTGAAATTCATCTATAGTTGCCATGCCTCTAAGGCGATATTGGTGTTCGTCTTTAAGGTTTGGATTATTTTCATAATAGAAAGATGCAGCACTAACAATTTCATTATTGGTATTTAATCCTGCTAAATGAAATGTTTGTTCATTATCATCTCCAGCAAAGATACACTCAGATTTTGGAAATTCATTTCTAAGCATTTTATGTCGTATATTTATGATATCTCTTGAATTTACTTGAAGTATCTTCATGGTTTTGTAATATAATGGGATATTTTATAAATGTAAATCATTTATGACCTGTAGCATTAAACAAACTATATACTGACTTTGTACCAATGATTTTTGCCATAACATACAATATAGGAGAGGGAATGCCACTATATTCTCCAAGCCAATTTGCTTTTAATAAAAACAAACAACGATTATTTTCTTGGTTAATAAAAATTTTTCCCTTTAAGTTAGGTAAAAAACCTTTTTTAAAGATAAAATTATAAATACCAGGTTTTTTAATTCTTGGAATTTTCACATATATACTTATATTAAATGGCAAGAGTACATGGTTTAAAGATGCGTAAAGATTTTGAGTTTTTTCTTTATAGGTTATATCTTTTATGACTGAAATATACTTTTTATAATCTTCATATTTTGATAATTTTTTTAGAACGGGTTTACAGGGTTTAGAATGATAAGCAGCTATGTTGTATTTCATGGATTGTTTTTTATGTTTAATTGTTTTTACTTTACATTTGGATATACATTTTCCTTTTAATATTTTTTTTATTTCACTTTTTTCAAATGGAAGTTGATTGATTGTAATATTCTTTCCATATGCCGAATTCATTAAGATAGAATAGATAATTATAACTAATATCATATATACTTTATTTCTAGCAGTTTTACTGTATTAATCAAGGGTAGCATAATAGACTAATTTAATAATATATAAGTTAATTTTTTAATAAATAATTTTGTTATTTCCGATTTTTATAGGTATGAAAAGTCGGGTTATTTCACTATTTTCAGTACTACTACTTTTTTTGGTATTTTCCTCTTCTATTAATAATTTAGAGAGTGTGGCCAGCTATAGTATTAATAGTAGCAGTAGGTCTATAAGTAGTATTAGTGTAACTGATTATGAACTATCAAGAGCCTTTATACCAGATAAAAATATTCAGGATTTTTTTAAAAATAATTTTGGAAAGTATTTAATAGAAGTTGAATTTGATGTAAATGGCGAAACTAATATATGGAAAAAGCCAAAAAATGAGTTAGCAGAGGCTACTTTTTTTCGTTTACTTAAAGCAGTTCCTGAATTTAAAAATAAATTGCAGATAGCCTTAACTTCTGCTCCCAAAAGAGGTCCTCCAATAAGTAAAACAATTATTAATAAGTTATTAAAAGAACTCTATCATATAAAACCTCAATTAGAGAATCAATTTAAAAATGGAATACATAATGAATTAGTTACTCCTATAGAACTTACTTCAAAGGGTAAAGGATATAGAAATTTAAAATTAGTAGTAAATCATGACATATTAATTGGTAACGGTCAAAGTATAAAAAAAGGTAACTTAACAAAAAACTTAATAGATTTTATTAGAAAGACAAAAGAAGAAATTTGGATTAATGTTTATGATTTTGATTTAAAAGAAATAGCAACAGAACTAGTAGCATTAAAAAAAGCAGGAAAGCAAGTACATGTAGGGATACATAGTGAGAATGTACAACAAAAGGAAGGAGTAAAAGAAGTATATAATATATTAAAAAAAGGAGGAGTTGATGTAAGAGCAGTAGAGTTTTCAGAATTATCGCATCAGAAGATTATTTCAAGAGATCCTTCTATTAAAAGTAATGCAGCAGTTTTGTTTTCTTCTGGAAATTTTACTTATTCTGGTATTCATCCTGATGGGGATTTAGGAGAATTAGGATTAAAGCATGTGAAATCTCTTCCTAACGCAAATCATGCTATAAGTTTTAATAGTTATGAAACAGCTCAGTTAATAAAACATCAAATAAAAAAAGTTTTTGATTTAAAATTCAAAACACCTAGCAAGTTTCCTATTGATGGTATTTATAAAGTTTGGGGCCCTGTAGTTAGAGGGAGAAGAACTTCAATGACATTGGCTTTTTCTCCAGAAACAAGAGGATTAATTAATAGAAGATTAGTAGCAAAGAGTATTTTAGAAGAAAAAGTAGGAAGTCCTATATATATTTCACAGTTTTCTTTTTCAGACAGTGATATTGAAAAAGCTATTTTTGATAAAATTAAATCTGATTATAATAAAACAAAAGAAATTAATTTTAGATTTGTTGGTGATATATTATCTAGCTCTCAAGATTGGAGCCCTCAATTGAGAATGATAGGTTATGATAGAGTAAAATTACACAATGAGAATTATTTTAAAAGAATAGGTGACAAGTCTAATTCTTGGAGGAAGGCTATTCCTAGAAAATATGATGAGTTAATTGATAATGTTAGAATAAATAATAATTATTCTAGAAAATCAGTTATAGTTGGTGAAAAGAACTATGCAGTAGATGCTAAAGCTCATCATAAGCTATTTGCTACTTACAACTTTTCTTCTTTGGGTAGCTCTTTTAATTTTAGTGCAAGTGCAGAAAATAATATGGAGTTATTTGTATTATTAGATGACCCAAATATGGCAACTAAAGCTAGAGGAATTGTAAATTATCTTTATTCAGAAAAATATGGAGGGCAAAGATTAAAAGATAGATTAGATGGTAAAAATGAAGGAGTTTTAGAAAAACTTAGAAGGAATTTGGGAGAAGAAATTACACTTCCAGATGAAAAATTAGCATCATCAGTTACAAATAAGTCTTATAAAAGAAGTGTGAACCCAAGGTCATCGAAGCTATTATTTGATATTGATGATAATATTTTATACTTAAATAGTAATATTAGGATATATCACGAAGAAACAGGAGAAGAATTACTTATCTCAACTAATAAATATGCAGAGATTAGAAAATTAGTAGGTAATAAAGGAGTAAAAAATAATAAATATGCCAATTATAAAGTAGAGCCTGAATCATTCTCAGACTTTAGAACTACTTCAGATAAGAATAACTTTCTTAAAACACTAAAAGAATCAATAGGTACAAGAACAGAAAAAAGCTGGCAAGGGCCTATGTTTTCTTCACTTGTTGAAGCTTTAAATAATGAAGAATCAGCTAAAAATGTTTACTTTATTACAGCTAGAGGACATAGAAGGGAAAATATATTAGAAGCTTTTAAATTTTTACAAGAAAAAGGTTATATTAAATATTTACCATTAGTTGATCATATATGGCCGGTGACTAGTCCTGATCTTATTGATTACTATAGCTCGTCTTTTGGAGGAGAAAAAATTGAAGTAGTTACTCCTGATAATATTTCTCCAAGTAAACTAAAAATCTTAAATAATTTAATAGGGGAGATGGAAAATATAGATGTTTCAGAAAGTGCATCAGTTTTGTCTCCTGATAATCCATATGTACATGGAAAATATCATACAGTTCAATTCTCTGATGATGATCCTAAAACTTTTTCCTTAGTTAAAGATTATCTTCAAGGCAGAATAGATAGCGGAAACTTTGAAAATATTAAAATTATTTTGCACTATACTAATAAATCTCAACCTAAATCTATTGTTTTAAGATCAGGAAAACCACCAAGACCTGTTATGCCAATTGAGATGAGTGAATGGAAATATACAGTTAATTTTAGTGCTAAACAAAAAAGTTGTTTTAAAGTTCTAAAAAATATTATAAATTAGTAGACCTTTTTAGTTTGTATTAATAATCGCAGGGTATAGTAAGAAAGAGGTATTTATCGTATTATTTTGCTTATGGGAAATGTTGGTTCCGTAAAGAGAAAAGGTAGTACTCGTGATGCTAAAATTGAGAGTAAAGATCAAAGATGGCATTGTCGTAACAGAATTACATTAGTTTTTGGTAGTAATGATTTAGAAGAACTAGATACCTATATTTATAAAAAAAATATGGTTGAATTTAAAACAGTACAATTTCATCAATCAAAATCAAAAGCAATAGAAGAAATACTAGATAATTCTATTGATGAATATTACCGCAGTAATGTAACAGAGATTCATGTTGATTTAGCTAGTGACTATAAAACAGTTACAATTGAAGATAATGGAATTGGTATTCCATTGAATAAAGTCGAGCAAGTTTATAAGGAATTCAGAACGGGTTCTAAGTTTCATGATGAGGAAGTTGATAGTAAAGGTTTTTTATACCGTACATTAGGTCAAAATGGATTAGGAGCATCTGCAACATGTTTAACTAGTGATTTATTTGAAGTTAGGGTTAGGCATTATAACTCTAAAAAAGAACAAACTTATACATTTATTGATGGTGCACTTAAAATAAAAAAGACTAAACCAAAGATATTTAGGGGGCATTCAGGGGTTAGGATTAAATTACAGTTATCAAAGGAAGTATATAAGGATGAAGTAATTGATGAGCAACTATTAAGAAAGAGAGTAATTGATTTAGCTTATACTCATCCAGGATTAATTTTTTATTTCAATAAAGAAAAATATATATTTGAAAAAGGTTTATTTGAATTAGCTCAATTAGTGGATAGGAAAAATTCTCAGTTGTTAGGAGATGATACTTATAAATATGAAACTAAAACTTCAAAGGGTAGAAAAGTAAAAGGTAGAGTAGATATTCATACATCTATTTGTATTGATAATAGAAGTGAAGAGAGAGAGAGATTTATTTCCTTTGTGAATTCAACTCCAACTTTTGATGGTGGATTTCATAGAGACAGGATAAAAAGACTATTTATAAATTATATAAAAGCAAAGTTAGAGAAAATTACAAAAAAAGAAAAATTGAGCATAGTTGATAATGATATATTAATAGGAACTACTTTTATCATTGGAATAACTATGCCTAACCCTAGATTTGAATCTCAAACCAAGAGAAAACTTGTTAGAGATATTCATCTTGAGAGTTCTATTGAAAAATTTATGCGTAAATATATGAAAATGTTTTTAGTAAACAATAAAAATTTTTTAGACATGATACTAGAGCGTGCTCGTAATCGTCATAAATTTCAAGTTTTAAAAGATGCCTCAAAGAAAGGTAAGAAGCAAAAAAAACAAAGAGTAGAAAAACTATTAGATGCTAATGAAAGAAAAGATCGTAGTAAGTGTACTTTATTTATTTGTGAAGGAGAATCTGCTATAGGAGGTCTAAGATCTGCCAGGAATAAGGAAACGCAAGGAGGTATTGCTCTTAAGGGTAAACCTATGAATGTTTCACAGGCATCGTTAAAAGATATTTTAAATAATCAGGAATTTTCTAATATTATGGCAGCAATTGGGCTAGTGCTTGGAGCTGATGTTGATTTTAATAATTTACATTATTATAGAATTGTTTTTTTATCTGATTCTGATATTGATGGTGGACATATAAATACTTTATTAACTAATTTTTTCTTTACTTTTTGGCCTAAATTATTTCAAAAGAAAATGATTGAAATTGTTAAAGCTCCATTATTTGAAATTATAACTGATAGTGGAATTGTTTTTATTGAGAGCAACGCTAAGTTTGAGGAATTTAAGAAAAAAAATTCAAAAAAAATTAAGGCTATTCATAGAAATAAAGGATTAGGAGAAATGTCTACTGATGCGTGGAAGCATGTTTTAAAAAGAGAAAGTTATACTACTATAAATATAGATGATGCAAAAAATTCCAAAAATATTCTTAATGTTTGCTTTGGAAAGGATACGTCTTTGAGAAAAGATCTTTTAGTTGAAGAAAATAGTAAGACAAAAAGAAAAAAAGCTACTAAGAAAAAAGTTAGTAAAATTTAACTATGAGTGATGAAATAGAATTATATGCTTTAGATTCAATTCCTCTTGATAAGATTGTTCGTCAAGAATACCGTGCTTATCAAATATATACATTAATGGATAGAGCGATTCCTCATATTCAAGATGGATTAAAGCCAGTGCAGAGGAGGATATTATTTACTTTATGGAAAAATCAAAAGAGAGGATTAATAAAGGTGTCCTCTGCTACTGGGCTGGTATTAACAGTTCATCCTCATGGTCCTGCATCAATAGAAAGCTCTATTGTCAATTTGGCACAAGATTATACATTTTCTAATAACTGCCCCTTGCTAGGTAAAAAGGGATATTTTGGTGAGAGAATGGAAACTACTCCAGCAGCAGCTCGTTATATCGAGTGTAAATTGAGTGAAATAGCGGAATATCTTTTGTTTGATGATATAAATCAAGTAAAAATGATTCCTAATTATGATGAAACAGTTATGGAGCCAGAGATATTATTACCTAAAATACCGATAATGTTATTAAATGGTTCAGAAGGCATTGGTACTGGATTTTCATCAGTAATACCAAGTTTTAATTATAAAGATATATGTGATTCACTTATAAGTTATATCAAAAATAAAAAATGTAAGAAGTTAAGTCCATATGTTCGTAATTACAAGGCGGAAATAGAGTATGATAAGAATCGTTACTTATTTAAAGCTAGGTTTGAAGAGATTGATGGGAAGATTTTTATAACAGAACTTCCTAAGGGATATGATTCTCAAAAGATATATCGTGTTTTAAATAATCATATGGAATCTGATTTTATTAAAGATTATATAGATCATTCTGTTGATAATGATATTATGATTGAATTAATCTTTAAGAGAGGTTCAAAACCTTTACTTGAAGAAGTTGAAAAAAAGATTAAAATTAATTCATATTTAGCTCCTAATTACACACTAATTTCTGAAAGAGGTGTCTGTATATTAAATAGGCCAGAGGATATTATTGAAACTTTTGGAGAATTTAGATTAGAAGTTGTAAAAAATCGTTATAAATTGCTTTGCAAAAATTTAGAATTAAAAATCAAACAAAATAATGAGATTATTAAGTTTATAAAAAATAAAGAATATGAAATAGCTGTAAAGTCTACAAATAGAAAGAGTTTTGTAGATTATCTAAAGAATAAGCGTTATAACTTTTATGATTATTTAGCAGATATGCCTATTTATAGAATGACCAAAGATGAGGTTTCTCGTAGAAAGTTACTTGTAAATGAGGACAAAAAGTCTTTAGCAGAATTTAAAAAAATTGTTGAAAGCCGATCTCTAGTTAAGCAAAAGCTTATAGAGGAATTAGAGGAGGTCAAAGAAAAGATAAGTATATGGCTTGAAAAACAATATAATTCCCCCTTAAAGAGCGAGAAAGTTCAACATCTTAAGAAGGGTAGGAAAAGGCGTTCTAAGTAATTCTAAATTATCCGTGTAAAACGCTCTGCAAATATAGTTTTTTATGGCAAATTAATTTTTATTTTGCTAAACTAACAATATGAGTCTTACAAAGGCAGATATTGTTGAAAGAATTTATAAAGATGTAGGTTTTTCTAAAGTGGAAGCTATTGAAGTCGTAGATTTAATGTTTAAAATTATTAAAGAAACTTTATCTCATGGAGAAAAGATAAAGTTATCTGGTTTTGGAAATTTTTCTATTCGTGATAAGGCAACTAGAGTTGGTAGAAATCCTCAAACAGGAAAATCTATGGATATTTCTGCGCGTAGAGTTTTAACTTTTAAGCCTTCACAAGTATTAAAGGAAGATATAATTGCTCGTTATGCCCATCGTTTAAATGATAAGGGTGAGGAAGATTTAAGCTTGCCTCCTAAAGAAGGTCAATTAAGAGCTCTAAGTTCTTTTGTCTCAAATGAAGGTGATTAAGTTAAATTATGATTGAAATCCCAAATAAATCAGTTTTTAAGATAGATGAAGTTTGTCAATTGACTGGAATTAAGCCTTATGTCTTGCGTTTCTGGGAGATGGAATTTGAAGATATTTCCCCTATTACTTCTTCAACTGGCCATAAGTTGTATGAGCGTAAAGATATCCAAATTATGTATTTAATTAAAAAACTAATCTATGAAGATAAGATGACAATTGAGAGAGCTAAACAATATGTTAAAAATAATATTGAAAATTTACCCGAAATAGATATTCAGATATTATCTGATGGTAGTGATTTTATTACACCTATTGTTGAAGATAATTCTAAAGAAAATGTTATTGAAAGAAAAATTCCTAAAGCTTCTTCTTCTATAAGAAGAACTGTCTCAAAGTTAAACAAAAATATAACAAGTAATTCTCAGTCTAAAGATAATATAAAAGTTAAAGGTAGCACTAAAAATCTTAAAGTTAATTTTAATAATATCTTGATAGCTAGAGATAAATTGAAAGATTTAATTAAAAAAACACAGTCAATTAAAGATAGATATCATATTCAGTAATTTTCTTAGGAATATAATTTTTTATTATTTCTCTTTTATTATCTAGATTTTTAGAGACTATTTTGTAGTAATTATTTATAATTTCTTTCATTGTACTCATATTGTATTTATCGATGAAATTTTTAATGAAACTTATGGCAGATTCTAATTCTTTATTTGCTAAGGTTTTTTCGCATAACCATGCATTTGTTTCATTTAGATCGTCTTTTTGTTTTATGTCACACAAGTCATCTAGTAATTGAAATGTAGTCCCTATATTATTTGAAAGTCGAATTAATTCTTTTAAATTACATTTATTTATTAAATACTTTTTATCTATTAATAAATAACCTCCAACTATTGCTAATAAAATTAATTTAGTTGTTTTGTAGTTATTAGTTTCCATTACTGATGAAAATGATTTTTTATTTCCATAAATATCTAAAATTTGTCCATGAATTATTCCTTTAGGACCAAAGCATCTGCCAGCAAGTGATAATAATTTATCTCTTTTAGGTGATTTTATTTTAAAAAGTACATTATATGATAAATTTAATAATCCATTTCCTACTAGTAACGCTTTTGCTTCATCAAATTTTTTGTGAGTGGAAGGTCTTCCTCTTCTAATGTCATCGTTATCCAATGATGGTAGATCATCATGAATTAGGCTATATGTATGGTGAAGTTCAATAGAAGAAGACAGTAGAGAATGGTCTGAAAATGTATCATTATAGACTTGCTCAATAGGCCTTTTAGTAAGATCTTGGTAGATTGCAGCTATTAATTGAGATCTAAATAATTTTCCAGAGGGGAACAATGCATAGCAGTAGACTTCCTTAATTTGGTGGTTAGGTAAGTGAATATTTAGATGTTTTTTAATGTTTTTTTCTACTAAATTTTTTATATTTTCCATTTTGTTGATGGATAATAACAGTATTGGTTTAAGAAGTACAACTGATAGATCTCTATAGAAATTGAGGCTTACTAGGAGAGCCAATTGTTCCTCCTAGTTTAAATTTGTAAAAACCATTTGATTGATTCTTTCCTGATAGGAGGACTTTTATTAAAGGAAATGAGGTTATAAACTGATCAGAAAATTTTATCTTTCCTTCTAGTCTCATACCTGAGCGTCTTACATTAAATTTGTTTAGTTTAATCATCCCTTTTATTTGAGCATTAATAGGAGATGATTTATTGCCAATATTTATATTATTAATTTTTATTTCATCTTTTGTATTATAATTAGCTTCTAGTGATAATTTTTTGAAGTTTAAATTAGGAACATCAAATCCTGAAATTCTTTGAGATGGTATTACAAAGTTCTTTGAATCTATTTTAATCATTCCTCCTTTAATATGATTATTTTTTATTATAGCATTTGCTATTATATTTAATTTACCGTCTAATAACCCACTCATTCCAATTAACATGTTTATAACTTTAGCATTTATATTAGACTTTTCTATTACCAGCTTCTTATTAGTAAGTCCTACTTGAGGATATATATTAAGAGACATGATATCATTAAATGCTTTTACATTAAATTTTATTCTTGGTGGAATAATTCCTGGTAACCCTAAGCCAATATTTAATTGATCAATATAAAAATCTTGTTCGTTATTATTGAAGCATCTCCCATGTATTATTAAATTTTTTATTATTATTTTAGGACCTAGATATGAAAATGATATATCTTTATAAGATATCGGGCATTTCCTTGTAGAAATTATATTTATTATAGTATTTTTATTTATAATCTTTTTAAATGGTATGTTATAAGACACTCCTATTAAAAATGAAATTACACAGATAAATATTATTTTTTTATTTCCTTTATACATATTATAATTTTGATTTTCTGTAGAATTTTTTATTTTCATTAATTTACTTTTGAATAGAGTTCTATATTAAATATACCATTTAAGGTATTGTTATTATTTCTATTAATAGTTATTTGATTTATTCTTATTTTTTCTCTTAAGTTAATCCTTCCTAGTAGAGATGCAAGGTCTTTTGTAGACATATTAAAATAGCTTATCTCAGAGAAAACCTTATTATAGCTAGGAGAGGAACTGGTTAAATTAAATTTATTTATAGTAATATTTCTTTCGGGTATATTTAATATTTTTAATATGTTTTTTATTTTTTTTTCTAATTCGTTTTTATTATTTACAAGATAGTTAGGGCTGGCATCTCTAAGCATCATTTCTATATTTTTCTTCTTTTCTGTATATTTTATAATTTCTTCTTTAATTTTTTTTCTTATATTAATATCTGTTTTGTCTGAAATACTAGATAAAATTATAATTAATAATGGTACGATAGGAATAAATAATATTACTATTGAAATTATTCTAATAATTATTGTTCTTTGAATATCATTTAAAGTATTTATGTAGGATATAAAGTTTTCATAATATACATTTGTTTTGATTATGTCCATCCATTGTATTATTTTATCATCTATTAATTTGAAAAAACTTTTATCTGATTTCATCTTTTACCTTTATAATTCCAATTTAATACCAAAGTATCACTACCTTTAGTATATCTTATGGATGTATCTTTTAAGTTTATTATTTTTAATGAGTTAAATAATTTTTCTATATTATTACTATTTACTCCTTTAAAATGGGCTTCTCCAGATTTATCTTTACTTTTAAAATATATTAAATCTACATTTTTTATCTTTGGTGTCTTAGATGATAATTTATATAATTCTAAAATAGCATTATTTGATTTTGTAGACTCAATACTTTTAATATCTTTATTTAGTATCTTTGATTTTTTATTTATTTTATTAAGAATAATCCTTGGTTTTCTTTTAAACATCCTACGTTCTTTAGCGCTTAAGTTTAATACTGGCTTTTTTAACATTGAATTTATTTCTCTATTAAGATTTTTTCTTTCCTTATTTATAAATAAATTTTTATTTATAAGTATTGCTATTATTACGATCATTGAACATACAAGTGTTCTTATTGTAATAAATCCTATTGAAAATAGAGGTAGTTCATCTTTAGGCTTTCCTAAAAATGGCCCATGCATAAATGACATGATCTTATTTTTACTTAATTGTGTTGTAGCAAGATTGTCGGAAAGAAAAAACTTGTTGTTATCACTATTCTCACCTACTATATTTTTAGAAATATCTACATATTGTGTTCTTATTGATAAAGAATTAGTAAAGTAATTATCTAAATTTTTTATTTTACTAGTACCTCCAGTTAAATAAATTTTTTCTATTTGAATCCCATGACTTACTTTAAAACCAATATACCATCTAGTTATATCCATAATCAAAGGATTAAAGATATTCTTCATTAACTTTGAAAACTCTTTCTGATTTTCATCTGCTTTATATATTTGTTGTTTTGTTAGAATAAAACTTTTTTCATGTTTATATTTTATAATTTCTTCTAGATTAATATTATATGTTTCATGCAGTACTGTATCAATTTTTTTACCGGCAATATGAGATACATGATTTGATATTATTCTACCATTATTAGCTATATATATTTTTGTTGAACTGTACCCTAGATCTATTATCATTATTGCATTTTTAATTTCATTTCCTTCTAAAAAACTATTTATAGCACTTAATTCTGATATTAATAAAGACGGGATAAGTTCTCGGCTTTTTAACTTCTCATAGTAATTTTTAAATTTTTCTTTTGGTGATATTGTTAATGTTACATGAGATTTATTTTCATCAATTTTTTTTATATATGAAGTATAATGTATTTGTTCTATTCCATAAGGAAAATTTGATTCCAATTGAAATGGTATTAATTGCATTATTTTTTTTGGTTTAGTTACTGGAATATTTAAGAATCTAGTAGTAATAATATTATTTGGTAGTTGGAATATTACTTTACCTTGAAAGTCATCTTCAATGTACTTATTAATAATATCTAATTGAATATTTTCTATAGAAATATCTGGATCTTGAGATAAAATAATTTCATTTAGTATAATTTCTTCTGAACTTAGTTTAACTAGATGCTTTCTCTCTTTTTTAAATTTAGATACTTTTATTGAGTATGTTCCAATGTCTATAGAAATAATATCCATGATATATATTTTATCAAAAATCTTTCTTTATCGGGATTTTTTCCTAGTTTTATAACTAAACTAAATTAATCAACTACAATGTTGTAATTTGTATTATTCTAGGCCGCAATAGCTCTAGAGGAGGCTTTATTTTTTGATTTGGAGAACTTTTTGAAGATTTTTTTGTTGTTTGTTCTATTTTTTTTATAGGCATATCTACAATAGCGATAATTTTGTAACGAGATCTATTAAATACTCCTATAGAAGTAACTTCATATAGCTTACCTATGACGCCTATTCTTAATCCGACACTTTCTAGTTCATTTATTCTTTCTTTATATGACTCTTCTCCTATCAGTGCTAGTTTGGCTATAATAAAATTTTTAAACTCATTAATATTTCCAAATGGACTTGGCGGTTCGTTGTTTTCTGGGTCACCATCTCTATATTTAAAAAATTGTTCTAATTGTTCATCAGATATCTGGGGAAATACTATTTTTAATTGCTCACTAGTTAAATCATTGACTGAAATGAAAGATACTTCGTGAATACTTAAGTAAGGTTTCATTAAATCCACTATGGCATCATTCCATCCTTCAAGTAGATAAAGCTCATCTATCATTGTCATGGGTGCGTGTTTAGGAGTGATGTTTCTTTTTTGATATAAATTGTCTACTATTGCTTTTTCTGATTCTGGCAAGATTGTAGGATTATTTACATAATATTTTAGCTCTTTTATTAATTGTTCAGGTTCTGGATTTTTAAATATTAATTCAAAATCATCTCTATTTTCTTTTATTTCATTTAGTTTATTAGTTAGTAATTCTGTCATTTTTTTTTCTATTTCTTGATGAATATTTATTTCTTTTATATCTTGCTCTTCATCTTCATTATTTGATTTTGAGGTAATCTTAGATTTTTTTTGGGGTTTAATTAGTATTCTTAAGGAGTTAGGATTTAAAAACCCTGAAATTTTTTTAATGTTTAATATCAGCTGTCCTGGAAGTATTGTACTTTCATTAAATTCGTCAATAATATTTTTTTGAATAGTATTTATATTTGGTAAATTTGGAATTGGATATATAAATGGTTTAGTTATAATTTCATTTATAAGTAATGGACTTATAACTCCCTGTAGCCTTCTCTTTTCTATTACATTTATGATTTTTGAATACCCTTGCAGCTTTACTAATGCTAATGCTATGCCAGATTCTGCATTTAATCGAGCTTGAGCACTTTCTTGATAATTATATGCTTTAAGTTTGTGAATATTGGTTTCAAATGTAAAATCTACTAGCAAATATGCTAATATTGCAATTGATGAAATTACCATTAAAATTGCAATACCTTTTCTATTATTTTTCATTTTTTATCATTATTAATTATTATTTAAGTTTTTCTGATATTTTACTTACTAACCATAAGGGTCTTGCAGTCTTTACTAATTTGTACTCTTCACCTTTTTGATTATACCAAAGCATTTCGATTAAAAACAACTTTGGTGATAATCGTTCTTTTCCTTTTAGTTCCTCTAATGATTCTACATATTTTTCTTTAGATTCATCCCAAAATTTTATAGAAAAATCTTTTATATTTTTTAGCATTATATGTTTTTTGGCATTATCCCAGTTGTGTTCTCTAGCATAAATATCTTCATTTATTACTTTTCTTATTATTTGATTGTATGCGCCATCTACAATTGGTTTTTCTTCCATGCGTTCAGTAGAATACATTATCCATGAGTATCTAGATTGTTTTGTATCTTGAATTTTTCTTTTATTTGAGGTGGACATAAATGAAATACTTGTTTTAGTTGAGTTATTTATTTCAGGAACTAATTGATATTTTGAAGATATTCTTGGAAATCTAGTACTAGGAACTAGATATGGTTTTTGAGTAGATATAATGGGGGTTTTAGATTTTGATTTTGAAGTTTTATTATTTCTTTTTATAAGAGGTGATGAGTGATATAAAGGACTATAGATTTGTACTAAATCATTAGATATTCTATTTAAGACTGCTTGAGCTTGTAGGTATTCTCTGTCTTCTAAAATAACATTATTTTTAGTATTAATATTATTTTCTGTTATATTATAAATAGCTATCATAATTAGCGATAATATAGTTATTGATATCAATATTTCTATTAATGAGAAGCCTTTATTAGATATTGCCAATGGTAAACTCCTCTTTATTGTTTAAGAACCACCTCATCATAGAATAAGATTCTTTAGTCTTTATATTTGTTACGGTTACAGTTACTTGCCATAAGAGCTTTTCAGTGTTTTCTTTTAGTACTTCAAATAATTTATTTTCATATTGCCCAGCTTCATCTTGCTCTTCTTCATCATTTTCTTTGCCTTGAATATTTGCTAGATTGGGTATAGCAATTCTTTTTATTTCAATATTGTAATTATAGTCGGGATAATCTTCAAATTGTTTAGTATCTTTTACTTCGCTTGTTAATGTTTCTTTAAATTCAGGTGGATTAATTACTAATTGGTTCATTTTATATTCACATAGATTCATTATATTTAGATCTTTTTTTAGTTGAATAGAGTCTACAATATTATATCCTTGACCTGCTATGAAAGATACGACAAAGGCCGCAAATATTGCCATAGCTATCATTATTTCTATTAATGAAAACCCTTCTATTCTCTTAGCCATTTACTAAATATGTCCTTTGCTATTTTAATCTGCTCTTCTTGTAGTTCTTTGCCTGAGAGATTTTCTAGCTTGTATTTCTTTTTGGTTATCTCTTGTTCAAATTGAGTTATTTCTAAAGAAATTAGCTCTTCTTCTGTTGCTAAAAATATTATCGCATCATCTTTTTCTCCTGTAGGATAAACATAAATAGATGCTTCAAATTCTGTTAATAACTTTTTGTATAATGAAGATCCTACTCCTATTATTTTTACATATTTTGGAATTTTTTCATTTTTACTTGAGAATTCTTTAACTAAATTGAATTGCTTATTAATATTTTTTTCTCTTTTTTCGTTATCTTCTTGGTCATCTGATAGTAGTACACTAGGTAATACAAAACCTTCACTAGGCCCATATTCTACTGAATATTGTTGTGGTTCTTTTTCTAGGTATATATGTAATCTGACGATTGTATTTCTTAATGTTGATTCATCTTGAGCAAATCTAATGGCAGTTTCTAATTTAGATACGGCCTTATTTAAGCTATTTGATGGAGTAAATTCATCATAGTCAATGTTAACCACTGCAAATATTAACGAAATTAAAAATAATCCTACTAGGATTTCAATTAAGGTAAATCCCTTTTGGGATCTTAAATTAGTTTCTATTGCCTTCCTTTTTAGTTTTAAAGTAGATATCGGCATCAGTTTCTTCACCACCTTCTGCCCTATCTGGGCCATAGGAGTATATATTAAATGTTCTGCCATCTGATTCATATATATATGGTTCATCCCATGGATCATTTGGAATTTCATCTCCATCAATAAATCCACTAGCAGGGTAATTTTTGCATTCATTACCTCCTACTGGCTTATTAATTAGTGCATCTAACCCTTGTTCTGATGATGGGTAATTACCACATTTTCTACGAAACTCTTTTAGTCGCCCTGCCAACTGTTGCATTTGAATTTTTGCAGCTTGAATACGTCCTTCCTCTAATTGTTCAAAGATTTTTCCTACTACGAATGTTCCTGCAATTCCAAGTAGGGTTAGGGCGATTAGTATTTCAATTAATGAAAAACCTCTAGTTGATCTTATAATTTTTATAGTATTCATAAAATACCCTTTATTGAAAGTTGATAGTTAATTTATATTAAACCTTATTTTGCAATGGTATTCAACTCCATCATAGGAACTACTACAGAGAATACAATAAATCCTACAGCAGCTCCCATAAAAACCATCATAATCGGCTCAAGTATAGATGTTAGACCATTTAATTTGTTTGATACCTGATCTTCATAACTTTCAGCAACAATTTTTAGCATTGGTTCTAATTCTCCAGAATTTTCTCCCAAGCTAATCATGTGAGTAACCATAGGAGGAAATAGCTGACTTTTTTTAAGTGGTGCTGCAATTGATGCTCCCTCTTGTACATTGGAGCGTGCCTTTTCTATAACTTCTTGCATATGAGTATTGGATATTAAATTTTTGACAATTTTCATAGATGTTAGTATTGGAACACCAGAATTTAATAAGGTCTCCAATGTAGAGCAAAATCTACTAACATTGATCATGGTTATCAATTCTCCAATAATAGGTAGTTTTAGATTTAGACTATGCCACCATCTTTTACCTTTACTTGTATTTATATATTTCATAAATGAAGTATATGAAAAAAATATTCCTAATATTATTAAATACCAATAATTTCTAAAAAACTCAGATATCCAAATACATATCTGAGTAGTTAGAGGTATTGATTTTTTCATAGTTATAAAAACTTTTGTAATCTTTGGAATAACTACTGTAAAAATTACTCCAAACATAATGGTTCCAATGACAACCATTATAATTGGGTATGTTATTGCGCTTTTAATTCTATTTTTTAATTTCAACTGTGATTCAGTAAAATCTGCAAGTCTTAATAAGACAATTTCTAGAGTTCCTGACTGCTCCCCAGCTTCTACCATATTTGTATATACATTGTTGAATACTTTTGAATAGTCTCTTAGAGCATTATGTAATGAACTTCCTTCATTAACTTTTTTTCTAACTTCTGAAAGTATTACTCTTAAGCGTTGATTTTCTGTTTGTTCCATTAAGGCACCTAATGCTTCTACAATTTGAATTTTAGCTTTAACTAATGTTGCTAATTGTCTAGTCATTAATGATAAATCTTCTACTGAAATATTTTGTATAAAATTAAGTGATTGTTCTTTGCTTTGCCTACTTGATTTTTGTTCAGATATTTGAGTTAGCATTACCCCTTTTGAAGATAAACGACTTTTTGCTTGAGATATGCTCTCGGTAGTTATACTTCCCTTAATGTTATTACCAATTGAATCTATCCCTTTATATGTGTATATCGGCATATTTTGTATCTTAATTATTGTCCATCTTCTTCTTCATTTATAACTCGGACTAATTCCTCAATAGAAGTGATTCCTTTTAATACTTTATATATAGCATCTTGTCTTAGGGTTATCATTCCTTGTTTTGTAGCTATTTTTTTGGTGGTTGCTGCATCTGTTTTTTGTAAGATAGCTTCTCTGATTTCATCACTTATTAGTAAAAGTTCTGTTACAGAAGTTCTGCCATCATATCCTCTATAGTTACACTTAGGACATCCATTTGACTTATATATATTGGCATCTTCTGGGAGTTCTTTTAAGTTTAATATAAGTAGTTCCTCCTCTGTAATTTTGTGAGGAGTTTTACATTCATTGCAAAGAGTTTGAATTAGCCTTTGAGCTAGGACTCCTATTAGTGATGAGGCAATTAAAAATGGTTGGACTCCCATATCTATTAGACGGTTGGGTGCGGATGCGGAATCATTAGTGTGAATGGTAGATAATACTAAGTGTCCCGTTAGAGAGGCTTCAATTGCCATTTGAGCAGTTTCTAAATCTCTTGTTTCTCCTACCATTATTACATCTGGATCTTGACGGACTATTGAACGTAATGCTTTTGCAAATGTTAAATCTATTTTATGGTTTACTTGTATTTGTGATACACCTTTTATTTCATATTCAACAGGGTCTTCCACAGTAATTATCATTTTGTCAGGACTATTAATTCTATCTAGACAACCAAATAAAGTTGTTGTCTTTCCTGATCCTGTAGGACCTGATACATATAGTACACCATGTTTTCTATGAGATAATTCATCTAGGTGTTTTAATGTTTCATCATGAAATCCTAGATTTTCAAGTGATAAAACTTTAGAGTTTTTTTCTAGAACACGCATGACAATTCTTTCACCATTTTGTACGGGAACAGTGCTTAGCCTAATATCTACATCTTTACCAGCCATTTTTATTTTTATTCGTCCATCTTGAGGGAGTCTTTTTTCTGCTATATCAAGCTTTGCCATAACTTTAATTCTAGCTGATACTGCTGAGTGAGTTTTTATTGGTTGTCTCAATATTTCTGTCATTATACCGTTTATACGAAAGCGATATATTGTCTCTTTTTCATATGGCTCTATGTGAATATCGGATGATCTTTCCTTTACTGCTCGGAAAATAATTGAATTTACAAATCTAATTACTGGTGCTTCATCTGCTCCAGCATCTAGGATATCAATGGGCCCATCTAAATCAAAGTTTTCTTCAAATTCATGTTCTAGTGTATCAACTAAATTTTTGTTGGCTTTTTCATATACTCTATTTATAGCATCTTGAACTTTTAAAGGCAGACATACTAGTGTCTTAACTTCTTTTTTAAAAATATTTTGAATATCATTAATAGCATTAAAATTAAATGGATCAGTAGTTACTATTGTAACTGAATAGTCAGTTTCTAGAATTGGAAGAATTTCATTATGTTTAGCGTAGTTTATTGGAATATTATTAGTTATGTTTGGATCAACATCTTCAATTTTAATTTCTGTTATATATGGGATATTTATTTGGTGACATATAACTTTAATTATATCATGAGGATGAATATAATTTTTTTTAAGTAAGATTTCTCCAATTAACATATTGGTTTCTTCTTGAATTCTTAAAGCTTCTTTTAATTGGTCTTCGGTTAAAGATGTGTGTTGGAGTAATAATTCTCCAATTTTATTCTTTTGACCTTCAAATTTTTCTAAAAAATGGCTAGATGCTTTCAACTATTTTGCCCTTTTTTATGTAATTTATTTATAATACCTTGATAATCTGGAACTTCAAAAGTTTTCTTATTATTTTTAGTTGTTGGATTCTCTAAATCCAATATATCTTCTTCCTTATCACTATCATTGTCTTCTTGGATTTGAATTTCGCCCTCTTCGTTATTATATTTTTTACTTGTTTCATCATATAATGGCTTATCTTTTTGTTTGTTGGCCTTATCATATAAAGCCTTAGCGGTATTGGAAGATGGATCTTCTTTGACACTCTGTTTTAGATGAAATGCTCTTCTATTTAGAACATCTTTTACATTTTCTGCATTATCTTTTTGATATGATGCAAGTATTCTGGGGGTCATAAAGAATAATAGATTAACTTTTTGAACTTCTTTTGTTTTATTTTTAAATAGCCATCCAAGTAGGGGAATATCGCCTAGTAATGGAACTTTAGATACTGAGTCTACCTCTCTATCTCTCATAAGTCCTCCCATTGCAATTGTATCTCTATCTCTAACAACTACGGTAGTTACTGCAGCTCTTTCTGTGGTTGCAACTCCTTGACTTGCCACTCCTTCTGGTAATGCTCTTGCTGAGAAGTCTTGGATTTTTTGATCAATTTTTAGTTTTATAAATCTTGTTACCTTATTTATGTTAGGAGTAATTTTTAATGTTATTCCTACTTTTTGTTGCTCAATTGAAAGGGTTGATGAACCGTTAGCTGTGTCTGTTTTTTTAGGAATAGGAATATTTTCCCCAGCTTCAAATATAGATTCTTGATTGTCTAATGCCAAAATTTGAGGTGTTGCTAAGACATTGGTATTTGAGTTGGAAGCAATAGCTGAAATTAGGGCATTTAATGAATTAACTGTAATTCTATTACCTGTTCCAGGGTCAAATTCAATACTTCTACCAACCCCTGAACCAATGAATAATCCTCCAAGTTTTGTAATATTGTTTGTTAAAAGATCAATTAGTCCAGAATTACCATCGTTAAATCCATATTTTCTAGCGTTCCCTGAACCATATACCCCCATATAACTAACCCCATAACTTCTAGCTTTAGATATTTGGGTTTCCATAATGAGCCCCTCTACATATACTTGCTGTTTAGGAATATCTAGCTTTTTTAAAACTTTTTTTATTGTTAAGTAGTCTGTAGCTGAAGCTGTAATTACTAAAGCATTATTAGTTTTATCGGCAGTAATTTTAACATCTGAATTAAATAGAGTTTGCTCATTATTTTGGTTTAATATTGAACGTCTTCTCGTTCTTGAATTTCTAGTAGTTCTTTTGGATGACGAAATTAATGAGGATAATGTCTTTGATAAAGTTTCAGCATCTCCATGATTTAAGTAATAAACATGTATTCTATCGCTTGTCTTGGAAATACTTTTTATATCTAGTTTTTTAATTAAAGATCTTAGTTTTTTTGCTCCTTTATCATTTACCATAGCAATTATTGAGTTTGTTCTAGGTTCAGCAATAATCCTACTAATAGCAGCTCTTTTTGAAATATTTCCTCTAGATCTATTTCTACTAGTGAATCTTCTAGGTCTTAAAATTTTATCAAGCAATGTAGCAATTTCTTGAGCTGATGAATTATGTACTGGGATAATTTGCAAAGATTCTTCATGTCCTGGAACATCTACAAATTTAATTAGCCTTACTAATCTATTTATATTTTCTCCCGTGTCTTGAGCAATAACAGTATTTGTTTCTTTGATATCAACAATTCTTCCATATCTAGTAGAGAAAGTTCTGAAGCTACGGGCAATTTCTGAGCTGCTAATATTTTTCAGAGGGATAACTCTCATGACATAATTATCTGTATTAGGACTATAGTTTCCAGTATATATTTTTGTTGGTGTGTATCTAATTGCTCTAGTTTGTACAATCTTATAAAAAGCACCTGATTTAACTAAGGAGTATCCATTCATATTTAATGCTGTTAAGTAAGCTTTCCATGCATCACCAACAGTTATAGGAGATGCCGCACTAATACTTACAACACCTTTTATTTCTTTATCTAGAATTAAGTTTATTCCAGTTAATTTTTGCATATGTTTTGTTAATTCAATTATAGAAGTTTTGGGAAAGTCAAAACTTTTTATAACTTCTGGTCCAAAAGCTGTTTCGGGATTTAGATTTACATTTAGTTTATTCTTTTTTATTTTGTGAATTGGTTGCTTTTCCACTTTTCTTCCAAAAATATTCTGTTCAGTTAATTTTTCTTCAGTATCAATCCTAATAGATGGTTCTTTAGTATTAATAGAAGGTTTTGTTTTTGGTTCTACTATTTTATTAATCTTTGTTTTGCTTTTATATTTTTTAAATTGAGCAAATACTATGCCATTAAAAAATAAACTAGTAGTAAGTATAATCTTTATCATTTTTTTATCCTCATAATTATTCAAAATTATATTCAATCTTCTGTTCGTCATTATTTCTTTTTACTGATAATTCAAATTGGTTAATTTCTTTTATCTTTGCTAAATATTCCATTACGGAGTTTACATTATTTATTGGTTTTCCATTAATTTGAGTAATGATATCACCTTCTTGGATATTTAATTGGGAGTAGATACTTCCAGGAACAATATTTGTAATTTTAAAAGACAGTGTTCCATCTGGATTTTTAATTTGAATAGCTAAGGCTTGAGTTAGTATCTCGGGAAGCTTTTCAAGCATTTGATCCCTAAATTGTTTCTTTATAGTAAATTTATTGCCAACATTTTTTATGGCTGAATTTCTAGTTTTATTTATTAACTTATTTCCTTCTTTAGTAGGGAGTATTACTAATGGCTTTAACTTATTAAAAGATTTGCCTTTTTTGGTTTCTATATATTCGCATTCTCCTGTTGTTATATTTCTAAAAATCACTTTTAATTGTTCTATTTTTCCAATTTTTGCCATATTTGAAACAATTTCTCCTTCTCGTACATTTACGAGCCTTTCAGAATTTCTAATTGAAACTGAAGCAACAGATTTGATGTTATCTTGAAGTACAGCAGTGTTGATGATCTTGATTGGTAGAGAGGACTTTTGAAATGAGTTTTGACATGCAAGATTTAAACTTTTGTCTGTTTTTTTACCTGGTTTTGCCTTTGGTAGCCCAATGGCATTAAATAAATCTTTATTAGCAATAATATCTACATGTTTTTTTAGTAATTTGTTTCTTGAGTGAGGAATAACTGTGGGAGCAGATATTTTGGTTAGTTTTTTTATAGGTATATAATTCATAGCAATAGTTATTGTAAACTTTCCTAATGTATATGAGATTATAACAGATATAATTATAGTAAAAGCTCTATTAATTTTAGGTTTGGTATCTTCTGCAAAAATAAATTCATATAAATTTAATTTACTAGAATAATTTTTTAGTTGTTTTATTTTAGGAGATTTATATTTTTTAACTTTAAAAAATATATTTTTTAATCTCTCATAAAACTTTTTTTTCATAGATAATTACTCTTTATAAATAGCATACTTTTATGGTATGTTTTTGTGTTTAATAATGCATATTTTATTTTACTAGAGTATATCATTTATATTCAAGAACTGTTAAAATTTAATCCAAGGAAAAGTGATATATGGTAGATAAAAAAGAAAATGAAGGTAAGCATATGGAATCTATTGTTTCTAATTTTTTTTTAGGGGAGATAAATGAAGATGATGTATTTCCATTTCCTATATTTAAATCTGATGATAAAGAGCTTTTAAATGAAATTATTCCCATCATTGATAAGTTTGCAGATAGCGTAGATTCGGAAAAGCTTGATAAGGAAGCTAAGATACCTGATGAAATTTTAAAAAAATTATCAGAAATGGGATTATATGGTTTATCAGTACCTGACAAATATGGAGGGATGGATTTAAACACAAGTAGTTATGCGAGAGTTTTTTCTACTCTTGCTGAAATGGATGCTTCCATTGTAACAATGTTAGGCGCTCACCAGTCAATTGGTTTTAAGGCACTATTAAATGAGGGAACAGAGGAACAAAAAAAGAAGTGGCTTCCTCATTTATCAAGCGGAGAGAAAATAGCAGCTTTTTGTTTAACTGAACCTGGATCTGGGTCTGATGCATATTCTATTAAAACTAAGGCCATTGATAATGGAGATGGAACTTATAGTATTAGTGGACAAAAGTTATGGATTACTAATGCTAATTTAGCAGATTTTTACAGCGTATTTTGTAAAACTCAGCATGATGTAAACGGAGAGATTAAAGAAAAGATAACTTGTTTTATTGTAGAAAAAGGTATGGAAGGGCTTTCTTTTGGTGAAAAGGAAGACAAAATGGGAATTAGAGCTAGTGAAACCAGAGCAGTATTTTTTGATAATGTTAGAGTTCCTAAAGAAAATATTCTAGGAGAGTTAGGTCGTGGATTTAAAGTTGCAATGAATGTTTTAAATAATGGAAGATTATCTTTAGGTTCTGCTTGTATTGGTTGTATGAAAAGTTTGCTTTCTCTTGCAACTAATCACGCTAAAGAAAGAAAGCAGTTTGGAAAAAGCATTTGTGAATTTGAAATGATTCAAGATAAGTTGGTAAATATGGCGGCTCATATCTATGCTACTGAAAGCATTGCTTACATGACTACTGGAAATATTGATAGAGGGCTTGAAGACTATTCTTTGGAATCAGCAATATGTAAAGTTTATTCTTCAGAAGCATTATGGAAGATTGCTGATAGTAGTTTGCAAATAGCAGCGGGTATTGGTTATATGAAAGAGTATCCTTATGAAAGGTTAATGAGAGATTCAAGGATAAATTTGATATTTGAAGGTACTAATGAAATTCTTCGTTGTTTTATAGCATTATCTGGAGTTAGAAAACCCTCAGAAAAATTAAGAGAAATAGGCAAGATATCTGATGTTTCTTCTGCATTAAGTAATCCTATTAAATCTTTAGGAATTTTTTCAGAATTTGCTTTTAAGCGTATATCTAGAATTATTTCTTCAACTTCATTAAGCAAAGTAGATAGTCAATTAATTGATCTTGCTGGTAAATTTTCTTCAATGTTAAGTGGCTTTAGTTTAAAAGTAGAAAATGTACTAATTAATCATGGTAAGAAAATTGTTGATAGAGAAATTATTCAAGAAAATATAGCTGATATGGCAATTAATCTTTATGTTATGATTTCAGTCTTATCTAGAACTACTTTTATTTTAAAAAGTAAAAATTTTTCTGATGATACTAAAGAATATTGTTTACAACTTAATAATTACGCATTTAAAAATGCCAGAAGAGATTTTATAAAAGCTTTTAAAGAAATCAATAAGAAAAAACATAAAACAATTACCGATGTTTCAAATACTATTTGTAAAATGAATGGTTATGGTATCGACATACTTGAACTTTAATTATATATTAGTTTTTTTTTTAATATCTTGTTCTACAAGTAAAAATAATCCTGTAATCAAGAATAATTTAAATCAAAATAAAAAGACTCAAAAAATTATTAGTGGACCTACTAATAAAAATGTAAATTCTATATTTAAAGATAAGACTAGTAAGTATGGATTATCTGGAAAGAAGGCAACTCATCTTTATGCGGTAGATTTTAATAATGATAATTATACAGATATTGTTTTGCTTAAAAATTATTATTCTCTTATAGAATTTTACAAATTTGATAAAAATTTAAAAAAGTTTAGAAAACTATCATATAATCCTTTTAATAGAAATACTAAGGCATCTTTTATGAAATTTTATGATTTTAATAAAGATGGAATAAAAGATGTTCTACTGGGAACTTTTAATTCCAAGGGAGAGTATTCAACAAAATCAATTAGAATTTTTCAAGGAGTTTTAAAAAATGGAAATATTACATATAAAGAAATTAATAATGTTTTAAAAATAAAAGATAAATTAGTTACTCCTTCTCTAGTGATTTTTGATTATGATTTAGATGGATATTTAGATATTTATGTAGGGACTTGGTTCTCTTATAAAGATAGAAAGAGAATAATTGTACCAGATCGTTTATTTAAAGGAGGGAAAAATTTCTCATTTAAAGAAGTTAGCCACTTATTAAAAGGTGAATTTTACTTTGATAAAAATACTTATACTTATATTAATGCTCGTCCAACTTTTGGAGTCTCTAGCTGTGATGTAGATCAAAATGGATATCCTGATTTAATGGTATCTGCTTCTAGTCTTTATAGTAATAAATTATGGTTTAATTTAGTTAGTAAAACTGGTGGTAGAGTATTTAAAGATTATGGGAAGCAAACAGGTTATTATCAAGATGATCAGGGAAATTACACTCTCTTAGGTGGAGGTAGGAGTTTTTATTCATTATGTGCTGATTATAATAATGATGGAATTATGGATATAGTTATTGGTGAGAATTATCATAATTATGACTCGGAAATTATAGACAGATCTAGTATTTTAAAGGGTGTCCGTAGAGAATTTCCTCCAAAGTTTATTAGAAATTACTACTTAAGAGATATTTCTTCTAAATCTTGGAGTAATGCCGATAGAAGAGGTATATGGGTTGATTATAATATTGATTCACTTTTGGACTTATTAGTTGATAATTCTGGCTTTCCTCCTAATTCTAGGTTGCTTGTATTGGAGCAGCAAAGTAATAATAGTTTTGTGGATAAAGCAAAACATTACGGAGTAAATATATTAAATCCATCAGGTACAGTTATTATTGATATCAATAGAGATGGTTTACCTGATATTATTACCGGTCAGAACTCCATTAGAAGTTCTACAATGAATACTAAAATATATGTATTTGAAAATAACTTAAAGAGAAATGAAAAAAAATCACTACGCATTTTTCTACGAGGAAAAAGAGCCAATAAGTTGGGGATTGGTAGTATGATTATTATTGAAACTAATAAAAATATATATCGTCAATGGGTGGAGTATTCAAGTGGTTATCTACCTTCGCAAAATGAAGAGGGTATTTTATTTGGGTTAAATAGGGGGGAAAAACTAAAATCATTAGAAGTTAGGTGGCCAATATTGGTAAAAGCTAGGGGAAAATTATATCCTCTATTTGTAAAATATAACACAAATAATATAAATGTTTACAAACATACTGATATTACAGTTTGTGAAAATAGAAAAATAAAGATTGGAAGATATTTAAATTGTAATTAATGTTGAATATCCCTACTTATAGGGGGGATTTTAAATTTATCGTTTATCCAGAATTTATCAGAAAATTTTTCTTGATTATTATTTATAATGATAAATCCATCGCTATTTGTTTGAAGATCTAAAGTAAAATCTACTGTAAATTTTTGTAGATAAAATGAACTAAAAGGATCCATTACTATAGAAATACTATTATTAATATCAATAATAAAATCATCATCGTTCTTGTCAGTAAATCCAGTTGAATATGTAAATCCATCGCATTCTTTTCCACTTATCATTACTCGAAAAAATTTATTTTTAATAGTAAAATCATTACTGATAATTAAAGATAATTGTTCAAGAGCTGAAGGTGTAAATTCTACTATAGGTGTGTTAATTTTATTTTTGTCTATTTTATTTTGCTTATACATAGTACTTTAAATTCTTGTATTTTAATCTATTATAATATATTACAAGTACATGCAGTTAATATATACCATAAGCATAGAAAATCCACACCAACATTTGGTTTTGGTGAAAATTTCTGGAAAAAGACCTAATAATTTAGATAAATTAACATTTTTTATGCCATCTTGGTGTCCAGGCTCTTACTTGATGCGAGAGTATTCATCACATGTTCAATGTTTTAGTGCATGCGATAATAAAGGGAGATTAATTTATTTCTCTCAAATTCATAAGAATTTATGGGAGATTGATTGGAATAACTCAGCTTGTCCTAATGATAATAAAACTTTTGAAATTTCATATCAGGTATATTGTCATGAAGTATCAGTGAGAACTTCATATGTAGATTCACAATATGCATTCATTCATGGGCCATCTATATTTATGGGGATTTTAGAGGATAAGGTAGAAAAACCTATTGTCAAAATAAGTTTTCCTGCCAATTGGAATAAAATTACTACATCTTTGAGTGATATTTCAAAAGATAGAAAAGAGTTTTTATATCAAAGTAGTAATTATGATTCATTGCTTGATTCTCCCATTCAAATTGGTAATCATTACACCGATGGATTTTATTGTGGTGAAAAAGAACATGGAATATCTTTTGTAGGAGATAGTTTTTTAAATAATACCGAAATTAAATCAGATATAAAAAAAATTGTTGAAACTATTGCCAATACTATGGGGGATATGCCTTATAAAAAGTATAATTTTATAGCTCAGTTTATTCCTAAAACTTATGGGGGGCTAGAACATAGTGATTGTTGTATTCTTCAATACCCTCCTGAAATAATGGTAAATCGTAAGGGATATATTAATTTTTTATCATTAGTTGCACATGAATATTTTCATGTGTTTAATGGAAAACGTATTCGTCCTATAGAACTAGGGCCTTTTGATTATACTAAAGAGTCTATTACAAAAATGTTGTGGTTAGTAGAAGGTCTAACTAGTTATATGGATAACCTTTTTGTCTATAGGTCTGGTCTTTGCTTACAATCAGAATATCTAGAAGTAATGAAAAATAGTTTAAATGATTATTTTAAGATTCCAGGGAGATATTTTCATTCATTAGAGCAAAGCTCATTAAATGCTTGGATAAAGCTTTACCGTCCAAATGAGAATAATATTAATACTACTATTAGTTATTATTTAAAGGGAGAATTAGTTTTTTGGATGCTTGATATTATGTTATTTTCTAAAGGTAAATCAATTGATAATATCTTAGATAAATTATGGAGCTTTTATAAAGAAGATCCCCATGTAGGAATTATACAAGAGCAGTTTTATAATATAGTCGAGGATATAGCAGGTGCTGATATAAGCAGTAAATTTAAAGATATGGTAGTTGGTGTAGAAGATATTAATTTTGAAAGTTACTTAAAATCTATTGGACTTAAATTAAAGTACCAACAAAATGATGAAGCATATTTAGGAGTAATTTTTGATAACTCCCAAGGAAGATTGATAATAAAATCAGTTTTAAATAATGGTCCTGCTAGCAAGTATGGACTGAATGCAAAAGATGAGATTATAGCTATAGATGGAATTAGAGTCTTTAATTTACCAGGGAGTGAGTTCTATAGGATGCTTGCCCCTCATAAGACATATAAATTTACATTATCTAGAAATAATAGGATATTAGATGTGGATTGCGTTGCATCAAATGTACCTAGTTTTATATCAGAGATTGTTGTTGAAAGTAGTAAAATTTCAAAGAAGTTTTTTAAAAATATATAATTTATGCTAATAAATACTTAGGTAATTGGCTTAGGGGGATAAATGAATATTGAAGAATTAAAAACTAATGAAATGTATTCAAATTTTGGTAAGAATATTTTTAATTTACTAGAAGATGAAAGATTAAGCGAAGATTCTCGTAAAGAAATTAAAAATGTTTCCGTATCTAAGGATAAAAAATTATCTCAGAGAGCATTACAAGAAATTGCTAAAGTTGTAACTGATTGGGCCATGAGCTGTGGAGCAACCCATTTTAGTCATTGGTTTCAGCCATTGACTGGAAATACTGCTGAAAAGCAAAATACATTTTTATCACTAGATAAGGGAAAACCTATTAGTAGCTTATCTGTTGAAGATATAATTCAAGGAGAACCAGATGCTTCTTCATTTCCTCATGGAGGCTCTAGGAGTACTTTTGAAGCTAGAGGCTATACATATTGGGATTTAACTTCTCCAATGTTTTTACTAGAGAGAGGAGATATAAAAAACTTATGCATTCCGACTGGATTTATTTCTTATACCGGAGATGCTCTAGATATCAAAACACCTCTTTTAAGAAGTATAGATCGTTTAAATAGTGAAGCTACTAAGTTTTTAAATTTAGTTGGATTAAAAGATGTAAATTCAATTAATGTTAACTGTGGAGCAGAGCAAGAATATTTTTTAATTGATAGAAAGTATTATGAAAAAAGACCTGATTTGGTAATGACAGGTAAGACTCTATTTGGAAGTGTTCCTCCTAAAAACCAACAATTATCAGATCATTATTTTGGAGCAATAGAGGATAGAATATTATACTTTATGCAAGATTTAGATGAAGAGTTATTTAAATTGGGAATTGCATCTAAAACTAGGCATAACGAAGTTGCTCCTGGCCAGTATGAAATGGCGCCAATTTTCACAGAGGCTAATGTTGCAACTGATAATAATCAATTGGTGAGATTGATGATTAGAAAAATTGCCAATGAACACGGTTTGGTGGCACTTTTACATGAAAAGCCTTTTTTTGGGATAAATGGAAGTGGAAAGCATTTAAATTGGTCTATTTCCACTGACACGGGTATAAACTTATTTAAACCAGATAGAAATAATTTATTTTTAGCAATGGTTTCAGTAGTTGTTGCCGCTATTGATCGTCATGCAGACCTTATTAGACTTGGCATTGCAACTCCTGGAAATGATTTTCGCTTAGGTGCCAATGAAGCACCTCCTTCAATTTTATCTGTTTATTTAGGTGAGACCTTGGATAAGATTTATAAGTCTATAATAGATGGAAAAGAATTTGGTTCAATGGATAAAAGTAAAGAAATTGATATAGGAGCTGAACAATTAGCTAGGCTTTTAAAGGATTCTACAGACAGAAATAGAACTTCTCCATTTGCTTTTACAGGAAATAAATTTGAATTAAGAGCAGTAGGTTCTTCGTCTGCTATTGGTTTTCCTTTAACTATGTTAAATGCAGCAGTTACAGATGTATTAGTAGAGGCAAATGCATATCTTCAAGAGAAGGTAAAAAGTGGCGTAAAAGGAGATAAAGCATTAATAGATTTAACTAAAAAACTTATCAATGGAAGTATTAATAGAGTATTCAATGGGGATGGTTATAGTAGTGAGTGGGTAGCTGAGGCCAAAAGTAGAGGACTATCAAACTTAAAGACATCAGCGGATGCATTAGATGTATTTAAGGATGAAACCAAAACGGCTTGTTTAAGTAATCTTGGAATTTTAAGTAAAAGTGAAATTGATACCAATTATAATGTAATCTCTGAAAACTATAATTTAATTAGAACTATTGAATTTGAAACTCTAATTACTATGGTAGATCAATATGTTATACCAGCGGCATTTGACTATAAAAGACAATTAGTTACATTGATTAATGATTGTACTAAATCTACTTTTGTTGAAGGAGAGTTATTATCAGAGTTAGGTAATTATATTGAAGATGTTTATTCTCATACCAAAGAATTAAAATTACAAATGGAAAGTCTTCCCAATGAAAATGGTGAAAGAGCTAAGTTTATAGCTTATAAACTGATGCCAATTAGTGATAAAATCTCTAGGGTTGCAGATAAGATAGAAAGTATAGTTCCAAATACTTTGTGGGAATTACCTAAATCTTATGAAATGTTATTTTTGCATTAGGAATTGAAAGATAGATTTAAAATAGATAATAATTTAATTCCTAGTGATCCTAGGTTTGGCTGTGGCCCATCATTAGTTAATATGGGTTTTCTGGATAGTTTATTAAAAACCCAGTGCCATCTAATGGGAACTAGCCATAGAAAACCTCCAGTTAAAAATATCATTAGAGAGATTCAAGAAGGACTTTTAAATTATTTTAATGTTTCTGAGGATTATATAGTTATTATTGCCAATGGTGGAGCTACTTTGGCCTTTGATATGCTTGCACTTGGATTAGTTAAAAAGAGTATTTTTCACTTTGTTTGTGGAGAATTTTCCAAAAAGTGGTTTATGGCATCAAAAAAAGTTCCTTGGATTGATGTTGGTGATTATAGTGTTGATTTTGGTAAAGGAGTTGATGTTTTTAATAAAGAGGGATTTGATGTAATTTGCGGAACTCTAAATGAAACCTCTACGGGTGTTCAATTATCAAATGTTGATAAAGTAGATGACAATACTATTTTGGCTATTGATGCCACAAGTGGTGCTGGGCAAGTGCCTTGTAATGTTAATAATGTTGATATTTTCTTTTTTTCTCCTCAAAAAGTTTTTGCTAGTGATGGTGGAATTTTTTGTGCAATTATGTCTCCTAAGGCAGTGGAGAGGGCATTGTCAATTGCCCAAGATAAATCTCGATATATTCCAGATATAATGAATTTTAAAACAATTATTGAAAATTGTTCTAAAAATCAAACTTATAATACTCCACCAATTGCAAATCTATATCTATTAAATCAGCAAATTAAATATATGAATAAAGAAGGTTATGATAAGATTGTCTTGGAAGGAAAAAGAAGAGCAGATTTGCTATATTCATGGGCCAAGAATCACAAACTTTTAAACCCTTATATTTTAGAGGAGAAATATCGCTCTAATACTATTGCTGCTATTGATGTAGATGAGAGTATTGATGTAAAAGAAATACTTAGTTATTTATATCAAGAGAAAATAGTTTATAATATTGAATCATATAGAAAACTAGGTCGCAATCAATTTAGAATACCTATGTTTTATAATATTAAATATCAAGACTTAGAAAAATTAACAAAATTATTAACCTCTCTTATAGATAGTTTTTAATTATAAGATATTTATTTAATTTCCTAGTAGAGATTATAGTTAAAATTTTTAAAGTTTCTAATTTTGCTTCAACACTTCGCTTAAAATATCTTGGTTATATGTCTCCTTTCTAACTATTCTAGCTGTATTTTCCTGTTTTCAATAGTTTAAAAGAGCTTTTTCAAAAATGAATTTATTAATGAAAATGTAAAAAATATTTGTACAATCTTATTTTTTAACACTTAAAATATATATAGGAGTTTATTATGAAAATATTAGATTTATTTGCAGGGATAGGAGGGCTAAGTTTTTCTTTTCACAGAGATAAAGAATTTAAAGTATTAGCAATGAATGAAGTACTTAAAGATCCTTGTAATACATATTCTAAAAATAATCCAAATACTTCTATCTTTAATATGGATATAAAAGATTTTAGCAGGGAGTTATTCAATAAGGATATTGATATCATCCTAGGTGGCCCTCCATGTCAAAGTTATTCAACATCTGGGAAAAGAGATTTAAATGACCCCAGAACATTTTTGTATAAGGAGTATATTAGATTATTATGTGAATATTCTCCTAAGTTGTTTGTCTTTGAGAATGTTACAGGACTTATTACAATGAATAGAGGAAAGCTTTTTAAACAAATTTTAAGTGACTTTAAAGGAATTGGTTACAATATATATCATGAAATTATTGATACAGTAGACTTTGGAACTCCTCAATACAGAAAAAGAGTTATTGTTATTGGACATAAAAAAAATAAACAGTTTAAATTTAAAAAACCATCTAAGAAAAAGCTACTTTCTCTAAATGATGCTTTAAGTGATCTTCCTCTTGAAGATTCAAATAATTATAATATAAGTCCTAAAAATATTTTTCAAACAGAAATGAGAAAATCAAGCAAAGAACTAACAGAGCATTTATCTCCAAAACATGGAAAAAAACTAAAAATGATTATGAGTAGTTTAAAAGAAGGTGGAACTCTCAAAGATATTCCTAAAAAAATAAGACCAAAAAGGGCTTTTGGTAACTCATATTCTAGATTATGGTGGGATCGTCCAGGCTGCACTATAACAAGAAATTTTGGAACTCCCAGTAGTGCTAGATGTATTCACCCTATTGCAGATAGAGCATTAACAACAAGAGAAGGTGCTAGACTTCAAACTTTTCCTGACTCTTTTATTTTTACAGGTTCAAGATCTTCAAAGAACCTTCAAATTGGTGAAGCTGTCCCTCCTTTCCTATCAAAAGTAATAAAAAATTCAATATGCTACAATATTTAAGTTATACAATTTTAATATTATCAAGGGAAATTACAGTTGAGCAAAATCAATCTAGAGAAAGAATGGGAAAAAGTTTTATGTGCATATAATAAGTACTTAAAAGAGCATGATGTTAAAATTCCTAGTTCTTATCATACAGCAAAAGGGTTTTGGTTAGTATATTTATTTTTTCACTTAGGAAAGAAGGTAAAAAAGAGAGGTATTGAAAATTTTACTAGAAAACAAGATGAATCGCTTAGTGCTGATCAACAAGTTAGGCATTTAAAGAGAGATGGTTGGTATCTTTTAACTAGAAATGACATTATACCAAAAAGTAACGAAACAATTAAAACAGGAGAATATATGTTGTATACGGAAAAATCACCTCACCCTCAATTTATTAAAGATAAAAGGCTAGAATCATTAAATGATTGGGAAACGATAAAAAAGGAGTATGACAATACATGTGCAACTTGTGGTTCAAAAGAAGGTCAGGAACATCGATATTTTAAAGGAAATAGGGTTACTTTACAGAAAGGACATATGAATCCATCAAAGCCGATGAATGATGATAATGTTATTCCACAATGCTCAAAATGTAATGATTTTTATAGAGATAAATTTATATTTGATAGGTATGGCAGGATTAAGGATGTGTATAAATCAGATAAATAAAAAATCTACCCTTCATTTGTGATCAAGATTATATTAATAAGAAATTAATAATATTGGTTATTAGTAATTATTCATGTTTTAGGTACTAATTTAGTGAACATTCGTAATCTTGATTATATATTATAATTTTACCTTGTTAGTATAAAAATTTCTTTAAAGTTTACCAAGTATTATGTTATCCCAATTTGGGATTTTACTATCATTAATTATTTTTTCTAAAGTATTACAACAAATTATTCTAGTTTTTTCAAAATTATTATTTATTGATTCATGATCTTTATCAGAAAGGCTACCAGAATGGACGGCTCTTGATCGAAATTCATAAAATTCTTTAAGCGTGTCATATGTCTCTTTTCTTTGTTGAAAATCACCACCAAGATACCAAGCTCCCCTAGTTCTTAGGGCCAATGAAAGTTGCTCTTTACTTCCACCTAAGTAAATGACTTCTAGAGCAATACCTAAATTTATTATACTATCAACAATGCTCCAATTATCTTTTATTGGTATCAATCTACGCATTGCTATATCGATTTTTTTCTTAATATCTTTATCTAGGTTATAAAATTTCCTGTAGAGTTTTTTTGTTTTTTCTAGATCCTCTTCATTTAGTTGGATTGGGGGTATATGATAGCCTCTTTCAACATAATTTAACATAGAATTACTATCCATTATATTTCCGACTCCAAAAAAATTGTACAATTCAAAATCCCATTCTAAAGAGAGAGAGCATGGTTTTTTTAATACCAAATATAAACAATTTATAAAATCTTTACTATTAAAATTAGAAAAGTCATTGTTGCTTACTTTATATTTATATTCTCTAAGAAGATTATGTAGTTTACTAGTATCTTTTATGTATTCACTTTCATCTGGAACTCTTATCATGAATGGAGTTCTAAAAAAAGAAATATCAATAATAGAATAAGACTTCCAATTTGATATACTTGATAAGTCATTATCACTATGAAACTTAAAAGAAGGTAATATATTAAAATATTTTTCAGCTGGACTTATAATAATACCATCAAAGATAGATAATGTTCTTTTAACTTTTAAACCTTTAATTAATGATAGCCTATTATAAAAAACTTTATCTTCTTTAAATTGCTTAGCTAATATTTCTACAACTTTATCAGAACCATAGACAAAAGAATATTTTAGTAAATTATTTATGAAATAATCTATTTCAAAAGGTAAATGATTTAATCTAGCAGGTAAAATATGTTTTTTACTATTAGTAAAGTCTTTAAAAACATCTAACACCAATTGTTCAATTTTATTTTTAATTTCTTCATTTTCAATTTCAATATATAATGATAATATATGATATTTTCTACTATCATTATTAGGAAGAAAAAAACAGTAAGCATATTCCTCTTGATTTATTTTATAATACTTTTTGTCTTTAAAGTTTGGTTTAATTTTTTCGAAAAATCTATATGAAGGAATAGCATCATTTAGTAATTGCTTTAATTTCTCTTTTTGGTTATTTTCCATAGTAAAATCCTATATTTATATATAGTTTAATCTAGCATAATACTAATAAATTTAAAGTTACCATAAACTTTAAAAATATCCTCATTATTTTCTAAATTATTGATCAATATAGTAAATCCTTTATATTATACTGTAAACTTAATTAAAAAATTATAAAGGATAAGTATGAAGAAATTACAAAAGCATGGAAAAGACACTTTAGATATCGAAATAACTAATATTTCTGTTAATGGTATTTGAATCCTAGTAGATAATAAAGAAATTTTTATGTCTTTTGAGGATTTTCCATGGTTTAAAACTACTTCTATTGAAGATATTATTAATGTAGAAGAAGTATCACCAAATCATTATTATTGACCTAAAATAGATATAGATTTAACTAAGGAAATTATAAAAAATCCTAATAACTTTCCTCTGAATGCCAAAGTATTAAGTGAAATATTATTGTCACAACTAATTTTGAAGAAAAAATACCTGACTGATTAATTTTTATAAAGAGTTTTTCCGTATATATAATATATATTCAATAGAATACAATTATTAATAGGCATTTTATGAACTTTATAAAAAATCTTATACTACTATTATCTCTCTTAGCTATAAATAGTATCTACTCTCAAAGCAATTCTCATCCAAAGATTCATAGTTTAACAGGAAGTTGGGGTTCTTTTTGTTTTTTAGTTGATGATATGCCTTATTGTTTCGGAAGGCTATATAGTGAGAAAGGCCATAATATAAACTATGATTACGCATGGCCACCTATAGGATTACATGATGGAGGTGTAACTCAAATTTCTCTAACAACATCAGGAGGCTATGGCTGTGCTATTAAAAATAGAGGTGTTTGGTGTTGGGGAGATAACGGTCAACTTGATCTTTTATACACCCCATATTTAAGTTCAATAGACGGATATGTAGAACCCTTTGCCCTACCAACTGTTGATAAAGACATAATTAAGATTGCAACTGCTTATGGTTGTGCTTGTGCTATTAAAGAAAATAATAAGGTCAAAAAAAGTGGAGCATTGTATTGTTGGGGTAGATCAACAGATCGCTGTGCTTTTAGTGATAAAGATAAAAAGTTTAAACTACCGCCCTCTCGTAGCTTTCTTAGGCAAATTTTTAATATGGAGAAGGGAGTAACTGATCTTTCAATGAAAAATAAACATGGATGTGCTATAAAAGATGAAGAAGTTTATTGTTGGGGATGGGATTATTCAGGGGTAGTAGGTGTTGGAATAAGTGCTTTTAAAGATAAGGCAGAATTAAGTCTTACAAAAGTTGTAGGACTACCTAAAGGAATAATTGATGTAGCAGTATCTAGTTCATTTAGCTGCGGACTTCATAAAAATGGCCAGGTTTATTGTTGGGGATTGGCAATAAATGATAGAGGAGGACATGGATTTTTAGATATTTTTAGCGAATGGGATGATAAGAACTTAAAAGTAGTAAAAAAATATAAAGATAAATTTAAAGATAAACTTATAAAAACAAAATATTATGAGCAAGATCCTAGTGATAATAGATTCTTATGGGCGGTACCAGAGGCAATACCTCATCCTAGATACCCTAAAGGTTCAGGTGTTACAGCTTTAAAAACATCTAACTATGTTATTTCTGTTTATAAAAATGGCAAAAATATTATTGATAGTAGGATCGGACCTAAAGAGGATTTAAGTCATTATGAAAATAAAGATGTAACAGAAAAAGAAAGAGAAGAGATTAAAAAAACAATGACAGAATTTTCAACTAGGCTAGGCCCTATTTGTCATATTAGATCACAAAAATCATTACATTGTAGAAAATCAGTAACAACCTTACCAAGTAAACAATGTAGAACTAATGATGATTATAGGTGTAGAGAAGAAAAAAAATGGAGCAAAATAGACTACGCACCAATATCTGAAATTAAAAAGTATTATAAACCAATTAAAAAATGAACTTCTATAAAATAATTAGAATTTTATTCATAATAAATTGTTTATGTTTTCATCAATTAATATTTTCAGAGTATAATTTTAAATACTCTCAAGATGGATATCTAATATATAATACTTGCAAAGATGGACGTTGTTCAAACGATAAAAGAGCTGTTGGGGAAAAAGTATTAACTATCTATAAAGATAGAGATGGCAAAAGTGCCATAGATAAAATTTTTAAAGATAAAACAGCTATTGTTTTAAAGTCATTTGTAGATAAGTACACTGCTGTTACTAAAGACTATGTCGATGCTGTAATAAATGCTACAGATGTGTCAAACCTTGTTAAGGGTCTTAATAATTTTGCTCATAATTTACCTATGTGTAGAAGCAGAGAACTTGTATTGAGTTCAATTTATCCAATGACATTAGCACAATATACACCTTTATCAGCAAATCCTAATCCTAGTGGTAGGTGTATAGAGCTTGATACCAATAAAGTTAAACTTGAATGCGGAGGAATGTATGTAGAATTTCAAGGTAATGACAAAGAAAAAATATGCAGCGGCCTAAAAAAATCAAATGAGAAGAACATTTTATATACAGAGCTATGCAATGGTAAAGATACAAGTGGGTTTTTTCCGGTAAATAGTAAAGCTGTTAATTTAGAAAATAAAAACTCCTTTGATAAAGCAATGAATCTATTTAAGCTTCAAAAGAAGCTAAAATTAATTGCTAAAAACTCAACAATAGAGCCTCTGTGTTTAACAGAGAAACCAGAGGAGAGAATTGCAGAATGTTTAAAATTAAATAAAGAGCAAAGAGATAATCTTCCCCATTATCATCCGTGTAATTCCGATTGGCATTTGAGATTAATAGGAGCTAAAAGATGGGATGGTGAAAAATTTAGTTATAAAAAAACTGAAGAAAAAGCAAGTGAATTACATGATGAAATGGTAAGAACAGAGCAAATGCCTACATTATTCACAGATAAAATTAAAAGAGACGCTAGAGGGCTTTATCAAAACATTGCACTTACTGATACAGGAATCTATTTTATAAGAAAAGATGGAACATCAACAATTCATGAGGAGTTAAATGAAGAGGGAAAAAGAGATGAAGATCCACCTAGAATAAAGAGAGATATTTTAAAAAGGATGCAAGATGGCAAGCTAGGGTTAAGAGAAGACTTTCTAACAGATGATATAAGGCTTTCTGCAATTGACGGACTTTCTGATAATTTAAAGATAGATGCAATAAAAAGGCTTGAAAACAAGGAAGCAAAGCTTGCAGCTATCCTAGATTTAAATGAAAATATGCAATCGTTGGCATTAAAAGAGCTTTCTGAATTTAAAGATGAAATTAAATTATTAAATAGCTTTAAAAAATTGCCTGATAATAAAAAAATAGAGGGATTTAAAAGAATTGAAGACAATTTAAAGCTAGTTGCCATAAGAGAAATTCCTCAAAAATTAAAAAATCAAGCATTAGAGAGTTTATCTGATGACATGGCAGAGAAATATTTTAAAAATCCTTTAGATGCAAAAGGTCTAAATTTAGTTTTACACGCTAAAAATTATATAGAAGATGATGATGGTAAGACAAATAGAGAATTTGCTAGCGATAGAGGTGAAGGGAAAGTTAAAGTTTTAGGACTAGGTTTGATACCTCCTTTGGCAGGACATGGAAATCATGTTGCAGGTACAATAGCAAGTGCTGATAAAAGACAAATCCCATCAGATAATTATTTACATGTAGAGAGCATCTCCCCTAGTGCATCGGTTACACCATTGAGGTCAAATCGCCACCCTGGCATCTTTAAAGAGATTAGCTATGTAACTAATGCTTTAAATGCAATACTAGAACATAACCAAAACTTAAGAGATAGAGTTAAAAATGCCTTTGCTGTAAATTTTTCTATTGATACAGATAAATACTGCGGAGAAAATCATCCAAAGAAATTGAGCAATTGGGGCTGTTGGAGAGATATTTTAAAAAGCAAAGCATGCAAAGAAAAATATACTGGAGTATATAACGAAAATAATTTTAAAGTTTCCTCTTATAATGGAAATAACAAAGATGCTCGCTGCGAGAATATAGTAAAAAAGTCACGAGATTATTATCAACATAAAATAGGTACAATCAATATGAGCTTAGGAACGGCCAGACATTGGACTGCGGCAAGTGAAAAGGATTATAAGGATTTAGAAAATGCAGTAAATGCCCTTGAAAAGGGCGGCGTAGTTGTTGTAGCTGCCTCTGGCAATTATATGGGAAATAAGATTGTAGATGGAGTACAAAATCTTATCACTAAAGGACGAGCAGCACCTTGTGTGTTTAAATCAACTCTTTGTATGGGAGGGGTTGCTGCCAATATGACTCCATGGGAGAGAGGGTTTAAAAATCAATTTGTAGATTTTTCACTTGCTGCCGATACAATCCCTATTGCCTACACAAGCAAACAAAAAGATCAAAAAGGTAGAAAACAAAATATTTTATTTTCAACAGGAACTACCTATGCCACTGCCGTTGGTTCGGGGATAGTTTCTAATATATCAAGTTTTAATGCAGACTATATTTTAGATACAAAATATCCTCAAGGACATAAGCTTTCTCTTATAAAGACAATTCTTAAAGCTGCAAAAGAAAATGATAAAGATTGCAGTAAATTATCTATTGATGAAAGTATTCCTTCTGAAAATACATGTGCTTTTACCCCTGTAAATTGTGATTTTAAAAATATTGTAGGTGTAAATGTTGAATTAGAAGTTATGGATAAGAGAAAATGCCAGCTAGCAATAAGTGAAGATAATTATGGAGAAGGAGTTATGACAAACTTTCAAAAGGTTTTATTAAACCCTCTTCCATCTGCAAGTGAAGTCGCAGATTATCATAGCAAGCTAGATATAATCTATGCAGATAAAAATCAATTAGCTAAAGATTCAGATAAAGCTTTAGCATATTTAAAAAGTAATCCATCAGAAAAGAAATTCTTTAATCAAGATAACCCTAAATATGAAAGATATGCAAAAGTAGCACGAGCAATTAAAAATGATAATTTGAGTGATGCCATTTTAAAGCTAAAAGATAATGCAGAATATGTCTTAGGGTTGCCAAGTAAAGAAAAAAATAGAGTCCTTGCACTATCATCTGAACAAATAGACAATTACTTATCATTAAATAGCGATGTAAAAGAAAATTTGCTGGCGATGAATTTTGGAGCTACAAAGAAGTTTTTATCTATGAATCAATCAAATAGAGATTATATTGGTGAAAATATTAAACCTCAATACTGGGAATCATATTTAGGTATGAATAATGGAGAGGCCACACTTATTAGTGGATTTCCAGAGGAATCTAGAAATGCATATTTTGAAAAAAGTGATCAGGAGAAAAAAAGGATATTAAATACCTATCAGGAATATCTAGAACAGATAAGTACAACTGCTGGAGGAGGTAAAATAGATAATTTAACTGGAATAATACCAAAGGATAAAGATATTACCCCTCTTACTTCTATAAATGTAGGTGGAGGGTTTATAAAAGAAAACGAACCAGAAGAGGATAAAGAAGTTGCTGTTAAAGATTATAATAGACTAGTACAAACAGAAAAGATAGTATCTAATAATTTAGAAATAGAAGAAATAGAAAATGAAGAAAAAAGCAAGCTTTTAGAGTTCTTATCTAGTGTTGATAAAAGGTATAAACTAGAAAATCATGAATTATATACAGAATTATTACAATATATAATAGAGGCAAATCCAAAGCTCAAAGATTATCTTAAACCTGAAAAACAAGGTGAATATTGTACTAATGAATTTAGAAAGACTATAAAGAAACTTGCTGAGCAATTGTAAAAATTAAAAATATTAATTATATTTTTCTAAAAATTCATTGGTAAACTCTATTGCTTTATCTTTTTAATATTGCTTTTCTATAATTATCAGCAAGCTGTTTATAAAAAGCTATATTGTGAGTTGTGGCAAGAATTTGTCCAAGAATTTCATTGGAGTCAAAAAGATGTTTTATATATGCTCTTGAAAAGTTTTTACATGTATAGCAATTACAATTTGGTTCAATAGGATAAAAATCTCTTCTATAATTTTTATGTTTTATTCTAATTTTCCTCTTAGGGTAAACAATGTACCTCCTCGAGCAAATTTTGTAGGAATAATACAATCAGACATGTCAATTCCATTTTTCCAAATCATAAGAAGATCCTCAGGTGTACCAATCCCCATAGCATAACGAGGTCTATCTTCTGGCATATAATCAACAGTCATCTCTATTGAACTTTGCATTAATTCGGGACCTTCACCCACTGATACTCCGCCAATGGCATATCCTGGTAAATTATAGGAACATACTATTTTTGCCGACTCTTTTCTGTATTCAGGGTATATAGAGCCTTGAATTATTCCAAATAATGCTTGTTTTTTATTTGTCCATGTTTTTATACATCTTTCTAGCCAACGATGGGTTCTATCAATAGAATCTTTTACATAGGTCTTTTTGGCAGGGTAGGGAATACATTCATCAAATGCCATCATAATATCACTGTTTAGTTGTTCTTGTATCTTTATGGAGGTTTCAGGGGATAAAATGGAAATTTTTCCCTTTTGATCTTTAAATTCTACTCCTTTTTCAGTAATTTTTTTCCTATTTAATGAGAATACTTGAAATCCTCCAGAATCAGTTAATATAGCTTTTGGCCAATTGATAAATTTATGTAATCCACCAGCTTTTTCTATCAATGATGGCCCAGGAGACATATTTAAGTGATAGGTATTGGATAGTATTATAGGAATTTGCATATCTATTAAAAATGATGGCTGTTGTGCTTTAATAGCGCCATGAGTTCCTACAGGCATAAATACTGGAGTTTTAATTTCTCCTCTAGGAGTATATAGTATTCCTGCCCTAGCTTTACTTTTTTTATCTTTATGAATTAGTTTAAATTTAAAGTAATTAAGTGCTTCTTTGGATATATTAACCATTATTTTTTTGATCTTCTTGAGTATTCTCTTTTGAGGGTTCTTTGGTGGTCAATTCATCTTTAGCTTTTTTTAATGAGCTTATAAAGTTATGAAAAGATTGGTTTTTTGATTTTTCTAGATATTTTATTATACTATTTAAATTTTTTAATACTGTTGATTTTAAAGCTGAATTTATTTCATCTTTAAATCCTTTATAGTAATTTGCTACTGTTTCTATATTCATAAAGGATATTTTTCCAGTTTTAATAGCATCATCCATAATATTTATTATTTTAAATGGTTCTGTAAGTTGACCCTCTAATGATTCTTCTTCTTTATAGATTAGTGATGTGTCGTGAAAGATTGATAAAACTTTATTGGAAATATTTTTAGATTTGTTTTCATAATTTATATTGTATACATGCATAGTTGTATCTAATAATGCGGTTATTATGTAGTACTTCTTTTTTCCAATATTTTTTGAAAAGATAAAAAAAGTAGATGCATCGTTCTTAATTATGTCAATACTTTGTATTGATTCTATCCCTAGTTCATTAATTACTTTATTTTTTAGCTCTATGTAGGGAGTAAAAAATATTCCATTGTTTTTTATAAATGGTAATATATCAGACTTATTTATATTAAACGCATCTTTAATTATATTATTTACAATATCTTTTCTGTCTAAATTTTTACTCTTTATTGCTAGGAGTGGATTTGATTCGATTATATTAGATATATGATCTTTTAAGTCGATATCTTTCTCTCTATTAAATGATACTTCTTTACTACTATTTTTAGAAAAGAATATCATTTTGCCAGAATTACCCTTTAGACTAGGAATAGCTATAATATCATCTTTTAGGTTTGAAACTACTATTAATCCAAAAGGTGGAGAAGTTATCACGGTATTTATAGGATTAGCTCTTTTGGATTTTTTTAAGTTATTAATTATAGTTTGCTGGTTAAGGGACTCATTTATTAAAAAGGGATGAAATAATATTGTTCCTATAAGAAGTAGGTACAATATTAATCCTATAATACTTTTAAATAGTCCAGCATAATGTACTTTATTGGAAGTTATACTTTCTTTTAGAGTTGGTTTTCCAACAATCGCAGGTAGGTCAAATATAATAAATGGAAGAGTTATTATTCCTATAGCTCCAGAGATAATGGCTTTTACTCTACCAACAATTTTATTGTTAGCTATATTTCTAACCCCTATTATGTACATACCTAAGGAACAACCAAAAATAAGAGGTGTTATAATTTCTAATGTAATAAATACTGCAATTAAAGATGTAAATATGTCATTTTGGAAAAAAGCAAATGTATTTTTAGGTACTGATTCTGGTAAAAATATTGAGATGGTGTTTATAAGGTTATTAAAATGAGGCTTTAGTATAGAGTTAATATTTTTTATTAGATCATTATTTTTAAAGATAATGGCAACTAAAAGAGATACATTTATATTAGTTAGTAGAGCAAAGATTCTTATGTGGAAGAAGGGATGTGATTTTTCATCGATATTTTTTCTTTGTGAAGGCTTTAATTTGTTTTCAATATTTTTTTTAGGCCTCGCTTTTATTATAGGCTTTTTAATTAATTTTTCTTGTTTAGCTTCTTCTACATCTATTTTAGATATATCTTTGATATCCTTAACATCCATTATATTAGTGGCATTTGCCTGTAGATTGGGAATAACTTCTGACTGTGTAAATTCTCCAGTTTTATCATCTTTTTCAATTACATCTAGCTCCAGTTTACTTTGAGTACTTTCTGTATCCTCATTTTTGTTATCTTCTTCTTTTTCCTTTTCAAATCTAACTATTATTAAAGCATCTCCCATCTTTATGATGTCACCAGAGTTTAAAATATACATTTTTCCTTGTTGCAATTTATGATCTCCAATTTTTGTCTTTTCATCTTCTGCAAGATTTACAAACATTATAATTTTATTATAAACTCTTAGTTTACCGTGATATGGAAAGAGTTGATGTTCTTCAATCCATATATCTGAGTGAGGATTGCTCCCAATGCTCATTTCATTTTTTATAGGCATTCTCTTTGAACTATGATCTTTAAACCTAATATCCGCTTGAAAATCTTCTTCTTGCAATATGTCCTCCTTATTGTCTACAATATGTATTTTCCAATTAAAATTCTTTTTTTTCAATATATTATCTAGCATATGCTATAATAATTTTATGTATATAATTATTAATTATGTAATTTTATTATTACTGCTTTCTTGTTTTTCAAAAGAAGACTCCTTTTCCCAAGCTGAAATTTGGGATTTAATCTCTCAAAACAGCAAGGATGCCAAAATAGTTCCTATTGCTAATCATGAGATTCATCGTAGGGTTGTTTGTAAAAATTATGGGCCAGGGTGTATTAATGGAACAGGAAAAAGGATTGCGATAAAGGGAATAGAGTTTTTGATTATACGTTTCCAATCCCCTGAAAAAGCGAGAACTGAGGCCAGAAGGATTAATCAATGGTATGTTAGAGATTGGATTTTAGATGACATTAAGAATGAACCAGTGCTTGAAAAGTTTATGATAAGAACTTTCAAGGGTGAAGCCAAAGAAGCCCTTCCAGAAATTGATTAGTTATCTATCATTTAATTGAATAGTCTTTCCAATAGATTTTGACTTTTTCAAATAAATATTGCTTTGCTTTGCTTTTTCTGCTTCTTCTTTACAGTTAGTACATAGTTCTGCTGTTGGTCGAGCCATTAGCCTTTCAAAAGTTATTTTAGCACTACATTCAAAGCATTCTCCAAAGTCTGGTTGATTAATTCTATCATAGGATTTTATTAGCTTTTTTAATAGAAATCCTTTTCTAGTGTGAAGTCTTAACTCTTGAGCTGCTATGGTATTTACACTTGCTTCGTCTACAGGATCTGATAATTCATTCTTATCTAGTTTGTACTTTGATTTATCTATATTTATATATTCTGCTCGGATATTATCAATCTGTTCTTTAATGACATTTTTAATTTTGTCGATTTGTTTATCAGTTAGATTCTTATTATTATACTTTTGATTTCTTTTTTTAGTCATAATAATTCCCTTTGATAATTTGCACTATGTTAATTTACATTTCTAGTTGTAGTAAATTGTTCTAACCTAACAAAGACTAACACATATGAAAGAAATCATACATTATTTAATATTCCATCTATGCATTAACATTTTTATGATATTTTTATTATTTCTGTGGTGTTTACTTAGTAATGTTTTTATTGTGCTTGGTCTTTTATTAAATACCTCTGATTTTAATATTATAGATTGTCCTCCTAACTGGTCTATAGTTCTCAATACCCATTCAATCACCTTGGGATCATTGTTTTCTAGTAGTTTTTTTAAAATTTTTATATATTCATAAGAAATTGGCTCTCCTAGTCCTTGATTTCTTAAAATAAAGTGTGGCCATGATGCTGTTAGGCAGCTAATTAATACATCATGTCTATTTATTACAGAAAAACTTTTATGAAATAACGAGTTAAAGTCACTAACTCCTCTGGAGCAATTCTCTAAAATACAAAATACTTTCATTAAGCTGTCATAATCTTTGCTACTTAGATATTGTTGCCACTTGGATTTTATTTGATTGATATCAGAAGGATTCAATATTATTCGAGCTTTCTTATTTAGTTTTAGCTGATTTATTATACTATTATATGTCTTATTTAAATCCATAAAATTTATTTTAGTAACTTTAACACAAATATAGCACTATTTTCTATTGACCTATAACATTAACAGATTAAATTTTTTGGGGTTAAAATTATATTAGGGGAATTGAGGATTTTATATGGCAAAACCTAGTGAATTAAGTAATGATCAACTTTCTAAGAAAATAAATGATTACGATAGGATATTAAACGCTCTATTAAAGGAGAGAGATAGACGATTTACAGACAATATTCCCGTTGAAATGTTAACTACTAATGAAAAGCAAGCTCTTAAAGAATCAAAAGCAAAAGATAGTCCACAAGATAAAAGTATTAATGATGATATGATGAAAGTAGGATCTGGACAAGTTAATCTTGATTTTGGAGAAAAAACTATGAGTATTATAAACAAGAATAGTCCTTCTGATGATAATAAAGATGGTAGTAGTAACTTAGATGAGTCTGTAAATATTACGAAAGTTTTAAATTTATCAAAAGAAGAATTGGAAGAGTTTAATAAAGTCTCTAAAAAAAGTAGAGAAACAAAAGAAAAAAAATAGTTAAAATATTTTCTTTACCTCTGGTTGAATTTCTTCTTTTTGAGGGTCTTCAATAAAGTCGTCAAAAATGTCTGATATTCCACTAATTGATTGCTCCATGTCTTGCTTGAACTGAACCATAGCACTTATGGGAATTACATTATATTTGCTGTATTCCTGTCTTTCACTAGAAGTTCCACATATTACTACTAATCTAGATTTATTGGGAATTTTTTTCTCTGCTAACATTATTAATGATTTAGCTATACTTTCATCAATTACGCAATAGATAGCGTATTGCTTTCCAGATTTAGTATTAATTGCAATAAAGTTATGTATGTCACCATTATTACTATTTTTAATTTCATATGAGAATGTTTGAAAAGTTTCTATTGATTTGTTTATGATATTTTTTAGATTATTATTAAACATGTTCTAAGGTTTCTAAGTTTTTTACTCTAGTTAAAGCTGGTGGATGAGAGTTATAAAATGAACTAAATATGGGGTCTGGAGTTAATGTAGCTGCATTATCTTTGTACAGTTTAACAAGTGCAGTGATTAATTTGTTGGCACTAGCATATTGAGAAGCAAAATAATCAGCTTCAAATTCATTTTTTCTGGAATACCATGTAGCAATAGGAGTTATAGGGAACATGTAGATACCAACAATTGATGCAAATAATACAAAAGCAGTATAGGTACTCATGCTATTAACTCCATGTCCTAGGAAAAATGGTATCCAATTAAACAAATATCCCATTAAAGCAAATCCTAAAAAGGATAATACTATAGATAAAATCATTGTTTTTAATATATGTTTTTTCTTAAAATGGCCAAGCTCATGGGCCAGAACCGCCTCAACTTCTTCAGCATCTAATAATTTAATCAAGGTATCAAAAAATACAATTCTTTTATTTTTACCAAACCCAGTAAAGTAAGCATTTCCATGAGAACTTCTCAAAGAAGCATTCATTACAAATAGTCCATTGCTTACAAATCCAGTTTTTTTAAGAAGACCTAATATTTTATCTTTTGTTTGACCTTCTTCTAGAGGAGTAAATTTATTAAATAATGGTGCGATAAACCTAGGGTGCAAATACATTATTACAAATTGGGTTATGGTTAAAAATATCCAACCGTATATCCACCAATGTTTTCCAAGTTTTTCTACAATATAGATTAATGCTGCAAATATTGGTAGCATTATAATTGCTCCAACCATTAAACTTTTTATCAAATCAGTGATAAAGGTTTTAACAGTTGTTTTATTAAACCCAAACTTCTCTTCAATTATAAATGTTGAGATAATAGATTCGGGTAGAGATAAAACAGTAGAAATTATAGAAAATATAGATAAGAAAATAATGCCTGTTATAATTACTCCATAATTAAAATTTGATGCTATAGAATTAATAAAATTAAACCCACCACCTATCGTCCATAGAAGCAAAATGATTACACCATAGAATCTAGTTATATATCCAAATTTTATTTTTGTAGTAGTGTAATCAGCGGCTTTTTGATGATCTTTAATAGATATTTTATCTGTAAATTTTTCAGGGACATTATTTCTGTGCTTTTTTATATATCTTTGATTTCTAATGCAAAGCCAATATTCTACTATAGTTTTAACAAAAAGAAAGGATAAGAAAATTATTGTTATAATATGTGTATTGCTCATCTGCTTTAACTTAGTTTATATTAATTAACTCTATGATAGTCCATCAGAAATTTACTGGCAATTATCTAAGAAATTTTACATATCTACTCGAGGGCCAGTCAGAGGTGTTATGTGTAGACCCTTGGGATGATAAACAAGTAATGGAGATGTTGGCAGATATTGGAAAACCGCTTAAAGCAATAATTAATACTCATGAGCATTGGGATCATATTAGGGGAAATCAAAAATTATCTGCTCAAACTGGATGTGATATTTGGGCACATCATCAAGCTCAGGATAAGATAGAGTCTATTAATAAACTTTTATATAAGGGAGATATTATCTCCTTAGATAAAAAAAGTGACTATAAAATAGAGGTAATGGATACACCAGGGCATACTTTTGCTCACCTTTGTTTAAAATTGATAAAAGATGACAATATCATTGCTGTATTTACAGGAGATACATTGTTTAATGCCGGAGTTGGAAATTGTCATAATGGAGGGGATCCAAAAGTTTTATATTCAACTATTAAAGAACAATTTTCATCTCTTCCCGATGATACTAATTTATATCCTGGGCATGAATATACAGAAAATAATTTGAAGTTTTCTTTAGATAGAGAGCCAAAAAATAAGGCGACAAAAGATTTATTATTAGAGGTTAAAAAACATGATTTTTCTTGTACACCTCTTGCTACAACTTTTAAGATTGAAAGAAGGATAAACCCATTTTTACGTCTTGACAATCACGAAATTCGTTCTAATATAAATGCTGTCTCTAGTGAAGATACTTTTTTAAAGCTAAGAAAACTTAGAGATAAATGGTAAGAGGGTAAATTATGTCATTGCCAAAAGTTGGAAGTAAAATTCCCAAATTTATATTAAAGAATCAAGATGGCAGCAAGGTATCTCTAGATAATTATGGAGGTAAGAATATAATTCTATATTTTTATCCTAAAGCTATGACTTCTGGTTGTACTATTCAGGCCCAAGGTCTAAGAGATTTTAATAGAAAGTTAAATAGTAATAATATTGCTGTCATTGGTATTAGTCCAGATGATCCTGATAAGCTTTTAAAATTTGTACAAAAAGAAAAATTAAATTTTGAATTATTATCTGATAGTGATTTGAAGATTTGTAAAAAATTTGGTGTATGGGGAGAAAAAAAATTCATGGGTAAGACCTTTATGGGAGTAAAAAGAACTACTTTTATAGTAGATAAAAAGGGAGTACTTCAGCATATTATGGAGAATGTAAAAACTAAAACTCACCACATGGATGCTTTTGACTGGATTAAAAACAACCTTTAATGCGTTGAATTAATAATTTTCTTTTGAAATGATTTCAACTGGTAGGCAATCTAATAATTCTTTTAATTGTTTTTTAAAGCATATAGGTACACTCAATTTTATATCTCTATAGCTTTGTCCCTTTTTGGATTCTAATGTGGAGTAAAAACATAATCCTTCTGAGCTTTCTAACTGGAAGTAAACAAAGGCAGATTTAGCTTTATTTACTCTAATAACTAAGTGAAATAGTTTGTATAATGGTAAAATCATTGACTCGACAATAGCATTCCTTACAATATAAGTAGTAGGTTATTTTAATAAAACACTTATAATCTAAGCTATATGAAAGTTAAAGTTATTTCTATATTTATTTTACCCATTTTAGTTAGTTGTTCCTCCTTTAAGACAAGGGGGTCAAATAAAACGGTATCCAAGCAAAAGTATGATTTATTACTTAAGAGGTATACAAAATTACAAAAACAAGCAGGTATTAGTGATGTTGGAAATTTAAAAGATGAGTTAAAAGGTATTAGGTCGGAAGATAGAAATTTAAAACGAAAGTATCAATTATCACACGGAATGGAAATGGCAGAGTCAGTTGATGTATTTAAAAATAATAACAATTCTACCTCCAATAAAAGTGATTCTAATGTTATTAAAGCAGCTATTGAAAATAGTTACCAAGGAACCGGTGATAAGAAAGATATTGACGAAAAAATTAAATTAATAAAAAAAATTAAAGATCATATAGCTAAGGGAGATTATATAAAAGCACAGGAATTGGCAAAAAGTATTAGTAATCATCCTATAAAGCAGATAAGTATAAGAGCTTATTATTTACAAGCGGAGGCATTATTTATGCAAGGCGAGTTTGCTTTGGCGATGCAATTTTATGAAGATATTATAGGTCGTTTTGCCTTTTCGGGATTAGTATTAAAATCTTTAAATCGTTTAATTATCTGCTCTGAAAAATTAAAATTAACACAGAAAAAGAAAAAGTATTATTCTATGTTAAATGATTTATTTAAAGCAGGGAGTATTTAGTTTTGAATAATTTTTTAATAGCTACATTTTTAGTATTTTCAGTAAATATAATTATAGCTTCTGATACTGATAATTTAGATATTACTGACACTTCGGATATAGATGCATTTATTTTAGATGATCCTGCAGAGATAGATTCGGAGATTGAAGGCATTGAGCAATCAGGAGAGGTAAAAGAGTTAAAAGAAGATATGGTAAATACTCCAGTTAAAACCAGCAAAAAAGAAAAAAAGAAAAAGGTAAAAAAAGAAAAAATTGTTAAAAAAACTAAACCTAAAAAGAAAAGCATTGTTATCTTTGATGTCGGCAATGAAGAAAAGAAATTATTAGAAGTTTCAAAATATATTGAGGGCAAGATTTCAAATACTGAATGGGATGATATTGCAATTGCTACTAAAGTTGACAAGTATGAGGTACAGAAAGGAGATTGGTTGTGGAAAATTTCCCAAAGACTATTTGGAACAGGATTTTATTATTCAAAGATTTGGTCCTTAAATCCTCATATTTTAAACCCGCATAAGATTGAACCGGGAATGGTATTAGTGCTTACAACTGGTGATGAGACTGATATACCTCAAGTAACCCTTGGGTCATTTTCTAAAGACCAAAAGGATGGTGTAGAGGATAAAGTCGATAAGGAGGATTATTTAGTACAGTACGGGGGAGATAATATTCCCTCTTGGCTTGTGGAGAGGGATAAATTAATTAAAGAAGGTAATTATTTTCAATATTCATCAGATATGACATATGATGATTTACATAAGCTTGGTAAACATTCTTTAAATAATGAGTATAAAAAATATGAGCCACCAGTCCCTAATATTTTAATTGAGAAAAAAAGTGATGAATTTGATGCTCAAGGTTTTGATAAGGGTTCAGTAATTAAATACTCTTTTAAGAGAAAATTTCCTATTACAACTTTTGTAACTTCTAATATTATGCAAGATTTAGGAGAAATTGTTGATGCTAGACATGGAGGTACTTACTTGTATTTAGGAAATAAAGTTTATGTAAAGTTTGATAATCATGTAGATATTCGCCCTGGAGATTTGTATTCTGTTTATTCACCTCATGGATTAGTTCAAAATAAAAAATCAGATAGAAAGGGTTATTCATATACAATTGTAGGAACTGTTAAGCTTTTAAGAAAAGTTGAAAGAAAATGGGAAGGAGAAGTAGTGGAAACATTTTTTCCTTTTAAAAGACATGCGCGTTTGACCTCTTACACTCCTAGAATTAAGGATTTAGATAAAGTTTATGTTAAGAGAAGTATTGAAGGAATTGTCATGAAAGGCTTTGATTCTAGCACTTATTTATCTTTGGGTTCAATTGGATATTTAGATAGAGGCAGAGCAGATGGGTTGGAAGTAGGAGCAGTACTTAATGTTTATTCTTTCAAAGATCAAGCTACGCAGAAGAAAATTTCTGAAAATCCTGCTTATTCTATTGGTGAGTTAATGGTGATAACCTTAACGGATAATTTTTCTACTTTTGTTGTGACAAATAGCAGTAGAGAAATTCCCATAGGCTCATTTGTCCAGACCAAGACATACGATGACTATAAATTATCAATGAAACTAAAAAATAAAGAACCATTAAAGGATGTTAAAAGCCTTGAACGCAAAGCAAAAGAAAATTTAGATATTGAGTTAAATCTTGACGACATCAATAATGACCTACTAAATAAGGCCCATAAGGTAAAATTAACAGCACAGGAATTAGAGGAGTTAGAGAGACAAGAGAGGGATTATTCAGTAATTAAGGATCATCAGAGAGATATCAAGGAACTTGAGCGTTTAGAGGCAGAAATTGCTAAATCAGAGGCAGTTTTAGGCGAGGCAAAGGTAGATGAAGATAAATTTTTAGAGCAGCAGAGTTTAGATATTTTAGAAAAAACTATAAAGGGTCAAAAGCCTGACAGTTTTGGACAGCTTGATGAAATTGAGAAAGAAATAGGCCTAAAATACATAGACCAGCAATTAGATAGTACTGAAAACCCTTATGGGTTAACTAAATTTGATCTAGAAGAAATTGACCATTTACTAAATTCAAATTAAACCTCATTTTTAGAAATAACTTGCCAATACAATATTCACAAATAAATCTATAGTGGTAGAAAAGTTTTATATGAGTAAAAAAAAGAAAAAAGTAGTTAGGAAAAAAGCAACTAGTAAAAAATCCAATAGTGTGGTTAAGGGAGATTATAGTTTAGTAGTAGTGGAATCTCCTTCTAAGGCAAAAACTATTAAAAAATATTTAGGCAGTGATTTTCAAGTTGTGGCCTGTAATGGACATATAAAGGATTTGCCCAAATCAAAACTAGGAGTGGATATTAATAAAGGGTTTTTAATTGATTTAGTTCCTATTTCAGGTAAAAAGGATAAAATAAAAAAGATTCAGCAACTTGCAAAAAGTGCTAATAAAATTTATTTAGCTCCTGATATGGATAGGGAAGGGGAAGCTATAGCTTTTCACTTGGCAGAAGAAATTGGTAGAAAGAATATTCATAGGGTTATCTTTAATGCAGTTACAAAAAAAGCAATAAAGGAAGCAATTGAAAATCCCACGACATTAAGGGAGCAGATGTATGAATCTCAAAAAGCACGGAGAGTTTTAGATAGATTAGTTGGATATAAAATATCTCCGATTCTTTGGGATAAGGTTCAAAGGGGAATTTCAGCGGGTAGAGTTCAATCAGTTGCTTTAAGACTAATTGTTGAAAGAGAGAGAGATATAAGTGTGTTTGTACCTGAAAGGTGGTTTTCAATAAGTTTTCAGGCAAAAAAAGATGATACTATTTTTAATGTAAATTACTTTGGAGAGAGTGCTACTAAAAAGGCAGAGTTAAGTGATGAAGATGTTGCTAAAAAGATATGTAGTGATGTGAAGGCAAGTGCTTTTAAATTAATTGATGTTAAAAAACGTGAAAGAAAACAAAATCCATCTCCTCCCTTTACTACTTCTAAGCTACAGCAGGAAGCCGCCCATAAATTAGGATTTACTGCCAAAAGAACTATGATGGTAGCTCAAAGGTTATATGAAGGAGTAAATATTGGTAAGCATGGAATGCAGGGTTTGATTACCTATATGAGAACTGATTCAACTAGAATTGCTCCAGAGGCGTTAAATGATTTAAGAGAATACATTGAAAAAAAATATGGAAAAAAATATCTTCCAGATGTCCCTATTTACTACAAAAAGAAAAAAGCTTCAAAAATTCAAGATGCTCATGAATCTATTAGACCCACTAATTTGAGTTATTCTCCAAATGAAGTAAAAGGATATCTTGAGTCTGATCAACAAAAATTATATGAGCTTGTTTGGAGTAAATTTATCTCAAGCCAAATGACTCAAGCAATTATTGATCAAACGTCTGTTTGTTTTGAGAATAATGGACACTTTTTTAAGGCAAGGGGATCAATTATAAAATTTCCAGGTTTTAGAACAGTATATATGGATTCAATTTCTGAAAAGCAAACAAAAAAATATGGTAATGACGAGGAGAATTTACAAGATATAAAAAGCGGTCTTCTGCCTGATCTTAAGGTTTCAGATACTGTTAATGCAATAAAAGATCCAGCTTATAAAGAACATTGGACATATCCTCCGCCTAGGTATAATGAGGCCTCATTAGTAAAGGAATTAGAGGAAAGAGGCGTGGGAAGGCCTTCAACTTATGCTGCAATTATTTCCAATATTCAGGATAGAAAATATGTAGAAAAGACAGAGAATCGCTTTTTGCCTACAGAATTAGGATCAGTTGTTTGTAAAATGCTGGTTGAAAATTTTCCCAAAGTAATGGATGTAGACTTTACTGCCAAGATAGAAGAGGAGTTAGATAAGATAGAGGATGGAGATGTAAAGTGGACATTAGTTTTATCAGATTTTTGGGGGCCTTTTTCTAAAACACTAGAAAAGGCTAAAGAGGATATGAAGAACTTAAAAAAGCAACTTATTCCTACAGGAATAAATTGTTTAAAATGTAGTGATGGAGAATATAATATTAAATGGGGTAGAAATGGGCAATTTTTAGCTTGTAGTAAGTATCCTGATTGCAATTCAACTAATGATTTTAAAAAGTCCTTATCTGGGGAGATATCTATTGTTCCTAAGGAATACTTTCATAGTCCTTGTCCTAATTGCAATAAAAGGCTTGAAGTTAAAACTGGAAGATATGGTAGGTTTGTAAGATGTGAGGAATATCCTAAATGTGATACTATGTTGCCGTATACCCTTGAAGTTAATTGTCCAGATTGTAAAACTGGGCAATTTGCAGAAAAAAAGAGTCGTTATGGAAAATTTTTTTATGGTTGTACATCTTATCCAGATTGTAGCAATTCTGTGTGGTCTAGGCCCTATGCTTACTCATGTAAGGCGTGTGGATATGGAATAATGGTTTATAGAGAAACCAAAAGAGAGGGACAACAACTCATGTGTCCTAAATGTAAGCATAAGGAGGATTTTATAGACACACCTTTTTATAACTTAGAAAGTGATAAAAAAGGAAATAATGTAAGTGCTAGCTAAAGTTTTTAATAAATCAAGCAAATTTTTTATAAATAAAATTTCTAATCTTTGTCATCATCCTTGGTCCATTTACTTTTTAGGGATATTTTCTTTTTCAGAGAGTTTTATATTTTATATTCCTCCAGAGATGTTAATGCTACCTATGTGTTATCTTGATAGGAAAAAAGCATTCTTTTATGCATTTATAACTACAATAACATCTGTTATAGGAGCAGCTTGTGGATTTTTAATTGGATTTTATCTATGGGATAGTGCTGGTGAATATATTTTTACATTATTTCCAAATTTTAAAGAGTATTTTGATACAATTGGTACATCATTTGAAACTAATGCTTTTTCTACAATTTTTTTAGCTGCTTTTACTCCTATTCCCTATAAAGTTGTGACAATTGGAGCGGGAATATATTCAGATAAGGTTTCAATATTTACTCTTTTATGGGTATCTGTTTTAGGTAGAGGATTGCGCTATTTTGCCCTTGCTGCAATTGCATATATACTAAAAGAAAAAGCAGGAAAATTTATAGACCGTTATTTTAAGTGGATAATTATTTTATTTTCCACTTTATTGATTTTGATTATATATTTAAAATCTTTAATATAAAAATTTTATATTAACCAATTTACAGTCCTAACCATCTAGCAAATTTACTTTTAGGTTTAGGATGTCTCTTCATAGTATCTTCTAATATTTTAGCTATTTCTTTATGTCCATAAGATTTAGCAATATTAAAAGCTGTTTGTCCAAGATCATTAGTTATATGAATATGTCCTTTTAAATTTTTAATTAGCCTTTTTACAATATTTTCATTACCATTTGCTGCTGCATGCATTAATGTCGTCCATCCAATTTTATCTTTAAAATTTACTTTTGCCTTATTTCTTAATAATAAATCAACCATTGTAGGATTATCTTTTAAATTGGCAGAAGCATACATTAGGGGTGTTCTATGTGTGCTATCATAAGTATTTACATCAGCACCATTTTTAATAAGTATATCTGCAATTTCATAACCATTTGCTTTTTTTGAAATTATTATTAATGGAGTTTTGTTTGTAAGCCTTGTTTTTGCATTTACATCAGCACCATTTTTAATTAAGAACTCCACCATATTTTTACCTTCTTTTGTTGGAACTATTGCTTCTATTAAAGCAGTAGAGTAATTGTGGTTATAATCATTTATATTAGCTTTTCTTTTTAATAAAATATCTGCCATTTCTATATCTAGATTTCTTGCGGCATACATTAAGGAAGTATATCCATAAGAATCTTTGTAATTTACTTTAGCATCATTATCAAGCAACAACTTTGCAATCTCTTTATTTTTATTTTTTACAGCATATTGTAGAGGTGATAGTTCATATAAACTATCTGTTGTTATATTTGGATCAGCACCTCTTTTAAGTAATAACTCTACAATTTCTTTATGATTGTTTTTTGAGGCAGCAGTTAATGGAGTATATCCATAGTTTTTAAATGCATTTATGTTAGCTCCCTTTTTAATGGCATATTCAACTACATCTTTTAAACCATATCCTGATGCTTTAATTAGTACTTTATCAACATTTTTGGCATTAAATAGTGACATTTCTGGAGCTTTAATTAGATTTAATAATTCTTTTTTACATGTATCTATGTCATCGGCTAAAATATTTATAGAAAATAGATAGAAAGTAAAAAATATAATAAATTTTTTAATTACAATATTATTAGTTTTCATAATGCTACTACTTATTTCTTTTATTAACGGATAATTTGTAAAAAAAATTAAGGATAATTATAATATATTTTAGAGAACTTGACGCTTTTGGTTTATAAGTGTTAGCTATATTTTAGTAATTATCTATGTATTTAAATAAATACTATAAAAGGGCGGGGTTAGCTCAGCTGAATAGAGTACTAGGCTTCGAACCTAGGTGTCGGGGGTTTGAGTCCCTCACCCCGCGCCCCAAATTATTATTAATATAATTTATATTAATTTATTATTCTTCTCAGGTAACACCTTGTCTTTTCAAGATAAATAGCTGTTTTACCGAAAATGATTAGGATATGGACTCAAAAAAATATTCTAGAAAGCTGAAAACAGGAGAAGTTATCTTTAAAGAGGGAGATGTAACAAAACAGGCTTATTTGATTGAAGAAGGGGAAATAGAGTTAAGCGTTTTATCTAGTGACAACAAAAAGAAAGTTCTTAGTATCTTAAAGTCTGGTAGCATACTTGGTGAGATGACCATCATAGAAGAATCAAAATGTTCAGTAACAGCAACAGTAAAAAAAGATTGTACTTTAACTATCTTACTTAAAGATCAAATTAGAGAGCGAATAGATAATGCTGACCCGATAATAAAATTACTTTTAGATACATTTATTCAAAGAGCTCAGAGAGCTAGTAGTAGTAAATCCAATAGAACAATTTCCCTACTTAGTGGGGATAGTTCCTCCACTAAAACTGTTGGTCTTACAAAAGGTTCAGGAGCAAATTTAACCACTGTAGGTTTAGAGCAGAATGTTTTAGATAAATTACGTTTTGAGAGTGAATTAAAAAAAGCATTGGAGAAAAAGGAATTTTCTCTTCAATTACAGCCAATCGTCGCTACTAAATCTGGGAAAACATCTGGATTTGAGGCATTATGCCGTTGGAAAAATAATCTTCTTGGCAATGTTAGGACAGATGTTTTTATGAATATAGCTGAACAAACTTCACTTATTATTCCCATTGGCCACTGGATTTTACAAAATGCTTGCGAGGAATTTGGAAAATTAAACACTCTAGTTAAGCAAGAAACTGGAAGGCCAACAAAGTTATTTATAAGTATTAATATATCTGGTAGGCAAATATCTGATGACGATAAGTTTTTTGATGTACTACAAAAGGCGGTTTGGGCCAATAAGTTATTGCCTAGTAATATAAAGTTAGAAGTAACTGAAAGAGTTTTTATAAAGGAAAATAGCTCTCGTCAGTGGATAAAAAAATGTAGAGAAATAGGCTACTCAGTGGCATTAGATGATTTTGGAACAGGATACTCCTCTTTAAGTTGTTTGAAGGACTTAGAAGTAAATAACATAAAGATTGATAAATCCTTTATTAAAGATATTAATGATAGAAACTCTCAAGTTATTGTAAAGTCAATTTCTCAGATGTGTGGTGGTTTAAATAAACCAATTATAGTTGAAGGTGTGGAAACCAAAGAACAGTATGAGGCATTACAAAAGTTGGGATGTCATTATTGTCAGGGATTTTATTTTAGTAAGCCTCTCACTATTGATACTGTTATTGAACAGTTTAAAAATAAAGCAAGAAAGTCTGCAGCTTAAAGTGTTTTAAAATCACAAAATACAAATTGTTCATCTTTATGAATTTCTCCTCTTTTAATATCAATTTTTGATTTAAATAGAGGGCAATCGTATACAAAGGTATGAAATTCTCCATTTTCTCCACAAGGGTCCACATCATTTGGTAAGTCATCTATAAATTCTCTATTGTATTGCCTTCCAACAAATTCATCAGAAAGTTTCTTTGAATCTACACAAGTTATAACTGCTTTTAGTCCCCAATCTATCATTTTATTTGAAAGCTCTTTTGTAGAGATTTCCCATAGGGGAAATATTGGTATAAGGCTTAAGGGTTTTAACATATTTTCTCTATATTCTCTTATATCTTGGAGAAAGATGTCTCCAAAGGCAATATGAGTTATTTTGTTTTCAATAGCTCTCTCCATGGCATCAGACATTTTCTTTTTATAGATATCATTAGTGCAAGCATTGGGAATTTCTACTGTTTCTATGGGAATTTCTAATGCCTTTGATTGATCCATAACTAGCTCTCTTCTAGTTGAGTGCATTGCCACTCTATTGATATTTTCAGTAATAGTAGTTAAAAGGCCCACCACTTTAATATTATTGCCATCAAGTAGCTTTTTTAAAGTAAATAGGCTGTCTTTACCAGAACTCCAGCAGAGGATTACTTTATCCATAATAAATAGCTAACATATTAGCTATTTAATTTCCACTAAAGAAGTAAGTAGATGATTATTAATTTTATAGTATAATTTTAATTTATTAGGATTAATTACTGTAGGGATTCCAGTTTTGTCCCAATTTTATCACCTTCTCAAGTAATTCTTGATAGTTTATTCCAGCATATTTGGCACTAGTTGCAAATTCATCATCTATGGATATATCAGGGTTGGGATTTGCCTCTAAGATAAAGATATCTTCATTATCGTCAACTCTTAGATCTATACGAGCATAACCACTTAGATTTAAAATTTTATAAGTTTCTTTGCAAGTATCTATAATTTTTTTTGCCAATCTATCAGAGATATCTGCCTTTTGGTTGGTAATACCCTTTTGTTTTCTGTATTGTTCATTAAATTTGGCAGAAGCAGTATATAACTCTCTTTGAGGATTTTTACTATTTTTGAATTTTAGCTCCCATATTGGCATTACCTCTAGTTTATGATTCCCTAGTATTCCTACTGAAAATTCTCTTCCTTCGATGAATTCTTCGGCAATGGCAGATAATTGCATTTTTTTATTTATATAATCAATTCTCTCTATTAGTTTTTCTTTGCTATGAACTATAGAAGCTTGAGCTATGCCTAATGATGCCTCTTCATTTAGGCATTTTACAATCATGGGATATTTCATATCGGTAATACTTTTATTTGCTTTATTCATAGGAAATACTTCAAATCTTGGAGTATTAATTTTGTGGTAGATTAAAATCTTTTTGGCAAGGGCCTTATCTCTAGCAATTATAAGACCTCTAGGATTACAACCGGTATAGCTTACCTTTAATAGTTCTAGGTAGCTGACTACATTTTGGTCAAATAATGCCTCACCATCAAATTCCTCAAGGAGATTAAATATAATTGTTGGTTTAAAGGAGAATATAGCAGTTCTTATAACTCTTAAGTCACTGTCAATTCCAAGAGGTGCTACATCGTGGCCCATTTTTTTTAAATTGCTTATAATATCATATTCAGTTTTCCAAGGAACTTTTTCCCTTTTTAAGTTGCTTTCATCTATATTCTCGGGGGGAATAAGTTTTTTATGTAGCAGAACCAATATTGGCAGCTTTTTCACATTATAATCCTATGATTTCCTCTATCAATGTAATTATTGATTCTTTTTAAAATAGCATTTGATAACATAAAATTGTAATCATTATATTTAAAGTATAGATTTTTTTTATGACATCGATTTTGAATATCTTTTAGTATTTTTTCTATGTGATATTGATAATACCCTGATTTGTTGGAGACATATTTGCAGATTTCCTTTTTTTCTTTAGCAATTAATTTTGAAGCTTTTATACCATTTTTTTTAATGGAAAATAATTCATTCATAGGTATTATGCTATTTTTATTTTGTTTGCATCTTATTTGATAGAACTTTTTTAGGGTCATAGTGTTTTCACTAGTGGGTTCAATAATTTCTTTTTTGTTATTGATAGGTCTTTTATTTTTTATACTATTTACTATAGTATCTACTAGTTCTAGCTTTTTTAATGCTGGCCAATTTTTATATACATTTTTCCATGAGCTTTTAGGGGTAAGCCATACGGCAAAGGTCTCCGCCCAATCTTCATCAGGATGGGATTGAGCATAGCAGTATTTAAGATGCCTGACATACTTTTTACTGTAATTTAACGGTAGGTAGGTATGGGGATAGTTTAAAGAGGATTTTCCAAAGAGCTTTTGTCTTTGGCGATTAAATCTAAGCCTATAGGCATTATCTAGAGCGTGGCCTATTTCATGGCGCAGTAGCTTCATACATTCTTTTTTATTTGCTCCCTCTACTTCACCCATAAATTCCTTCTCAAGAGCAATTAGTTTGGGGTGGAATATAAAAAATGGGATAGATATGCCGACAATTCCATCTGGGCAGTACCAGTCATCTCCTATCCAAAATTTAGGAGAAAAAGTTATGTCCTTATTTAAAAGCTCTTTTTTTAACTGTTTTATACAATCGTTTACCCATGAATTATTGAGTGATATATCAAGCTCGCATATAGGTGTGTTTAAAAGCTCCTCTCTTTGCATATTATCAATATTTTTACTCATGAAATTAATTTACAAAATACAGGTATATATTACAAGTATAGATATAAAACCATGTAATAATTGCATATTTTATGCCACAATCTAAAGCATGAGTTTTGATAATTGGGTGGATAAATACTTTTTCAATAGCTCAGTGGATCCCAAGATACTTCTTGATGCTTATAATAGTGCTATAGGGAAAAATTATGTGGCAGTCTATGCTATATCTGCCAATCCTCCTACTTGGGGGCATGGAGATATTGTCATGAGGGCATCTTCCATGTTTTCCCATATTTACTGGTTAGTGGCAGAGAACCCCCATAAAAGTAGCAAATTTACCTCTGAGGAGAAGATTTATATGCTCAAGGAGTATATAAAATACTACAAGTTAGAGAATGTTACGGTAGATGTTTGTAGGGGGGCCACCATTAAATACGCAAAGGATGTAGGTGCAAAGTTTATGATTAGGGGGCTTAGGAGTTCCTCTGATTTTCAGGCAGAATTAGAGTTGGCGGCAGGAAATAGGGGAATTGACAAAAAAGTTGAAACCATGTGTATGCTAGCAAAACCTCATTTTGCTACCATTAGCTCTTCAATTGTTAGAGAGCTAGCAACAATTGGTGAGAGCATTGACCAATATGTATTACCATCAATTGCAGACAAAATTATTTCTAAATTTAAAAATTAATTGGAGAGTTTTTTAGCAACTAATGTGAGGATTACTCCTCTTGCTACACTTTCTTCTTCTTGGTCATAGACATCAACTAGCCACTTTACTATTCCTCGGGGAATATCATCTTCTTTGACTTTTTGATTGCTTTTTTCATATACAGTAAATTTTACATAAATTTTAGCTCCCACATATACAGGTTTTAAAAAGTAAAATTCATCTATTCCGTAATTGGCCAAAACAGGCCCTTTTTTATCAAATACAAACAACCCAGCCGCCGCTGATATTATAAAATAACCATGTGCCACTTTTTGCTCAAATAATGTGCCTTCAAAATTGGTATTGTCTTTATGGGCATAGAAGTGATCTCCCGATAAGTCTGCAAATTTATCAATATCTTCACTTGTTATCTCTCTTTTTTTGGTAATCAAAGTCTCCCCTATACTGAGATCTTCAAAGTATTTTTTAAAGGGATGAGTATCAGTATATGTTTGCTTGGAATTTATTTGGTATCTATTTGTAATATTAGTTATCATAGATGGGTGGCCTTGTATGGCAGTTCTTTGCATATAGTGAAATATAGCTCTGATTCCACCCAACTCTTCACCACCGCCGGCCCGTCCTGGTCCACCATGGACTAGTTGAGGCATAGGTGAGCCATGACCAGTGGATTCTTTTGCACAGTCTTTGTTTAAAACTAGTAGTCTTCCATGGTATGGAGAAGTATTAATTACAACATCTCTCGCAAATTCTTCATCATTGGTTATAACAGATCCAACTAGGGATCCCTCTCCCATATTAGCCAGTTCTATAGCTTCATGGGTATCTGTATAGGGTATAATAGTTGTAACAGGGCCAAATGCCTCGGTGCTATGGACTTCTAATGTATGAGTTGGATTTTCACAATATAGTACAGTTGGATTTACAAATGCTCCACTTTTTATATCGCTACCTACGATATTAAAGTCATCATTTGCACCCATTAAAAGTTCACAATGCTTAAGTAGTTCTTTTGTGTTATTTAAAACTTCAACTCTTTGATCAAATGTAGCAAGTGGCCCCATTTTAACTCCCTTCACCATAGGATCTCCAATTACAATTTCTTTTAAGCTTTTTATTAAATTTTCTTTTACTGCTTCAACTTTTGATAGAGGAACAATTACTCTTCTGATGGCAGTACATTTTTGCCCTGTCTTTACTGTCATTTCTTTTACGACTTCTTTTATAAATATTGAAAAATTTTCACTCTTTATATCTACATCAGGGCCTAAGATTGAACAATTTAGAGAATCTGCTTCCATATTAAAGGGTATAGAGTATTCAATGATATTTTTACTTGATTTTAGAAGTTTTCCAGTTGCCGATGAGCCGGTGAAAGTTATTACATCCTGATAATTAACATGATCTATAATTTCTCTAGCATTTCCACAAATTAACTGTAGTGAACCTTCAGGAAGTATTTTTGAATCAATTATTGATTTAAATACAATTTGTGTTAGATAAGAAGTGGCAGTTGCAGGTTTTATTATTGCTGGCATTCCTGCTAGTAAATTTACTGCAATTTTTTCTAACATTCCCCAAACGGGAAAGTTAAAGGCATTTATATGAATAGCCACACCCTTTTTAGGTACACAAATATGATGGCCTATAAATGATCCTTTTTTTGAAAGTATTTCTGTATTGCCATCTATGTAGAATGGTTGGTCAGGAAGTTCTCTTCTACCTTTTGATGACATTACAAATAAATTGCCAATTCCTCCTTCAATATCAATCCAACTATCAAGTTTAGTGGCACCAGTATATGAGGATAATTTATAAAACTCTTTTTTATTTTTTAGAAGATGTAATGCCAATTCCTTTAGAGCATACGCTCTTTGATGAAAAGTCATAGATCTTAATGCTTTATTACCTACTTCTCTGGCATAGCTTAAGGTTGAGGAAAAATCTATGCCAGAGCTATCGGCAATGGCAACCAATTTACTATTGACAGCATTTAAAAGTTTTATGCCATCTGAATTTCCCTGATGCCAATTTCCTTTTATATAGTTTTGAAGCTTCATATTAAAAGTGGAGTATGCATCCTTGAGCTTTAAATTGAAAATACTCTATTGGTCAATAAATCAATAAGAAGTTTGCGTCAAAGGTCTAAAAACTTGAAATAAAATATTTATACCTCTAGAATAGTTCACAATGAAAGTAGTAAAAAAGACAAAGGATTATTGCATAATTAAAAAAAAATCTGGCCGTTATGGAGTTAGAAGTAGCGGTAAATTTTGGGTGAATGGTGCCGATAAAATAGCTGTTTTAGTTAAAGAAGGGTTAATTGATGCAGTTATTCCAAAAGAGGATAGCTTACCAGAAAAAGGGGTCACTTCAGAAAATGATAAAAATTCAGATAATGAAACTAAAGAAGAAAAAGAGTCAAAGCAAAAAGATAAAACTGCAAAGAAAAAAGAAGACGCAAAAGAATAATTGCAAATTAAATCCCATTCATAAAATATCTCTTACAGGTATTTTGATTGAATTTTTCAAAAATGAAGGCGTTATTTTAAATCTATAAAGTTTAGATTAAATACTTTTTTTGAAAAACATAAGTTTTTGTAAGGAAGAACTAAATGCCCTAATTGGTAAAATTTTTTAACCATAGTGGTTTTTTTGTTAACAATATTAGGTATTTATAAAATATAAAAAAAACTAATTTTTTTTTAATTTACATTGATTATCAGCATGATATCAATAAGGGAGGGTAATAATGCAAGTTATTATGGAAAAAGAAGATATAAAAAAAGAAGATTTTGCTACTAAAGGGGATTTAATAATCCTTGGAAATAAGCTTAATGCTGAGATAAAAATATCAGAAACTAATCTTATTTCTAAGATAAATGATATAGATAATAAACTTGGCTCTAAAATCAAAGATGGAGATAATAAACTTGGCTCTAAAATAGAAGTGCTAGATAAAACTATAAATAATAGAATAAACCATTTAGAAAATAAGTTTGATGAAAAATTTGTTAGAATTGATAGAAGACTTGAGCAGATTGATGATAAATTTGATAGAATTGAAACTAAAATTGATTCTAAGTTTAGGTGGATAATTACAATATTTATAGCTATTTTAGGTGCTTTGATAGCTCCTTCTATTAGTTTAAGTAGTATTTTAAGTAAGATATTTTAAATATTATAGAGTTTTTTTACTTTTATTTTAGTAATGATATGGAAATTTAGAATAATCTTGTTTTCTTTTCTCTAAAAAAGCCTTACGTCCCTCTTTTGCTTCGTCTGTTGCATAGGCAAGTCTAGTTGCCTCTCCAGCAAAAATTTGCTGTCCAACTAGTCCATCATCTAAAAGGTTAAATCCAAATTTTAACATTCTAATAGCGGTAGGACTTTTGGAGTTTATAATTTTGGCATAATTTAAGGCAATATTTTCTAGTTCTTGATGATCTACAACTTCATTTACCATTCCCATTTCAAATGCCTCTTGAGCATTATAATTTTTTCCTAGAAAAAATATTTCACGTGCTTTTTTTTGTCCTATAATTCTAGCTAGATATGCAGAGCCATAGCCAGAGTCAAAGCTTGCTACATCGGGATCCGTTTGTTTAAAGATGGCATATTGTCTGCTAGCTATCGTTAAGTCGCAAACTACTTGTAGACTATGTCCTCCTCCTACTGCCCATCCAGGAACTACTGCTATAACTACCTTAGGCATAAAGCGAATCAGTCTTTGAACTTCTAGGATATGTAATCTACCAAGAGATTTATTACCGTTTTCATATTTATAGCCATCACTACCTCTAATTTTTTGGTCACCTCCAGATGAGAAGGCCCAACCACCATCTTTTGAGCTGGGGCCATTGCCAGTTAGAATTACAGTCCCTACATTTGGATTAGTCCTTGCATGGTCAAGAGCACAATATAGTTCATCAACAGTTTTTGGCCTAAAGGCATTTCGGACATCTGCTCTATCAAAGGCAATTCTTACAGTTTTTTCATTATGTATATGATAAGTGATATCAGTAAAATTAAATCCTTCTACTTGATCCCACTTACTTTCATCAAATATCTCTGATACTTTCTGCATAGGGGAAAACATATTAGATATTATTACAAATAGTCAAGGATTGACTTTATAGTAATATGTAATATCTAGAAGGTCTATTCTCGGTTTAAAGAGAACTTTTGATAACATATGGATTATTTTAGGTTTTATATTCTGTTCTATGCAGTAAATTTTTTTTAATACATTATTTTTTATGTGTTCTTCTTCAACAGTGTGTTCTTTATTTAGAAGTCTTTGTAGTCTGGATATAAAAAGTAGGCAATGATCATTTAAGTTTAAAGTTAAATTTCCATTAAGAGTTAAGAATTCTTTTAAAAGTCTTTCATGAATACTTGGATAGTTTTCGTTGATATATTGATAAACTAAAAAGTAAAATAGAGGTATAAGCTTTTCTCCATAGCTTTGTAGATGTTTTATACTCATTTGCAGATTATGATATACCTTATGCATATCTCTGTTATATTCTTCTATTTGAGCGTTTATTAATTCTTTCATTCCTAGGTGGTAATTGGGGTCAATTTTTTCAGCAATAGTTTTCTTTAACTCTTGGGTAGGATTATCCCATATATTGGAAAATTGAATATATTCTCCACTGAAGTATTTTGGAGCTTTGCCAGGGATAAACAAGCTGTATCCCTCCTCAGGGCAGAGAGTAGAAGTATTTATACTGGTGTGGTTTGCCATATCCATATTCCAGTCTTTTAAATTACTTCCTTTGGATATAGAGGGAGTTGCAATTGCTTTTAAAAGATTTAATCCATCATTATTTATACTGTCTTTCTTTTTATTGAATGTTTTTAATTTCATATTATTAAATTCTTCTAAGGAATGAAAAAGCAAATTCTCAGATTTTGTTTCATCATCAATAGATATATTACATAGATAGACATATTGCTTCTCTCTAATATTATGCTTTCTATAGTATAGATTATTTCCCATTAAATCTGCCTCTAATACATCTCCATTTTTAAATCCCATATTAATTCCCCAAGAGGTAAAGGAATGAGAATTTTTTAAACATTCAATAGCTGATGAAAAATCATGGCATTGATTTAATAGATTATGAATTATGGCAAATATTGATGAACCTCTATAATCAAATTTATTGGTAAATTTTTGGTGGAGAGCTAAAGTTACTCCACTTGAGGTCATTGAAGTTATACTAGGAAATGGAAATCCAGAAGTTGTATGTGAAAAAATAATTGGTTTATCATAAAATTTATATATGATAGCTCGCTCATTTTTATCAAATGAGTTAATGGTATAATCTAATACTCTTCCATGAATAAGGGAATCTTTCTTTTGATCCCATATAAAAATAGATGAGCAACCCATAAGAAGTTGACTTATATTAGGGGTCCACTTTGAAAACGATGAAAATATCTCTGGTAATAAAAGACTAATTGCGACTTCTTCAGGTTTTCTGCTTAGCCCTTCACAGTAGGCATTGAATTCTTTAGTAAATAGCTTATTGTATCCAGAAGTTTGCTTTAAAACAAACTCAACCCCTCTACCAAAATATTTATTAAATAGTGGCCAAGGAGTTCTAATAGGATTTTTTATTTCATCAATTATCTGACAATTTTCTTTATCCTTTATACCTAGTTGGTAAAAGTTTTCTAAAGGGTCGCCGATAAGTTTTATTAGAGGGATTTTTTCCATGGATAGTATATTAGATTTTTTTTCAAATTTAGGCAATAAGGTACCAGTATTTATATTATTCTCATTAGCATTATTTAGAGTTTATTTGCAATTGGTAGGATTTAATTTTCTAAAGTTGCCTATAACTAGTAAGATAGCAAAATATACTGATAAAAAAAATATGAGTAATTTTCACCAAATGGGGTTTTATTTTTCATTAGGCTATATTTTATTGGTATTGATTTCGCCTACAGGAGCATAATACATATCTAGCATATCTCTATAATGCTCTAGTCTATCAGGTAGTAATATATAATCATTTTCTGTTTTACACCTAATATGAATCTTTATGTTTAATTCTCCAATTTCTTTACGAGATTTTTTTAAAATACTATTTAGTCGATACAGCTTGTTTAGCATATAGGAATCCTGTCTTCTATTTAGGGAAAATATCTTTTCATCTCTTATATTATTCCAAAAGTTTCTAGGTTCAATATTATCTTTTAAAAGAGATGCTAGTGATAGATAAATATTAGGATCTGACTCAAAATTATCCCCAATTAATACCAGTTCTTTTGGAATGCCTGCCATATTTAAGATATTAACTAGATGATCTAATTTATAAAATCCATGGTTTTTTAAATCTTTAGGAGTAATTGTTTTATCTATTGGAGAAAATACCCTGCGATAATCTTTTAAAAATATTCCAGCAGTATAAATTTGATTTTTGTATAACCAATCGCGAATAGAGTTTTCATAAAAATGGGGAGAAGCAGATACTATAAAAGGATGATATCCTTTTGAAATATAATTTTTTACCAAGCTTATACTTTTTTCTATTCTTGGAAATTTTGCTAGAGGACTTGTTAGAGAGTTATATAATTCTCTGGCAGTAGAATATTTAGTTGCAATTAAGGTTTTATCAAAATCACATATTATGAATTTTTTAATTTTTTCTAATTTTATAGGTATAAAACTTCCCATATATAATTCAATTCCAGGATGGGTAGATGTTTCATATATTTGTAAAAATGAGATTTTATTTGTTTTTTGATTTAGTGGTATTTTAAAATCAAACATACCATAATTATCTGATTCAAAACTACCTTTATAAACATTATTTTGAAGGCAATCGATTCCTATTAAAGTAATATTGAATTTAATAGGAATTAACATTGTTATTGACTCAAGAGGAGATGGAGACTTTAAAACACTTTTAGACTCAGCTTTTTTAAAACTTATATAAGCTCTTATATTTATATTCATTTCAGTAGTTATCGCAACGAAATGGATTATGTCAGGTCTTGTCATTTTGTTCATTATTTTATATATATTAGCCTACAATTTATTATAAGTTAGTGGTCATGGTAATAGATAGCATAAAAATATATTTATCTTCTTCTTTAAATCCAATATATAATATGGCATACGAAAATTGGCTGATAGATTCTATCAACAAAGGTGAAAAAATTATATTTTTATGGAGAAATAATCCGTCTATTATTATGGGTAGGTTTCAAAATCCTTGGCTAGAATGTAATCCAGAACTTTTAAAAGCAGATAATATATACTTACTCCGTAGGCTTTCTGGTGGAGGAACCGTTTATCATGATCCTGGAAATTTAAATTGTTCTTTTATTGGATACTCTAAAGATACTAGTGATTGTTTAGGCGTTTTAGTTAAGAGCATTAAAGATATTAGTGGATTAAATGCTATTATTGGGCCTAAAGGCTCGTTGCAAATAAAAATTGGGCATAAGGATTATAAAATTTCAGGGAGTGCATTTAGAAGAATTGGAGAAAAATTTCTTCACCATATAACTCTTTTGGTTTCTGCTAACTTAGATTTATTAAAAAAATACCTGACTCCTTCAGATGAGCATAAGGGAATAATTGAGGGAAAATATATAGCATCAACTAGAGTAGATGTTGAGAACTTATCTAGTTATGGCCCTATTATTCAATGTGAGAGTTTAATGCAATTTTTTGTAAATAAATATATTGAATTTTACAGAAAAGATTATAGAATATCTCTTGTTTCAAATGATTACTTTTTAAATAAAAAATCTTTAAAGAGTTATCATGATACTTTAAAAGATCATAATTGGATTTTTGGAAAGACTCCACAGTTTAATTATAAAGTTAACTTATCTGACTTTCTTTTAAGTGGTGTTATCGAAGTTATTGTAGAACATGCAATTGTAAGTGAAATTAAATTTTCAGGAACTAATTGTAATGAGAAGTTAAAAAAGCAATTTATTGGTAAATTATTTAATCCAGTAAGAATTTATCAGTATATTAAAAGAGAATACATAAATGCAAGAGAATCAAAATCAAGAATTTATCAAGTTAGAGCATAAGAAACAAGCTAGGAAATTATTTTTTAATTTTTTTAAAAAACATTGGATTGTATATCTTTTAGGGTTTTTATCATTATCTTTAACTAATTCTATGATGATTCTAAATGCTAGAATCTTAGGTTTTATAATTGATTTATTTGAAAAGAAAAAGATTCCAACTTTTATGGATAAATTTTTTGATAATCCTAAAGATGCATTTTTGTATTTATTTTTGTCTATGATTTTAGCCTATATTTTAATTATGATTGGTAGAATAGGATGGCGTTGGACACTAGCTCGTCAGACTCATAAGGCAGCATATATGCTAAATGAGAAGATTTGGGATTGTTGTAGATTTTTTAAAACCAAAGATTTAGATCGTATTTTTACTAAAGGTTATTTGATGAATTCTGGAACTAGTGATGTTGGTCAAGCTAGAATGTTATTTGGTTTTACTATGGTTGCAATATTTGATGTTATCACTAATGTTCTTTTTATTCCATTTGCAATGTTATCAGTGAATGTTCCTATTACTATATGTACTATGGGGATATTGATTTTTCTGCCGGTAGTTATTAGAAAAATATCTGAAAAGGAAATTAAAAAATATGAAGTTGCTCAAGAAGAATTGTCTAAATTTAATGACCTTGCTTCGCAAACTATTTCTACTATGCGTTTGCAAAGAATTTCTCAAATAGGAAGCTTTTGGCTTAAGAAGATATTAGTTGCTTCTGGCTCTTATCGATTAAAGAGATTAAGTTATGTTTACAATACATTAAATTATGATTTGGTTATGGGAGGGGTAAAAGTTATCTCCTATATAGTTATATTTTTTATGGGACTTTATTATATTTACAAAGGCAGTATGAGCATTGGAGACTTTATTGCCTTACATGGTTTGATTTATATATTTTATAATGTCCTTGAAGAAATGGGCTATATTATTGCTGAATACAATAGTAATTTTACGAGCCTTGCAAGATTATGTAAATTATTTACTTGGCCTATTGATAATAATTTAATTAAAACTGTAGATGGTGATGAAATTGATAAAACTAAAAATGTTTTAGAGATTAATAATTTATCTTTCAGTTATGATGATACTAGTAAAAATATCTTAAGTGATTTTAATCTTATTATAGAAAAAGGTGATCGTCTTGGAATAACTGGCCCTATCGGTTCAGGTAAGAGTTCAATTATAAATATTTTATCAGGGCTAGAGCGTAATATCCAAGGAAGTGTAAAATTTTTTGGTAAAAGTTTTAATCAGTATTCTCATAAGAAGCTAAGAAGTATTATAGGATATATTCCACAAAAGCCATTTATATTTGCTGACACTATTTATAATAATGTATCTATGGATAGAAATTTATCAGAAGAAGAAGTATGGAAATATTTAAAAATTACTTGTTTTGAGAAAGAGGTAAGGGCATTAGAAGATGGACTCTATACCTTTTTAGGTGAGTGGGGCATAAATTTATCTGGTGGACAAAAGCAAAGACTTTCAATTGCAAGAGCATTGGCCAGAAGACCAATTTTGCTATTTTTAGATGACTGCTTGAGTGCTGTAGATGTTGAAACTGAGGAAGTTATTTTAGATCAATTAAATAAAGAATTAAAAGACACTACATTAATTTGGATTGCTCATAGAAAATCTTCACTTAAATATTGTCAGAAGGTGCTAGAGTTATGAGTGATAATACTTATTTAAGTTTAGATGAGCAATCTGAATCTATTATTAAAAAAAATAGTATAAGTGATTATAAGGCATTTACCTTTTTATTAAGAGATGCAAAACCTTATAAGATTTCTATCTTGTTTGCGATTTTATTAATGATATTAGGTGCACTTTTATTGATTATCTCTGCTAGATTGGTTGGCCTTTTTGTTGAAAATGGATTAATGGCAAGAGATCTTTATACTAGTTTATATTTAATTGTTTCGATTATATTTTTAGAGGCATTGTCAGTATTTTCTATTTGGTATGGTAAAAAGAGGTTATCTGGATGTAGTTCTAAAATTATTTATGACATCAGAAAAAGATTATTTAATCATATTCAAAAATTACCTATGAGTTATTATGATCGTCAACCTCAGGGGAGAATTGTTACTAGAATCACTCACGATGTAGAGGGAATAGAAGAGTTTTTTACATCTAGTCTCAATCAAATGTTAAATGCTTCATTTATTACCGCCATAGTTATAGTAGCAATGTTACTTACTAACTTTAAATTAGGGGTAATCATTCTCTTATCTACAATACCAATTATATTATTTATAAATTTTTCTAGAAAAAAATTTAGAAGTTTAAATAGAAGTATATCTCTTTCAAATTCAGCTTTAAATGCCCGCTTATCTGAATACTTAAGCGGTTTTAGATTGATTCGCTCAAGTGGTTTAGAAAACTGGTCAAAAGATAATTATGTTAAGTCAGCTAAAGACCTCTTACATGTTAGATTAAATGCCAATTTTTATTTTGGTTGGATGAGACCAGTTATAAGTATTTTATGTGCATTACCCACTATTTGTTTGGTATTCTATGGAGGTCATATGGTATTGTCAGGGGTACTTGGTGTGGGGATGTTTGTAACTTTTATTCGTTATTGTGAAAGATTTAATCATCCTATTGTAACTTTAGCTCGACAATTTCATGTTATTCAACAGGCATTTACTAATGCAGAACGAGTGGCTCTTTTTCTACAAGAGTCAACTGAAGATCAAACTTTTACTAAATCAAGTTTAATAATACCTAATATTAATAGACTTGAAGGAAATATTAAAGTCGATAATTTATGGATGGCATATTCTAAAGAGGATTGGATTTTAAAAGAAGTAAGCTTCTGTATAAATAGTGGTGAAACTATTGGTATTGTAGGTATTACTGGTTCGGGGAAGACTACTATGGCATCTATGTTTTCTAGATTATATGAGTTTCAGCTGGGAGAGATTTTAATAGATGATATTCCTATAAGAGCTTATTCTAGAGAGTTTATTCGCAATAAAATAGGATCTGTCTCTCAAGATGCAGTAATATTTTATGGAAGTTTAAGAGAAAATTTAATTATGGATTATAGGCATTTGTCAGATATGGATATTATGGAAGCATGTCAGTATACGGGCCTTTTAGAGATTATGAGAAATGCTAATTTATCCCTAGATTCTGAGATACTAGATGGGGGGATAAATTTATCCGTAGGGGAGAGGCAGCTAGTATCGTTTACTAGGGTAATTTTAAAAGATCCTGATATATTAATATTAGATGAAGCTACGGCAAATATTGATAATAAATATGAAGAGATTGTTCATAATGCATTTAAAAAATTGGCCGCCAGACAAACTTGTATTATAATTGCCCACAGACTAAGTACTATAAAAGATTGTGATAGAATACTAGTCTTCAATAGAGGTCGTTTAGTGGAAAATGGAACCCATGATGGCCTTCTTTTAAAAAGGGGATATTTTTTTAATCTTCATAATGCTAATTATTTTAGTTCAGTGTAAATTTAAGCAGCATCTTTATATTTAAATGCATTGCTTCTTATGTTTGATATATTCTCTGATTTTATAGAATTTATAATTTTTCTTCTTGAATTTGCAGAGATTTGTTTCATTTCCATTATAGTTTTTCCTAGTGCCTTTGCCAGCAGTGGAGGAACAGCATTACCAATCTGCTTCCATTGAGCAGAGATACTACCATAAAATTTAAAACTATTGGGAAAGCTTTGCAAAGATGCTGCCTCCCTGACAGTTAAATATCTATTTTCTGTTGGATGAAAGTAAGCATGGCGATTAGTCATGATGGTAGGAGCGGTAAGGTTTCTATTTAATCTTTGATATTTGCATTGGCGAAGTCTTCCCTCTGGAATTTTTTTCCAATTTATACCTAGTTTTAAGCTTTTGGGAAGATATAGGTCTTCATCTTTTTTATAGCGAATGGATTTTCCTTCGGGAATATATTTTAGCCTTTTATAGTCAAGAGAATTTTTAATTTCAGTTGATTTTAAATCGTGATTGTATGACTTTTTATATAAGTTTAGCTTTTTAAATACTTGGCCTACAGTTTTTTTTGAATTTTCAAAGGTTGGAAATAAGATATTATTATTAATACGACTTCCAATAAAAATTGTTCTACGACGATTAGATGCAATTTTATAATCGTCAGACTTTAATACCTTAACATCAATATTATATCCCATGGATTTAAAACTTCTTAATATAGCATCTAATGTCTTTTTATTTTTTTTTGCAAGTATTCCTAATACATTTTCAATGATAATAAATGATGGACTTGTTATCTTAACTATTTTGACAAATTCCATAAACAGATTATTTCTTATATCGTTAGGATTACCAGTTCCAACTGTTGAAAATCCCTGGCATGGCGGACCACCAACTACTAGATCTACAGTTTGATCCCCTATTGTACCTTTTAAAATCTTTTTATTTAATTTTTGTATTGGTCCATGAAATGTTTCTGCATTAGGATGGTTTTTTGCAAAGGTTTCTATAGCATATTTATCAAAATCAATTCCCAGAAGGCATTCAAGACCTACCATTTGTAGTCCACAAGAAAAGCCGCCGGCACCACAGAAAACATCTATAAATTTTAATTTATTAGATTTCAAAGTTTTCAAAAATTAATATTCCTGGCTGTTGTTGATAAATTAGAGGTTCTGTAGATTTGGTATGATATTTATTATTTTCTTTTGTTACAATTTTATTAGCATGCTTTATTTTTAAAGATTCATCCTTTGAATGTATAAAAACAGACCAATTATATATATTATTTTGCATATGCAATGCTTTGAAAAACAAGTCTATATCTTCTGACTTTAGACTAAATTCAGGTTCTTCAATAAATAAATAAGAAGTCTTTTGTAATAGCCCCCTTATTATTGAGGATAATTTTATATTTCTTTTTGATGCATCTTTTGGATAATGGTCTATATTAGTAATATTATTTAGTATGTTTGTAAGGTACTTATTATTATTTTTTCTACAAATCTCTTCCAATGTGCTTTTTGGATAATTTGAATTATTTTTTACCATAGAATGTAAAATATTCTCCCTTAGGGTTAGATTGGGGAAAAAATAGTTATCTCTTGCTATATAGGAAAACAATAGCTTCTTTTGTCTTTTACTTGAATGAACATATCCAGTAAAAATATTTAAATATGAACGATTATTTTTTTCTATATCAAAAAAGAATATCTCACTTTTTTTATAGGTGGATTTAGTGGTCATGTTAATATTTTCCTTTAATGGTAATTAAGTACAATTGGGAAAAAAAATTCTATTTACAATATATTGATATACAATTATTAGTGAGGGTTTTGTATGGTTAAGAAGAAACCTACAGTTTTACTCGGTATGACAGGAGGATCACATTCTACTGTTTCTGCCTATATTTTAATTAAGCAAGGATATAATGTTATAGGAGCGGGACTATTATTTGATTCAGATGATATTGCTCCTTTTGATTTAAATCCTATAAATAATGAAGAAACTATTGAAGATATATGTAATGAATTAGGAATCTCTTGTGTGTTTATAGAATGTAGAAAGAAATATAAAGAAATACTAAGTAATTATTTTATATCCGCTAGAATAGTTGGCGAGAGAATGTCGACCAGAGTTATATATCATCGTATAGTTTTAGAAAGTCTTTTATCTAAATCCAAAGAAATAAATGCAGATAATATTTCAACAGGACATTATGCAGGAATCAGTTATAATGATAAAAGTGATAGTTATTTTATTTCTATAGCAAATGATCTAGAGCAAGATCAAAGTTATTTATTATCTAATTTAAGCAATGATATAAAAAGAAAATTAATTTTACCTTTGGCCGATATGAGAGAAAACAGGTTAGAAAAGGTATTGAAATTATTTAATCTAAAATTAAATAACTTTGTGAAGCTAGATCAAAATGAAATATTTAAGCAAATAATAGATTTTACTAATAAATATATTCCTAGAGCTATGGTTAAAGAAGGTACTTTAGTTGATAATTATACTGGAGATGTAATTGGTCAGCATTCAGGTATTCATAATTATTACTTAGGCCAGACCTATAGTAATGATAAAAGTATAGGTAGTGATATGGCTGTTTTTGATATTAATTTTTATACAGGAAATGTTTCTTTAGATAAGAAGTCTAAATTAGCATTTGATCATCTTTTATTAATTGATGTTTCTTTTGAGAGCTCACATCTAGATACTAGCCGACCAATTGATTGTTATGTTAAATCAAACCCAAAAGGTAAATTTAAAAAAGCAGAGATATTTTTCAAAAGCAATGGTAATGCATTAATAAAATTAAAAGAAGTATTTAATTTGGGGCCATTTCAAGGACATAAGATTGTGGCTTATAGCGGAAATACTAGCAGTAGTATAATTTTGTTTTCAGGTTTTGTTCTTAAATCTGGATTTATTATAGATAATGAATTTAGTAAATCTCCCATTACTAAAGAACAAGAAAGAGAAAAAGAAGAACAGGACGAAAAAAAGGAAAAAGTTGATGATAGTAATGAAATTGGTATTTAGTGTACTTTTACTTAGTATAGTGCCAATTGAAGCTTATTCAAAGAATCTATCAACTTATAAAATAAATAAGCTCATTCAAAATTATTCAAAAGATAAATTAAAAAACAATCTATATGAATTTTTAAAATTTACTAGTCCCTCTAGAATGGTAGGAACAAAGGGACATAAGAAAGCTAGAGAGTGGATAATAAATGAGATAAATAAGTTAGATGTAAAAAAAACTGGAAAGCTTAAAATAGAGTCGTTTAATCCTAAAATAAAGACAGCTATTTCCATGTACCAAGGTGACTTTAATAAAAATATTAAAAGCAATTATAAACCTTCAGATAAAGATTATAAAAAGTGGAAAAGGTTTTTAGATAGTATTGTGTCTAACCTTAATAGATTAAAAAAATTTAAAGGTAAAAATATTATTTGGGAAAAAAGGGGGATTACTCATCCTCATAAAATTTTAGTAATTGGTGCCAATTATGATTCTCTTTCCTTTAAAGATAATATTATTGATAGGCAAGCAAGTATGCAAGGTGCTGATAATAATGGCTCTGGAGTTTCTATAGCTATGTCGTTAATTGATATAATTAGTAAACTAAAGGTAAAAAAAACTATTAGAATAATATTTTTTGACTTTGAGGAATTAGGGGCTCTTGGATCTTATGATTATGTTAATCGTCACAAAAAGAAGCTTAAAAAAATAGAGGGATTTATCAATTTGAAAATGTTAGGAAATGATACTATAAATGCTGATAAAAAAAAGAAAAGTGGAAATATGAAAATCTATGTAAGAAATGGCAACAGTAGTGATTTAAAACTAGCTAAAAAAATGCAAAATACTCATTATGCTTTGTCAGGAGTAAAATTTACTATAGACTCAAATGATTTATTTTATTCTGATCATGTTAGATTTTGGGATGCAAATATTGCTGCTATAGCTTTTTCCCAAAACTGGGAAGATGATTATAATAACAAAAATCATACATCTGATGATATTATTCAAAGAATTAATTTTAGGACATTATATAATTGTTTAAAATATATAGCTAAATCTACTATTATTTGGCTTGTTAATTCCTAGTCAAATTCATTGAAATTTGTTAATTATATCTTCTTATGAAAAATACAGTAGTTATAGGTATGTCGGGGGGAGTTGATTCTGCCGTTAGTGCTCTTTTGTTAAAAGAAAGAGGTTATAAGGTAATAGGAGTGTTTGTTAAAAATTGGGATGAAGATGATTGTTCAGCAAAAGAAGATTATAAAGATGTCGTTAAGACTTGTGAACAATTAGATATTCCTTATTATACCTTTAACTTTAAAAAACAATACCAAGATTTGGTATTTAAAAATTTTATAGATGGATATAAATCAGGAATTACTCCCAATCCAGATATTTTATGCAATAGTCAGATAAAGTTTAACTTATTTTTTAAAAAGGCTATACAATTAGGCGCTGATTATTTATCTACTGGTCATTATTGCAGAGTTTTGGACATGTCTGGAAACAAACTACTAGCAAAGGGAGTAGATGAGGGTAAGGATCAATCTTATTTTTTATATGCTATAGATAAGTCCGTTCTAAATAAGGTAATTTTTCCTTTAGGAGGTATCTTAAAGAGTAAAGTAAGAGATATTGCCAATTTGAATGATTTACCAGTTAAAGATAAGAAGGATTCCACAGGTATTTGTTTTATTGGTAATAGAAAATTTAATAACTTTATATCTAGATATATCTCAAATAAGGAGGGAAATTTTGTCACTCCAGATGGAGAAGTAGTCGGTAGACATCAAGGAATTCACTATTATACTATAGGCCAGAGAAAAGGCCTAGGTCTTGGAGGACCAGGTAACCCTTGGTTTGTGGTTGGAAAAAATTTAAAAAATAATGATATTTTAGTTGTCAGAGGAGAAAAGCACCCTCTTTTATACTCTAATACATTAATAGCAGATAAACTTCATTTTATATGTGATGAGAATTTATTGACTGGAAATATAAAAGCAAAGATTCGCTATAGGCAACTTGATCAAGAATGTAAGATTGAATTTATTAAAGAGGGCAGTGTAAAAGTTATTTTTAATAGACCTCAAAGGGCAATATCTCCAGGTCAATCAATAGTATTTTATAAAAGTTGTAATGGAGTAGATATTTGTCTAGGTGGAGGAATAATTTCAAAAAATAACTCTACCATAGCTTAGGGTCTTTAAAATCTATTTCATTTTGCTTCTTCTTAAGCCTAGTTTGTAATTCAAAGCTTAAGCATTCTTGATTTGATTCCTGCTTTACAATAACTGATGGTAATCTTTTGGACTTAAATCCTAGTGCTTTACAACCATGGGGGGAAGTCTTATCCCAAGTTATATAATAATACTTACAATTGGCACATTTTGGCTGCATATATAAATTATTTTAACTTAATTTGTATAAGGGGACTTATAAAGAGGAAAGTATTACCTGTATATTAAAATATTCCCATAAGAAGGAGCATTCCTGCCATTCCAGCTACAAATCCGGAGGTATATTCTTCCTCTTTGTCTAAGTAATCTGGTATATATGCAGTATTACTTAAATCGGTATAAGCAGGGGGGCATCGGCCATTAATAGATTTAAAGGGATTTTTATGAAGGGTATATGTTTTAACATACTGTCCTTGTTTTTTTAGAATGTATAAAACTACATCACTATTTTCATTGTATTGAACTCTAATTTTGTTGACACCTTTTGTAATATTACATTTTAAATTGGAACCTTTCATTATGCGATATAGGTGTCCATCTCTTTCTAAGATATAGTATTTAGCTATATCATTATATCTGGCCTTAATAATTATGCTTTTGGAGATATTCTTTTTATATTCTCTGTCAAAGTCTCCAATAATATGTCCTGTTGCTTTTGGACAAGAATTTTCTTTATAACCATTGTAATTTTTATTAACAAGTAAACCATATATTTTTGCCCTCCTATAAAAGATAAGAGAGTATTTTTTATATCTAGGAAGACTATGGTAATCACCTCTTATATAGTCTACATCTGTAGCGATAGCACATTTTAGGTTATTTCCCTTCATTATTCGAAATAAATTTCCACTTTTTTCTAAAATATATTTTGTGGCAATATCATTACTACGAGCATAGATAACTTCATTGCTTCTGGCATATGCTATTGAAGTTGTCATAAAGATTATTGTTAATATAAATTTTTTCATTATTTTTACCTTTGTAAAATATTCAGTATTGTATTAATGCAAGAATGTAGCCATTTAGTCAATTTATGTAGATTAAATTATGTAATTTTTACACTATTTTTAGTAAAAAAATGCCCACTGGTGAGTGGGCATTTTGTATTTAGATAACTTTTTTAATGATTTTTAGAAATCAAAGATAGCATCTAGAATAAGTAAGCCAACAGCGCCTAATATAATTCCAGTAATAAAGTCATCAGAACTGTAATAGTCTTCATCTTTATCCATATAGGTAGAATCAACTAAGTGAGTTTTTGCAGAAGGACAAAGGTTGTGAGTTCTATTGTAATTTTTCTTAAGAGCATATGTCTTAATGTAATTACTTTCCTTTTTAACAAAGTATAGAACTGTTTGACTTTTTCTATTCCACTCAATTCTAATATTTTTAACATTTGATGTTACTTGGCACTTTAGCCCAGAATGCTTCATTACTCTAAATAGGTCACCATTTTCTTTTAAAATGTACTTTTTCGCAGAATCAGATTCATTAGCATAAACGACCTTGTCACCATAATCATAGTCGTCTCTATCTTCATGTCTTCTTCTTTCTTGAGAATAGATAGATCTTTTATGAGCTTTTGGACAATAATCGTCATAATAACCATCATAATCATTATTATTTAATAGACCAAACCATCTACCATCTTTTTTAAATACAACCATAAAGTCAGAGCTGTATCCGTGTCTTGTTTTAATGTAGCTTACACCAGATGTAATTTGGCATTTTAAGCCATTGTATTTCATAACACGAAATAAATCGCCATCATTTTCTAATACATACTTTTTTGCAACATCTCTATGTTTAGCATATGATTCATAATAACCATATGAAGCAAGAGATATAGCAAATAATACAATTGCTAAAGTTAGTTTTTTCATAAGTTGCCTCCGAAGTTTTTTAATAAATAATCCAATATCAAACCAAAGAAATTAGATTTGTTACATATTTATAAATCAATTATCATGTACATATAGCTTGGTAAATAAAGTTACAGCAATTATATGTAAATTTTACATGGTTTTTATTATATTTAAGTGGTTATAGATTACTTTAGTGAATATGCCCGGGTGGTGGAATTGGTAGACACGTAGCGTTGAGGGCGCTATAGTCATTTAGACTGTATCGGTTCAAGTCCGATCTCGGGCACCAAGTAAAACGTTGGTCGAACCCGATTTATAATTACTATACGCCAAAGAAGGGGCATAAATCCCCATTCTTAATTTTTCTGGATAAATCTCTATAAAATCAATAATGCCTTGATAAATAGATCTATGATCTTTCTTTTCACTTTTATCTAATTTTGTAGCTACCATATTAAGCTTGTTGGTAAATGCCTCTTTATCAACTTTTAGATGACTTTTTTGCAAAATCTCTTCATTTAAAAAGATTTCACTTTCAAGTAATTTTTCCCTTTTTTCTTTAATTTTTCTCATTTGCTGATAAATAGGTACCGCTGGAATATCACAAGGAATCTCAGATAATCTCACAGATAAGTTTTCAAGTTTTGTATTAAGTGACTTTAACTCCTTTTTTACACTCAATAGCTGTCCATGAACTTTAGGAGATTCTTTTATACTTTGCTTTTCATAGTCTCTAATCATTTTCTCAATTGCTTTTGAATCTGTAATTTTGTTTTTCATAAAATTCAAAACCATCTCTTCTACTATTTCTGCTTTTAATCTATGAAATCGACACTTTTTCCCAGTTTCTACAAACAGACTATTTCCCTTGGTATGAGAGTAATAGTAATATTTTCTGTTTCTACCAATAGCAGACTTTCCTGCTAAAAATTGCCACATTCACCACATAAAATTTTATTTGAAAGGGGATAGGGATAAATCTTCCATTCATCGGGCTTATAACGATTCTTATTATGCTCTAAAATCTTCTGAACTTTATTAAATAAATCTCTTTGAATAATTGGTTTCCAAACAGCTTTAACTACCTCTATTTTAATACCTTTTTTCTTTTTGTTAATCTCTCTTTCTCCAATATACGCCCTATTTTTTAAAATGGAATAAACCGAGGAAACTGTTAAAATCTTGCCACCTTTTTCTACACCCGCTTTGTTTATATATTTTTTACTAAAAATTCCCTCTTTTATCAGTTCTCGAGAGGTCTTTCTAATAGCTCCTGTCTCTAAAAACAAATCAAAGACTCTTCTAACTTGACTTGCCTCTTTTTTATTAATAACCAAAGTTCCTTTTTTATCAGTGCTTCTATCATAACCAAGCGGCAAAGTTCCACCATTCCAAAGTCCTCTTTTTGCTCTACTTAACCAATTAGCAGAGATTCTCTCGCTAGTTTGTTTTCTTTCAAATTGAGCAAAGTTCATAAGATTAAAAACCATCATTTCACCAGCGGCAGTTGTTGTATCAAATTGCTCCCTTAGTGTAATAAATTGAGTATTGTATTTTTTAAAAAATTCCCACAGTTCACAAAAATCTTTAATGCTCCTTGAAAAGCGAGACAGCTCTGTAGCTAAGATCACATCAATTCTGCCACTTTTTATATCAGACATCATTCTTTGAAACTCAGGACGATTTAGATCTTTTCCGCTTTTTTCATCAGTATAGGTTTCAACAACAATTCCCCAATTGTTTTGGTTTCTGTTTTGATTTTTTACATACTCCTCAAGTCTCTTTCTCTGAGACACAAGGCTTCCCTCATGGACTCTTGCCTGCTCATCTGTAGATACTCTTACATAAAGTCCTATTTTATTCATGCACACTCCTTTTTATCTAAATCTTGATTTTCCATCTCATCATATAACTCTAGCAGTATTTTGCAAAGGTTTGCCATTTTCTTTGAATACTCCTCTTCTGATACATATACAGGGACTATTTCTATGTTATTTTTCAATGTTTCATAATATTTTTTATCCATAATAATTATTCCTTTTTTTGCCTTTAAGATTAACTTCATTACAGTTTTCTCAAAGTTAGACCTCGCCATTCCGACAGTTATGGAGGGAGGGGGAGGTCTAACTTTGAGAAAAGAGATAAAAGAGAAGTTAATCTTAAATAAATTAATAAGTTATAAATTATAAAATGAAAGTAGTCATAGCTTAAAAACTGTTGAAGCACTCAACAGAAATCTCAACAGATCAGTGTTCACTTTTAAGTGAATTTAAAATATTTCAGATACAGAATAGATATTATCTTCTTGATAAATTTTAGCCTCTTTTAAGTTAGAAAGTACATCATCAACAAGAGAATATAAAAACAAAACTTTGTCACTATTAAATAAAGAATTATTCCATAAACTATTTAAATGCTTGCCCATTTTTACATCTAGCACAATATACCATAGATAAAAAAGATTTATATTTTTTTGGTATTTTAAAAATATTTTTCTATAGCGAGATTTTGCCTTTCTATGCAATTCTAATTCCATGGCAACAGCTTCTTTTTGTCCATTTTTGTCTATAATAAATAGAGCATCTGGAACTATTACATGGTCTTTATTTTTAAGTCCTCTTTTTTTAAAAATTTTACTTCTTAGGATATGCTCTAGTTGCCAGTTCTCTCCGATGTTCTCTTTACTTAGAGAATATACAATTTCTGATAATAGTAGATCATGATTTAGGGAGTTGTAATTAATAATGGTTTTTTTAGCTTTTTGCTCGCCAATTTCTCTTGCTCCGATATGACTTAAATACCAAATAGCTTCTTTATAATTATCTATTTTTTTTATTAATTTAGATTTTTCCAAGATATTTAATCTTCTAAGTAGTGCTGACTTTGAGCAGTTGTTAAATAGCATTTTAGTAATTTGCGAGGTTTTTAGAATGCCATAATCGTTTAGAATTGAAAATAATTTTTTATCGCGAGAAGTTATTTGCATAATACCTCCTTTTTATTTTTGTTAAAAATTATCTAGGGTATCGTTGATTACATCATTAGCTGATTTATTTTTTCTGATTTCTCTTAGAAGTTGCTTTTGAATGAGCTCTTTTTGTTTTTGTTGGTATCTTCTTTGATTTTCTTTTTTTCTTTTTTTAAGTTCTCTTTCAAATATTATAGGGCCTCTAATTTTTTGTTTTTTCTCTTCTAATGAACTTTCTCTTTTAGCTCTTTTATTCTCTAGATAATTAAAAATTATTAAAAAGATAATAAAAATAACTACAATTAAAATTATATAGGGATAGACTGTTAAAGTTATTTTGTAGATGCGTAAAATTAGGCTCTTTATATAATTATAGATTCTTATAAAATCTAAAATATGAAAGAGAATAAAAGCTATAAGAAATCCAAGGATGAACTTCTCTTTAAAGTTAAACATAATATTAACTCCTTTTGGGTTTTTTAAAGTTTAAGCTACATGGTTTTTCTTTTATGGAATTTAAAAATGAATTATCTAAAGCTTAAGCTGTGTAAATTTATATTTACTCTGCAATAGCTTTAGGAAAAATATCCCGATAAACATTTTTTATAACATCTCGTGCTTTTTTAACACAAGCATTGTATCTATCTATTTCTTTGTGCTGTTTTTTTGGATAATTATTCTTATCAATTTCTCCTTCAAGATATGTTAAAAGCTCTGGCCTTGCCGCTACAATAGATTTAAATATATCTTTATGAATAGGTTTTACTTGCTTTAGAATATTGCTTAAATTGAAAGTTTTAGGATCAGTTATTCCTGGTATAAAAGAAGCATAAGTTGGTGGAGGTAATTCAAATGTCTCATCATAAATTCTCTGGGTTTCTATTTCTATATCATGTTCACTTGGCATATAATCTCTTTTGCCATCCTTGGATTTCAACATAGCAATCTTAGGAAAGTTGGTAATAACCTTTTCTGTATGGGAAAATCCTTTATTCATTAATTTCCCACATGATAATCTACCTATAGATTCAAGTTTTACATTGTTTGCGGCATCAGATTTAGAGCTAGCATAGTTTCTATCAAGACATCTATAACTAGAAAATGCACATATATCTTTATTATGGATAGCTTCTTTATTTTCAACAATATCTATAACCCCTCCTAGTTCAATACAACCTTTTCCATTTGATTTATTTTTCTCATCAATTTCTCTATCATATGCCTCCTCTAGCATTAATCTAACAAAAGCAGTTCTATGTCCTCTTTTATAATTCATATCAAGTCTATGTTTGCCTTTTAGAGCAATAATACGATTAACTGCTCCTGCCATACCAGAGGTGGCATAAGAAGTTCCCGAGGAAAATTCAATTCTAGGAACTTTATCTTCATTCATAGCGGACATTTTTATAGTGTCTGAAGGCATAACATAACCAACATATTTATTGTTATACCCTAGCGACCATGGAGTAAGAGCAGCAGAAGCTCCTCCCATACATATAACCGTACTATATTTACAAGGAGGAATTGAATCAAAAATAGCTCTTTGTATGGGATCAAACCAAGTGCCGGTTGTGTTTCCCGAGGCGGCAATTAATACTACATCATCTCTTGTGAGCTCTTTTGCTAAACATTCTAGTTTTTCTTGATTTGCTTTGGAATCAGTTAATTCAGCTATGCCAAAACTCATGCTCATGGAATCTGATCTGTTTCTATAGTAATTTCTAAGGCCATGTTTTAGTTCTTTACATTCAGGAGAGATATTTTCAGAACTATCACTATCACATTTTGCATTGTAAATACTCATCCAACAGCCAGCATTTTGGGTGTCATATTCTTGATGTTGCCATTGAATATTTATTTTATTTTGACAATTTCTTCTTTCTTTAGTTTTAACTTTGCAATACTCTTTATCTCCATATATAGCATCTGCCTCTTTTTTTGTTGTAGGCATAAATTTGTTTTTGACTAAAGTATCTAAAATTTTATTTCTATAATTTAAATTTTTGTTTAAAACATGTTCAAATGCCTTTATTTGATTAGTACTTCTTGTATTTGAAGGATGAACATGAGATCTAATTGCCTCCACTGATGCCTGTGGAGAATATCCAGCTACATAATGCTCAGAGGGATAGTTTCTTTTATATGTGGGATTATTTTTAAATATTGTATCTTCTTGATTTCCCTCAGAGCTTGCAATATTTCCTGTCATATTTGAGCCATGATTAAATAAATCGGTAAGTACAAAATCAAATGGTGCCGGCAAAAGAGATTTAAAAAAACGCCATTTATCTAGTTTATCACTAGCTATCTCACCCTCTTTGTCATCTTCAGGGTCGAGGACATTTGTAGCTAAATCTCTTCTAATTAAAGGAAAGTCTGCTTTTCCATCGCCATCTAAATCTTCTCTATCAACATCACTTATCTCTGGATGAATATCAGTTAATCCCGCTTTATCTGTATAAGAGATTCCTGTGTCAGCAAGTGAAGTAATTGCTCCTTCTCCTTGTCCGTTTAATTTAAATTCATTTAAAAGAAAACCTGGAACTTTCTCTTTATCACTCTCTTCTCTAAGCATTTTTAAAAACTCATCAACTTCTTTGCTTTCGTGTAGGTAATCGATAAATTCTCCTTTTTTACTATCATACCTTTCAATCCCCACAAACCTTAAATTCCAACCAGAATTACATGGATGATAATCGCTATGTTTTGTTGGATCAAAGTTATCACAAGTTTTTATTCTCTCCTCCCTTTTTAATGCCACTTTCTTTGACATACAAATGGGAAACAATGTCTTTAAAGTATCAGAGTAATCTTTATTAAAAAGACTTAAATTTTTATAAAAATCTATGGCGTCTTTATTGGGAGTTTGCAAAATCAAGCGAGAAGGAATATCTGCTACTTTTATTGTTGCTAGATTTTTGCACAACCCTTTAACATGTTTATTTTCCTCGATAAATAAAGCATCCACTGGCCTTTCCTTTGCTGAAGGATTTATCGACCATTTAGTATCTTCTTTTAAATATTTGCAAAAATCTTTTATATAGCTAACCTTATCTTGTTCATCTATAAAGTCTTTAAAGTTAATACTAACTCCTACACAAGTTATCCCTAAGTCATCTTTGTTAAAGTCAGATAACTCTTGGCATTTTATATTGTTGGAAGTTTTATTAGCTTTTATCTCATCTGCAAGAGAAAGATTCATATCTTTGTAAAAGCATTGATTGTAATTTGCATGAACAAAGTCATTTATATTTGATACATGATTTAGATTATTATTTATTAAAAAAATATTATCTATATCCCTTTTGAATATATTAACTTTATCATCAAAGGCATTAACTATAGGATAGGCATCTCTTTTGAAAAATGAATTTAAATTTTGACGAAAATTATAATTGGCATAATATTCTCTTAGATTTTTTCCCGTTGTTTTTATATAAGGAGTACAGCTTTTATTGATACATTTTTTTGAATATAAAAGTCCCGTTTTTGAATATTTAAATTCAATTCTCTTTGTATAATCGATATCTACAACAGAGTAAGCATTTAAACTAAATAATGCCAAATAAATAGCTGATAAATAATTCATCTTTTATTTTAAAAGCTATTGTTAAAGTAATTAGAGCCCGGTTTGTTTGTTCTTTTTTTATAAACTCTTTTTATTTCTTCTTCAGGGGCAAAGTCTATTTGGTGGAAAATTTCCCAATGTCTATCACATTTTTTATTTTTACTTAAAGCGTATTCTTCGTTGCGAGAGAGGTGACAGTCATCACTCATACAAGTAACTCTTGTATTATTAGCAGAAATTGAACAATTAGAGATGTCTGAAAAATTTCCAAATTCATTAGAACTTTTAACAAAGCTATTTAGACCATCAGTGTATCCTATAGTATCAAATACAGTGTCTTTGCCTTCTTTATAGACAAGAATAGCACCACTACTACCAGCTTCTATTTTGCTCACTTTTACATTTTCAAAAGTTGGGTGTTTTATTGCTTCAACTGCGTACCAGCGTATATAAGTACTATAGCTGTCACTCATAGGGCTATATGACTCTAGTTTCTGCCCTACTAATTGATTTTTAAATTTTTTAAGATATTTATCTAAATATTTTTCATTGCCCTTGTTTCTAACTTTAACTTCATACATCAAAGAGGAGTAACGTCCATCAATATTAAATGCTCCCCAACAATAAAGCTCACCTTTATTAGTTACAGCACAGCTAAAACCATCTACAACTGCAATATCAACAATTCCCTTAGGAAGTCCTACAACTTTTGTAAGTGGCTTTAGGTTATAATCATAGGAATATTTAGCTTTTCCTTCTCCTATGGCTCCTGTTCCATTAAATCCCCAACACCAAACTTCTCCATTTTTTATTAAACAACCATGACTACCTGTTATGGAAATCTTTTCAACTCCTGATTCCATGCCAACAATAGGTACAATATAGTGGCCATCTTTCCACTGTTTTTTTTCTTCTTCGATAGTGTGAGGACACCAAGAATCCCCAAATGAAATTCTTCCCCAACAATATAGAGCTCCACTTTTTTTAACGTTGGGATTGTTATAAATTTCATCAGTAGTTTTAATGGCACAAGCACAATCATCACCTGTTTCTACATCTATTACATTTTTATTTACAACCGGAAGCGGTCGAGGATGCCATTGAATATATCTACTATTATGTGGATCTATTCCCAGATGTCCTTTTTCACTACCAAAACACCAAACTCCACCATCTTTAACGGCACAGCCATATCTACCATCTTGAACCTGAATATCGACATCGGTTACAACTCCATCATGTAATCCAAAAGGAGGGTAGGCGTATCTGTAGTATTGTCTTTCTCTTCTATTATCAAATATTAATCCTGCCCACTTTCCCCAACAATAAAGTCTTGTTCCTTCTATTACACAAGCTTTTGATCTTCCTACTGCTAAGTTATGAAACTTATCACTATTGCTAAAGCAATTTAAGCTAAGTATTAAAAGAGGTAAAATTAACAGTTTCACAGGTTATTTAATCGGATATATTAGTAAACTGCTTTAAAGCTAAGGCTAAATGTTATATAGCAATTGTCAGGCATTAATTAGCAATACTTTATGCCTATAAGTTAGGATATAAAACTCGGCCATTTTTATTAAAATTCACATTTTAAAGTGTGCAAATTTAGTTTTTTTAAGGCGACAAGTCAGAGTTTAAATTTTGCCTTTTAATCAACTTTTTATCTAGGGTAGCACTAAGTATTGATAATGGATTAAATAGCTTTAAAAAAGGGCATTATTTAGCTATTTTAAGAGGTAGTTTTTTATATACCCACAGATATTAGGACTTGTTTTTTAAAAAACACCTCCTCTCATAAGATGTTTTAGATTATCTATAGTTTGCTATAGATTTATAACGCTAAATATCATATGATGGTTTTATGAAAGAATTAAGAGAAAAAATCTACCCAATAAGTGGATATATTGCCATTGGAGATATTAGCAAATTAACAGAAGTTTCTGTATTGACTATAAGATATTATGAGAGCTTAAAGCTACTTCCTGATCCAAGACCTAAAGGTTCTATTAAAACTAGAAGATACTCTGAATCCTATATATCTCGCTTGATATTTATAAGAAAGGCCAGAGAATTAGGATTTTCCCTAAAAGAAATAAAACAGATGATTAAGTTGTCTGATAATAAGAAAAAGTTGCCTAAAAAAAGGTTGTCAAAGAAGATTCACGATAAAGTGGATATTATTAATGATAAAATGGTTGGACTTCGTAAATTAAAAAGAGAACTTCTTAATTTAGTTAAAAGTTAGAAAAAGTGTAACCTATATTTCCAGTATATATCTACTTACATTTTAAACTCAATAATGAATATTATAACAGAGCTTCTAGTAACATAATCTCCTTTGTTTACCCCTCCTCACTTGCAAAGGTTTTAATAGAAAAATGGAGGTTTGAGTATGACTATATTAGACCTCATAGTTCTCTAGGATATAAATCTCCTATTGATATATTGACTGATTGCTATAACAGGAGTAAAGATAATGAAGTTGTCTCTTAAGATTTGTGCCAGTTTTTGGGGTAAGGTCGATGTGCAGATTACTTATAATATATTATTACATATGGTTAAAATCATGTTCTATTTTTTTTAATACTGCTTCTTTAATTTCAAATTTTTCTAAGATGCGTTGTCTATCTTTATAGCTTATTTTATGCATAGAACAGTATTCAATAACTTGTAATTCAATAAGACGCTTTACTGTTTCAGAAAAATTGCCTTTTCTTATTTGATCAGAAATATCGTCAAGGTATAAACTTTTATTATACCACATACATACACAATGCTTTATCATAAAAGTAATGGGGCTGTCTTTGTTATCACAAACATTATTAATAACATCCAGTAGAGATTTTGAACCTAAAGCTCTGGTTATTTTATTAATAACGCCATATATAGTAAAAAAAGATAGATTCCAAAAAATCTTTCTTGCGGTGTAATTCAATTTTTCTTCCGTGATTTCATTATTTTTTATAATCTTTAGAAGTCTTTTAGAAATAAAAGATATTAGTTCTTTTTGATGATTTTCTTTCTTTATCATATCAAAAAATAAAGATAAAGCTCTTAAATGAATTGCCATTGCGTTATTAAAAATACATTCTAAAGATTTCTTGTTTAAAGAGCCACTCCTGTTTTTAATAATATGTCCCATAACTTCTACAAATCTATTTCCTTTCCTAAGCTCAATTATAAATAGGTTTTCGTCTTCCTCTTCATTTTCTTTTTTTGCATTTTCTTCAATTTCTCCTTCCGCTATCAATATTCTTTCTCTTTCATTTTCAGGGGTGATATTTTTGGGCAAAGCAGGTTTTATTATATACTTATATGCCTGTTCATCAAGAAACCTTACCTCATCATTATTTAAAGAAGCTTGCTGATAATTTTCAAAAATACATTTAGCATTATTATTTAACTCTTCTAATAAAAATGAATCTTTAGAATGATGTGTAATAAAAATCATAATATATGCATTTTGATTTTTATGTAAGTTTTTTATAATGGTGTCGATTCTGTCTTTATTTTCATTTATATTTTCTGCTAAGTACTTAGCAATAAAAAAATAATATATATAATTGTAACAAAAATAATAATTGCCAAAGCTATCTCTTGATATTAACTTTGCTTCCTTTAATTTTTTTAAGATAGTGCTTTCATGTAAATGTAGATTAAACTTTGCTTTATATTTTTTCATAAAATCTAAAAAATTATCACTAGGTAATTTATAGCTACCTTTATTAAATAAATAGAATGAAATTTCAGTTAAGAAATTTATATAGGTGTCTATATCATTAGGGGTTACACCACTTTTTCTTAGACAAAAATATATCAATGATTACCAAACGGAATAAGAGTTTTAAAAATTTTAAATGAAGCTATATTTTCCTCTAGTAGTTCACCCCCATTTAAAGCTCTAAAAGCATTAAGCAATTTTTTTGATTTAAAATTTAAAGTTTCTTTGTTTTTATCTTTGACTACAATAGCTAATTGAAATGAAAATATCTTCTGCCCAGATTCAATAAGCTCTGTTAGAAGTTCCTCTGTTGAGTCTGCCTGTGCCTGACTTTCTAAATCATGAGCCTCTCCATTTTTAGAAATACTCATAGAATGAGACATTCTTCTTTTCATTTTCAAAAGAGATAGCTCTTTTTCTTGCTCTGGCACTTTTATATGAATAAATAGTGAAAAGTTCAGTGGTAAATTAATTAACCTTGATATAAGAGTGCTTTGAGTGTATTCAGGCATAGACTTTAGCGTTAAAACCCTGTGATAGTGTTCATCATAAAAAATATCTTTATGTTGAATAATAAAATCAGAAAACAAAAGACTCTCTCTTGGACTTTGCTCTAATTTATTATTTTGCTCTTTTGGCATTGGTACAAATTTACATCTTTGAGGATTTAAAAATTTATATAACAAGTTTTTTATTTGATAATTATCGAGTTTTTTAGCTTCAACTCCCATATCCTCTAAGTTATTTGCAATTGTATCAGTTAGTTGATTTAGAGTTTTTAATCTTTTTTCATGTTCTTTTTTTGTAACACTATTAAAGTGACTTTTGCTTTTAAAAAAATTAAATAAATTTCCCTTTGATTTATAATTACCTGCCCTTTTATAAATAAAAAGATAAATATCTTTTGTAAAAATGTCTTCTTTTTTAACACTGTCCTTTAGCATCTTAATTCTATCATCAGTAACTTTATTTATTTTAAAGTTAACGGATTTAAATCTTTTATGCTCTTTTATATCTTTATAAAAGTTTGAGTTACTATCAATAAAAAAACTAACCTCTGTATTATCACAAAATCCATTTAAAAAAGAGCGAAGCTTTAGCGTTATAGAGTTTAAGCTATTGTCATCTAATGCTTCAATACTTAAACCTTTTAACCTTAAACCTTGAACTAAAGTGCTATCTGATAATGCTACAGCATTTTCAAAGAAGTCCCAAAAAGGAAATTCATGTGCTAGTGAATGTTCTTTTTGAAACTCACTAAAATCTTTTAGCTTTGTTGATGTTTTCATAAATCTCCCTTTTAAAATAGGATTTATACTGCTTATCAGAGAGATTTGCTGAGAAGATGCTTGGGTTGAAAATATATGATAATTTATCCTGGAGATAATGTTCTGGTTTTCCTTTTTTTGTTAAATATAGAGTTAAAGAAATAGCAATTGTTCCAATATAGACCAAAGGTGGCTTTAGAGAAGTTTGACTAAATAGAAAATTACTTATTGATAAATATAGAAATATCAGTAGTAAATCTGCAAGTTCAAAGCCTAGAAGTTTTGTCTTATTTTGCAATTGTCTTGGTGTGCTTGAAGTTAAGATGTTCATATTATGTTTTCCTTATTCTATTCTTTTATATCTAAATACTTATATATTCTGAAATGATAATCTAAACTAAATTTTATTTTTTCTAAATCATAATTTATAAAAATGCTATTTACTACTACGAAACAGTTATTGATTCGAGTAATACTACATGAAAAACAAAGTTGAATTACTTATATAGAGTGAGTTCATTATTAATGTAATTAATAAGAACGCCAGTTTGATATATTAAAAATTCATTTTCATTTTCTGAGATGTTTTTACTATTGTGTTTTGAGTTGTCATTGTAATACTTATCTAAATAATTAAAATTTTGAAAAATAATATTTCTGACACTGCCATCAATGCCTTTGTTTTTTAACTTAAGTCTCAATTCTTTAATATTGTTATTTAACCCTCTGCTATTTCCTAATTTATATTTAAGAAACTCCTCTAAAGTTCTACGAAGCTTTTCAGCAGATTCCACATGCTTTCCATTAAAATACATACTCAATGCATCCTCAAAATGTTTATTACTATTATCATCTAAAAAAGAAAGAGTTTTGTTAACAACTTTTTCATCTAATTCTTTTTCTCCTGATTTGTAAAAAAGTATGTAGCCTTTATTATCTTTTCCTAAGTGAAAGGTTACTCCTAAAGAATATTGAATTGAAGTGGATATTTCTTTAAATAAATACTCATTTAAATTATCTTCTCTATATTCTTTAGATTTTTCTAGTCTGTGAATCACCTCTATGCATTGAAGAAATTCAAGAAATTGTAATTTTTTTAAATGATTTATAATTGTTACTGTTTTTTGAGGCGGATTAGCAAAGTTTTTTGCAGTTATAGGAGCAGAATGATCTCTAGTAAATTCTGGCTTTATAGCATAGTATTGATAAAAACTTATATGACCTTCATTTGTCACTAAAGAATCAATATTGTTATGAAGATTAAGCATTCTTCTTTTAAACCCTTTAAAAGCTTCTTCCGGCGTACAATCAGTAGATATATTCCAACGCCTATTAAAATTTTCTCTATGATCTTCTAAACTCATACAGCACTAATAAACTGCTAAACCAATAAAGTCAACAATATTCTGAGCTCCAAAACCAATAGCAGATCCAATCAAAGCATAAATAATATGTTGTTTAGCATTGGGATTGCCTGTAATAAAACTAAAGGTAGCAACAACTAAACCAATAACAGATACAAGAGGCAAAATTACTCCAATTAGCTTTGTCTTTATACTAATTAAAGATGCCTCAAGCCCTGCAAATGCTACCCCTTGTATTAAAACAAGAGGCAGAACTAAAAGTTTTATATATTTTTTTAATTTAATCATTTTAAATCTCCTTATATTAAAGAGACTACAGATTTTTCTTCTGTAGGCCCAATGTTCATATAGATGTCATCATTATCAAAAAAGTCCCATTTAAGCTTCATAAGACCAGCATTTTCTCCCATTAAAATAATTCCCTCTCCAACACTATTCCAGTAATACTTTCTATCTTCTCTTTGGCTGGGTTCTCTAGTTAAAATTACATATTCATACTTATGAGAATTTTTACTCTCAGGTAACATAAAAAATCTAGTACCTATCAAAGTTTTTATAAATATATGGTAAGTATTAATTCCCTTAAATAGTTTTGCTTGTCCGAGAATTCTCTTTTTAATAATTTTACCATTTCTATCTTTTATACCTTTGAAAATTTCAAAAGATTTATATTCCAGTGGTTGGTTTTTATATTTATTAATATCAACAATATTTGTATTCATTAAAAAATCTCCTTTTTATTAATCAAATCATTTACCGATTATCATATCTGTACCGTCATCATTTAAACAAAATTGAGTAACCCCTTTGAACTTCAATGGTTTACAAGGCTCTGTTTGATGTATTTTTTCTATTAAAAAATCATTTCTAAACTCTTTATTTAAAAGCTTAAAATTATCTACAATCTCTTTTGCATCTTTTTCTCGCTTGTTATAAGTCACATAAAAAAGCATCTTTTCCTCTTTTGCTTGAGCAGTTAAAATATTCAAAATAGCTATAAGTAAAATTAAAATTTTTTTCATAAAATCTCCTCTTAGTTGATATTTAAGCAATATCCTCAAATAAATAATAATCTGGTTCTTTGTTAAGGTTTTCTCTTAGTTGCTCTAAAGTGCTAGTTAATATTTGATCGGTTTTTTCCCATGAAATACCCAAGAAACTTGAAATCTCAAGGATGCTCATATTTTCCCAAAACCTACAGTAAATTATAATCCTCTCTTGAGCGTCTAAATCTTTAAGAGCGTAGTTTAATCTCTCCTCAAGCAACATAACTTTCTCCTTCTTTTTTAGGGTTACTAGAATTGATTTTTGAAAGAGATTGCAGAGAGTCAAATAAACTTTTTCCCTCTATATAAGGGGACAGTGTCCCTAATTTTAACTTAAGTCTTTGTAATCCTTGGGTTTTTGTATTTCTGATTGAACTCCTAGATTTGCCAAGTTTTTTAGCAATTTCACTTTCGGTAAAATTATCCCAAAAGAGCATTTTTATGACCTTTTTTTGCTTAAAAGTAAGGGTTTCGAGTGCTTTCTTTAGCTTTAAAATAAGCTCATAATTTAAGTTATTTTTCTCATGGTTTTTAAATAAAAATGGATTTTCTTCTTTTAGCTCTTCGTATTTTTTTGGATGTATCAAAGATTCAGATCTTTGATGCTCTATTGTCTGTAGATATTCCTCCCACTCTTTAGATGTCCAATTTTTAGATTCTGATCTTAGTTTTTGTAGTTGTTTTTTGTTTAATTTTTTCATTTAAAACCTCCTTTTTATAGGCAAAACGAGTTTTTAACCATTTTGGCGTTTTTATTTGCTCATTTTGGTTAAATCAAGAGAAAAAATACTAATAATTTCAAATAGTTTACAGGATTGTAGAAATGATGCACTGTCTTGACTATATATCTACAGAGTTATATACAGAATTGAACAAAATTTAAGTGATTTTATACAACCTTGTAGATTAATTATCTTAAAGGAGTTGATTATATAAAACCGCTTTTATATAGAGGTAAATTAAATAAAGGAGTTTTATGTTAGATACTACAAGTAAAAACAATAAAACATCTATTAACTCTTATACTTTTGATAATGAAAGCTACATAGACCATGGAAAAGTTGTATCTGAATTAAAGACTTTACTTGAGAGCTATATAGAAAATAAGTCAAATATAAGCGTTAATGGATTTTGAACTCATAACAATCTAAGCCCAAGTACAGTTTGGAATCTTTTAAAAGGTATTACAGAAAAGAGCATCTCTGCTGAAATTGCCCGAAAGATTGTGTTTGGTATGAACAGAGGAAAAAGAGTAGGTGATATTTTGCAAAATCTTAGTGGACATCTTGGAAAATTTTTAAGAGAGAGGTATTCATCTATGATTTTATCAGATATGGAAAGCTCTCCTATTGAAACAATCTCCTTTGACACTAAAAACGCTCGTATAATTGCAGCATTAGCTCACAATGAAGGCGGAACAACTAGAGAAGAAATTGAGCAGACATTAGATAAGTTTGCATTAGGCGATTTAGGGAAAATGTTAAAAGAAGGGTTTTTAGTTGAAGATGAAAATGGAGTAATAAAGGGAAAAAAAGAAAATCTTTCTATAGATAATGAAACTACTAAAAAGCTAATTAAAGATGTAACTTATTTTTCTAAGTTTCCTGAAACTTCTGATAGCCAAATTAAATTTTTATGTCATAAATTAACTCCAGAGCAAGTAAAAAGACAAAAAGCTATTATTGATGAAGCTATTGTAAAATTAAGAAAATTACATAAAGAATCTCATCCTAGCTCTAAAAATAAGGTTCATTCTTATGTTACTCTTATGGCAGATACCTTAGAGCAACCTGATATTGATGGAGGGTTACAATGAAAAAGGTATTTTTTTTGTTTTTGTTTTTATCTCAAGTGGTATTTTCTAATATTGAGTTAGATTATATTGATGATTATAATAATGTTATTTATCTTTATGATAGTTTAAATAATTCCTATATTGTTTATGATGCATCAGGCTCTACTTATGAAGAGTTGTCTATATTAGATAGCGAAGAAGTTGAAATTTTTGAAGACTTAGTAAAAATAGATTTTGGTGGAACTGAGGGTGGGGGATAATTTTTAATATAGATTATCGTTAAATAATAGATATAGTTTTTTATGGCAAAACAAATGAACTTAAGTGCTAATCCTATTTCAAATAAAGATGATGACTTAATTGGGGTTGCAAAACAATTAAACTATATAAGAAAAATAATAGGTGCATCACAAGAACAATCTTTAAGGGTTGGATTGTTTGGCGAGTGGGGTTCAGGAAAAACATCTATTGTAAAAATTTTAGAGAGTGAATTAGAAAAAGAAAATGTAAGTTTTTTTTGGTTTAATCCGTGGAGGTATTCTTCAAAAGACAGTTTAATTAATGGATTTAATTTGGAATTGTTTTTAAAATTTTATGATTATGACAAAGCATCAGGTGTTTTTAAAAATAGAAAGTTAAAGTCTCTTATAGAAATGGCAAACCATAGAGATCCATCAAAAATAGTAAACTATGTAGGCTCATCAAGCAAAATGAAGCTATTCGGAGATATTATATACTCTTTTTTATTTAATCAAACTGTGATAGGAGATATAGTTAACAACAAAGAAAATAAAATAGTTGTAGCCATAGAAGACTTAGATCGTTGTGATCCAGAAATTTTGAAGCCATTTCTTCTTTATATTAGAGAAGTACTTGATAAAAAAAATATTATAACAATTTTAATTGCTGATTATGAAAAACTAAGTAAAGATTTATCGGGCAATGATACAAAATTTAGTTTCTTTGAGAAAATATACGATATTCCAATATTTCTTAATTATTCCTATAGAAATATAGTGCCAAGCTTTCTAGCAGCATATAAGGATAATCCATTTTCCAAAGAAATAATTAGTAAATATATTAATTTTATTCCTTCTAACCCAAGGTTTTTGAAAAAACTTTGCAAACAACTTAGTATTTTAAAGCCAGAGGTAGATAGATATTATCCTAATGAATGTAATAGAGAATCTCTGTTTTTAGTTCAATTATTAAAATTCAGGTTTCCAATAGCTACAGATTTATTATTTACAAATGATACCTTTCTAAGTGAAATATTATTATTAAGAGACAAAACTGCAATAAAAAAGCCCCCACAAGAAGAGCAACTTGATAAATTATTACAAGAAAATCTTTTTTCAAAAACAAGTCTTTCTGATAAAGACAAAAATTCTTTCATGAATATACTATTAGCACTTACTAAAGATTATTATGTGTTTTATTCAGAAAATCCATTAAAATACTGTTATTTCCTTGAACAACCCATATCATTAACTCAAAAAGAAATAGAGGGCCTTCTAAACAAGTCTACGGCTAATTTAAAATTAGAAGACCTTTCAAAACTTATTAAAGAGAAAAGTTTTTCTTTGAGTGATGTGTCTAAAACTATTGAAGATGCTCGTACTCAAAGAATTTACAAACTTTGTAATGAGTCATTAATAGAAGAATCATTATCTGCAATTGATGAACTCAACAGGCTCTCATCTTTATTATTAGAATATATTAAATCAAATAAAAGTAAAGACATAATCAATATAGATATATTTGAAAAATTCTTAAGTAATGGAAAATCTTTAGATAATATATATAAGACAACTGATGACAGGATTTCTGATCAACTAAATAAAATAATAAAAGACCATAAAGAAATTTTATCAATTGCATTTGAAATTTATTCGGATGTTCCATTTTATATTTATAGAGTGCAAGATTATTACAGCTTTACAGATAGATCTGTAAAAAGAGAACTTATTGATGATTCTATAGAGAAACATGTAGAAAATTTGTTGGAATCTAGTTATGAGTATGCTGAAGATACATTTATAAAAAAAGTTTTAGCATCTGATTGCAATCTTTTAAGAGATCAAATGTTCTTGAGTATGTATTCAAGACTTTTAAAAAAGAATATATTAAATAAAATAATTGAAATTATCAAAGGTTTAGAAGATGAGCAAAAAAGTATAACAGCTTTTAATTTTTTTGATATTATATGGTCTAATCATCGTATACATAATATTATTGCACTATATACTGAAGAAAGAGATCCTGAAGATATAAATAAGGCAATAAGTGAATTAAGAGAAGCTAGTCTACCATTATTTGATGAAATAAACACTAAATACTTATCACTATTTGCTATTTCCAAGCTTGATAGAATTCGCACTACCTTCTCAAACAAAAATAAGAATTAATTATTATATAAAAATAATTTATATTGTTCATATAGCTATATAATGTTTTAAGGATAAGTATTACTTATAAATTTTAACAAATCTTGCATTTTTATAAAAAACACTAGGGCTTCCCCAGTCAGCATCAAGTAATTTAAATGTTTCTGCTTGAAGTTTTAATATCATCTTTATAGGAATATCAGATTTTCCTATAAATATAAAAAATGAAAATAAAGCTACAACAGTTCCTACAACTTTTGGTATTGAAAACATAGTTTTTCTCCCTGTTTAAAATTGTCGCTAAGTTACTAAAGATTTAGCAGATTGTTTCAGAAAGTTTCAGACTCTATGCAAAATTACCAGTTATGCAAACTTAAGTCTTTAATTCCCACCACTGTACCTTAACTTTTCTACCTATTGTTAATGGTTTAAGGTGTTCTATTATTTTGAAACGGCGGGTACCAAGCTGAACGTTGGTCGAACGTACACAAGCACCATTAGAAGCTAAAGAAAGAGAGGGGGCGAAAAGCCCCACTCTTATTTTTTGTGGGTGAACTTCCACAAAATCAAGAACATTGTGATAAATCTCTCTTTGGGCTTCCTTAGAGCTTTTCTCTAGGGCTTGTTTTGTTTTTTCAAGTTTTGTGAAAAAGCCCTCTTTGTCCACTTTTAAGTGGTTTTTCTTTAAAAGCTCCTCATTAAGATAAAACTCACTTTCTAAAAGTTTTTCTCTTTTTTCTTTGATCTTTCTCATTTGCTGATAAATAGGCTCAACTGAAATATCAGAGGGAATCTCTGAAAGTCTTTGAGATAAATTCTCAAGCCTTGTGTTAAGAGATTTTAACTCTTTTTTTATGCTTAAGAGCTGACCTTGAACTTTAGGAGATTCTTTTTTGCTTATCTTTTCATAGCTTTTTATCATTTGTTCAATGGTGTTTTTATTAAGAATTTTGTTTTGAAAAAAATCTAGAACTATATCTTCCACTCTCCCAGCTCTTAACCTATGAAGACGGCATTTCTCTCCTGTCTCTGTAAAAAGACTATTTCCTTTGGTGTGAGAATAGTAGTAGTGCTTCTTCTTACTTCCTGTAGCTGATTTTCCTGCTAAAAACTTACCACACTCCCCACATAGAATTTTATTGCTAAGAGGATAAGCATAGGTTTTCCACTCATCAGGCTTATAGCGAGTTTTGTTTTTTTCTAACATCTTTTGTGCTTTGTTAAACTTTTCTTTTAACAAAAGAGGCTTCCAAACAGCTTTTACGCTCTCGGTTTTAAGCTCTTTTTTCTTCTTGTTGATCTCTCTTTCTCCAATATAGGCTTTATTTTTTAAAATGTTGTAGACTGAGGAGACTGTGAAAACTCTGCCCCCTTTTTCAACTCCAGCTTTGTTTTTGTATTTTTTGCTATAGATTCCCTCTTTTGTGATTTGACGTAAGGTTTTTCTAATCGAGCCTGTTTCTAAGAAGAGGTCAAAAATTCTTCTTACCTCTTTTGCTTCTTTTTCGTTAATAAGAAGTGTTCCTTTTTTATCGGGACTTCTGTCATAGCCTAAAGGAAGACTTCCCCCATTCCATAGACCTCTTTTAGCTCTACTTAACCAATTAGCTGATATTCTCTCACTGGTTTGTTTTCTCTCAAACTGAGCAAAGTTCATAAGGTTAAAGACCATCATCTCACCTGCTGCCGTCGTGGTATCAAACTGCTCTCTTAAGGTAATAAACTGAGTTTTATGCTCTTTAAAAAACTCCCAAAGCTCACAAAAATCTTTAATGCTTCTTGAAAAGCGAGACAGTTCCGTAGCTAAAATCACATTGATACGGCCACAACTCACATCAGACATCATTCTTTGAAACTCTGGACGGTTAAGATCTTTTCCGCTTTTTTCATCTGTGTAGGTCTCAATAATCATACCCCAGTTTTTTTGATTCCTGTTCTGGCTTTGAACATACTCCTCAAGTCTTCTTCGTTGAGAGACAAGGCTTCCCTCATGGACTCTAGCTTGCTCATCTGTAGAGACTCTTATGTAAAGTCCTATTTTGTTCATGCACATTTCCTTTCTTCTTTGTTTTGATTTTCTTCAAGATACATCAGATCATGGAGATCTAGCAAGGTTTTGCAAAGTTTGGCTTGTTTTTTGGAATACTCTTCTTGTGAAATGAAAACAGGGGCTATCTCTAGGTTTTTTTCTAGAATTTCATACGCTTTTTTATCCATATTTTTTCCTTTTTTGATCTTGAGATTAGCTTCCTCCATAAAGTCCTTCAAAGACGTAACTCCGGGCTCCCGAAATTTTATGTAGGGAGGGCGGAGTTACGTCTTTGAAGGACAAAACAAAAAAGAAGCTAATCTCAAGAAAATTAAATACTTACAATGTTTAAAATGAACATTCTCTTTGATAAAAACCTGTTGACCTCATCAACAAAAGAGTCAACAAGTTTTTGTTTTTCTAGTGTGGGTTAAAAGGGCTTATAAAATGAATTTTTAAGACTTGATTTTAAAAAGCTCAGGGAGAAAATAACTCTTTTGTTTTTGGTAAATTTTTATCTCATCTATGGGTGACCTTACCCCCAAAAACTGGCACAGATCTTAAGAGACAACTTCATCACTTTTACTCTTGTTATAGCAATCAGTCAATATAATAGGAGGTCTATATCCTAGAGAACTATGAGGTCTAATATAGTTATACTCAAACCTCCATTTTTCTATTAAAACCTTTGCTTCAATTAAAGAATAAAAGATCTCTAAATTAAGCAATTCATCTCTTAATTTACCGTTAAAAGACTCATTATATCCATTCTCCCAAGGACTACCCTTGTTTATAAATAAAGTTTTTACACCTAAATCATTCAACCAATCTTTTAAAATCTTAGCTGTAAACTCAGCTCCATTATCACTTCTAATATATTTAGGTTTTTCTCTAATTAAAAATAAATCAGCTAATGTTTCCAATACATCTTTAGAATTAAGTCTCCTTTCAACCTTTAGTGCCAAGCACTCCCTTGTATATTCATCAATTATTGTCAGTATTCTAAACTTTCTACTATTGTAGGTTCTACAAGATACAAAATCATAACTCCAAATATGACTTCTATATTTAGCTTTTAATCCAATCGATATTGTATTGTTAATATGCTTTTTCTTCTTTCTCTTTCTATTTGCTACCTGCAAGTTCTCACTTTTGTAGATCCTATGAACTCTCTTGTTATTGACATGCCAGTTATCAACATTTTTCAACAGCTTTATAATTCTAGGAAATCCATATCTAATATTTTTATGACAATGCTTTATAATATCCTTTTTTAAATTCTTTTCATCTTTTTTTTCTTTCTTTTTGAATCTGTAAGTTGATAGGTGCTGATTAAATATTCTACAAGCTCTTCTTTTGGATATTTTAAACTTCTCTATTGCTTTATTAATTGCTTCTTTCTTTTCATCAGCACTTAATGCTTTCCCTGATTAAAGTCCTTTAAAACTAAAATATCTAGTGCTTGATCTGCCACCAATCTCTTTAGTTTGGAGTTTTCAACTTCTAACTCTTTTAATTTTTTTGCTTGATTTATTGATAGATTACCAAATTCCTTTCTCCACCTATATAGTGTTGATCTTACTATCCCCAATGTTCGTAAAATCTCATCTAATGACTTTCCCTGTCCCTCTAAAATCTCCGCTTGTCTTAGCATGGTTATTATCTTTTCTGTGCTGTACTTTGCTCCTTTTCCCATAAAATTACCCCTTGTGTTATCTATAACAGTCTCTTTGAAAGTGCGCCAGTTTTTGGGGGTAAGGTCATTAGAAAGAGGTTTTCTTCATCTCCTCTGAAGCCTTCCAAACCCCTAAAATCTCATCTAAAACCTCTTCTATTTCATTAGAGAAAGGAAGAACAACTTCTAAGCTTGATTCTATTTTCTCGCACCAATTGTCAAGCTATTCGAACACACTTTCTCGGGTTTCGCTACATTCTAAAAAATACAAAAAGTTCCTTTCTTAATCTAGAACTCAGCAGAAAAAATGGATAGCAAAAAATATATCCTAACCACTTTATGGTGGGAGGATCTTTTAAAAACACTCCCCTAACTATTGATACTATCAAACTAATAAAAACACCTATTAGATAAATAGGTATTATCGTCCTAACAATAAAATAAATTATTTAGACCTCAAATTAATCATAGGAACAGTGTTCCCCATAGTATATTGAGGCAAAACCCCATTCCACTTTCTGACCGCCTCCAATTGAATCAAATCTTTATTTTGAGACAATGCTTGTGCCTTAATTCTAATTGCCTTGGCCTCAGCCTGGGCCCTCAATACTGCTTGTTTAGCTTGCTCAGCAATCTTTACAGTTCTATTTTTTTCTTCTACCGCCTGCTCTTTTGCAATTACCTTCGCTTTAACAGCATTCTCAAAATCGTTATCATAGTCAAAATTAGTTATCTCAAAATTAGTAATAATAATATCCAATCCAGAAAATCTATTCTTAATTTTTTCAAAAGCATCATTGGAAACCCGCTGTCTTTCTTGTACTAAATTTGTAGCTTTTACTTTCCCTATAACTTCTTTAACAGATGCCTCAACTCTCTGAGGAGCTAAAATAGAAAAATAATTTTCCCCCAATTTAATATATAATTCGGCTACTTTATTCGGTATTGGTTTGTAATTAACTTTATAGGTAACCTTAATAATTTGATTATCAGAACTATATGCAGATACGACACTCTCTTGCATCTGCTCTCTGATATCCAATTCAAAGATATCGCTTAGTATAGGTATATAAAAATGCATACCTGCTTGAAGCTCTATAGTGGATATCTCTCCTTTATGACGCTTAATCCCCATAAATCCAGAATTAACAACTTCTATTCCACAACTTGTAAATAAAAAAACTAATAAAATCTTAAACATAATCTACTCCTTTATTTATATTATGTAATTATATTAAAAAATTGAATGGACTTACTCTCAAAAACTGGTGCAGATATTAAGAGTATAACTTCGTCACTTTTACTCTTATTATAGCAATCAGTCAATATATCAATAGGAAGTCTATGTCCTAGAGAACTATGAGGCCCTAATGACCTTACCCCAAAAACTGGTTTAATTTCAAAGAGAAAATTTAAGTACCTCATCTATATTTTAAAATTAACAGTAAGAGTTACGGAGATGTTTTTAGAGGAAAAATTTTCTTTACCTACCTTTTTCTCACCTGCACCAAGTAAATACTGGTCGAACATACACGGGAACCATTAGAAATTAAAGAAAGAGGGGGGAAAGCCTTTTTTTTGGTGTGAGATCCTTTAAGGCTTGTGTTGTTTTCCTAAATGGCAAGCCTTTTTATGCCCATACCGTGGAGGATGTCCCATCACAATAATCTCATCATCATAACTAAATGAATAAAGAAAAGTAACAAGATCCCCCTTTTTTATTGTTTTTATATTTTCACAACGAGAACAACCATCATCTCTCCTCATATGTTGAGTCGCACTGTAAGTTGTACCTGCAAGAACATAATGTTTATCTAATATTATTACAAAAGGTCTTTCCACATCAAAATTAAAAGCTCTGACTTTCCCTTTGTAATTCTGTAGGTTTTCACAAGTCTTTTTAACAAATTTGTATCCTGTCTCTTCTTCTCTTTCTCCATGCTGTGAGTTGAATTGAGCTTTTAAAATCTTCAATTTTACTTTAAATGAGGGAGGGTGTGAGGGAGGATGTATATATTGATATTTTTTTGATTCTAAAATTTTTCTACGCTCTTTTTGATCTTTTTGCTTATATATTTTAGAAATCTCTTCTATTTCCTTACATGTCTGTTGAATATGAGAAGAAGGTATTGAGACAACCTCAGCCTTCACCAAGCATCTTGTTATAGGAAGAGTTCTCGCAAAAGAGTTCAAGCTTAATAAATTCCCCATACATAATAAAAAAATAAAGGTAAAAGTCTTAGTTTCATCCATGTTTTGGTTATTATATCATATATAAAATACCTGTAAACTTCTAGTTGTGGACATTGGCCCAGCATCCTATCACCTGCACCAAGCAAGATAGTACCCAAACCTTTTATGTTGCTTAGGAATAAACTTAGAAGGAGATTTTAATTTCTCAGTAATCTTTGAAGCAGCTGGGAGCATGTATTTTTAACTTTTACTATTATAGAAGTTTTTAACTGATCTAGGTTGTTTATATTATTAACTTCCATATTTAATCCAAAACTTCCTCCTCTATTTGATATTCTTAATGCCTTCATGGAATTTTCTTTAAATTTTATATCCCATTGTTTGGAGTTAATAAGACTGTTGATGAGGCCCTGTGCTTCAAGGTATCTTAAAAACTTATAATTTAATAAAAAATTATTAATAGCTATTCTAGTTAATTTTTTATTGTAACCTAATTTTTTTAGATTTTGTCCTAGCAATGCTGAACTCCAAAAATAATAGTTTCTTTCATCTAAAAATTGAACTCCTTTAGGATAAGAAAATCTATCAAATGATAGACCACTTGATTTTCTATCTAAGTGAGATATGAGTTTAACTATAATAGGAGTTTGAGCAAATGCTTTTACAAATTTACGATTATGAGGACTTAAATACTCTAAGTATCTTATTATAGAGGAATCTCGACTTAAAAGGATTCCTAATAACTTGATTGATTCTTCTTGGTTACCATTGGTAACTTTCATTGCTAGGTTAAAAATATTAGTTTTCAAATTGAAATTTTTATCATTTGCAAATTTTCCTACAATAACGGAAAGTTCATCATGTAGCCTTATGACTTTATCTTGAAATTCTGGTTTAAAAATTTCATGCTCTACAATTTTATAAAATGGCAATCCACTAAATGAATTATAAGAGTCTTTTATATCAATGATTTTAAATAAGTCATCGACAATTTTTCTGTACTCTTTTCTTTCTTTGCTATTTTTACAAAGCTTTCCGCATGATAATTTCATCTTTTGCTTTGATATGGCTAGACCCATTACAACTTTGGTTTGATTCTCGTTGGGAGGTATCTTTTTATTAATAGCTGTATTTGGCAGTTTATTTAGATAATGTTCAACAGCAGTCTTTTGGGATTCTAAAACTAAAATTAACCGACCAATTTTTTGGTCAGTTGATTGATTTGGGTAAGCAGAATATCCTAGATTATATCTTTCTACACGAGTTAATTGATTTGGAGCTTTAAATTGGGCCTTTGCGCCTTCATATTCTTTAATATAGGTATTTTTTAGATTTTCACACTCTGTACAAGCAATTATTCTACTAGTGTCTTGGTCTTGTTTTGTATTTCTACAAGAAAAACAAATAAATGTAGAAATGAGTAAATATATATGAAAAGTTTTTATAATCATAAATTTTATTAAATAAGTATCTACTTAAAATTATTCGGTAATTATGATTATATTATTAAATAACTAAATAAATTGGTTGGATATGCCTTTTAATTAATATTAATTAAAAGGCATATCCAAGCTGTGAAATCAGTGTAACTAATACTTAAAAAAGCACATCCACTTTGCCCAAGTCTTCGCCAATATAATTATATAGATTATTATATGTGGCTATGTCAGATGCTAAACCCCATCCTCTAGGATTTTCAAGAGCAGTTTCAACTACTGTTTTACCATTATTTTGGGCCTTAAAGTCATTAGTTGGAAAGCAATAACCACTACTAAAGAGAAGTGAAAATGTACTACTCTTATTGTGAATGGCATAGTCTATAAGTGGTCGCCTTCTCCATAGAGCGTAATGATATTCATCTTCAACTCTATTAAACCAATCAATATTAGGAGCAAACCAATCTCGAGCATAACCAAGTTCTAGTGCATATTCCACTAACATTACTAGAAGCCAATGTTTTGTATAAGGAACATCTACTCTTGGACCATTTTTTGGATTCCAATTATATCTCTCGTCTCTTATAACTGGGATTAAGCCTGTATAGTTGAAGTTAAAAGAGATAGTTCCATGATTATCGTAAAGGCTGTTTTCTTGTTCTGCAAGGGTTGATATAAGCTCTAGGATATCAGAATCATTACCTATATTTCTAACAATAGCAGTAAAAGCTTGATAGTTAAATGCAAATTTTATGCTAGGGTACAATCTTTCATATTCAGTGGTGGACTGCTTGGGATCGTAGAGAAGAGTAAAGGAATTAAATCTATTATAACGCTTTTCTAAAAGATTAGCAGCTTTTGCATAATAGAACCCAGAATATTGATCATCAGAATTTAAGTAGGTTTTTAATTCTTTAGCAAGGTCTGCAGTAGAAGTATTACTGCTAATCATTTCTTTAATTGGGGTAAGAGTAAGCCTTGTTTTGTTTTGCTCAAGGCACTTTTTTAGTTTTGCCGATGGATTCTTATAAAAAGGAAGTCTACTATCTTCATCAATACCTGGAGATGAAGAAGTTAACCAGCTAAATATTTTGTCTATAGCTTCTTTTCGAGTTTTAGACGGGGATGTTCTTATTTGAAACCCAACAAAGTCAGTATGAGGATTTTTTACTACTACTACGAATGGATTTGGATACACAGGTAGTGGCTTGTCTGGCCACTTAGGATGATTTCTTAGATCATATATCATAAGTACAGTTTTTGCATTTGTATCGCCTGTCCAATTATATTGTTGTTGGATATAAGTTTTTTCATCATCGGTAAATCCTTCAAGTTTTTTGGGGTTGTCGTATAAATGAGCAAGCCTTTTTGGGGCATCAAGTGCTCCAATTTTAATAATTTTTTTATTATTTGAATCATAAACTCCAAATTCCTTTAAATGGTATGATAATGGTTCTTGTGGAGGAGGAGCTTTTAGTTTGGCAAAGTCACTTTCTGTTAGAGATGCCTGAAAATACCTACCTTTTCTTTTGCTATGAAATACTGGAGTTTTTAAGCCATTTATTATGAGAGTAGTTTTATGTAAACCAGAACCCCATGCCCTTAAAATGCTTTTTTTATTTAGGTAATATAAAACGGGTTTATTTTTTTTATTCCTATACAAGCGCAATGTACTGTTTTGATCTCCACTATTTATCTTAATAATGCTACCAATAAATCCTTTTTTAGTTTTTGCCCAAGAGACATGTATATCTAGTATTTCACTAGAGTTTGCCCTAAGAGCAAACATTATAGTTATTAAAAAAACGAATGATAAATTTAAAATCTTTGTAAGTTTCACTGGTATCTCCTATAAGTATAATATTAATTAAATTTATTAAATCAAATTTTTAAAAAAAAGTAAATAATATTTATTTTGCTAAGTAAAATAATAAGGTCAACTAATATTAAATTATACCAATACTTAAATATATTAAAATGGAAAAAATTGTTTTAGTTTATGGGGATGGGGGAGATGGAGAATAATAATGTTCTCTTGCCATTATATATTTTTTATTTAAGCAATTATCTTTATCTTTACTATTTAATCTTAAACCAGATGATAATCTTATAATTTCTGTTCCCATTTTTGAACCCATATTGTTAATACGTGCCTTCCCCTGTCTATCAGAGTCAGAGCCCCGACTTCCAGTTATATCGTGAATGTATTTTGCCAATTCTGCCAATAAAGCTACCATAGAGGATTTAAAGCTATTAATTGGATTTGGTTTTAATTTAGTACAGCGGTTTATATCACTTTTTTTATCTACTAAACTTATTCGATAAAGTGCTATTCCCCACATTCTATACCATGAACCTTGATGATTTCCTTCAAATCCTTCTCCTCTTTCTTTTAGCTCACCTCTTATATCTATAAATTTTCTAAAGAATATATCTTCTTCTTGTGCTGAGGAAGAATAATGGTAGTATTTTGTAGACCTCCATCTAGCTTCATTTCGTAAAAGTTGGTGAACAGTTAAAAGAGAGTTAAAAATATGTCCATTATTAATTTCCATTGATTTTCTAAATATACTTACTGGATCTATACTATTGTCTCGTTGACTTAGTATCCACTTCTTAAGTTCATTTTCATTACCAGTTTCAAAGTCACAAGTACGATTGATATCACTAGTTGTTAGATAATCCCAAAAGGCATTATGAGTATATTGGCATTCTTTTGGATAATTGCCACCTTTATTTCTATAATTATTTGGATAGGAATCTTGAGGATAAATAGTTCTAGTATCAACCACTAAATTTCCCATCATACATTTTGCCATTATATCCGGGCGTAAAGTTATGCTTCTATTAGCTGGATAAGGATATTTAGCAAGTGTAGAGAAGCTAAAAGGAAATATAACAGAAATGATATAAAAATATAATTTCACTTATACTTAATCGGGATTAGGAGATAAAACTTTAATTTAAAAATAGTAATTAATATAATTTAAACTTCTCTTAAAGCGGGAAGCTTTTTAGATAATAATGTGTATGCCCCAAAAAGAATTCCAGTATAGAAAAAATTTCCCATCAAGCTGTTTTTCAAAAAAGGAAGGCTATTTACATAGCATGTAATTAATCCCTGAATATTTTTTGGATATGTTTGCAAAAGTAGCCAAACTGCAAAATTAGTTATAATAAAAAATTGGATGGAAGAAAAAAATGTTACACCTGCTATATTTATTAGGCTTGATCTTCTTTTTAAAAATATTCCCATTAATATAGATATTATAAAACTTCCGTAAACAGGAATCATTAAAGAGTGAAATCCTATAAAGATATCCCCTACAAATAATGATACAATAGGGATTATGAATGCTAATTTTACATTAGAAAAATACCTGCCTCCAAATAGTGCTGTTGCCATTAAAGGAGTAAAATTTGGAGGATGAGGTAGTATGCGAAAAAGTGCAAGTATAATTACTCCTATACATGTAACTAAAAATGGAATGTGTTTTTTATCTATTTTTATCATTCATAGCAAGCTATAAAAATTTTTAATAAAAAACAAGATTTTTTTTAGAAAAAGTGGTTAAATTAAATCGTGAGGATTGTCTCTTTAATACCAAGTGCAACGGAAATCATATCGTCTTTAGGACATGCTAGTAATCTTGTAGGACGCTCTCATGGATGTGACTTTCCATCAGATATTATAAATAGACCAATTTTAACTAGGGCAAGGTGTGTTATTGATGGAACTAGTTTGGAAATAGATATGAGTGTTAGAGATATTTTACGATTATCTACTTCTGTTTATGAAATTGATGTGGACAAATTAAAAGCTTTAAATCCAGATATTATTGTAACTCAAACAAAATGTGAAATCTGTGCAGTTAGTTTAAAAGATGTAAATCATTATTTAAAAGGTATAATTTCTGATGAAGTTATTCTAGTAGATCTCCATGCTAACACTATAGAAGATATATATTCTGATATTAAAAAGGTAGCATTGGCCTTAAATGCAAAAGATAGAGGGGTGAAGCTTATCACAGATATGAAAAATCGTATCAATTTATTATCGCAAGAATTTCAAAGTAAAAAAGCTCCAACAGTGCTATGTTTAGGATGGATAGAGCCTTTAATGACTTCGGGAAATTGGATACCAGAACTAGTAGAGAAGGCTAATGCTTTTGAAGTTTTAGCTAAAGCAGGCGAAGACTCTTATAGTTTTGATTTTAAAAAATTGATAGAGCTTGATCCTGAGTATTTAATTGTTATGCCTTGTGGATTTTCTTTAACTAAAATTGTTAAAGAGGTAGAGAGCTTAATAGCTCATAAGGATTGGACAAAACTTAGGTGTGTACGACAAAATAAAGTTTTTTTAACAGATGGTCACTTTTACTTTAATCGTCCAGGTGTTAGAATAGTAGAGTCTTTAGAGATTTTAATAGATATTCTACATAGAAATAGAAGGTATAAAGAAGGAGTATTTAAGTGTTTGAACCATTGAATTTAAAAAGCTCAATTACTGCTTAGCAATATTAGCGTTGATTAAAATTAAATATTTTCTTGCCAATAAGTGCTTTTTAATTTCTTATAATAGTTCTATGAAAAATATTATATTATCTATTTTTTTGTTTGTATTTACAGTTAATATTCAAGCAGATTGTATAAAGATAGATTCTAAGAATATTATCATTGAATGGGAGGCCTTTAAAACTCTATCAAAAGTAGGTGTTAAAGGTAAAATGCCTTCCTTTTCTTTAAATGGAAAAGTTAAGGGAAGTTCTATAAACCAAATAATCAAAGCAACTAGTATAAGTATAGATAGTAGTATTGTTGATACTGGAAAAGCAGTTAGAGATAAAACAATTTCTACTTCATTTTTCAAAAGAATGAGTTCAAAGTATATCAGTGCAAATGTAGTTTCAATAAATCCTAAGGGTAAACAAATTATAATTAGGATAAAGGCCAATAATATTACAAAGAATATTCCTTTTTCTTACTCTATAAATGGTAATAAGTTGTTTGCTAAAGCAACTATTGATGTTTTTGATTTTCAATTACATGATTCTTTAAAGAGTCTAAGTAGGGCTTGCAAGGCATTACATAAAGGTAAAACTTGGTCAGATGTAAATTTATTTTTAATGGCAAATTTTACTACTTGTAATTAAGGGAGAGTTACTATATTTCTTCCATATTTTTTAAAGTAAGATATATCCATATGTAAAAACCCATCATCTCCGTGTCTTGTTCCCCAAGAGTTTTGCATTTTTATAGTTTTTAGTTCTCCTTTATGATTTACTTCATATCCTACAACTAATAATGCATGTCCTCCGTGAGTACCTACTCGTTTATTTAATCCATGAGTTGTTATTTTACCAGTTTCACTGTTTATTATTTTATATTCTTTTTTTGTAACAGGATCAATGTAGGTGTTATCAGTAACATCAATAGATATATAAATAGGTTTTTTATTATCAATTTCTGATTTGATAATTTTTAAAATTTTTTCTTTATCTTTGCTATATTTTTCTATGATTTCAGGAAAAATATTTGCTATGGGAGAATCTTTAAGTTTATCTGGATATACTGGAATATATTTACCTATAACTTTAAAAGAATTTTTTTGAGGGTTTAAGTTTTCATCAAATATTTTTACCATAGAGGGAATATCCATTATAGGATATCCATCTTTATCTACTTTAAAATTGGCTTCACTAAATGCAATCAAATCTGAAGGATTATGGCCTAATTTATTTAATTTAAGCGTAGGTATTTGGTCGGCAATGTATTCATTATAAAAACTTACAGGATTGTATTTTTTGCCTTCAAATGTAAATGTTTGCTTAAAATCTCCAGAGTACCTTTGTACTTCATCATCAATTTCTTTGGCATATTTTACTCTGTATCTTTGAATTTCCTGTTCTTTTATAGAATGGTCGATTTCTTTTTTTAGTATCTTGTCTTTTACTTTGTGAAATCTATCTAAGATTTCTCTTAAACTATTATATAATTGAGTTTTATGAGGTTCCTTATCATAGGCAACAGGGAGTTTATAGGCAGATTTTGGCATAATTCCAAAGTTCTTTATGTATGCCATATAAGAATCAAACCTTCCACCTTCCTTATATAGTTCTCCTTTAGGGGATATGGGGTCTCTAAATAAGTTTTTTTTGACTTCATTGGCAATGTATTGGCCATAATAATGTTTTGTTGAGAGTTCAACTTTTTTGCCTAATTTTTTGGAGAGAACTTGCTCTAAAAAGCTGGTTGATCCATACGCCCAGCAACTACCGATACGACATTGATCCTTTACGGCAAGAGTAGCTATTGTAGAATCATAATATCGAGCCTTATCTATTGCCTTAAAGCCATTTTTAAAGGAGGGGATATACTTTTTAAAGGCATCAACAGCACTTAGAAAGTTAGAGCTTTGACTTTGCTTTATTTCAATTAATGCCCTTGTAATTGGAGCTTGAGAAACTTTTAGCTCCTTAAAATAGGGAGAGCCTATAGTGGCCTCTCTTATTTCTGGTATGTCTAACCCTTTTGCAAAGGCCCAATCTATCATATTGATAAGATCTGTCGCTGAATTTGCACTTTCTGCTTTTAATTTTAAATTATTGAGAACATCTTTATAGGCAAAAGAGTATTTTATAATTGCTTGAGTGAAGTTTATGCAAGTGTTATCAGTTGGGATAATATTATTACTAGCTAATTTTCTAAAGTTATTTTTTAAAGGAAAATACGATACTATCAACAATAGAACTATAAAAAGAATAACTTTTTTAATTTTGGCCCTCATAGTGACCATTATCGGTTAATTGATTAAATAACTTTAAGATATTTAATTATTATCAATAACTAGAAGTCTGATAATTTCTCTAAAGAACAAGCCCTTTTTACAAAGTTATAGTTTCTTTTATCTCTTAGGATAAATAGTGCTATAAGTTTATTTTCATCGAATTGGCGAACAATTAGTAAATTTCTGGATATGACTCTGTTATTGAAAACTAACTTACTAATTTCAATCTTTGCGGAGTTATAGTATTCATCTACAGTTGCCTTAGTGCTTTCAATAACAGGAGCAGAATTAGTAATTAGCTCTTTTGCAATATAATATGTGACAACATTAAAATCACCTTGATTTTTCTCCAACAATGCTCTCAACTCTTTACCTTCTATATTCGAAAAATCTAGTCCCAAGATAATTCCCAAACCATCTATATCAGAGGAATTTTTATAACAAACTCCTTTATAATAACTTTCCTTTATATCCTCTATGCTAATATTGCTAGATTTATTAAAATCTTCTACATTTTGATCAAAGGTTGCATATACCATAGTGGAAAAACTTAAGATTGTAGCAACTAGAATTTTCATTTTTTACTCTCCTTTATTATATTTTATTTTAGCTAATTCAATAAATATAATAAATATGAATTAATAATCAATAGGAAAATTGCAGCATTTAACCTGATATTGTCAATTAATATTTTAGTATCTATTTTTAAATTATCGTTTGATTATCTTTATTGGCGGGATTTTTTATGCAGACATTATTTGTATGACAAATAGCGCAAATATTTTAAAAAGATAGGTAATATACTGTATTTCCTTACAGTTCCACCTTCTTTTTTTAAAACTAAAAGACGAATACTCATCAGAACTGCTTTCATTAATTAGTTTTAAAAGTAGGTTTTTCTCTATAAAATCAATTTTGTAAATTCTTTCTATTTTTTGATCCTTTTTAAAATGATATGCGTAATATTTATCTAAGGTATTTGAATCAAAATTAAATTTAAAAATAGTATATGCTTTTTTATGACTCTTGTTATTGATTCTATAGACATAGTATATGTTCTTTTGGCTATCTGTTAGGTAGGTATTTATATGCAATTTGCTATAGATATCTCTAGCATTAAAACTCTTAGTAAAGCCTGTGCCTTCTTTATATCTTAGAATTTTGTCAAAGCTTTCTATTTTTCCTCGATTTGCAATTTCAATGCTGCAGTAATAGTACTTTTTTATAATTTTTACTTCTGATGCTTGTACATTTAAACTTAAGCAAAACCAGCAAATAAAAATTATTGATTTTTTTATCATTTTAAAGCTTTTTAATAAACTCATATTTGGGGGAGCAAATAATCCATGTGTTTTTGATATCTTTATCTTCTATTAAAAGAGCAGAAAATAATCTTGCTAAGGATAGAGCAAAAGATCTGGCATTTAACTCTTTTGTTTTAATATCTGCATTAATTATGAATTGATGTAATCTTTGCCATTCTTCTTTTAAATCCATAGGTTCATCTTTTAGTTTATTTTTTATCTCCTGATCTAAATATGTTAAGACTTTATTATCTTTATTTAAGACCCTTAAAACATCTAGGCTTAATATATTGGTGGTTCCCTCCCAGATAGAGAATACTTGGGCGTCTCTTAGGCGACGAGGAATTCCAGTGTCTTCTACATAACCGGCTCCACCAAATCCTTCAATGGCCTCACTAACAATCTTGATTGTCTCTTTGGCAGTAAATAGTTTTAAAATGGGAGTAAATAATCTCAAGAGAGAGTTTTCTTTATCACTTGACTGGAGGATTTCCTTTTTACCTAAAAGTTTAGCCACATAAAAGGTAAAATAAAAACAAGCATTAAATGTCGCTTTCATCTCTTTTATAGTTTTTTTATGAAGAGGAATATCAGATAATTTTTTCCCAAATGCACTTCTTTTATTTGAATAATCCTCTAGTAAGGTAATTATATTTCCTGCTTCAGAGATTGAGCAAACGGAATTATATATGCGAGTAATATTTAACATGCTAGATATACTTTCAATACCACTTTCTTGTTTGCCAATTAAGATTGCAGGGGTTTTATTTAATTTTAACTCTGCTGTAGGAAGTGCTTTTGTTCCAAGCTTATCCTTTAGCCTGAGGATTTCAATAGTATCGGTATCAGTTGTTAAGGCAAAGAGGCTAGATTTAGTTTGACCCTTTATCTTTGCTAGAACTAATGCCATCTCTGAGGTAGTAGATGAGGAAAACCATTTTATTCCACTTAGAAGATAAGAATCCCCCTTTTTTTCTGCTGTAGTAGTGATAGCTGAAACATCTGAGCCTCCAGTTTTTTCCGTCATCCATTGTCCAGAAGTCCAAAATTTATCGGGGTCATTGGATAAGAGATGTTTTAGAAAGTGGTGATTTTTTGAGAACTTTTTTAATGTGCAAACCGCTCCGTCTGTCATTGCAAGGGGACATGAGAAGAAGGCAGAATAAGAGTGAAATATGTAAAGTTTTGCAAATTGATAAACTCTTTTAAATTCTCCGTACTCTTTATTATAACCGATACTGATTAATCCCTCTTTGGCAGATATTTTTTTTAAAGCATCCCAAGCAGGAGAGGTTTTAATTAAATCAATTCTAGAGCCCCAAGGGTCATACTTTATGTGTGTAGGAGGATTGTTATATGCTTGTTCTCTTAAATCTTGTAATTGATTTAATGCCTTTTTTGAAAATAGTGTTAAATCTTTATCTATAGTTTCAAATAAATCCTTTGGCAGAATCTTTGATAAATAGTTTTTTGGAAATAAACCACAATTATAGGGGTCTTTCTCTGTGGGAGCTTCTTGAATAAAATCCATAAATACATTATTTACTAAAAAACTTATATTTTAAATATTTATTTTAGGCATTAAAGAGATTCAGGCCCATACCAACAAAGAGGTCTAAATCCTATATCAAAGTCATGATTATCTCTATAACAAGTTCCCATATTAGAGTTTTCATCGCTTAAATCAATATCTATATCCACTGGACAAAGTGCTCCAGCTATATAAGTGTCAAGACGACATTGAGCTTTAGGGTGAAGTGTATAGGTTTTTTTAACAGCAATAACACTAGGGGTGTTAATGTTAGCATGACCAAACATATAATTTACAAATGATATGCTTGTCATAATAGATCTTATACAAATTGCTATATCTTCTGATTCAGAAAAAGCTCTTTGGCACTTTTTTTCCATAGTATCTGGAATATCTATGTTTTTTATTAACTCTTGATTATCATCCAAACTTGCATATCTTCTAAAGCACTTCAAAGTTGCAAAATAATCCGACTGTCCTTCAGAAGAAAATGATGAAAATGAGCTTATTTTGGGGAGTCCTCCAATATGATGTCCAATTTCATGACAAATAATTAGAGCTAAGGCATCAGCAGTTAGGGTTAAATATGGAATGCCATAAATATTTATAATAGGTTTTCTGAAAAAGAAAGATTGGTCAGCAGTTGCAACCATGTGTAATGTTGAACTGTAATTCTCCCAATAACTATTGACTTTTAATTCTTTATCAAGTTTGTTTTTAAAAATTGGATTATAAATATTTTTCATTCTGTTTATAACATCATCATAGTATTTTTTGTAAATTCTTTTAAAATATTTTGTTGCAGGGTCTGAATCTGAAATTTTTACTACTAGTTCTTTTCCACAAGATTTTATGTAATTGTATATATTTCTTCCATTAATTCTAATTAGTGCCATTTTTTGTTTTGTATCTTTTAAAAATATAAGACTGTATTTACTGCTTTTACCTGGCCATCTTATAAGATCTACATTACTAGCAAGTTTACATGTAAGTTTTTTTGAATTTTCAAAATATAATATAGCAGATAAATCACCATTATTTTTTAGGTTGTACTCTATAAATCCTGTTCGGATACTTATATTTTTACTATAGTTTTTAACTATATCGTCTAAAAATTTATTAGAATTATAATATGAATTATTTTTATCTATATAAATAGCATCTATTAAATAATGATTATGTAGAGGACAATTTTTATGTACAATATCTTTGGAGGTACTAGAATAATTATTGTTTTTTAAAGCATATACCTTTATATATGGAATATCTTCTTTTGCGTAGTATATAAAAGATCTGTTTCTTTTTTGATATTCAACCCTTGTATTTTTAACATTAGAGGCTATTTTGCACTTTAGATTATTCCCTCTGAATACCCTAAATAGGTCGCCATTTTTATATAGAATGTATTTTCTGGCGGGGTCGTCACTATTTGCTGTGAGCGTTTTTGGATAGTTTGCATATAGGGATACAGGTATCATACTAAGTAGTATAAGTATTTGTTTTTTCATAGTATTAATAATAGCAATATAACTGATTATTTTATAGTCTACTTGTATATTTTTCTGTTTATAACTAAATATTAATAACTTATAGAATATTTTCCTTGGTTTAATTTTTAGTTTTTGTGTTAAAATTTTACTATTACTATTATTGATTAAGAATAGGGGAAATTTATATGTATAAACAGTTATTAAACTTATCTATATTTATTAGTTTGGTATTGCAGTTTTCTTGTGGAGAAGAGAAGAAAACAGACGATAAAAAATATACTGGTTATATGCCTAGATTTTCCGCTAGAATCCCTCAAAATACAGGAGTGGCTGAGGCTATCTCTTCAAATAGTCATTTAAATGTCTTAGGTTTAGAGAGTCATGATTCAGAAGAATCCATGGATAACTTCGATAGAATTGATTGTAGTGATGAATTATCTGATTGGAATAGTACTCCGAGATTACCAGATAGTTCAGGTAGTGATGATTTGATAGTTTGTCCAGGTGATGGCAATAATTGTGTTAATTTTGCAGACAGGAGTATTGGGTATGTTTACAACTTTTCTACTCAGGCAAAATTTTACGATTGTAATGCTCGCCAACAACTCCAAGAAGATGGGTTAACTAGATATTGTCCTTTAAGACAAGGGGCTTCAGGTACTGGAAATATTGGCGATGATGATTTATGCGAAGAGGGAGATTTGGTAGATATCCAGCTTCTATATTCTCATATAGTTCGTGGGCCAGCAGATGATTGGACTAGATTTGTATCATGGACTATGAATCCTAACATTCCTTTGACTTCAGATGTTGAGGGTATATTAATTAATAAATATCTTCAAAGTGATAATTTAAGAACTAAAACTAGAGTAGAGTTAAAAAGAAAAAGTGGAGCCAGGGAAGTGGATAGTATACTATATGTTACAGATGAGAATGACCCAAATTTTAAAACGATTACTAGATCTTATTTTAATGAAGTAATAACTAACGAAGAGGTAGAGGAGCTTATAGTTGCCGGTAGATATTTTAGTTCTGGTTATAATAAGGTAGTAGTGGTTAGGGCACATCTTAAATCAAATGTAGGAGTTGTTGTTTTTCATAGGATTTGTGCTTTAAGTAATGGTGATAACGGAGCAGAAAAGTCATGTGATTTTAGCAGTAATGTATCTATTAATTACTTTTCTTCTGATGGAACAGCATCGGTTAGTGCTATAAATGGATTAGCAGCAGTTGATGATAGTAGATTTAGTCCAGGATCAAAAGATATTACTACATTTTTTAATACAAGTTCAGTTGATGATAATATAATTGCAAATCACTTTGATCCCAATTTATTTAGTCCTGCTAATGAATAAAGCTGATTTGCCATCAATCATAAAATACTTCTTAGAATATATCTTCCAATTATCTTTTTAAAAATACTAGTACAAGCGTCTAACTCTATAATCTTTGAATTAGTAAGTTTTGAATATGTATTTGTGTTAGTTTTATGAAATATATGTCTTAGTTCATTGGCCCTTTTTTTATCATGTATAACCATAGCGATTTCTTCATCCCATATTTGGGATCTATTATCATAATTATTACTTCCCATAAGAATTTTATCATCAATTATGTAGACTTTTTTATGATCTATCTTACTAGTTTTGTTATGGTCTAACACATAAACATCTATTCCCATATCCTTTATAATTTTTAAATCTTTTCCCATCACTGTATTAATCCATGGCTCATCACTTATTATGTGTGATGTTCCTATATAAAATTTGATATCAATACCTTTATTTAAAGCAATCTTTAAGGCTTCTTTATTTTCCTTATTTAAGACAAAGTAAGGGGAATAAAGAGCAATGCTTTTTTTAGCTTTTTTAATTTCATCTAAAAGTTTATATGAGGCCGTTCCAATATTAACTTGGCTACCCATTCTATCATGTATAAAGTCTATATTATTAGCTGGTTTAAGTCTTGATTTCCAATAATTATAGCTTGATTTTTTGAATATCCTTTTGCTATTTCTATTTTTAAAATAAAGTTCTATATCATCTAATTCTTTTTTTATTGCTAAAACTTCTTTGTCATCTACATTAAATTCCGGATTGTTAAAATTCATATAATTTACTTTATCTGAATTAAAAATATTTGTTAGATAGCTTTCAACTTTTTTACTAATGGATTCACCTTCAAATAACCCTTCAAAGCTTCGCATACCTTCTTCTATATTTTTATCCAGGGAAAAATATTTTCCACTCATATTTCTATCGCCAATAATAGTGGAATTTAAACCTTCAAAAAATATTATTTTTGAGTGAAGTCTATAAAGTAGTTTTTTTAATGAAGTTAATCCCTTGCCTTTATACATATTGAAAAATTTTATGTTGACTCCTTCATCAGTTAAATGTTTTACTAAAGCTTTTGGGATTATAGGTTTATTGCGATTATTATCAGCTGAGCCATAATAATCAAGTAGTAAATTAACTTCAACACCTCTTCTGGCAAGGTTTCTTAAACGTACCATATGATATTTTGTATATTCACTATTATAGCGAAAAATGAAGTTAACTTCATAATAGGCCTTATTTTCATTTTTAATGTAGGTTTCTCTTGATAATAAAGCATCGCGGGTAGTTGTTAAAAAGGTTACCTTGTTGTCGTTACTTGCAATTGCTCTGTGTTTACCTAATTTATTGAATCCTAAAAAAAGTGAAAGAATAAATATGGTTGCTAGGAATAATATAAAATATTTCTTGTAGTTCATATCTATATAAGTATCGGATAAATAATGTTTTATTTTACCTTGAAAGAGCAAATTGCTCGGCTATTTATGAAAAGGAAATTCATTGAAGAAATATATTAATTATTCATAAAAGTAGTAAGCTTTTTTATAATTTTAGATTTATATATTAAAGATAGTTTTTAACACTTAAAACTAAGTGTTGAATAGGTAGTTTTGAATATTATTTATGTGGTATAAGGGGTGGTGGTAGACCAACCAGAGCAAGCAACGAGTTTTCATGATGAAACTCTCTATTATACTTATTTTATTGAGTTTTTCCCTAAAAGAAACTTAATTAAAGCCAAAACTTTTATAGATCTTTACAGTAAAGAAGGTCTATCAATTTCCCAAATAGCAAATAAACTTAACATTTCTAAATCTTCTTGTGTAAGAATATTAAATAATACTCGGATACAAAAAAGAACTTCAAAAGAGCTTAAGAACCCTAGAAATTATCAGTTTGGCCACCCTCCTTATGGATATAAAATCAGTATAAATAGAGAACTTATAATCAATAAAACAGAGATTAAAATATGTAGGCTAGTCGTTAACCTTAAGAACAAAGGATTATCTTTTAAAAAAGTAGGTGAAGAACTGGAGAATAAAGAATTTAAAAATAGAAAAGGCCATATAAAATGGCATAATTATACAATAAATAACATATATAGTCGTTGGAAAGATAAGTTATAAAATAATAAGGAGGTAATCTATGTTTTCAATACCAAAAATTGTAGGTTCTGTTGCCAGTTTGATTTTATTTTTTTCTTTAATTGAAAGACCTGATATTCCTATGAAGATGATCTTAAAACTTCAGACAGAAACATTTAAATTACTTGATTCTAATTGGGGAAGCCCTAGTATTTTTTATAAAAATGGGAAATTTACTAGAGTTGTTAAATAATGCTTAATGCATTTTAATTAGTTCAACAGACTTCTTCTAATTATAATAAGTAATCTTATTGTAAATATAGCTACACAATGAAGCAGAATAGCTAAGTATTAAAAGAGCTTCATTTTGATCAGGAGAATATTTAGCATTATTACAAATAAATGAGTGGCGTATTCCTTCCTCATCACTTGCATAAGCATACATTTTAGATAAGCTTTTGATTAGTGCAGGATGAAGTTTTCCATTCTTAATTTCTTGTAGATTATCTGAAAGGGTTTTCTTATTTCCTAATATTTGCCTAAGGGCAGATTCTAATGCATGAACACTTTCTCTAATGCTATCTTCCCATTTTTTAGAACTAATAAATTTTCCAGCCTTAATCAAATGCTTTTCTGCTTCTTTTAAGCCTTTACTTTTTATATCTTCTAGATTTTTTTCTAGAGTTTTGCACTCTAGACTCGTAGTTCTTGGCATTATATAAAAAATTCCCTCACTATCCTTATGAACAAAATAAGCCAATTGAAATTTATCAAAAGATTTTATTATTTCAGTATGTTTTTTTCTAATAAATTCTGATAAAGAATAATTATTAATATTACTGGCAGTATAATAGTTTAAAGCGAACTCTATTATATCAAATATTTTAAAAAATTTATTCTTATTTAAATTAAAGAAAATATCTATTTTAAAGTCTTTTATAGGCAAAGATAGTATTTCTTTATAATAGGAAATTCCCATATTCACTAAAAAGTTCTTTCCATAGAATCTCCCAAAATAACCATCACTATATTCTACATTTAAGATTTCAGAAAATATATTTTGAATATAGTTTATAAATTCTGTAGAAACTTCTCCTAGTTTTAATGGTTGAGGAATAGGGATATAACCTCCTCGCTGTGAAAATGGTTTATATTTATCAACCCAACTCATTTATCCTCCCTTAATAATTTCAAAATTTATCATTAATTCAGGAACAACTTAAAAACTTGCCAATTTTCCCTTAGTTAGCTGTAACATATACAAATAAACCACTTATTTCAACCTTATTTTTAAATTGGAAAACTTTTTAAAATTAAGTGGTATTTAAGTAATTTAGGTCTCATAAGCAGAACTATAGAACTCATAGTTTTTTAGCCAATAAGTGTTAAAAAAATTATTGTACAGTTATAGGGAGAGGACAGCTAATTGATATTATTTAAAAAACTTTTAAATACTTTAATTATATATAGATATATTTTTGTCTAAATAATCAATTTGTGACCCTACAATATTGTTCTGGAATGTCCTGATCATCGCCTTTAGAACGATTGTTCCTCCAATGAAGAGGTTGTAGATTGGAAATATCATCTTCGCCACCCTTTGAAACTGGGTTGATATGATCAATTTCCCAACCGTACCTAGAAGATGTGTTGCCATATTCTTTAAAATAAATGATAGCTCCACATTTATCCATACGAACTAGTGTTGAATCCTGCATAGGAATTTCTTTAGCTATATTCCAAACTAATAATATTTCTTTATCTGAAAAGTTTTTACCTTTCTTATCAGTATTCCACTCTCTACTATGTATGAATTTATTCATCTTGAGCATGAAATTTTACCTTTATAGCTCTATGATAGCATGGATTTATATAAAATTTAGAATTATCTGATATTTTTGGTATGTTGTCTTGCAGATGATTATAAAAATACTTGATTTTTGAGCCTGGAACTGGCCTTACTCCAATAAATCCAATTTTATATAGCAAACTTATTAATTTATCATTTCCATAATTTTCTTTATTAATAAATTCTCCTTCAAATGCCCAAACCCAATCTTCTTTGGATTCTTGTTCTTTTTGTAGAATTTCTAAAGTTATATTATCTAAAATATTCTGAAGTTCTTCTTTGCTCATTTTGTGGTTACATTCATAAAAAAAATTAAAAATTGTATCTAGATTTAAATAAGGATTTTCCCATTCATTTACAAGAGCATCTAAACGACTTTTAGAGTAACTTTCTTCTGCTTTTAGTATTGATTCAGCAGTAATAGTATTCTTTTCAATAGACTCATTTATAGCAAAAGAAATAAATAATAGAATATCTCTAGGTCTCATATTAGATCTCTCTAAAAGATATTCTAGAGTAGTAAACTTTTTATTATGATCTTTTGTGATTTCATTTGGAAATATATACTTCCAAATATCGTTTCCTTCTTTAATGCCTATTTTTCTAAATCTTTTTTCTAAAATTTTCTTTATTTCTTTGTCATTCCAGCAAACATAATCTATATATTCTATGTATTTCTCTTTTTGTGGTAGGTTTATTTGAACAAATAAATTTGTTCTTAATGAAACAAGTAGTCTGAGATTTTTAGAATTGTTAATATCGAATATAGTTTGAAATAAACATTTTGTAAAATTAATACCTATATCATTTTGTATCCAGTTTTTATCTAAGTCATCTACTAAGATTATAAACTTATAATCTTTTAAGACCTCTTTATCTAGATGATTAAAAAAATAATTTATGTCTGTGAATTCATATTGCTTTAATCCTTTATAAATTTTATCTTTAATCTCAGGAGTAATATTTAAATTATATTTTAGTTTGGCAAAGTCTTCATTTCCAACGCTTAATTCAATACTATGATCCATTCTATCAATAATATTTGTTATTTTTTCAGTAAATGTACATCCTGCATCTAATTCCTCGTTTTGCTCTAAGAAGTTATATGCTCTAATTGCTGTTTTATCCTTCTTCCATGTATCTTTTTGTTTTTGAAACCAATTCTTTCTTTCGGTTCCATAAATTTCTTTTAAAATCTCTACTATAAAAATGTATTTCCACATCGTTTTATAAAATAAATCTAAATTTATATTAGAATT
>CBDEVA010000001.1:0-452840 GCA_965243505.1 Bacteriovoracaceae bacterium | reverse complement strand
AACAATTAGCTTTTTCATTGTAACCCTCCATCAATATCAGGTTGCTTTAAGGTATCTGCCATAAGAGTAACATAAGAGTGAACTTTCTTTTTAGAGCTAGGATGAGATTCTTTATGTAATTTTCTCAGCTTTACAATAGCTTCATCAATAATAACTTTTTGTCTTTTTACCTGCTCTGGAGTTAACTTATGACATAAAAACTTAATTTGACTATCAGAAGTTTCAGGAAATTTAGAAAAATAAGTAACATCTTTAATTAACTTCTTAGTAGTTTCATTATCTATAGCAAGGTTTTCTTTTTTTCCTGTTATAATTCCATTTTCATCTTCAACTAAAAACCCTTCTTTTAACATTCTCTTTAGATCGCTTAATGCAAACTTATCTAATGTCTCCTCAATTTCTTTTCTAGTTGTTCCACCTTCATTATGAGCTAATACTGCAATTATACGAGCATTTTTAGTATCAAAGGAGATTGATTCAACAGGAGTACTCTCCATATCTGATAGAATCATAGATGAATATCTTTCTCTTAAAAATTTTCCAAGATTTCCTCTAAGGCTTTTCAAAATATCACCAACTCTTTTTCCCCTATTCATACCAAATACAATCTTTCTGGCAATTTCAGCAGAGATGCTCTTTTCTGTAATGCCTTTTAAAAGATTCCAAACAGTGCTTGGACTTAGATTATTCTGAGTACAAAATCCATTAACGCTTACATTTGACTTGTTTTCTATATAGCTCTCAAGAGAAGTCTTTAATTCAGATACAACTTTTCCATGATCTATACAGCTTTCATTATCATTAATATAAGAGTTAACAGATGTTTTATTGTTTTTACTTGTAGTATCTAACATAAAACTCCTTTATTTAATTTACCTCTATATAAAAGTGATTTTATATAATCAACTCCTGCAAGATAATTAATCTACATAGCTGTATAAAACCACTTAAATTTTGTTCAACTCTGTATATAACTCTGTAGATATGTAGTCAAGACAGTGCATCATTTCTACAGCCCTGTAAACTATTTGAAATTATTAGCATTTTTCTCTTGATTTAACCAAAGCGAATAAATAAAAACGCCAAAATGGTTAATCAGGGCAATATCTCTATTTTGAAAATAAAAACTAAAAAAGGAGATCTAAATGGAAAAATTAAATAAAAAACAACTGCAAAAAATTAAGGTCAGAATCTAAAAATTGGTCACATGAGCAGTGGGAGGAATATCTACAAACCCTAGAACATCGAAGATCTGAATCTTTAATTCATCCGGCAAAATACGAAGAGCTAAAAGAGGAAAATCCCTTTTTATGGCAAGAAGATGAAAAAAGTGATTTAAATTATGATCTTATTTTAAAGCTAAAGAAGGCATTAAAAGACTTAACTTTTAAACAAAAAAAGGTGTTAAAAATGCTCTTTTGGGACAATTTAATTGATGAGGAAATTGCTAAAAAAATGGACTGTTCTCGAAGAACCATTCGAGACATCAAAACTCAAGGATTACAAAGGATTAAATCAAAATTGCCGCCGCTGTCCCCTTATATAGAGGGAGGAAGTCTATCTGACGCCCTAAAATCCATTTCAAAAACCAACTCTATTTACTCTTTTTTTGAACTTAAAAATAAAGGAGAAAGTTATGTTGCTTGAGGAGAGATTAAACTACGCCCTTGAAGACTTAGAAGAGAGAGAAAGGATTATAATTTATTGTCGCTTTTGGGAAAATATGAGCATTTTAGAAATTGCTAGATTCTTGGGAATTTCCTGGCACAAAACCTATAGCATCTTAAATAGCACTTTAAATGAACTAAGAGAACTTCTAAACCAAGAACCTGATTATTATTTAGAAGATGTCATTTAGACACAAATTAAAAAGAGGAGAGTTTATGAAAAAACTTTTAATTTTTACTATAGTTGTTTTTAATATTTTTACAATTTCTGCAAAAGAGAAGAAGATGCCTTTTTACATCACTTATAACAAAAGAGAAAAAGAGGCAAAAAAACTGTTAGATAATTTTGCATTGTTGGGAGCAGAGTTTGATAAGCATTTTTTAATAAAACTAATTCATCAATCAAATCCTTGTACTCCATTGAAGTTCAAAGAATTTATGCAATTATGTCTTGATGATGATGGCACAGATAAAACCATTGGCAATTTATTTAATTAACAAAAAAGGGGAATTTTTAATGAATACAAATATTGTTGATATTAATAAATATAAAAATAAAGCACTAGAATATAAATCTTTTGAAATATTCAAAGGTATAAAAGATAGAAGTGGCAGAATTATTAAAAAGAGAACTCTTGGACAAGCAAGACTGTTTAAGGGAATTAATACTTACCATATATTTATAAAAACTTTGATAGGAACTAGATTTTTTATGTTACCTGAGAGCAAAAACTCTCATAAGTATGAATATGTAATTTTAACTAGAGAGATAAGCCAAAGAGAAGATAGAAAGTATTACTGGAATAGCGTTGGAGAAGGAGTAGTTTTAATGGGAGAAAATGCTGGTCTTATGAGGCTAAAGTGGGACTTTTTTGATAGTGATGATATTTATATGAGACTTGAACCTACAGAGCAAACATCTGTAGGTTCTTTGGCATAAGGAGATTTAAAATGATTAAATTAAAAAAATATATAAAGTTTTTAGTTCTACCTCTTGCTTTAATACAAGGGGTGGCATTTGCAGGACTTGAGGCGTCTTTGATTAGTATAAAGACAAAATTAATTGGAGTGATTTTACCTCTTGTATCTGTTATTGGTTTAGTTATTGCTACCTTTAGTTTTATTACAGGCAATCCCAATGCTAAACAACATATTATTTATGCTTTGATTGGATCTGCTATTGGGTTTGGAGCTCAAAGTATTGTTGATTTTATTAGTTATACTATACATTAGGCAGTATAGGTTTTATATTAGTTAATTATGAGAGAAGATAAAGAAGTAAAAACAAGAGATTTAGATAATTACTGTAGCGTATATAAGTATTTAGATATAGAAGGTGCTAAAAAGTTATTATCAGATAAGACTATTTTATTTTCTAGGCCAAGTGATTTTAATGATCCTTTTGATTCTTATATAGATAATACTGTTAATTTTGACTTTGACGAAGGTAGTTTTAAAAGGCTTATATGTATTATTAGAAAGTCTTCAGAGTTAGGTAAAAATTTTAATGGGGTTTTTAAAAAGGATGAAAAAAATTACTATAATAATCTAAGCCTAGATGATAAAAAAGAGTATATGAATAAATGGGCAGATAATATAAAAAGAGGTGGTTTAGAAGAATATAGAAAGGTGCTTTTGAATTTTAACGAAAAAATGTCCGAGGGCACAAGAGAAATACTTAAAAGCACAGGTGTTTTTTGTGCATCTAGGGTATTTAACAGTTTATTAATGTGGTCTCATTATTCTGATAACCATAAGGGTGTTGTAATTGAATTTTATCCTAAAACAAAAGATAGTGTTTTTAAAAAAGTTCGTTATGTTAATTACTCTCTCATGAGACCACATTTATATAGTAGTATTGATGAATATTTTGAAAAATCAGTTTATTCTGAGAAAGAAAAGACTTCTGCAGAATACATTGATTCTATTCTTTATACTAAATTTTCAGATTGGAGCTATGAAGAAGAAATTAGAATAGCTCGTACTGATGTCTTCATTGGAGATAACATTAAAAATGCTGAAAAAGCTGGACACAATTTTCACGAAGAAGATTTAATATCTATATATATAGGAGCAAAAATATCAGAAGAAGATCAAAAGAAAATAATTAACCTAGCTAAAAAAAATATAGATTCATATATTAACATATATAAAATGAACTTAGATACAAAAGAATTTAAGCTAAATCCTAAAAGAGTAGAATAAGGAAAATATAATATGAATATTTTAACTTCAAACACTCCAAGACAATTGCAAAATAAGACAAAACTTCTAGGCTTTGAGCTTACAGATTTACTATTAATATTTCTATATTTATCAATAAGTAATTTCCTATTTGGTCAAACATCTTTAAATTTACCCTTAGTCTATATTGGAACAATTGCTATTTCTTTAACACTATATTTAACAAAAAAAGGAAAACCAGAACATTATCTCCAAGATAAATTATCATATATTTTAAATCCAAGCACCTTCTCAGCTAATCTCTCTGACAAACAATATAAACCCTATTTTAAAAGGGAGATTTATGAAAGCACCAACATCAACAAAGCTAAAAGACTTTAGTGAATTTCAAAAAGAACATTCACTAGTACATGAATTTCCTTTTTGGGACTTCTTTGAAAACTCTATAGCATTATCAGATAGCACTTTAGCTCAAGGTTTAAAGCTAAAAGGTCTAAGTATTGAAGCAGAAGATGATAACAATTTAAACTCTATAACGCTAAAGCTTCGCTCTTTTTTAAATGGACTCTGTGATAATACAGAGATTGGTTTTTTTATTGATAGTCATTCAAACTTTCACAAAGAGATAAAAGAGCATAGAAACTTTAAATCTAAAAACTTTAAAATAAATCAAGTTGCTGATAATAGAATTAAGATGCTAAAGGATAGTATTAAAAAAGAAGATGTTTTTATAAAAGATATTTATCTTTTTATTTACAAAAGAGAAGTTTTTTATAAATCAAAAGGAAACTTATTTAATTTTTTTAAAGGCTCAAACCATTTTAATAGTGTTACCAAAAAAGAACATGAAAAAAGATTAAAAGCTCTAAACCAACTAACTGATACAATTGCAAATAACTTAGATGATATTGGAGTTAATGCTAAAAAACTAGATAAATTTCAAATAAAAAACTTGTTATATAAATTTTTAAACCCTGAAAGATGCAAATTTGTACCACTGCCAAAAGAACACAATAATAAATTAGAACAAAGTCCAAGAGAGAGTCTTTTGTTTTCTGATTTTATTGTTCAACATAAGGATATTTTTTATGATGAACACTATCACAGGGTTTTAACTCTAAAGTCTATGCCTGAATACACCCAAAGCACTCTTGTATCAAAATTAATTAATATGCCACTGAACTTTTCTTTGTTTATTCATATAAAAGTGCCAGAGCAAGAAAAAGAGCTTTCTCTTTTGAAAATGAAAAGAAGAATGTCTCATTCTATGAGTATTTCTAAAAATGGAGAAGCTCATGATTTAGAAAGCCAAGCACAGGCAGACTCAACGGAGGAACTTCTAGCAGAGCTTATTGAATCTGGGCAGAAGATATTTTCATTTCAATTAGCTATTGTAGTAAAAGATAAAAACAAAGAATCTTTGAATTTTAAAGCAAAAAAACTGCTTAACGCTTTTAGATCCTTAAATGGAGGTGAGCTACTAGAGGAAAATATTGCTTCATTTAAGGTTTTTAAAACTCTTATTCCATTTGGCAATACCTCTATGGCAAGAGCTAAAAAAGTAAAAACAAATAATTTAGCTGATTTTTTACCTATCTATGAAAGCTATCGGGGAGATGATCAAAAACCAATATGTCTTTTTAGAAATAGACAAAGAGCATTAGTTAAATACGATCCATTTAACTCAAGGCTTTTAAATTATAATTGCCTTGTAACAGGAAGTAGTGGTTCAGGTAAGAGCTTTTTAAATAATCTTATTTTACTTCAAACAACAAGAGAGAATTGTATGAACTTTATTATAGATATTGGTGGAAGCTATAGAAAGCTTTGCAAGGTTATAGGTGGTCAGTATGTAGATATTTCGCCGCCAAATCTTCATCAAAAAAATACAATTGCATTTAATCCCTTTAAGTTATCAAAGGTAGAATCTTATCCCTCCCCTAGAAAGGTTAAGTTTTTACTTGCTATGCTTGAGAACTTATTAACAGATGAAGAAGGAGAAAAACTTCCAAAGCTGCAAAAGGCATTGCTTGAAGAAAAAATTGATAGACTATATAAAGAAGTTAAAAATCCTAGATTAACAGATTATTGCAATCTTTTGAAAAATTCAAATGATGATTCTTTAGTTAAATACTCTAAGATGCTTTATTCTTGGACAGGTGATAGACCATATGGAAGATTACTTGATACAAATTTAAACTTTGATCAACAAAATGATTTTGTAGTTTTTGATTTAAAAGGATTATCAAATTTTCCTGACCTGCAAGCTGTTATGATTTTAATTATCACTGATTTTATTTTAGATAGAGTTGAAGCTTGTGAAAATAATACTACTAATAAGAAAAAGAGAATTTTAATGGATGAGTGTTGGGAGCTTTTAAAGGGAAAGTCTAGTTCTCACTTTATGGAATATTGTGTGAGAACACTAAGAAAATCAGGAGCAGGAATTACATTTATAACTCAAGGAATTGAAGAGATTTATAATCATGAAATTGGTTCTGCTATATTAAATAATACCGTTACAAAGTTTATATTAATGCAAAAGGGAGATTTAAAACTAACAAAAGAAATTTTAAAATTAAATGAAAAAGAGATGGGTTTAGTATCTTCTCTAAAAAGTAGAAAAAGAGAATATTCAGAAGCTTTTATGATTAATAACGAAAGTAGTGCTGTTATTAGAGCTTATCCTTCTAACAAAGAATATAGCATAGCAACAAGTGATTTTGAGGATAATTTTAGTAATTAATTTGTCTTTTTATAATTTTTTTTATTTAATGCATTAAGAGCTTATGAAATTTCTAATTTTATTACTTTTAACTATTTTATCTTTTAATACATTATCAAATGATAAAGATAAGTTTCATAGTTTAACAGCAGGAATGTTTACATACTGTCTTATCAAGGGAGATATGCCCTATTGTTTTGGAAATCACTACTATGTCCGAGGTTATGCTTATGCTGATAAGAAACTTCGCTATGCTTATCCTCCAAGAGGATTACATACAGGAGGGGTTACTCAGATTTCTTTATCTGGTTATGAATTCTATGGTTGTGCCATAAAAGATGGAGGAGTTTGGTGTTGGGGAGGAAACTCATACAACAGCTTTCTTCAAGAAATTGCTTTAAGGCCAGAAGCTCTACCTGTAGTAAATAAGGATGTAACGGCAATTTCCACATCTTCTGGCTGTGCTTGTGCTATAAAAAAAGAGGCTCTTTATTGTTGGGGACTTAATAATGAATGTCCTTTTACTCTTACTTGGGAACAAAAGCAAAAGTATAAAAATGGAATGTACTACATTGTTCCCATAGAGGGTATGCAATCGGGAGTTACTCATGTCTCCGGTAGCAATAGATATGGTTGTGCCATAAAAGATGAGGAAGCTTATTGTTGGGGAATAAATGATGGAGCAACAATTTCTGAGAAAAATTTTAAGTATGGTGAGAGAAATTCATTAGATGCTACAAAGGTAATAGGGCTACCCAAGGGAATTATTGATATTGTTGCCAGTAGATTTTTTGCTTGTGCTTTACATAGAAGTGGTCAAGTTTATTGTTGGGGTATGGCCATAGATGATGGAAATAAATCTGGATTTATTGAAGGTGGCTCTAAAGAAGCTAAGTATTTTAAAATAAAATATAAAACTAAGTTGATTGGACATAAATTAACCGGAAGAGGTAGAGATAACAATGATTCTTTATGGTTTATACCAGAAGCAGTTCCTCACCCACTCTATCCAAAAGGCTCAGGAGTTACAAAGATTAAACATTCAGAGGAATTTATCTCTGTTTATAAGGGTAAAGATTATATTGATAGTATTATTGGCCCTGGAGGATATATCAATAAAGGAAGAGAAAGAGTTGAATCTGGAGTAAAAGTTAATGAACTGTCTGCACATTATGGAACATGTGCTATTGAAAGCAATAAAACTAAAGTTCTCTGTAATCTTACTGGATCTGCTTATACTCCAAGCCTTTATTGTTCTACATATCGCTGTGATAGAGATCCTATAGAGGTATGGAGAGAAGTTGAGTTTGCTCCAATGTCTGAGATTCAAAGAATTTACTCTAAAAAATGAAATTAATCTTATGTTTTGTTTTTTATTTATTAATATTTTTTAATATAGAAGCATTTGCTAATTTAACTCTTAAGTATTCAGAAGATAAGAGATTAATGCTATATGATTGCCAAGGTGATAAGTGTACTTTTAAAGAGAAGTTAAATGGAGATAAACTCAATAAATTATCTAAAGATATTGAAGGCAGACTTTTAATAAATAACTTTTTTGGAGAGAACAGAGCTTATAAAATTTTATCTGCTTCAGAGGATAAATATAGCTCTATTACAAAAGATTATGTGGATAATATTTTAAAAACTTATGAACTTCTTGATGTAGTTGATCAACTACAAAATGTAGATAATATCTCTCAATGTAGTCGTAATCAAAAATTAGTATTAGCTCAGGTAGATACTCCTGTTCCTCCAAATGTAGTTAATTGTTATCCTTTAACACCAGACTCTCTAAAAGAAATTAAATGGAAATGTAGTGGTTCTGTTATTTCTTTTGGAAACAAAAGTAAAAAAGATTTGTCCTGTAGAAAATATTCTAATGTTATAGGAGATGAGTTTTGTAAAAATGATAAGCTTCTTGAAAATACAACTAATAAAGGTGATGAGAAGAGATCATTAGTTGGTTTTTTTAAGGATCATAAAAGACTAAAAGATTCATTAAAAAATACTGATGCTACAATTGAACCACTTTGCTCTAGTAAGTTAACTGACAGATTAAAAGCTTGCAATGAAGCAAAAGAGAAAGATCAGAAAAAATATAATGAATCATTAAAAAAATGCCCTCTACATCCATGTAATGATGGTTGGAATCTTAGAACAATTGGGCTTTTGAAGTGGAATGAAGATAAGAAAAAGTATGATGATAATGAAATTATACAGTTAGGCAAAGATAAAAGAGGGGAATTTGACAGAAGAAATCTTATGCCAGCAGAATTTATAAAAGATATATATCCTCAATCAGGAGGCAGAGGAATAAATATAGCTTTTATGGAGACTGGGGCTGTCTATAAATATAAAACAAACAAAGATGGAAAATTAGAAGCAATTGTTCACCCTGATATAAGAGAAGATCAAAGCACATTGGATGTTATAAGACAAAAAAAGCAAGATATAGAAAGAATCAAAGAAAAAATAAAAAATGAAAAAGATAAAATAAAAAGAAAAGAATTAGAAAAGCAATTAGCAGATATTGAAAGTAGATATATTCCTTTAAGATTAAAAAGAGCTGAATTTAAAAATGTGCTAGATGAAGATAAATCTAGCAAAGAAATGGAAAACTTTAACCAAGATATGAGGCCACTAGCTGAAGCAAAGTATTCTGGAGGATTTGCAACTCCTAATCATGGAATTAATATGCTTGCTAATGCAGTTGGAAGTAGAGAACATAGTCATGAAGATGGAGATGATGATCATAAAGTTATAGGTTCTGCCCCTGATGCCTCAGCTTCAGTTTATAGAACTCATGAGTTTCCTGTTATATCATCTAAAACACTACCATCTGTTAATGAAGGATTAAAAGATATTCTTAAAGAAAATAGGAAACTAAGAGAAACAGTTAATAATGTTATAAAAGAAAATTTAGATGTTGATGCCAAAGAGCTATGTGGTATTAGTCATTATAATAATCTTAGCAATTGGGGATGTTGGAGAGATATTTTGGCAGTAGCAAAATGTGGTTCAGAGATTATTGGAGAGGGAAGAAATCCAGATATAAAAATGGTTATGAGTCATTGGAAAGCCAAAGGTGCCATTTCAAATATTAAAGAAGCTGATATTAATATTTGTAGTAATATTGTTGAGAGTGCAAGTGATTATTATAAAAACAAAACTAGCATTGTTAGTATGAGTCTAGGAACAAGAAAGCTTATAGCTGATAATGATGATTTTAGAGAGTTGGAAAAAGTTACTAAAGAACTTCAAGAGGATGGAGTTGTCCTTGTTGCCGCTGCTGGAAATACTACTGAAAAAGTCGGAGTTGAGTTTGCACAAAGAACTATTGTTAGATCTGTAGCACCTTGTTCATTTGAATGGGTAATATGTGTTGCAGGAACTAATGCTTTGATGACTGCATGGGGAAATGGATCTTATAATCGTTATGTAGACTTTGCTCTTCCAGCTGACACAATTAAACATGCTCATGTTATTAATACTGGTGATCCTAGTAAAAGACAGTTTTCGTCAGGATTTACTTCAGGAACTTCTTATGCAACATCGGCAATGGCAGGACTAATTGCTAGAATGTTGAGTTTGCATACCCCTTATGCTCTAGATACCAAATATCCTCAAGATTATAGCTTAACATTTATTAGAGAATTATTTGATAGAGCTCATAGAAATCAGGGAAAATGTGATTCTGTAAAAGCTGGTGATATTGCAGAAAGCAGTAATAAAAGATGTGCTTTTACTCCTGTGAAATGCAGTAATTCTGTTGATATGTGTGAACCAAAAGTAGAATTAGAGACTTTTTCAAGCCCATCTTGTTTATTTATAAAAACATTTGGAGCAGGACTTTTTGGTTCCTTTGATTATGGTTTTGGCAATGGATTACTGAGTGATTTTGAAGCTATTATTTCTCAGAACATTGATAATGATGAAACTTTTGATAATACTATTAAAAATTCTTATATAAAGCTATCAGCTTATAAGTATTTTATGGATAAAATAAATCAAGAAGAGATAAATACTAAATCTGCTAATTTTATTAATAATCAAAAATCAAATAAATATACAGTATCAAATAAAGATATAGCATCTTTAGCTTTAATGACAGGAAAACCCAATCTAGCAAAAAAGATAAATAGCTTGTCAAAAAAAGTGGATTTTATAAAACTAAATAATGATAACATTGACAGACCTTTTCCAAATACTACTAATTTTTTACCTAGTGGAGTTGAATATGCATTATCAAAAGAGGAACTAAAAGAAGCTGCACTTATACAAGAACAAGCTATATATGCATTAAATGAGATAAATGACAAAATTGTACATGAAAAGAGATTAGCAAAAGAAGCTAATGATATTCAAGATGATATTAATAATTTTTTAGCAAAAACTGGTTTATCTGATTACGAGTATCTTTTAGGCATAATTATGTCTCATAATTTAAATTATTTAAATTATGTAAGACATCCAGATCATGTATGTAATTATCAATTCAAAGAACAGTTTAAAAAGCTTATTGGTAATCAAGAGTAATATATAAATAAAATATGAGGTGAAAAATATGATGCAAAAATATATTTTTGTAATGATTTTTACATTATTTTCAACAAAAGCATTTACATTCTGGGGAGGAGATTTAATCTATCTTTCAAAAATATTACAACAATCAATTTCTCAGCTCACTCAATTACAAAAGATAACAGGAACAAACAAGGAAACTTTAAAACTTTTGCAAAACACCAATCGTGGTCTGCACCAAGCTATGTATGTAGAAGATACAATAAATAAAACACTAAAGGCAGGAACTTTTTTTAAACTTAAAAATTTAAATGAAAGCATTGATGCAGTAAAAAATCTATATGGAAGGATTCCCAAAACAAGTGAGTCTGAACTGCAAAAAAAGACTGATTTAACGGTAGCTGAAAGCTTTCATCTGCACAATGAAGCCTTTAGGTATGCAAACAAAACTGATGTACAAGCTCAAAAAATCAAACACTACGCCCATAGAGCATCTAAAACAGGGGCAACTAAAACATTACTTGAAGGACAAGCGGTGATGATTCATGTGTTAAATCAAATTTTAAGAACCAATGCTTCACTTTTGAAAATTCAAACCCAAAGGTTAGCTTTTCACAATAAAGAAAATAAATTAAACTCTCGTCAGTTTCAAGTGCAATACTCAGAATTAAGTCATGCCTTTGATAATTTAAAATACAGCTATAATCTAAACTCTTTTTAATAAAATTAAAAAAAATATAAAAAAAGGGGCAATATGGATAATTTTGAACTATTAGCTCCCACTGTCCAAAGACTATATTATGATTTAAAAAATGTTTACTTTTTAATATTGCCTTTGTTTTTTGCTATAGCTCTTATAATAACTTGGTTTAGTGGAAGTGGAGATTTTATTGAAAAAGTTAAAAGAATATTTATAGGAAGTATTCTTTTAATCTCTTTTCCTGAAATTACTCAAGCTATTTTAGATATAACAAATGGTTTAGCTGATAGAATTGATGATATGAGTGGACTTGAAAACTTAATGCAAAATGCAAGTGCAAAGATGAAAAACTATCAAAGTCCAACCTTTAAAAGCTTGCTGGTATTTGGTGATATGATGATCTCAGCTTTATCTTATCTATCATATTTAGTACTCTATTGTGCTAGATTTATAATGATTGCTATTTATCACTTTAGCTGGTCATTTTTAACCATACTCTCGCCTATAATACTGCTGTTTCATGTGTTTTGTCCTAAAATGACGATTAATCTCTTTAAAAGTATGATTGAGATCGCCTCTTGGAAAGTTGTTTGGGCGATACTTTCTGTTGTTTTAAAGTCTCTATCTTGGGCAGATGTTTTTAAATTAGAGGGACATTACTTGACATTGATTGTTGCAAACTTTGTCATTGCCCTTTGTATGGTAGCAACTCCGCTTGTTGTTAGAAGTATTGTAGGGACAGGTTTTACCGCTTTTACAAGTTCACTTACTCCTATTGTTGCTATGACTATGGTATCAACTAAAACTAAAGCATTAAAGTTAGCACAGTTTAGTAGAAACCTTATAAAAAAATAATTTTTTTAATTTTTATATAATTTATTGGAGTCATTTTTCGGGGGGGGGGGGGTAGATTTTTTGTTTAAAGTTTTTTTCTATATAGACGATAAAAAATACCTAAATAAAAAAGGAGCAAATTATGAGTAAGTTTATAAGTGATCTAATACATGATTTAGCTATGGAGTTGTCTAATAAAAATGAAGTTCGATATACTTATCACCTCCCTAGTTATCGTGATTACTTAGAAATTATGCCTGCAATTGAAGATGAAAAAGATATTTCTAAATACCAAAGTTATCAGTCTAGTACAGATAAAAGATTAGGAGAAAAAGATGATATCTCAGTAGCATGGGTAAAAATTGAAAAAGACGAGAACAAATATGTCTATGCAGGAATTTACAAAAATACTCAGAATGATATAGTAGAAGATGGGACAGGCAGAGATTACAAGTGCAAAAAAATCCTCAATGCATATGACTGTCTAATTGGTAAACTTGTTATTCATCTTAAAGAGATGGTTGGGAGAAATTTTATTAAAGTTAAAAAGATTGATGTTATTAATGAGCATATACAAAATTCCATAGGGACATATCCTGGTCATAATAAAGTTATACTATCTTTCAGTGAGCTTAAGAGTGCTATTCTTAATCCAGATTATAAGAATAATTGGTCAAATGTTCGGGCCGTATATCGTTGGGTTAATAAAAAAAATGGAAAGATGTATATTGGATCAGCTTACGGAGAAAATGGCTTACTTCAGAGAATGGAAGCTTATGCCAACAAATCTCATGGAAATACAATTTTACAAGAAGCAAATCTGGAAGATATGCATTTCTCAATTATTTATGCTCAAGACAAAGATTATATAACTAAAAATGAAATTCTTGAAAAAGAGTATCGAGAAATAGAGAAAACAATGAGTTATAAACATGGTTATAATAGTGGAACACTGAAAGATAATGAGGATAGAATTAATAAGCTTAAAGAGCAAAAAGAGTTTGGTTAAATCTGGTATGTTTAGCTTAAGCTTTGGATTAAATAAAAATTATTATCAAGGATGTAACTTCATCTCTAAATTAATTTATAGAGTTTTTATTTAATACTCTTTCTTTTTTAACGGGGAAATAGTTTAATTTTTTTCAGAAGCTTCATTGTTTAATTTCTTCGAATAAGGTAAAATAGATGCTGGTTCCAAGGAATCAAAATTAAAATTTCGTTTTTCTTCTTCTGTCATCAATAACTTATTTTCCTCTGACAGTATTTTTATAATGTGCTTATATTTAGTTCCATAAAGGCTTTCAAATATTTTAATTGCCCTTTGGTACTTATTTTTTTTAGTTTTTTCATTAGGTAATTGACTAGAATTCCATAATTGAATAGCAAGGATTTCCTTTGATGCTTTTTTAATATCTTGAATTTCTTTGTACTCTTGATTTGCTTTTTCTTTAATGTCTATAAAGGGTAGAGTTACTCTTTCAGGTTCAAAAAGTAAAGCTATTCCCACAAAGAAGCAAAGTAATAAACTAATTGAACTTCCATCAATTCTGTTCTCAGGGTGCTTGTAGATATTCCAACATAAACCGATAAGCCCACTAATTATTAAGATGAAACTTATGAAAGTCATTTTATTTTCCTGTTATTTATTAAAATCATTTTAACTATTTGTTTTGCTAATTTTAGTATTATAAAAAGTTATAAAAAACCTGTCAACCCTCTAATTCCGGACAGATTACTCAAAAACTTAAGCAAGAACTACATGCCGACAATAAATACTTTTTTCTAAATTTTTAAAAAATACTTCAGGAAATAGATACTTCAAAGAACCATGGGATCTTTTTTGATTATATCAATCAATCCAATCTCCAATCTATGTACATCGGACAAAAAGATAAAGTATCACCCAGAAACTCGCCCAGAAAAATAATAGACTTTCAAATAGGGTATTAAAGTTACTAGAAATAAGCCCTAAATTAAATAGAGAAGAATTGGCCCCAAAACAAGTGCCATCCCCTAATGTAATTAAGCATAAAATAGCTGAATTAAAGAGAAAGAAGGCTTTAAAACGAATTGGCTCTGACAAAGGAGAGTGCTGGAAATCTTTAAAAGTTAGGTCAAAAAAACAATCTTTCTATAACAGAAAAATTTGTAACTAAAACAAGGAGTTCTTATGAAAAAATTAATATCTCGTAAATATTTTGAAATCTGGGCGGATGAACAAGCTCAAAACTCAATTTTAAAAGGATTATTAACTTTTTTTATTATTATAAATATAACTCTAATTATCTCAATTACAACTCTAGCTAGTAGAAAACCATTACTTGTATCAATTAAAGAAGACAAAACAAACATAATTAACTATCAAAATTCAATTTCAGAGTCTTTTATAAAAAATGAAGTTACAAGTGTAATTAATAACTTTATAAGTCTTCGCCATAACTGGAATGAAAAAACTATTGAAAATAATATTAAGCTATCAACTAAATATATCTCATCAGCATTTAAAGCTAAATTTTTAAACGCCAACGCTTCTAATATCAAAATAGCTAAAAAGAAAAAAATTACTCAAAGATTTTATATCTCTAAAGACATTGAAGTAGATTTAAAAAATAAACAAGCTTTGCTGACAGGCGATCGTATTTTGATTGTTGATGGATTAAGAGCAACTCAACCGATGACTTTTAAAATAACATATAAACTTTCAAAGAGAACCATAAACAATCCAGAGGGAGTTTATATTATAAAAGAAGAAATGATTTCTAATTTAGAAAATTAGGAGATTTTTATGAATTTTAAAAATATATTTTTTACTACCAAAAATCAATTTAGTAAAAAAAGATCTATTAAAAAGAAGAATGTTGTTATCTTTGTTACTGTTATACTGGTTTCATCTACTATGCTAGGTTCATTTTTTGAAAAAGAAAAAGCTATGGCAACCTCATCAAATGTTGATTATTTAAAAAGGTTGCCAGTTAAGCAAAATCTATCTTTTAAAACAAAGGTAGCATATGTAAAACCGAAATATGACGATATTAAAATAACAAGACCTACTACAAAAAAAGCTATAAGAAAAAGAATTAAAAAGTTTAATAAAGAGCTATTAATTGGAACTAGAGCTAGAGTTAGACTATTAGGAAAAGTTGTTGCAACTTCAAGATTTAAAATTCCAGTAAGAGTAGAAATTGAAAGTCATCAGGAACTGAAATCCGGTACTATTTTGCTTGGAAATGCAAAAGTAGATAAAATATCTGAGAGATTACATATAGATTTTTATGGAGCTTTGATAAATAGAAAAAAAGTTAATATTGAAGCAAAAGCATTTATGCCTGATGGAACATTTGGAATAGAGGGAGAGTATAGCTCTGGTGATTTTAAAAAGTATGGCTCAAGGTTTGGGGCTAATTTTATTGGTGGAGTTGCTAAAGGATTTAAAAGAAAATCAGTAACAGCTCTAGGTGTAGTTTATGAACACTCTAATTTATCAAACGCTGTTTTAAATGGACTATCTACTTCTTTTTTAGATTATGCTGGGGATAAGGCAAGAGAGAATAGTCAACCTCATGCAAGTATTATTTTAAAAGATGCTATGGATTTTAGTGTTTATTTTTATTGATAAGGTTTTGTTTAATAAAAATCATATATTTTGTTTTTTTTTAACTTTATATTATTAACTTTTTATTGCTTCACAATTTTTTATTGATTCTAATACAGATAAAAAGCCATTATTATCTATATAATTAATTCCTATTTTGTAATATAATTCTTTGGAGCCTCGAAACTTATTATTCAAAGCATTAATGTCACCTTCATTATTTCTAGCAAAAAAAAGGCCTATGGATTGTAGCATATACATATATTTGTGCGTCATTTTTATTTTATTATATTTTTCTGTAATTTTAATAAAGTCCCCTATATTTAAATCATTTTCAAAAATATTTTTTTCTTTTAAATACCAACAGATTATAAATGATGTGGCATCCATATAAACCCAACTTAACTTGCTATTTTCAACAACATTAATAAATATTCTAATAAAACTATCTATTTCTCTTAAGGTTAGACTGAACATTTTACAACAATAAAATATATTTGTTTTTCTGTATTCTCCATCTACATAATTTATAGAGCTGTAGCACTTTAATCGTGAATTTATTAGATTGTGAGCTTGTTTGTAAGGATCGGGAAGATTAATCTCATGTTTAAAAAATTTTCCATAATAGCCTTCAAAGTTTAAATTTTCGCCATATAAAGATTTTGCTGTTGTTTCCATTTGCTTTCTATTTACACCTACCAAAAAAGAAACATTTTCTATATCAAAAAAATGTTTCATATCTTCTAGAAAATGAATAGCGTAATCAGGTCGGGCCCTGTCAAGTTCGTCAACTATTATCAATAGTTTTTTAGTTTTTATTAAATTTGTAATCTCTTTTTTTATTTGCTTAATTGCATCTTTTTGATTTGTATAAATATCTATAAATTTTTTGGAATTAGATTCGGCATCTTTAAATGAAATTCCTATTTTGTTTTTTACAAATTGGTCGACTAAATTTACTAAAATATCTTTTATGTCTCTTCCGTTTTCTTTAATATGTAATATTTCTACCAATTCAGAGATTATAGGTATTATTGGCTCTTTTGCATAATCACTTTTCCATGCATCTATGAAAATCACATGATAACCATCTTTTTTTTCTTTTTCTATAAAATTTTGAAACATTTTTAGAAAAATAGTTTTTCCATTGCCAAATTCAGCATTTAAGCTAACTTGAAACCCTGATGAAAGTTCGTTCTCAAAACTTATACCTTTATCTATAATATTAAATAATTTTTCACCAAAGCTCTTTAAGTTCAATTTGTCAAAGTCATCAAATGTTAAATCTTTCACAAGAAGCTCCTTTGTTTTTTATTAATCAAGTTTTTACTACAAATAAAATATATTTTCAATGTTAAAAATGATAATTTTTAGAGATAATTTATATGAATAAAAATCAACTTCAAGGCAACGAACTTGCCCTTATTATTTTGATATCAATAGCTACTTTAATATTTAAAATACATCCTTTTGTAATTTACTTATGGAATAATTTTAAATGGCATGGATTATTTATATTAATAGCTTCTGTTTTTACCGCTTTACTATTTAAATATATCAAAAATAGCAAATCAAAAGAAGGAATATATATTGGAAAAACTAAAAGCATCCCTATATATCTACCAGAGAAAGAAAGAACTACCCATGCTCAAGTAATTGGAAGCACTGGAACTGGTAAAACTGAAAGCGTTATACTTCCCTGGATTATTCAAGATATTAAAAATGGTCGAGGAGTTTTAATTGTTGACGGAAAAAGCGACAGCTTCTTTTTAAATAAACTATACGCTTATACTTCTAAGTATAACAGAAAAGACGATTTTAGATTATTTAGCTTAGCAAATTTTAAAAACACCTATTCATTTAATCCTTTGCGTGGAAAATCTAGCATTGAAGTTAGCGAAAAAGTTTTTTCAACTTTTAACTTTGAATCAGAGTATTATAAAAATATTCAATATAAAATATTTTGCTCTCTAGTTGAATTAATTAAAGAATATGAAGTTCCTACTTTTAGAGAAATTCACAGATTACTAACTAATTCAAATGAGCTTTGCAGTAGATTGTCAAATAGTAAAAATGATAGAGTTATATCTCAATTAAACTCTTTTATAAATTTAAAACATCAAGAAAGAGAGGAAAGAATTAGTGGACTTGAAGCTCAACTTTCTCACTTTGCTCTAGGTGAGGAGTTTTTATTATTTGAAGAAACAGAGAATTTAATTGATATAAACTTTGCACTTGAGAATAATCAAATTCTATACTTTCAACTGCCTACTATGCTTTATCCCTTTTTAGCTTCTGCTACAGGAAAAATGCTACTTCAATCACTTCAGTCCGCTATTGCAAGAAGGCATTTAAGTTCAAAGAAATCAGAATTTTTCTCTATTTATTTAGATGATTTTCAAGATTATATCTACGAGGGATTTGGAGCATTGTTGAATAAATCACGCTCTGCAAACATTGGCATGGTGTTTTCTCATCAATCACTTGGTGATTTAAATAAGGTAAGCTCTGCATTTGAAGAAATTGTACTAACTAATACTAATATAAAAGTTATTATGAGAACATCAGATCCCAACACTTGTGAGTATTTTGCTAAAAGTTTTGGCACAAAATCAGGACAAAAGATTACTTCTCAAACCTCTGATTCTTTATTTGGAATAAATAAAACCGGTATGGGAACTCTAAGGGATGTTGAGGAGTATATATTTCATCCAAATATCTTTAAAAAATTATCTGTAGGACAAGGAATTTTAAGCATTCCTGTCCATAAGAGCATAGTACAGGTTAAAGTAAAATTCCCCATGATTTGCAATATTGAAACTAAAGATATTCCTTGTATCGAAAAAACTGTAAAAGGTAAAGTTGTATCGGATAAAGTTAAACAAAAATCATCTAAGATTAAGATGAGAAAATTAATATAGTCTAATACATATTATATTTTTTTTGTAATTCAAATTTTTTAATCTCTACTTCTTTTGGATAAAAATCTTTTATATCAACAACTGAGACAGGATAAACTCCTTTGTTAGGCAATACATAATCATATTCTAAATGAGATACCAATATATTGCTAGTATACATTTTAAATCCATATTTTCCCAGTGCTATCCTAATAAAATTTCCTTTTGCCTTATCTGGATATAAAATTATAGGAAACTTTCCAGAAATGTTTCCTCGATATAATTTACATATTTCAGCAACTACAATAGGAAAAGAATTTAACTCTTGATTGTCTACATTTTTATATTCATAGCATATGCTATTAAATTTTTCGTCGGAAAGTAATTCTTCTTTCATACACAACTTTCTATATAAATGAGCTTTTATTACAACACCATATATAAACTTTTTAATGCTTTTAAACTCATGTCCTGTTTTATCAATCCATCGCTCACTATTTTTTTCCTTAAAAAACTTACAAGCAAAATGATCGTCTCTTGCAAATAGACTTTCACATTCTTTACAGCATATGGTTCCCCATAAAATATCCTGGATTTTCTTTCCTTTTATTGCACTTCTTTTCATTGTAATTAATAAACCTGAAGGACCCTCATTATATTTATTTTTTTTTAATTCTTCTTTTGCTAAGAACTTAGGTATAATATGACTTCTCTTATGAAGCCTTGAAACCTCTTTTTTGCAAACATGACATAAAACCATCTTATTCTCTTTAATATAATTTTTCATAATATTATAAACAAAATTAATTTACAAGGAGCTATAAAATGAGGCCAACCAATAGAGATTTAAAAATTCTAGAGCATATAGGAATTAGTGGGGTAGCTACTGCTAATGATTTATTGATTTATTTTGATAATTCAAAAAAAAGTAGCAGATGCCATTATAGAAGAATATCTATTCTCAAAAGGGAAAAATATTTAGATCACTTGCTGGGGCATGGCAATAAAATAATAGGATATATTTTAACAAAAAAAGCTATAGAAGTTCTTAAGAAGAATAATTCTGATTATGCATATGAGATAGTCAGAAAAGATCATTATAAAGGAAAATATGACCACGATATATTCTTATCTAAAATAAAGCACATATTATTAAAGAGTCCATTAATTAATAATTTTATTACAGATAAAGCTATAGCTAAGAGATTTAATGAAAACAAATTAAAGCTATATAGAGATTTTGATAAAATTCCAGATGGTTTATTTAATTTAAATATAGAAAAATCAACAGAAAAAGTGGCACTAGAGGTAGAGATAAATCAAAAAAATAAAAATCGCTATAATAATATTTTAAAGACGCACTTGCTAACTAAAAACTGGGAGACTGTTTACTATATTGTAAAAGATAAGAAAATGGGGTCAATGATCTTAGATAATATTAAGGAGCTTAGGGGCAGAGATTTTAATGTAAAACTATCACCCAATATAAATGATATATATATTTGCCCTATTGATGAATTTTTAAAAAATGAACTAGATGCTATATTTTATAATGATAAGTGGGAGTTTTCACTAAGAGATTTAGAAAAATAAAGTGCAACCAGTATTGCAACTAATAGTTGCATATTATCTATAATTGGTGGCAGCTTAAGCTATTGTAATTAATAAACAATTTAACTAACACCTCGTCTTTAACGGACTTGACCCCACTCTCCCAACATACTGTTGAGATACTGGGGTCAAGTCCTAGACGAGGTGGCATTAGTTGGAATTTGCAATGCTGATATACATATCTATGCCTTAGAGCGTTATGAAAAACAAGAGACTACATGATACATTTGTAGCTTTATTTATATTAAGGTTAGGAACTTTGTGCATATTTCCAGAATTCAAATAGAAAAATTCTTAGGATTAAAAAAAGTGGATTTTGAAATAGATTCCAAATTTCAAATTATTGCAGGCCCTAATAATTCAGGAAAAACAACTCTTACTAAAGCAATTCACTTATTTTTTTCTAAACTTAAACAAAATATAGATCAGGAAAAATTTTTACCTAAGAATAGATATTATGTGCAAGGAAATATAACAAAAATAAAGATAACTTTTAAAGGACTATCCTCTGATGAAATTAATAGATTTAGGAATTGTTACTCAAATAGAACCAAAAGTTTTTGGATAGAAATTAAAATTAAAAAAGATGGCAGATTCTCTTATAAGTCATCTTCTAATGATTCTGATGGAGATAAAGTTCATGAAAAATTAATAAATAACTACCATGTAACATATGTTCCTGTTTTAAGAGTTGATGATAAAGGAATTGCAAAAAACGAGATAAGAAGATTAAACTACACTATAAGGGATACATTAATTAAAAACAGACCAGGTCCTAAGACTAAAACTCAAAAAAGTTTTATAAGGTCTATAATCCCCTTAAGTAAAATTATTTTAAAAGTTTTAGACAACAGTAAGGAATATGCTAAAAAAATGTTGCCAAAAGAATCTGAGATAAAATTCTCTTTTCCTAGATATGAAGATTTATTGTTTTCAATCCTTCATAATATATCTATTTTCTCTAGAGATGAATTATCTATTAAGTCACATGATGAAGGTACAGGATTTCAATCCTTATTATCATTAGGCCTTTTAAAGCACTTAGCAAAAGATATATCTAAACATACAAATCAAAATATATTATTTTTAATAGAGGAGCCAGAAGCCTTTTTACATCCTCAAGCTCAAAGACATGTTGCTAAGTTTTTAAAAGATTTATCAGGTGATAGCCAAATTATATCAACAACTCATTCTACTGTGCTAGTTGATAGTGTTAATATTGAACAAATTGCTAGATTAAAAAAAGAACCTAAAGGCTTGGAATGGGTGGTTAAAATACCTAAAAAATTACCAAATGAAGAAAGAGGTCGTTTGTCTAGATATCTTGATATAAAAAACAGTGAAATTGTTTTTGCTAGAAAAGTTATTTTTTGTGAGGGTATTGGAGATGCTAATATAATAAAAACATTAATGAATATATTTTATGAAGATGAGTTTTATGAAAGTAACATATCTATTATTAATATGGATTCAAAAGATAAGGCACCTTATTTTGTAGATTTAGCTAAAAGATTTAATATTCCTTTTCTGTTAATATTTGATAACGATGTATATATGGGAGACACATCTACAATTAAAAAAATACTTAAAAAGGAAGAAAATAAGGTCTTAGTATATAGGGCAGAAAAAAGAATTAGAGATTATAAGGATAATCCAGTTGAAAATCTTGGTCAGGCAAAAACAAGAAGAAACCTAATAAATAGAGCTTTTAGGAAAATAGGTATATTCTTTTTAAGCGGAGATATTGAATTTGGAGTCGCTACTTCTTTTACTAAAGATAAACTCATAAAAAAATTAAGCACACTAGGAGTTTTTTCTTCGCATGATATTGAAAAGCTAAACACAGGAAATTATTATGAAAACTTAAGGTTATTATTTGGCTCAAAAGGATGGAATAGTGAAAAAGCTAATAAAAAAGAAAAAATTAAGCAACATATAATGCCATTATTAATAAGAGAACTTTGTAACAATATTTCTAAAGATAGTGATTTAGACAGACTGAAAACAAGATTAGGATTTTTTATTTTATCAAAGTTAATAATTAGAAGATATAAAAATCTTAAGAAGATTATTCCCATAGACTAAAATGAAAATTTAGAGGCGATAGAGAGTAGAATTTTGTTTTAATTTATCAGATGAGCGTTATTCAACATAAAGAGAAAAAGTATGAATAAAAAAAGAAAACCAAATACTAATCGTCATGGGAAGAATTTTTCAAAAGAAGAAGAGCGACAGGTTTGGGAAAAAGCCCCCACCCCATTCCTAATCGACCACCAGATCAATTCCGTAAAGATAAATGTGGGGCAACAATTTTCTTTGATGAGTATGGAAATACATCCTCTGATTATGGTTGGGAAATAGATCATATTATTCCTGTATCAAAAGGTGGTAGTGATGAACTCTCTAATCTGCAACCACTTCAATGGCAAAATAATCGCTCTAAAAGTGATAGCCCAGATGAGCCATCTCAATATTGTAAAATAAGAACTTAATAAAGTTTTCAGATTATAATAAATTCTATGATTAATCTTATTTTAATTAATAGAAAATAAATTTAATGAATATCCACTAATAAAACTGATTGATGGCCCAATTAGATACTGAGATAGAAATAAAGCTGCTAAATATGCCTATTCTCATAGAAACACAATTTATACAGTTTTAAAGTATAAATCTGTTAAGCATTAGATTTATAATTTGTAATAAAAATCAAACATTTCCATAAATAGGCCTAGTCAAATCATACAAAAAAATGATATATAAATAAGGAGTTTTCATGGTTAAGAAAAGAAAATCTTATGCCAAGAAATACCCAATGCTAAACAATGTTAACTGGATAAATGTAGAACTAACAGAAGAGGAGAATAATGAAAGAATCAAAAGACTCGCCCAAAAAATCCTATTCATCGTGGAGAGAAATAGCACAAGGAAAAGTACCAAAGAAAATCTTGAACAAAACCTTGAAGAAAGACTCAAAATATAAGATAGCAGGCTATGTTAGGCTATCTCCTAGTGATGAAATAAGAGAAGAAGGGTCATTAATTTCACACCCTCAGCAAATTAAAAACTTTGTTCAATTAAAGAATTCTCAATCCCAAAATTGGGGGGAAATCATAGAGTGGTACACTGATAAAGATTACTCTGGTGGTAATATGAACCGCCCTGCTTTTAAAAAGATGTGTAAAGATATCATTTCAGGGGATATTAATGCAATTATTGTTACAGAGCTTTCAAGGCTTAACCGTAATGTTAAAGACTTCTGTACATTTTGGGATTTTATTCAAAGATATAATGTAAAACTTATCTCCCTTAAAGAAAACTTTGATACCTCTACTCCGGCAGGAGAAATGATGATTTTAAGTATTATAAACTTTGCTCAATTTGAAAGAAAGAATATTATTCAAAGAATAAAAAATGGTAGCAGATCAAGAGCAGAAAGAGGATTATCTAATGGTGGAATACCAACTCTAGGCTACACTATTGATACTAATAAAACTTGTCATCTAATTATTGATGAAAAAGAAAAAGCACTTATTGAACTAATTTTTAATAAATATCTTGAGCTTGGAACATTAGCTAAAACCTGCCATTACTTAAATAAATCTGGATATAAAACTAAATTGTATAGAACAAAAAAAGGTAAGTTTATAGGTGGAAATCGTTGGACTTCTGGCTCGTTACAGAGAATTCTTACAAACCTTACTTATATTGGAAAAAGAGAAGTAAATAAATCAAATCGCCATTTAAATCAAGAAAACTTTAAAGAAGCTGATAGATATAAAGTTTTTGATGCTCAATGGAAGCCAATAATTTCTGAACCTTTATTTTATAATGTTCAAAGTATGCTTGAAGATAATAAAAAATGTACTAGAAAGTATGTTCATAACTATAGATTATCAGGTTTAATCTATTGCAAAGAATGTGGAGAAAAATTAATTGGAAAATCCGGGAATGGAAGAAGTAGTAAATATTATTATTATGGACATAAGAGAAAAATTCTAGCCAAAGGAGAAGCTCATAAGAAAAGATGTATATTAGAAAATATTCCTGCTCTGGAAATTGAAGAAGTTGTTTTATCAGGACTTAAAATGTTAAAAAATGACAAAGCATTATTAAAAGAGCTAATAAATAAGGCTTCCTACAAAAATTTTGAGGAATCAAAAAATATAAGTAGCCTTATTCAATGTATCAGAGAGGAGCTAAAAGTTATTAGAGATAAAAAAGAAGGTATCATAGATTCTATCGCAAAAGCTCCACAAGCTAAAGGCCTACAAATTCTTATGGAAAAACTAGAAGAAATTGAAAATCAAAAGCAAGTTTTAGAAAATGAAATAGAAAGTTTATCTTTAGAAAAAGAAAAAACTTCTGGCAATATTATAGATTTAAAAGGAGCATTTTCACTGCTTAAAAACTTTAATAAAAATTTTCATAGTAACACTGCCATTTTACAAAAACAGCTCTTAAAAAGCATAATTTATAAAGTTTTAGTGGGTAAAAATGGAGTTTGGATTAAATGTTATGGAATGGAGAAATCGCCTCAGATGCCTTTAAATAGCGATAAAACAGAAATTGATAAAATGGCAATGAGGGGGTTAAATTTTCGTTCGTTGTCTCAAGTGGTAGGGCCGAGCAGGATTGAACTGCTGACCCCTACGATGTCAACGTAGTGCTCTCCCTCTGAGCTACGGCCCTAAAACTAGTTAAAAAAGATTAGGATTATATTATTTAATAGTCAAGATAGGTTTTTTCCTTAGAAAAATGCTATAAACTAGGTTACAGTATCCAGATAATGTAGGAGGGAGATAAATGACACATATACTATTTATTTTATTAATTGTTTTTAATGTTATTTCTTGTTCTAAAGATAAACAATCAAGACCTAACTTTAACTTTAAAAGCTCTAATGATTCAAAAGTAGTTGCAAGAGCTATGGGTAAGGATATTTTAGCTGATGAGTTATATAAAGGCATTAGAGGAGAGATTTATGATAAAGAGTCAAAGCTTTATAAATTAAAAGAAGATAGGTTGAAAGTAATTTTATTGAATATGTTTATGGATGCTCATCCTAAGAAGAAAGGATTAACTAATGATCAGTTTTTAAATAAGTTTATTGCTACTAATGTTGTTCCTTCGTCAAAGGATGTAGAAAAATTTGCAGAAAAGAGAAATATTCCAAAACAACAATTAAATGATAAATTTAGGCAAAGAATTTCAAATTATTTAGAAATGGAGAATAAAAAGAAAGCTATTAATAAATGGATTGATCGGCAGACTAAGAAGTATCCCGTTGATATTTATTTTAAGAAACCAGTTAGACCAGTATTTAATATCAGCATTGATAATTCTCCAGTATATGGCAAAAGTAGCGCTAAAGTTACATTAGTGGAATTTTCAGATTTTCAATGTCCTTATTGTGCTAAAGGGGTAGAGATTATAAAAAAATTAAAGAAAAAATATAAAAATAAATTAAAGGTAGTCTTTAAAAATTTTCCACTTCAGTTTCATAAACATGCAAGACCAGCTTCAATTGCTGCCATGTGCACTTGGAAGAATAAGGGAGATAATGCTTTTTGGAAAATACATAATTTAATGTTTTCAAAGCAAGACTCTTTGGATGATAATGGTCTTGTAAAGCTTTTAGCTAAAGTAGGATTATCAAAAGAAGATCTAGATAGATGTAAATCATCATCGGATATTATCTCCTTAGTTGATAGAGATATTAAGCAAGGAATAGATTTAGGTTTAAAGTCTACTCCTACATTTTTTATTAATGGAAAAATGGTAAGTGGAGCTGTAGCAATTGAAGAGTTTTCAAAAATTATAGATGAGGATATTAATTAAATAAATGCATAAAAGAAGAGCAAAAATAATTGGGACTTTAGGCCCTTCTACAAGTAGTGTAGATGCTATAGTTAAGATGATTAAGGCTGGATTAAATGTAGCAAGAATTAATCTAAGTCATGGAACTCATAAAGATCAAGAGCAGTTAGTAAAAAATGTAAGAGAGGCAGAGAAGATAGTAAAAAGAGAAGTTGCTATTTTGGCGGACTTGCAGGGGCCAAAAATCAGATTAGATGTATTAGATAAAGCTCTTAATTTAAAAGCTGGAGATAATTGGTTTATGGGAACCTCCAGGAAGTCTAAAAGACATAAGGCAAATTATATTCCAGTTGCCTATGATGATTTAATTGATGATTGTCATGTGGGAGCAAGGGTATTGTTTGATGATGGTAAAATTTGTGCAAGTATTGTTGAAAAGCATGATGATATATTGAAGATTAAAGTTATTGATGGGGGGGAGCTTGCTTCTAGAAAGGGAATTAATCTTCCAGATTGTAATGTATCTGCTCCTTCCATGACAGATAAAGATAAAGATGATTTATTTTTTATAATAAAACATAATATTGATTTTATAGCCTTATCATTTGTAAGAAGTCGTGATGATGTATACCAGTTAAAATCTCTACTGCATAAATATAAAATTAATATTCCCATTATTGCAAAAATTGAAAGACCTCAAGCAGTTGATAATCTGGGTGATATTTTAAAGATAGCAGATTTAATTTTAATTGCCAGGGGAGATATGGGGGTTGAGATGGGAAATCATAATATACCATCTATCCAAAAAAATATTATCAAAAAATGTAATGAAAAATTTGTACCAGTAATTACCGCCACTCAGATGTTAGAGAGTATGAATAATAATTTGATTCCTACAAGGGCTGAAGCTAGTGATGTTGCTAATGCCATTTGGGATGGTAGTGATGCTGTTATGTTAAGTAGTGAAACGGCTAGTGGAAAATATCCTATAGAGTCTCTAACCATGATGGATAAAATTATATATCAAGCAGAAAAAACTCCTAAAGAAAGGCCTCTTTTAAGAAATATGGACCTTTCAGATGTAAATTTTTCTGTGGGAGCAGGTGCATCTATGGTTGCAGAAAAAATTGGAGCAAAAAAAATATTAGCAGTTACTGAGTCTGGAAATTCATGTTTGAGAATTTCTCAATTTAGACCTAAAGTTGATATTTTAGGTGTTACAAATAATGTAGAAACTTCTAGAAGAATATGTATGTATTGGGGAATTACTCCCTATAGATTAGACAGTCATGATGAAGATAATTTTAACTTCCAAACAGATGTTTTAGACAAAGTTAAGAGAGAATTTAATTTAAAAAATGGAGATAAGTTAGTATTTACTCGTGGTGATGGTAAGTTTTTTGCCAACAGAACTTCTCATTCAGTTAAAGTAGAAATTGTAAAAAATGTTAGTAATAGCCAGCGTGACACTGTAACTGAACAATCAGATTCAAAAAAGACTATAATTCATGATGCTTCCATATGTGCATCTTGTCGTAATTGTATAAGTATTTGTCCTCATGATATTTGGGCGGTAACAAAAGATGATAAAAAGGCAACTTTTATTGATAAAGATAAAATTAATGCTTGTAGTTTAGACATGGAATGTATAAGAGTATGTCCTACTGGAGCTATTGAAATTATAGCTAAAGAGTGATGCAATTTGATAAAAACTTACTTGAGTCATTAAATATTGTAGATTGGGGATATACTTCAGAGGCATTGCCTCACTCGTTTAATCGTTTTAGAGATTGGATTGAACAAAAGAAATTCGGACCTCTTAATTATTTGGCAGATCATCGCAAAAAAAAGCGTGCTAGCTTAAAAAAAGTCTTTCCTCAATTTAAATCAGCACTAGTTTTTTTATTTTCATATAATGATACAAAGTCTTATCTAGAACAGTTTTATAGGTCCAATAACAGCAATAAATTAAAGGTAGCTAGTTATAGCTTAGGATTTAAAGGAGAGGATTATCATCATAGTATAAAAGATGGTTTAAATACAATAATTGATAATATAAAGTTGAGTTACCCTAATATAAAAACCTCAATATCTTTGGATGTACATCCAGTTTTAGAAAGAGATTTGGCATATAGAGCAGGTCTTGGGTGGTTTGGGAAAAATTCCATGTTTATCAATAAAAAACATGGAAGTTTTTTTATGATAGGAGCGGTATTATGTTCTGAATACCTACCTATACAAACTATGCCTTTAGACAGTGATCATTGCGGAAATTGTCGAGCTTGTGTAGATGCTTGTCCAACTGATGCTATTGATCAATCAACGAGGACTATAATATCTAATAAGTGTATTTCAACATTTACTATTGAATTATTTAAGGAGGCAATCCCCCCTGATAATTTTCCATATGCAAGCAAAGGAGAGATATTTGGATGTGATATTTGTCAAGATGTCTGTCCATGGAACTCTTCTGTTATTAATGTAAAATCTGAAATGAAAATTGATTTAGATAAAAGGCCTCTTTTGAAAAAGATTATGGCATTCTTTTTATCTAGGCCAATTAAAGAAATAAAAGAGGAACTTCTATCTTGGTCAAATAGACGCTTTAAAAGAGAGTTTAGTAAAACTGCTTATGCTAGAACTGGAAGAATTGGAATGCTTAAAAACTTAAAGATATATAAATAAGTTTATTTGCAGTTAAAATTATTATATATTTTTTATGAGAATTATATGATTATTTTAATTGGCTAATTTATATCTTTTAATAGTTTTACAATATGTGGAGCTGCTAGCTCAGGTCTATTATGAGGTAGGTTTTTAGCTTTTATTATTTGAACACTGTTATTTTGACTTTTTAAAACATTTGCAAATGTGTTTACTGCATTTGGAGGGGCGATAATATCATCACTACCACCTATTAAATAGATATTTTTATCACTTAAAGAAATATTTTTCTTTTCTTGGTAAATCCAATCTATCATTTTGTATAAATCTAATTTAGGACTTATCAATTGATTACGAATATTTAAAATGTCTTTAAATAGTTCTGTTTTAAATGGATGATTTTCATTAATTCCAATTCCTACGCAGATTGCATGATTACAAGGTAGGATATTTAATGCTTTTAGGGATAAAAGAGCTCCTAATGAATGTCCCCCTACTATTATTTTATCAATTTTAATTATTTTCTCTGCCTCTTTTTTTGCTTGTATAAAAAAAAGGTGAGAATTATTCTGAAACCACTTCATAGAATGTACTTTGTTAAAACTTCCCAGAATATGCCCTGGTAGGTCAAATATTATGCATGTCATTTTCAATTGGGATATTCTGCTGGCCCAATTTACAAGGTCTGCTTTGTGTCCAGTAATTCCATGTGTAAATATCGCCAAATTGTTATTATTGTTTTTAGGAATAAATAAAAGTCCATTGCAACTATGTTGATATTCATCCTCTATTGTTAAGACAAGTGGTTCTATAATTACATTTTCCATTGACTATTATACCTATTATCAGTAGCTTATAATTCATTGTCTAGCCCACTTAGCTCAGTTGGTAGAGCAAGGGACTGAAAATCCCTGTGTCCGTGGTTCGAATCCGCGAGTGGGCACCTTTTTTAATTTTATACATAAGGGGGGCAGATTTGAAAAAAATACTTTTAACAGGAGCGACTGGTTATGTGGGAGGAAGACTTCTTAAGGGTCTACAAAAGAGGGATGAGCATATTCGTCTTCTTGTTAGGAGACCAGAATATATTAGAAACCAAGTTAACTCCCCTCAAGTAGAACTTGTAAAGGCAGATTTATTTGATAAAGAGAGTTTACAGAAGGCTTTAGAGGGAATTGATACCGCTTATTATTTAGTTCATTGTATGGGACAAAAGAATAAGTTTTTTGATGCAGAAATAGAAACGGCGAAAAACTTTGCTTCTATTTGTATGCATTGTGGAGTTAAAAGAATTATTTACTTGGGTGGCTTGGGTGATGAAAAGACAAAATTATCACCTCATCTTAAAAGTCGTCATAAAGTAGGAGAAGTTCTATGTTCATCAGGCGTACAGGTTATAGAGTTTAGAGCATCTATTATAATAGGAGCAGGGAGTCTTTCTTTTGAAATGATACGAGCACTTGTTCAAAAACTCCCTATAATGGTTACTCCTAAATGGGTTTTTACCAAGGCTCAACCTATATATATTGAAGATGTTCTTTGTTATCTTATGGAAGCATTAGATTTAGCTTCAAATAAAAATCATATTTTTGAAATAGGGGGAAAAGATCAAGTTTCCTATGGAGAGCTTATGCATGAATATGCAAGACAAAGAGGAATTAAAAGATGGATGATACCTATTCCCTTTTTAACGCCCTACCTTTCAAGTTTATGGCTTGGATTAGTGACCCCTCTTTATGCTAGAGTGGGTAGAAAGCTTTTAGATAGTTTAAAAAATCCCACAATAGTTCAAGATTTATCTGCAGGAAATTATTTTTCTTTTGGACCAATAGGAATTAAAGAAGCAATTGCTTTGAGTCTCCAAGAGGAAGACAAGGAAATGATTGAAACTCATTGGGCACAATCTCTTTCATCCTCAGGGCAAGTAAAGTCTTGGGTTGGGACTAAGTTTCATAATAGAATTGTTGAATCTTTTAATATTGAGATATCAAATAGTCCTCAAAAAATTTTTTCCGTTATTGAGAGTATTGGAGGAGAAAATGGGTGGTATGCTTTTAACTGGTTATGGAAAATTCGATCTATTATAGATGTTCTGTTAGGAGGAATAGGTATGAAGAGAGGACGACTTCATCCTAGAAAATTAAAAGTAGGAGATCCTCTGGATTGGTGGAGAGTGGAGAAAATTGATAGACCTAATGAACTTTTATTATTTGCGGAGATGAAACTTCCTGGACGAGCATGGCTTAAATTTGAATTATCGCCTTTGGAAAACTCAAATACTTTGTTAACACAGACTTCTCTTTTTGATCCAAGAGGTTTTGGAGGATTATTTTATTGGTATATTTTATATCCTTTTCATTGGCTTATATTTAGAAAATTACTTCAAGAGATAGGAAAAAAGTCATCTATTTGAAAGTTGATAAATTACAACCTGTAATTAACATTTTTATGGGGTCATATGATATTTCAACTTGTTTTTTATTTTTTATTGAAGAGTGTAAGCATTTTCCCCATTTTATTGGTGATTTATAGAAAGCTGCCTTTTCTAAAAAGGTAATTATATAGAAACTATTTTTTTTATTATAATTCATGCTGGAAACTGTAAGTTTTTCTTTTAGATTTTGTGCCAAAAGAGATGATGATAAAACAATAGTAATGATTAATAAAAAAAAGGTTTTCATATTTCTCCTTCATATTGCTTATATCTTTTCATAGTTTCTGTTGCTTTTTGTAAAATGTCATCTTCTTTGAAATTAAATAATTCATTGGGAGAATATGGATTTGATGAAGAGAATGCTATAGCAGTTCTTTCATATTGCCCAGCATTGTTTGGAAACGGAAATGAAGTGTACATATCAGGGCCAATAGTTCCTTTTTTCATAGAGGAACTCCATTCTTGAATACTTAGAGGTTTGTTTGCTATAGCAGGATCTATTACCATCCTTTCAATACTTCCATTACCTTTGTCAACATAAACAGTGGGTGCAACATGATAGCTCCAATAAATATTGCTTTCAGGAATTGATAATTCTCCCTTAATCCAAACTTTCCCTGTATCTATTCCATATTCTTCAAATCTTCTAGCCACTAGGTGGGCTCTAGCATAGCAGCCATCTTGTTTATATCCCCAAGCTATATCTTCCATTTCTTTAGCTTTATTAAATAATTCATTTGCTTGGTTTATAGATATTATCTTGGGATTGGTTTTTTCTTGGATATTTGAAAAAATATTAGGTGATGAAATAATATTTTTACTGTAATAAACGCCATTTTTTTTGCAGTACTGTTCACTATCAACAGCTCCTATTGTTTCAAATTTACTCGATATACGATGGCCTACAAATTCGACTAATTGAACTAATTCTTTATTTGAAACATCTTTTCTTAAATTAAAATGAGCTTTATTAAAAATTGATAATGCTGGATCATCTACATTACAATACATTTTGCTTAATTCAAATGAAGATTTTACAGTTGGCTTTGTTAATCGATCTAGGGTAAATGGAGGAAAAGTTTTATTTTCATAACTGGTTTTTAAATATTTATCAAACTCATAATTTCTAGTATAAATAGGATTTTTAAGAGTTGGAGCAGTAATTGAATCTATATCTGCCTTTTTTACAAATTTGTTTTCTTCATCAATTATTAAAGCAATGGGACTATCAAGGCCTATTATACTATGTTCAAAGATTAAGCTAATATTGTATTTTTTATTATCTTTAATAAATGGGCCACAATGCATAAACTGACACCCTCTTATTCTGCTGTCATTTTTAGGTCTATATATTTCTTTTTCAATATTAGGTTTATCTTTGCCTTTTTCACAATCTATCTTGTTACCATCTTGTAATTTTAGAGAAAATATCCCTTCTTTAAATGCAGATGATATTGATTCTCTGTTTTGTTGGTAGTTTTTATTGTATTTAGAAAATATTTGTTCAAATTCTTCATTACCTTTATTTCTAATCATTTCATTTTTTGGATTAGTTGCAGATAAGTTTGCTGAGTCATTATATATTTGTGAATTAAATAGATTGTATAATTCTTGGTTAGTATATGTCCCTTTTAATGATATTTCTGTTTCAATTGGAGGAGGGCTAGGTATTGTAATATATAATTTTTCATCTAAATTATCTTCATTAACAATTACATAACGACCTTCTTCTTTATTCCATGCAATTGATTCATTGTTTATTGAAAAAATAACTTTTTCATTATCTAAAATTTCAGTTACTTCATATTGTTTTAGTAGTTGTGGATGGCTAGAGTTTTTGCCAATGGCTTTATATCCGTTATTATGTGAGAAGCCACCTGCGTATCTAGGAGGAGTATATACTAAGATGGAATCAGCATTTTCTCTTGGACAAATATATCCAGAACTTCCTCCTGTTTTGCATTGTAAATAGTCTTTTTGTCCTTTAATTTTTATTAAAACTATATCTTTTGTATTTGCACCTAAACAAAGAACTATTAAAAAGAGGTAAAAACAATATTTTAAATACATAATTTCAATGTGTTATCGACATAAAAGTAATTTTAGCTTAATTATTATATGATTTACAGAAAACTGCGGGAGTAGGGCAACTCTAACTTAAATAAATATCATAATTAATATTTTATTAAGATATTACCGATAAGTAGCTTAAGTAAAAATATAGGAGGTCCTTATGAAATCAATATTAATTATATCACTACTTTTGACAAGTTGTTCTTTATTAAAAAAAGATAAAATATCTACTAAAGAAAATATAAATACAAAACGTAGCTTAGCTAGTGAGAAACCTTGTAATGGAGCTAGAGGAAAGAGACATAGAAAAAATGGTGGTGGATTTGTAGCAAAAACAGCTTATGTAGCAAGAACAGCTTATATTGGAAAAAATGCCCAAGTTTGTGACTATGCAGAGGTTTATGATAATGCAGAGGTTTATGATAATGCAAAGGTTTATGATAATGCAAAGGTTTATTGGTATGCAAAGGTTTATGGGAAGGCAAAGGTTTATGGGAATGCAGGGGTTTATGGGAGGAGATCAGAGGTTTATGGGAATGCGAGAGTTTATGGGAATGCAAAGATTTTTCATCATGCAAAGGTTTATGGGAAGGCAAGGGTTTATGGGAATGCAACGGTTTATCAGTTTGCAGAGGTTTATGGGAATGCAAAACTTTATATGGATAAGTATTATGAATAATTCTAACTACGCTAAATGGTGGTTATTTTTTACAAGTATCATAGGTACATGTTTAAAGATAAAAAATTATAATTAAGCTGTATATAATCAAAAGGAGCACTACTTGAAGTGAAAGTAGCTAGGTCATATATATTTATAACTTATTGAAAAAAAAGATGAAGTCGGGAGAAAATTATTCATGTGAAGTAGAAATTATTAAAGATATTTTGCTTAATTGCCGATTATAATTATGTTAAGGGTCTTATGTAATTTAGGAGGAAAATATGAATAAATTAATGATATTATTACTTTTTGGGGCCTCTATTTGCTATGGGCGTATAGATATGGATAAAAGCGTTGATATTAGGATTAAACTTCATTGTAGCAATAAAGACTTTATCTCCGTTGAATCTGAGCCTTATGCATATTTAAGTTATAATATAACTGATAAATTTGGTCATACTTATTATAAAGATAAAAAAATAACAAGTGACACTAAAGATTCCACTATAACCTTACCATTTGATTTTAAAAAAGATTTAATTTTTTCTATTTATGAAGCAGATTTTCTTTTTGATGACTTTTATGGAACTTGTATTATAGATTTAAAGAACCTATCAAAAGTTTTAACAAGAAAGATTACTTCTACTAAATGTATAGTAAATGATTGCTCTGTTGAAATTGTAAGATAATAAATTAGGAGAATAATTATGAGGATCAAAATATTATTTACATCTTTAATTATATTTCAGTTTACCTTTTATCCAGTTATATATGCTCAACCTGATATTCCTAAACAGAATACAGCAATTTATACGGAAGGTGATTTGCTAGTTAAATTAAAGACTTTATTTGCTATTAAACTTTTACAAGATTATACATTTTTAAATAAAGAAAAACAACAAATTGTTACTTTAGATGAGCTTTTAAGGTCAAAAGAAGATAGTTTCTATATGTTACCAACAGAGAGATCTAAATCTGAAATAGCTATTGAAGTAAAAATAAAATCAGAATTTAATGAAAAAGGTCCAAAATTAAAAATAGCTTTAAGAGCTCTTGATAGAAGCTTGACTAAATCTTATGGCATAACGAGTTTAGATTTAGATATTTCAAAAGACGCTCATAAAAGTATAAGCTTAATTAATAATACAATAGATAAATTTTCAACTGATGTCTCCAATAAGATTAGAAGTCCTCATAAGGCTTATTTGAAAGATATTTTCTATTATGCTGCTCAAGCAGCTTATGTTGTAGGTATTTCCGTGTTTTTAATTGGAGCAATAAGCTTGGCATTTGCAAGGGCAGAGTTTGCCTCTGCAAATTCTAATATTAGTATTGGCGCAAGAGCCATGGGAAAAGGAGCAAGCTATTCTTACTATACTAATTCAAGTTATAGTATTAGAGCTATGGGTATTGCAATTATAATTATTGCAGGTATTTCTTATGGCTTATATTTATTATTGGAAAAAAAATTAGAAGAAGAGAATAAATTGTATTAATATTTATTAATTAAAAGGATACTCTATATTTAATAAAGTATCCTTTTACATTTTCTAACTAAAAGGCTAATTATTTTAATTTAAACTAATAAAATGTTAGCTTTATAAGCTTATGACTTTGCAAGAAAGATCAAAAAAATTAATAGAGGAATTCTTACAATATGGTAATTGGGAGGATAGATATGGCCTTTTAATACAAAAAGGTAAGGAATTAGATTCTCTTGAGGATTGTCATCGAATAGATGGTAATTTATTAAAAGGTTGTCAATCAAAATTATGGCTTTATATTAGTTTAGTTGAAGGTAATATTACTATTAATGCCGATAGTGATTCATCTATTACTAAGGGAATGGCGGCGTTATTTATTGAAATTTACAGTAATGCTAGGCCTGATGATGTTTTGTGTACAAAACCAGAATTTATTGAAAAGATAGGATTTAAAGAACATTTAACTTCAAGAAGGTTATCTGGAATGGCACTTATTATGAAGAAAATTACTATTCATGCCATTGCTTTTAAAGCAAAGCAGGAGTCTAAGCAATAAAATTATGCACTGTTTAGTTATAAGTTATAAACACTGTATTATAATTTAAAGCTATGACAATTATAAATTGTGAACAAAAAGCTCTCAGTATAAATCTAAATAATATCATTTATGGAACTTTTGCAGAAATTGGAGCGGGTCAAGAAGTTGCTCGTCAACTTTTTGGAGTAGGTGGTGCCTCGAGAACTATTGCTAAAACTATTTCTGCTTATGATATGGCGGTGAGTGATGCCGTTTATGGAAAATCTGATCGTTATGTTTGTGAAGACCGCTTGAGGACAATGCTTAAAAAAGAATTTGAACAATTACATAAGCGGTTACATAAAGAGCGAGGTAGAACAACTTCTTTTTTTAGTTTTGCAAATACTGTTGCAACTAGTGGTTATGGAAATACAAATAGTGGACATGGATGGGTAGGTGTTTACTTTCAGGCAAGGCCTGAAAGTTCAATTTCAAGAGTTATCATACATATAACTATGCATGATAAGACTAATCAGCAACAACAAGAAGCACTAGGAATAGTAGGTATAAATTTATTATATTCTTGCTATTACTACTTAGATAATAGAGAGAATTTTATAAGTAGCTTGATGGATTCAATTGCCAATGGGCGTTTAAATATTAATATGATTTCAATAGAAGGAGATGCCTTTAAGAATGTAGATAGTCGTTTATGGAATTTAGAGTTAGTTAAACAAGATTATAGTAAAGCCATATTATTTAATGATAAGGGAAAGATTGTTAACATTAAAGACTTTTTATATAAGAAAAATATTCTAATATGTAGAGGCTCATATCGTCCACCAACGCTAGTTAATATGGATATGATAAAAATGGGGGAACAGATATTTGCAAAGTCTATTTCAAAATCATCAAAAATTTTTACTCTTCCCGAAATTAGTATGAATAAGCTAAAACAAAGAGGAGGAGTTGATAACGAAGACTTTTTAGCAAGAGTAGATATTTTGAATTCATTGGGCCACTATACCTTGATATCTAATTATCAAAGTTTTAGCGCTTTAAGTAAATTTTTATCATTAACTTCCAAGGGAAAATTGGGATTTGTATTTGGATATTATAATTTAGATGATATTTTTGGCCATAGTTTTTCTGGTGAGCTTTTAGATTCAATTGCAGGATTGATAAGTAATGGTACTCAACTTTTTTGTTATCCTGCCTCTGATAATAGTGGAAACATTTTAACCATAAAAGAACATATAAAAGATCAAGTAGAGAAAGGTCATTACACAGATATTTTGATTGATTATTTAGAAAAAAAAGAAATTTTAAAGGATATTAAAAAATATAATAGAGAAGTCTTTCATATTTGGTCTAGGAAAGTTTTAGAAATGATTCAAACAGGTAAATCTGGCTGGGAAAAAATGTTACCACCTGCTGCTATTACGGCAGTTAAGAATAAGAAATTATTTGGTTATAAAGATTAAGTTTTTTCTTGGTTTAAATGGATAGTTTGAGTAGGAAATGCAAACTCTACACCCATTTCATTGCCAAGCTTTAAAATACTCATAAGCAAATTATGCCTTTCTTGTAATTCAGAACCCCAGTCTTTTGCTTGAAAGAAAACTGATAATATTATATCTAAAGAAAAATCACCCATATTATTAAAATATACATGATAGTTATCTTTTCTTATCTTGGGATTATGTTCAATTAATTCTCTAATTTTTTGGCAGAAGTCTTCAATTTTTTCACAAGGTGTATCATATTGAATAGCTATGGAAGTTCTAAATCTTCTATGAGTTCTTTTTCCATAATTATCTATAGAGGCATTAGTTAATTGTCCATTGGGGATAGTAATTAAAGAGTCATAAAAAGTTCTAATTCTACATGAACGAATTCCTACTTCTTCTACAATACCTTCAATATTATTATCAATTATTACCCAATCACCTATACTAAAGGGGCGATCAAATACAATAGTTAGAGAACCAAATAAATTAGAAATACTATCTTTAGATGCAAGAGCAAATGCTAATCCTCCAATTCCCATACCAGCTAATATATTCTTCATATTAAAAGAGAGAGCATCTCCTACAGCAACAATACCTACCATGACAATAAACACTTTTAATGTCTTTTTCAAAAGTGAGTAGAATATATCATCAAATTGAGATTCAGTTTTTTCTGCTAGTTTTTGTAGATATATACATAAATAATCAATTAAGTTATATAATATTAACATTATAGAAAATACAAAAAGGGCATTAAATAGCAAGTGAGTTAATGATAAAATTTTTGAAGGAGCAAAACCTAATTGGTGAATTCCAGAGATCCATATAACTGAAAAAGCTAATAGCCCTAAAGGATAAGTAAGATCTTTTTCAGTTTTCTTGTCTATCTTAAAATATTTATTTATAAATTTATAAATAAATATTTTCTTATATAATATTTTAGTCAATAACATGGCCATAAAGGATAATAAAAGTATTATAAATAATCCTATCCATTGACTATTTAATAAGATAAAGCTTCTTTTTAATGTCCATTTTGGCAATTTGTTTTGTAGTGAGATTCTCCAATCATATAATTCTTTAACACCAGATTTTACTTTTAAATCTTTAACAGAAAGGTAAAAGTCTTTTATATCCGAAACTGTTTTTTTGGAAAACTTCCAATTCTCATCTTGTAATTTAATAATAGAGATCTCTAAAGTTTTATTTAAGTATTCTTTAGTTTTATATGTCCACTTATCTGATTTTATTTTGTTAGGAATACTTTTTATATTAATATATTCTATTCTATCTATGGTATTAATTAAATATATTGCAGTATTTTTTCCTACTTGCTTTTTTATTGCTTTGTTAATATTAGATAAGTCAATGGTGGCCATAGCATTGTATATGGCATCACTATCTCCTAATTTATATTTTTTCATTTGTTTTAAAAAATATCTCATAGTCTCTCTAGGGCTAGAGAATTTATGATTGTCTGCAAAGAGGTTGAAGCAGGTTATTATTGATATAATAGTTAGTAATTTTTTCATCAAGAGAAGATATATCAAAATAGATTAGATGCGTAAAGATTATCTATGAGGTTTTTTTATGAAGATATTCTTATATTTATTGGATATGCTCATAAAGATAGAGTCATCTCTGCCTAGTAATTCTTGATTATCACTCGATGCCCTACGATAGAGTTTTTTGTATTTTTCTGTATACTTTTCCTCTATATCTTTTTTATCTTTGATAGTTTTTTTGATATCTTCTCCATCTAGTAGTTCGGAAAACAAGTCTTCTTTATTAAGTAGTTCTTTTTTCTTTTTCTTATTTTTTTCACTTATTTTTGACTTTATTTTAGCTTTACTTAAATATGGGATTTTTGATAAATTTTTATTGTTATCAATTTCGGTATTGCTAATACTTTCTAAGTAATTTTTATCCTTTTGGTATAACTCTGGGTGGATATTTCTATAACTATTTACAGAATTTTTATGAAATGTTTTATGTATAGTTTTAGCTATATTATCATTGTCTAGAATTAGAGTATCGGACTTTGTATTAGAAATTTTTTTATTGCTGTATTTATTGTCTATTTTAAAAACTCTCTTTTTAAAGAATCTATTTGATCCTTTTTTAGATGATTTACTTCCGTCTATTTTATAATTACCGGTAGATGGTATTGCTTTTCCTGATGCTAAATGGCTAGAGTACTTTAGTACATTTTTTTCTTCTGGAGTTAAAGATAAGGAACTTTTGGGATAATAGAATTTAGAGCAAGAATTTGATTCTTTGCAATAACAATCTTTATCAATTTGATTATTTGAATCTATACAAGCGTTTTTATATTTAACTTTCTTTTTAGCTAGAATTGCTTCATCTAGTCCTTTAATCCCTAATTTCATGCGCTTTTTCATGTCTTTTACTAGTCGAAAATATATGTCTCTATAATGACCAGCGGTTTTTAAAGCATTCTGTGTTAACTTTATATTGTGTTGAGCTCTATGAAGAGCTATTTGTTTTAGGTAATTAACTCTAGTTTCTGGAAGAGGAAATCCACTTTTCTTTTCTGGATTATCTGGATAGAAATCATTAGAAAATTCAACTCCAGGAACACTTTTTATTACAACTTTATGGCTTTCTTTTTCAGCAATACTATCACTTGGATCATACGCTTGTTCCTTCCATGCAGTATTTTTCATAATTAAAAAGAACTCAAATGATGCACTTCCTCTATTTATACCAAGACCTCCTGCCATGTTCTCGTTTAGATCTCCTATGGCATCAACTTTCTTTCTAGGGTTTAATTGTCTGTCAATTTCATTGGCCTTAACTCCCGCTGATTTATCAATATTTTCATTGGGAATTAATTGTTCTTTTTTCTTTTCTAGTTGGGTGATTTGTGATCTTAATTTTATAATTTTAGTCTTATCAGAGTTTGTTCTGGCAAGCTCTACATCTAGTTGTTCTTTTAGTTCTTTTATTTGATCTTCTATAGCAGTAACTTCTTTATTATTAGAAGTGTATAGTACTCTATTTTGTTCTATTTTTGAGTTTATATTATTTTTATCATTTTCATCAAATGAACTAGCAATAACTTTAGGAATTATTATGTTTTTTATAGATTGAATAATTTTATTTATATTTATAGATAACGTCTTTTTATTTTTTATTTCTTTTTTAGCTTTATTATACTCATTTTGTACTTTTTGACGGAGAGCTTCTAGTTCTGTTTTTGCTTTATCTCTAGTTTCTTTGGCAAGATTTGCCATATCTTTTTCTTGATTAACAGCTTCCTTATAATTACAGATCATATGAGAGTAATGTTGTGCCTGCTCTAATTTTTTCTCCCATTTTGCTTTAAAAGCTCGTGCTTTTAATAAATCTGCAACTAACCATAACTCATATAGATAGTATTTTCGTGCAAACTTAAACCATTTTATTGCTTTTTGTAGTAATGGATGTTTACATTTTCTAGAACAAGATGCCTTAAATTTTGTCATAAATAATTTTCCTAATTTTTTACCCATCATTTGTAGAGCAATTGATGCAGCAATTGATTTAATATCCTTTTTGATCCATTTTTCACCTTTTTTTACATTAGCATTTGCGGTATTTACTTTTTGTCTCTTTACCGCTAATTCTTCTTCTGCTGCTTGATAGGCAGCTCTAAACATTTTCATGGCATGTTCTCTGGTTTTTGGTTGTTTATCACTATCTTTACCTAACATTTGTTCAGTGGGGTTTTTACAACTATTTTTAATATTTTTATCATCAGAATTTACTCTTAAACATAGATTTTCAAAAATTTGTTGCCTTAAATTGGCGGCTCTTTCAACTGTTGTCATTTGTTTATCTTTATCATCATCGGTAAATTCTTCATTGACTATGCAATCGGTTGATTCTTTATAGTGGGTAATATCATTTATTTGAGCGATTAAAAAAGTTGCTGATGCTGATCTAAATAAATGGTATGCCTTTGATTCAACTTCTGATAGGGGATGAGGCTTGCATTTTAGGTCATTAATAGCTGAAGAAGTTAAAGCAATCATCTCTAGATCACTGTGGGCCATAGAATTATCCTTAACATCTTCAAGGGCCAAAGAATATAGTTTATATTGATTATCATATTTTTTTTCAAGAGCTAAGAGATTTGCTCTTTCTGTTAAAGTTGATGCCATAGCTTTTATAGATTTTGTAGTTTGGTCATATAGATTAGTTAATTCTCTCTCTCTTTCATATAATGGCCCAGAAAGATTGGAACAATCTTTATCTCTACATCCTGAAACTTTATGGCTACCTTCTATTTTTTTATCATTTGATTGTATATTGTTTCCCGATGAAACTAGATTTGGTCTTTGGTTTAAAAGAGATGATTCAGTTAATCCTAGTTTGTTTTTAAGATATTCCACTCTAGCTACAGCAGTATTATAATCAGATAGTGCTTTTTGGTAGGCACTATCATCGGAGGTATAAGCACCACCATTTAGAAGGGGATTTCTTTTTTGTCGTTCTATAACAAGCTTTTTATAGGCATTCTTTTTAGCAATTTCTGCTTGTTCTAGTTCTTTTCTATATTTTTCAATCTTATCTTCATCTACTTGAGTATTTATGCTAGTTTGGGCATTTACATTGTAACCTTTTTCCTTTTCTTTTAAATTATCAGTTTGAGATGATAGGTCTTCTCTTAATTGTTTTATTTTATCTAGTTTTTGGTTAACAAACTCTCTATGAAATTTTTCCTTATTTTCTAGTCTTTCCTTTCTAGAGCTATGGGCATCAGAGCATCTTGTAGCGGCCGCACCTTTGGCATATTTATTGTGTTCTATATGCTGTTTATGGTACTTCTCTCTTTTTTTTGTAGGATCTATGCCTTTGTCTTCAGAGGCATATAAGCTTAAGTTGGCCGATATTAAAAGGGCAGATATATTTAAAATAATTATAATTTTTTTAATAATATTCATAAGTTATCTTACTTATATTTTAACCTTGTACATCTCTTATCGGTTATTTTTTAATAGTTCTGACTATTTTTATATGGATTTTAAATACTTATAAGTATTTACAATAAGTTTGTATTGCCAATAAATATTGGCAGTTTTAAGAGTAAATTTTATATAAATAAATCTCTAACTTAAAGTATTTAATTTATTGATTGTTTATATAGCAGATGTACATTTAAAATAGCTCTATATTTTAAGTAGGTAATATTTGGTGAGGTTTTTATATAATTAAAGTAGAAAATTCATTTTTGAAAAAATAAAAAACAATAGCAAGTCTTATATTTTACAAATTTACAATATTTTCCTCTTATAAACTTATAATCTAAAATCCCTATTTTAATATCTATTCTTTAGTGTTCCCGTAAACCTTTAAAAACCGTTGCATTCCCAGAAACCTTTGCATTCCCAGAAACCTTTGCTCTCCCATAAACCTGTGCATTTCCATAAACCGTTGCACTCCCATAAACCTTTGCACTCCTCCCATAAACCTTTGCATACCCATAAACCTTTGCATTCTCATAAACCGCTGCATTATCAGAAACCTCTGCATTCCCAGAAACCTCTGCATTCCCAGAAACCTCTGCGTTATCATAAACCTTTGCATACCCATAAATCTTTGCCTTCCCAAGAATTTTTGCGTATCTATAAACCTGTGCATGCTCATAAACCTGTGCATGCTCATAAACCTGTGCATTCCCAGAAACCCTTGTTCTCCCATAAACCTGTGCATGCCCATAAACCTGTGCATTCCCATAAACCTTTGCATGATGATGCCCATAAACCTTTGCATCCCCATAAACCTTTGCGTTATCATGAATTGCTGCATTCCCAGAAACCTTTGCGTTATCATAAATCTCTGCATACCCATAAACCGCTGCATTATCAGAAACCTTTGCATTCCCAGAAACCTCTGCATTCCCAGAAACTTCTGCATTCCCATAAATCTTTGCCTTCCCATAAATCTTTGCATACCCATAAATCTTTGCCTTCCCATAAACCTGTGCATCTTCATAAACCTCTGCATGGTCACAAACTCGGGCATCTTTTCCTACATAAGCTGTACCCGCTACAGAAGTTGTATTTGCTACAAACCCACCACCATTGTTATGGCGATATCCTCTAGCTCCACTACAAGGATTCTTACTGGCCAAGCTACGTTTTTTATTTATATTTTCTTTAGTAGATATTTTATCTTTTTTTAATAAAGAACAACTTGTCAAAAGTAGTGATATAATTAATATTGATTTCATAAGGACCTCCTATATTTTTACTTAAAGCTACTTATCGGTAGTATCTCAGAAAATTTAAAGTAATTCAATAAATTCAAATAGATAATTAACTGACCGCAAAAGTTGGAAAAAGGTATAAACAATTTTAGGAAGTTACATCTAGGTAATAATTTACACTCTATAAATATTGTTTACTATATTATTATTTATATATGATTAATTTTTTAAAGTTTTTTACTTTTATAATTTTTTTACTTGGTTATGCTTATTTGGCAATTAGTGCAAAAGAAAAAAGTAATAAAGAATTTAAAAAATGTAATGATGATTATAAGTTGATTTGTAAGGGAAAAAGCTTACCTTCTTGCTTTCTAGAGCATGGAAATTCTTTTTCAGAAAAATGTCTTATTCTGTTAACAGAGCAAGATAATAAGGCACAAATATCATTAATCATGAATTGTCAGAGTAAAATTTATAAGTACTGTAAAGGTGGAGATGAGCACTATTTAACTTGTATTAAAAAGAATGCAAAAAATATTGATAAAAAGTGTCTGCCAATTATCAATGAAATTACTTTGAAAGACAAAGAATCATTTAATAAAAAACAAAATGATTGTCTTAAATCTATTGAAAAAAGTTGTATTATCCACACTAAAGATAGTAATGCCCATAAGAATTGTCTTGGGCTAGAGATAAAAAAATGTAATTTATAGAGTTTAGTTAACTATAGGCCCCTCAACTTATTATTTATCAATATTTTACTAAACTAATCAGTAATTTAACCCGATAAGTAATGTGTATGAAACTATTGAAATTTTTGTTATTTATGATGTTATCATTTAGTGCATTTTCTAAGCCTAAATTAACCATATGCTACTTTTCATTAAACAATGAGAAGGAGTTCCATCAGATGCAAAATTTATCCAAACAATTGGGTTCAGAAGTAGACATTGAAGTCAAAGAATTTGTAAAGGAGAACATGTCAATTTCACCGGAGGATAGTTTTAAAGAGATGGTAAAAAGTGGAACAAGCTGTGATGGACTTGTAATCTCTGGACATCATACTGGAAGTTTTGGGGGAAAAAGAGCAAAAGGTTCTCTGGGAATTGACTTTTTAGAGAAGCTATCTTGCAATCCAGAACATTATAAATTTTTTAAAAATATAAAGGCATTATGGCTTCAGGGTTGTAGAACATTAGGGGTTGGAAGAATTGAATCAAATGAAAGTGTTGATTTTCATACAGACAGAGTTGGAAATGTTTTAGAAGAAGATCATCTAGAGCAAAGCTTTGCCCAATTAAATCATGAGTTTAGTGCCACCCTTGATCAGGATAATCCACTCTCTTCCAGATACTTAAGAGTTTTCCCAAGGGCAAATGTTTTTGGCTGGACAAAGACAGCACCAGGAGAGAAGGCAAAAAGTGAGCTTTCAATACCCAGACATATTGCTCATATGGCGAGATTAAATGATGATAGAAAAAAATATTTTTATGTAGAAGACAACAATAACATTGATGCCCAGGATGTAGCAGAGCTTGCTCAGGGCTTTTTAAATATATTGCAATATTCAACTGTTGGAAATTATCCTTGTATTACACCTCGTTATAATAATATTGCTATTGAAGCATGGAAGAATCATGGAAATCCAAAATACAGATATGCTTTTGATAATATAGATTTAAATGCCTATGGAGCTCTTTATAGCTCTAGGGAAAAACATCTTCTGTCACTAAAGAAAGAGGAATGTTTTTTAAAGGATGAATCTAAGACTTTAGATGATTTGATTCCACGTCTTGTTGAGATTCTGGAAGATCCGATAAAGATTAATTATTTATATAACTCTTTATTTGAATTGGTTTCTCGTTATAAAAGACAAAAAGATCAACAGTCTCTTGAAAGGTTGAGATCTTTGTTTATAGGTTCAAAAGGATTTATGAGTTTTTTAAATACAAAGCTGACAAAACCTGATTTGGGAATTTTAAGAAAGATTGAATATTATAGTTTTTATAGAGATATTACTGGAACAAAAGTTGATAAAGTAGAAAAATTAATAAATGAGGCATTTAATAAAATTATTTATACTCCTAACCCTGAAGGAGATTATAATTTAAGAGATTTTCAGATAACTCTCTTTAATTCCATGGATAAACATGGACTATTGTCAGAGGATAAATATAGAGAGCTAATTAAATCAAATAAAGTAGAGGGGTATGTTTTAGGTGAAATTGCTAGAGCTACTATAAAGTCTTATAATAATATTGAAAATATTGGAAGTATTCTTAGCGATATAGTTAAATCAAAAAAAGTAGATAATTATGCTGTGGAAAGAGTTCTTTCTTCAATATCACTTTCTAAAGATAAAATAAAAGGAGTAGATAATATAATTAATAATGTTTTTGATTTAGTTAAATCAGGTAAAGTAGATGATGGTTATGTTTTACAAAGTATTGTCTATGCAACATCATCTGATAATAATCCAGTTGAAGGTGTTGGTAATATATTTCGTAATATAGTTAATTTAGATAATGTAAATAAAGATGTTTTTATAATCATTAGTTTTGAAATAGCACGTACTCATAGGAAACATAAAATAGAAGGTATTGATTATATACTGCGTGATATGATTAAGTCCGATAAAATGGATTATGAAACTCTTAGGACTATTCATAATATGATAGGAAACAATTCAAATATAAAAGAAGCTCATTATATTTTGGAATATATTAAAAATTGTAGAAGTGATTTTGATGGATTTAATTCTATGCTAGATTGTGTTAGAAAATCATTATAAAATATATTATTTTTTTCTTCTTACTCTAAAGTAAGTTTGTTAATTAATTCCTAAGAAATAGAGTACAGAAGTCATAGGCCCATATGAAATTTGGTGGCTAGCTTTTTTTCGCACAATGTCTTTAGCATGATAAGCTATACCAAGTCCAGATGCTGCTAGCATTGGAAGATCATTTGCCCCATCCCCAATTGCTACAGTTTGCTCAATAGCTATTTTTTCCTGTTGAGCAATGGTTTTTAGAATTAATGCCTTTTGTTTGGGATCGATAATTGTTCCCAAAATATTTCCAGTTAGTTTCCCATTTTTTATCTCAAGTTCATTTGCAAAGGCATAATCTAAATTTAAAAGTGTTTTTAAATGATCGGCAAAATAGGTAAATCCTCCACTTATTAGTGCCACTTTATATCCAAGAGACTTTACAGTGCTTATAAATTCCTCAGCTCCTTGAGTTAAGACTAATCGTTTTAAAATTATTTGTAAGTTATCAACTTTAAGTCCTTTTAATTTTGAAACTCTTTTCTTGATGGACTCAGAGTAGTCAATTTCTCCATTCATTGCCTTTTCTGTTATAGATTTTATTTCTTCTTCAATTCCATGTTCTTTGGCAAGCTCATCTATTACTTCATTTTGTATTAAGGTGGAATCCATATCAAATGATATTAGACGTTTACTTCTTCGATAAATATTATCCTTTAAGAAGGCCATATCTAAGTTATGATTTTGACTAATTTGCATTACTTCTTTTTTAATTTTACTTTCATCTATTTCTTTAGGAATAGATGTGCTTATTTCCAGACATTTAAATTTTCCAGGTGTTATATTATCAATACGTATAATATTAGCATTGTACTTAGCTAAGATTTGAGCAGTATCTCGTATAAATTTAGGAGTAATAGTTCTAGTTGATACACAGCTTAATACAAATTTATTTCCTATAATAGGAGTTATATCTTTTTGATTTTTTATTTGTTGATATTCAAGTTTTAAATCCATTTTATTAGCAGCAAATAGAAGTTCTTTTAAAAGAGAGGGGTCTTCAGATGTAGGAGTCTCAATTAAAAAACTAAGAGATAAAAGACCATGAGTTACTGCTTGTCCTATATCTTTTATTTTGCAGTTTTCCTTTACTACAATATCCATCATATAGGCAGTTATTCCCGGTCTATCAAGTCCAGATACAGTAATTAGATAGTTATTCATTTTTCTTTTGTCTTTTTATAGTTCTTAGTTTTTTAATTAGTGAATATGAGTATTCAAGAGCTGAATAGATAGATAATATGGAGGCTACATATATAAAAAATGTTCCCAATTCGGGCATAGGAATTTTAAAGGGATAGTCATATGCCATCAATAATGGAATAGCAATCATTTGAGAGATAGTTTTTCCTTTGGCCAGCATATTTACTGGTAGAGTGATTTTCTTATCTTGGGCCAATAGTCTAAGTGATGTTATATATAATTCTCTTAGTACAAGTATAATTACTATCCAAGTAGGAATGCGGTTCATTCCTTGTAATAATATCATAGAGGATACAACTAAGAATTTATCAGCTATTGGGTCAAAAAATGATCCAAAAATAGTAGTTAGTTTCCAACGACGAGCAAGATATCCATCTAAAAAATCAGTCGTTGAGGCAAGTACAAAGGTCCATGCAGATATGTAACACAAAGTAGTTTCATAATTTACAGCAAATGGAGTTTGAAGCTTTACTAAATATAAAGGAATAATAATTATAGGAATCAATGCAATTCTAAAGACAGTTAGCCTATTTGGGATATTATCAATAGTCCACTCATTATCTTGATGTTTATAATGCATATCTAAGTAATAAGTATCATAAATTATTTGGATTAGTATACTAATATATTCCTTAAGTTGATAGACAAAAATTCTAAAATGTTTTATTCTTTATTCTGATTTATATGAATACTATAAGGTATATTTTATCTCTGATATGTGGTGTCTTAATTATATCTTGTAGTAATATAAATTTCTTATTAAATAAAGATCATAGTCAAACGCCTGCTAGTATTCATATTCCTGCTAAAAAATTTACTTTAAAGAATGGCTTACGTTTAATTGTTTCAGAAAATAAAGCATTGCCAATTTTTTCCTATTATAGCTTTTATAATATAGGAGGACGACATGAAGGCAAAGGAACAACAGGTGCTTCCCATTTACTGGAGCATATGATGTTTAAAGGTGCTAAAAAATATGGCCCAGGACAATTTGATGCCTTGATTAATGGTAACGGTGGGCAAAATAACGCTTATACAACTTTTGATAATACAGTTTATTATCAGAGTGTTCCATCTAATATCTTGGAATTAGTTGTAGATATAGAAGCAGATCGCATGAGCAACCTTTTACTTAACAAGGAATCCTTTGAAAATGAACGCAATGTTGTTTTTGAAGAGAGAAAGATGCGATATGAAAATAGTCCTAATGGAAAAATTTATTTAAAGATGATGCAAAATTTTTTTGAAAAGACCCCTTATGGAGGATCAGTAATTGGTTCTGTAAAGGATTTAAAGGAGCTAACAAGAGAGCAGGTTAGAGAATTTTTTAAAAACTTCTATACTCCTGATAATACAGTAATAATAGTTGTAGGAGATGTAGATGCTAATTATGTATATTCTTTATTTAATAAATATTATGGGAAGTTAAGGCCATCTACTAGGGAAATAAGGGAATATAAGAAAGAAAAAGATAAGATAGAAAAATATAGATTTAAAGGTCGTTATCGTCGTCATGTTAGAATTTATGGAAATTCTAATGTGCCTTTAATTAAATTTGCTTTTAAGGGTGAGCCTTATGGAACCAAGAAATCATTTGTCATGGATATTCTATCTTTGATTTTAGCAAGCGGAGAAAGTTCTCCTTTGTATCAAAAATATGTTAGATCCAGAAAGCCTTATTTAACTAAAATTAGTTCTTATAACTATGGATTAAGATATAGTGGAATATTTTTTATATCTGGAGAGTTAGCTCCAAAGATAGGAATTAATAGCTTTTATAGAAAAATAAAAAGGGATAGTAGAAAGTTTTGCAATTATGTTACTAAGAGAAATGTAAGTAAAGCTAAAAATAATATGATGATTGATTATTATAAAGCTATAGAAACTAATAGAGGAATTGCTAGTATCCTAGGAACGGGAGAGCAATATTTCGATGATTATTCCTATTATAAAAAAGAGATTGAATTTATAAACTCTATTAGTATTGAAGATGTAAAAGAAGTTTGTCGTGAAATGTTTTATGAGAAACCAGATTATTTATTTTTATCTTTATGGAATAAACATAGGAAATAGTATGAATAAATTAAAGCTTATTATATTAGTAGTCTTTTTTATAAACCCTTTTAGTATACAAGCCTTTGATTTAAGTAATATTAAGAAATTAAAATGGAATGACCTAGAAGTTATTTGGTTGGTTGATGAAAGGTATCCTACTTATGTAGTAAGTTTTTATTTTGCTGATGGTAGTCTTAGTGATAGTAAAAATAAATTTGAAACAGTTGCTATGTTTAATCTTTTGACTTCTGGAACTACATTATATTCTCAAAAAGATATTAGTGATAATTTAGAGTTTTATGGTGTAAGTCCATCTATTAATGTTAGTCATGAATATAGTACATATAGTTATTCAGGGCTAGTTAAAGATATTATTCCTGTTACTAAAAAGATTTGTCATATCTTTGCTAAAGCACGTTTTCCTAAAAAAGAAATTTCAAAATCTAAAAAGATTTATATAAATCAATTAAAAAATATGGTTAATAATCATGGAGGATTATCGAGAAGAATTTATAAGCAACTAATTTATAGGGGGACACCTTATAGGCACCCTATTGATGGTACCATTGTTAATATTAGTAGAGTAAAGCAAAGATCATTAATTAGAAAACTAAAATATTTTAATGAAAATGTAAAAAAGCGTATTTATATTGCTGGACCAAGAAAGACACATAAAATTAAAAATATACTATTAAATGAGTGTGGTTGGATGGGAAAAGGGAAGTTTTCAAGGGTTGTTAAATATACAAAGAAACCTAAAAAAACTTCTATTTATTTAGTGACAGTTCCTAAGGCAAATCAAGCACAAATTAGGGTTGGTAGATTTTTAAATCATAATCAATGTGGTAATGTTCCAGTGAAGAGACTTTTAGATAAGTATTTAGGAGGAGGATTTACTTCATTATTAATTAAAGAGCTTAGAATTAAGAGAGGGTTAACTTATGGGGCAGGTTCCGGTGTTCTTTGTAATAAAAAATATGGTATGTCAGTTATCGCTACCTTTACCAAAAACTCTTCTGTTAATGAAATAATTTTAGTATTAAAAGATATATTTAAAAATATTTCTACCGGACAAATTGATAAGCAAACTTTTGGTCATTCTAGAAAAGGTTTAGCAGGAAGTTTTCCATTTTTATTTGAGACAAAAAATCATTTTCTGTATTACATTATAGATCTTGATCATAAGGCGATGAGTTATGAACATATTAATGATTTTGTTAGTTCTGTTAATGTTATTAGGCCTAAGCATTTAGTTAATGAGTTTAATAATGCCTTTGATTGGGATAGGCAAGTGATTTTAGTGCTAGGTAATAAAATTCTTTTGAAGCCTTTAAAAAAATTAGGATATCCAGTTAAAGTAATAGATTATAAAAAGTTTTTATAGCTATACCTCTGTTTCTGCATCCATGTTTAATATTGCTCCTGGGTATACAACTATTTGTTTGGCTTGCAATTTGCCATTAAATTTAGCAGAGGAATAGAAAGTTACACATCCTTTGGCAGTTATTTCTCCTTCAATTCTGCCACTTATATATAAGTTATGGCATTTTATATTTCCTTTAAATTCTCCGGACGGCTCTATCACTAACTTTGCTTTATTATCAACTATTAGCTCTCCTTTAACAATTGATGCTATATGGGTGTGACTTTTTAAGTTAAAGTTACCAGTAATTACTGAATTTTTTCCAAAAAATGAAAAGTCTTGTTCTTTTAAATCAATTACTTCAAACATTTATTACTTCTTTTAAAATAGTTTTAAAAATTATGTCTCCTGTTCTAGAAAATACAATTATTTTTAAATGAATATCTCCGTTGAATTGACCATTGAATTTTGCTGTTACTGGACGAAATCTACGGGTGGTAAAAAACTCTCCATTATAGAAATTGATAAAAATATTATCTGATGATAATTTTTCATTAGGCCATATTTCAATTATATTATTATTTCTTATTATTACAAAAACATAACCATCTATTTTTTTATTATTTTTTTCTTTATTTACTAAATTAAAATTTAATATTAATTTTTTCCCTTTAGTTTTTTCTAACTTTGTTTGATCTATGGATATTATAGGTTTTTTAGTTAGATCTTTTTGTCCTGATGTTTTACTGAACATACTTAGTGATTGTGTGCTATCTGATGACTTTGAGTTTATTAATTTAGCTTGTAATTGCTTAGTTATTTCATTTAATTTAGTTTTTTCTTGTAATAATTGCTTCTTTTCTTTGATTAAAGTATTTATAGTTTCTGGTTGTGAACTTACTATTGTTTGCCTAATATCCTTAAAATATAAAATTATAAAGATTATAATTGTTAAAGATATTGAAGCTATTAGGGGGAAGGAATATAGAAATAACCTCATTTGTTTTCTAGTAAACTCAAAATAATGAGGAGAATTTAGTTTATTATAAAGTATAAGTGAGAGTTTTTTATTTCTCATTTGAAGTATTTTGACTAAATATTTCTTTAGGATTTTCAGTATTAAAAAATCTCATAGCGGGTTTAAATATTTCTTTTGATTCAGATTTTTGCTGTTCTATATCTTTGTCAATGCCTCTCTTTGACCATTTTTCAGATATAATTTTCCACTCATAATCTTCATTTCTTTTTAAATATAATGTTTTTCTTCCAATATCATTTATAGTAGAAGAATTATAAATTTGTCTAAAGTTTATTAAAGAGTATTTTCCAGTTGATAAAATGGATACATTTTTTGTTTCTATCAATGGCTTTCCTTTTATAGAAAAGATATTTTTTTTGTAATTTTTAAAAGCAGTAATATTTCTATTTTTATTATCTTTAAATTCACGATGGTAGTATGAAATATATTTATCTATATTTTCTTCTTGCCAACTAGTTAGCCAACTATTTAAAAATGTTTTAAGTTTATTTCTTTCAGTGTCCCAAGTAGTTTCATGAAAAAAATTTAATTCTTGAACAACAATTATCATTGTCCTATTTAATTGAATATATTTAGAAGCTCCTATTAAGTCACTATTTTTAACAACTAAACATCCTCTAGAATCCATTTTTTTATTTATCCTACTTTCATCGTTAGTTGAGTGTAGCCAAATCCCTCCACCAGTTTTTCCATTAATTATATCTATGGGATTAGGGTAGTTCATTACAAATGCTCCAACACCATATGTATCTCCTACACTTCCATAGGATTCTATTAGATTTTTTCTATGCAAGAATTCTGTTAGAAAATATATGCCTTCAGGGGTTTTGTGATCTCCAGTTATAAGTTTATCACCTCTTGATTTTCCTGTGGCCATTTGAAAATTTTTTACATATTCAGGTAGGCCATTATTATTTTTAAATAAATAGAGTTTATGGTTGGATTTTTCTGCAATATAGATATGGTGGGTAAAGTAATTATCTAAAAGTAGAAGTGGGGCAGGGAAATATCCCCCCTTGGGTATTGGTGATGATATAGCTGAATGAATTGGTATCATAAGTAAAGCTATCTTTAAAAAAACCAATAAGTTACACATTAGTGTGGCCTAAAAACTAATAAAATTCTACAGCTTATTACTACGAGTTAGCAATTATAAAAATTTTAAAAGCACTATGTAACCCATTAAAATTACAATGTTTACTAATAAAATGTATAATTTAAATAAAATTTTCCATCTATCTTATTGTAATCACTTTGGTAAACTAAAATTAGTGCACTGTATCTTTTAGTTACAAAGGAGAGAGTAGTGCTTTTATTATTTTATTCAAATGATAGTTCTTTAAACCTTTTGATGGGTGTATTAGATAATAATACTTTAAGGCAAGTAGAAACAAAAGAGCAATTAGAAATTATTTTAGGACAAGAAGATGTTAGTAAAATTGTAATTTTTTTTGATTATGATTATCGTTCAGAGGATATAGATCAAATATGCTTATCATACTCAGATAATAAAAATATTTATAATATTATATTCTCTGGTGGTCTAAGTTTACATGAGATGAGAAATATCCAAAAACAAAATAATAATATAACTGCTATATTAAGGAAACCACTAACTATTGATATTATAAAATCAATAGTCAATGATATTGAAATTGCTTCTGATATTCTAGAGCAAGAGTTGTTTGGCCATGATGAGGAACAAGCAATTAATGAAATTTTTGAAAAGGAAATTAAAAAAAGAGAAGTTAGAAAGGAAATAGATAATATTAATTCAAACTTAGAGGATAAAATAAGCAAAACGCTACTGGATAATAAGGGTGTAGAATTAAATGACAATGATGAGTTAGAGATACCAGATGTTCCGCACGAAGAGCTATCAGTTACAGAAGTGGAAATTCCAGATAATCCTAGTAATGATGAATTATCACTTGATGAAATTGAGATTCCAAAAGGTGAAGGCACAGAGGAGATAGAATCTATAGAAACTGTTGAAGGTTTTGGTGATAAAAAGGAGCAATTATCTACGGAGGAATTAGAAGTATCAGATGATAATGATGAATTATCATTTAGTGAAATTGAAGTTCCAGAAAGTGCAGAGGAACTAGAATTTGCAGAAACTGTTGAAGATTTTGGTGATAAAAAGGAGCAATTATCTACGGAAGAATTAGAAGTATCAGATGATAATGATGAATTATCACTTGATGAAATTGAGATTCCAAAAGGTGAAGGCACAGAGGAGATAGAATCTATAGAAACTGTTGAAGATTTTGGTGATAAAAAGGAGCAATTATCTACGGAGGAATTAGAAGTATCAGAGGATAATGATGAGTTATCATTTGGTGAAATTGAAATTACAGAAGATGAAGAGGAGATAGAACCTGTAGAAACTGCTGAAAGTGTTGATAATAAGCAGGAACAATTATCTGCAGAGAAATTAGGTGTTTCCCAAGAAAGGCAAGAGTTAGAAGAAATTTTAACTGATCAGGTAGAAGCTAAAAAGGAGCAAAATGATGAGCAACATTTAGATAATGTTGATTTGGAGAGTTTGGGGGATGTTGCAGATAAGGTTGGTTTAGATCAAGAATTGCAAGATAATACAGAAAAACTAGTAGATGCACAAGAAAATAACTCTATTGAAAGTTCAATTAGTAAAGGTAATAGTACATCTGAAGATGCAAATACTGTAATTGACCAATTTTTTGAGCCTTATGAAGATGAAAAGCTAGAGGATAAGAGTAATCAAGATGATTTAAGTGAAGCAGATGCTATAGATGGTGAAATATTAAAAGCTTTAGATGAAGGCCATGATGATGATATAGAGGAATTTAGAGAATTTAAAGCAGTTGCCGCATTGGATAATGAAGTTAATGAATCTATTGAATCTGAAAAAGAAGATATAATAATAGATAATAATGAAACAGATATTTTACAAGAAAATCAAGAAAGTGAACCAGTTAAGGTAGATGAAGATTCTACAAAGACTGCTCATCAAGATTCTCATGGGTTAAAACAAGATCAAGAGGATCCAATAGATGATTTAGCTAATATATCTGGAATTGCAAGTTTTAAGGCGACAATTCGTCAATTAAGGGAGGAAAGAGATAACATATTGTCTCAAATGAACGCTTTAAAGACAGAAAATTTATTGTTAGAGGAGGATAAACAAAGTTTAAGGGAGGAATTAGCAGAAGTAAAAATGGAGCTATCAGTAGTTAAAAGGAGACATTCTCAGGAGTTAGAAGATATAGGCCATAAGTTAAAGTTGGAGCAAGAAAGTTATCAGATTGCAGAAGAAAAATATAATAATATAAAAAAAGAATTTGAAAGAATTGAAAGAAAAGTACAGATTGATTTTAATAAAGTTCAACAGAGAGAAAAAGAATTAGAGGCAAAACTTGAATTTATGACTATGGATTCAGAAATGCAGATAAACAATAGAGAAAAGAAAATAATCTCATTAAAGAGACAAATTGATCAGTTAGAATTTAATATGGGAAATATTATGATGAAACAGCACGAAGTGGTCAATGAAAAAAATAAAATACAGAATAGATTTGAGAAGACTATTAAAAAATTACGAGGATCAATTGAGTTGTTACAAGGAGAAGATTTTGATAAAAAAGATCTATGAATAAATCAAAAAGTCTACCTATAAAAAAATATAATTTAGATCTTGATTATAAAAAATTGCTTGATTTTATAATTTTATGTGAGAAAGAGAGTGGTGATAAAACTATATATGGCTTATTAGATAAGTTCTTGAAAGATCAAATAAATATTAATTCAATGATAGTTTTTTCTATAAAAAAAGAGATAATTAAAGATGTATTTAATCATAGAATTCTATGGAATAGAAATATTTTTGAAAGTGAATTTTCGGGATATTTATTTAATAAGATGATAGAGGATATTAAGTCTTTTAATAAGGTTTATTGGGAGTATAAAGGCGATGTAAATACTTATCTTATATTTGGAGGAGATAATCAAATGCAAAGTTTCTGGGTAGCTTTTAAATGTAAGAGAAGATTAAATGAAAATTTTTTATCTTATTTATCTTCATATTTATCATTTTATCCCATGAAAATGAAAAAATTAAAAGAGTTTAGAGTTTTAGAAGCAATGATATTTCAGGATGATATAACTAATTTATATAACCGCAGAAAGCTTTTAAAGGATTTACATCTTTGCATTAAGCGTTATGAAGAATTTGGAGAACCATTTTCGGTATTTTTTATAGATCTTGATAATTTTAAAGAAGTTAATGATAGGTATGGGCATATGGTGGGTACTAGGTTGATATCTGATATGGCCCACTTATTATCTGGCATCATTAGAGAGACAGATATGATTTATCGTTATGGAGGAGATGAATTTATGTTAGTTCTCCAGGGAATAGAGGATAGTAGTATTGATATTATTGCTAAACGTTTAATAGATGGAATTAGTAAAAATGATTTTATAATTTATGATAAAAATATATATGATAAGAAAATCAAGATTAATATAACCGCTTCTATTGGGGTAGCAACATACCCGTGGGATGCATCGAGTATTTCAGAGATAATTGCTACTGCTGATCGGATGATGTATATGGCAAAAGAGCAAGATAGAGGAAAAGTTGTTCGTTTAAGTAGTAAAAAACCTGGATTATAATAATAAAAAGATATAAATATTTGGCCAAAATATTTATTACTCTTATAAAATTTTACTTATGATATTATCTAATTTTATATTGGAATTATAATTATGAAACTACACTTACATCAGCCGAATATTCAAATAGGTAATTTATCTCAATCTTTTGAATATATAAAAAATTTAGTTGAATGTCCTAAAGAAGGTTTACATATTTTTCCAGAATTGTTTTTAGGGAGTTATTCTTCTCAAGACATATATCTAGTTAGTACTTTTATAAGTGATTATCAAGAGATGATTAAAGATATTACTAAACTTTTTGAAAAATCCAAAAAGATACCTAAAACAGCTTTTTTGGTAGGAGGGTTATATTATAAATTAAGTGGTAATAAACTTATTACTATTGAGAACTCTGCTTATTTTGGAATTCTTGGAGGAAAATTTGAAGTAGTTTATAGTAAAAGATTAATTCCAAGCTATGATATATTTTCTGAAAAGAGATACTTTACTCCAGGGAATAAAAATGGAGTTATAAATTATAATGGTAGAAATATCTTTTTAATGATTTGTGAAGATATGTGGTATAATGAGCATTATAGTCAGAATGATCCAGTTTGTGAAATAGAAAAGAAAATAGAAAAAGGACTTAAAATAGATTTAGCTATAAATTTATCATCAAGTCCATTTAATTTAGGTAAAAGGTACAGAAGATTAATGCGTGCAAGAGATGTCTCAAATAGAATTAATGCACCACTTGTCTATATCAATAAATTAGGAGCAGATGATGAAATTATTTTTGATGGCTCAAGCTTTGTTATTGATAAAGATATTATCCTAGGCTCATCACCATATTTTAATTCAGAAGTATTGTCAGTTAATTTGGCAGATAGCTATTCAAAGGATAATCAGAATTATCCTATAGATTGTTTGGATAATAGAGTTATTAATCTTAGATTAAGGGAATTGTCTGATAGTATTTGTAAAGAGGTAGTAGACGCTATAAGTTTTGGATTAGTTGAATTTGCAAGAAAGTGTAGATTTAATAATTTTGTAGTTGCTCTTTCGGGGGGTGTCGATTCAACATTAGTATTAACTCTTGCGGCATTAGCTTTAAGGTCTACAGATAAATTAGTAGCTATTTATATGGAAGGAAAATATTCTTCAAATATAAATATTTCTCTTTGTAGTAAACTTTGTAAAAATTTAGGAGTTCCCTTATTATTTTCTCCTATAAAGTTTCTGCACTCTACCACTAGAAATTTATTTTTGGAGAGTCTAGGAGAATTGTCTGATATTGCTGATGAGAACATGCAAAGTCGCTTGCGATCTTTAATTCTTTGTACTTATTCAAATTCTCATAATGCTATGATTTTAAATACTTCTAATAAGTCTGAGATAGCTATGGGTTATTCTACATTATATGGAGACAGTGTGGGGGCATTGAGTATTATAGGTGATTTATATAAAACCGAGATATATAGTATTTGCAAATACATAAATACTATTGAAAAAAATATAATACCCATGGAGATTATTGATCGTCCTCCGTCTGCAGAGCTCTACGAAAACCAAAAGGATTTGGATAGATTACCAGATTATAATTGCTTAGATGCAATAATTGAGTCTATTATGACACTAAATTTAAGTAGTATGGAGATTATTGGCATGGGGTTTAAAGCAAAAGATGTAGAACTTGTAACTAAATTATATAAATCTTCTCAGTTTAAGAGAAGGCAATTTTGTCCTATAATAAAGGTAAAGGAGAGAAGTTTTGGTATGGGGTATCAGATGCCGATAACTTCTAAGTTTAAAATATAGGGGGTTAAAATATGGCTAGAAAAGCAAGAACAGTTGTGCGTTCATGGTCAGCGTTAAAAAGAGATTTAGAGAAAAATTTTAGAGGTATAACTTTAGATGTAAATATTTTAAAAGAGGTTCAAAAGAGGACTAAAAAAACTATATCTATTATGGATAAGGATCTAAAAATTTTAGTTAAGTCTGATGTCAATAATTTATTAAAAAAACTTCAAACAGAAAAAGCAAATATTGAGAAAAAAGTCCAAGGTATTATAAAGAAAGAAGTAGCAAATATTAATAAATTAATTACTGTTGAAAGAAGTCGTGAATTAAAAAAATTGCAAAATACTGTTAAAAAATACATAAAGAAAGTTACTAAGAAGAAAGTAAAGAAACGTAAACCTGTTAGAAAAAAATCTAGGACTTCAGGTAAAAAGAAGATCTCTTCTTCTTAGAATATGACTTCTAATTTGGAGAGAAGCATAGGATTAGGTGCAATTATTGCAATTTGTATCAGTTCTATGTTGGGATCAGGAATTTTCGTTCTTCCAGGAATTATTATCGATACTACAGGGCCTTCTGCTTGGTTAGCATATTTTTTAGCTGCTCTTTGTATTTTTCCTGCAGTATTATCAAAGTCTGAGTTGGCAACAGCAATGCCTACTTCTGGAGGTACTTATGTTTACCTTGAGAGAACTTTTGGGCCAATGTTTGGTGCAATAGCTGGACTTGGAATTTGGTTATCTCTTTTATTGAAAAGTTCTTTTGCTTTAGTTGGTTTTGCCGCCTATTTACAAATTTTAACTGATGTAGATATTCAAAAAGTTTCTCTTAGTATCTTAGGATTGATTGTAGTCATAAACATTTTAGGGGTTAGTAAAGTCTCAGGATTTATCATTGTAGTTGTTATAACTAGTTTATCAATTCTTGGTATTACGGGTATAGGAGCATTATTTACTGCCGATTACTCTCTACTTTCAACTAACTTTGTCTCTAGTGGATTTTCTGGGTTAATTGATGCTACTGGGATTGCCTTTATATCTTATATTGGAGTAACAAAAGTGGCTGCAATTGCAGAGGAAATCAAAGAACCACAAAAAAATCTTCCCAAGGGTATTATGATTTCACTAGCAATAGTAACCACTTTTTATTGTGGAATTTGTTTTTTACTAGTTGTAAATTTTCCAGTATCAGAATTATCATCTGACTTAACACTAATATATCTTTTAGGAAAAAAGGTGGGAGGATATTTTTTTTCAATAGTTATTGTAGCAATAGCTATTTTGACTATGAGTTCTATGGCAAACTCTGGAGTATTGGCCGCCTCTAGATTTCCATTTGCTATGAGTCGGGATAAATTGATGCCTTCATTTTTAGGAAAATTAAATAATCGTTATTTAACACCTACTTTTAGTATTATAATTTCTGGTTTGGTAATTGCTTTTACTGTTACTAGCTTAGATGTTGTTAGAATTGTAAAGTTAGCCTCTGCTTTTATTTTAATTATTTATATGCTTGAAAATGTAGCAGTAGTTGTCTTAAGAGAGAGTCGTATTCAGTGGTATCAACCGGAATATAAGGCCCCATTTTATCCTATGGTACAAATCTTAGGAATAATTTCAAATGTCATTTTAATGATTGGAATGGGATCAATAGTTATTATGGCAATACTAGTTATATCTATTCCAGGAATAATATTATATTTTTTCTATATTAAAAATAGGGTAGATCGCAAAGGTGTATTAGGAATTAGGGGAAAAAGAACTGATTTAGTTGAAAATTATAGGTATTTTAGTAGTAAGCATGGCCAGAATTTATTTAGCGATATGGAGGATGCTAAAGTAGTCGTTTGTTTATTTGGTCGAGAACATTCACCGGAGATGTTAGTTGAGATTGGTATTGCTATTGCTGAGCATGGAAATATTGAAGTGGCTAGAATAACTGAAGTACCGGAGCAGATTGATTTACATGCTCTAGATGAAACAGCGGCAATTCGCTCTCTACGTCGTAGAATAGTTGCTATGGGAATGGAGAAGAAAGAATCAATATCATTTGATCCAGTTATTACTAGAGATTTAGCAAAAACTATTTATGAAATTAGTAGACAACTTCATTGTCAGTGGATTTTAATTGAATGGGGAGGTAAAACTAGTGATGTATTTACCTTTCATAATCCCATTAGATGGTTTAGAGGACATCTTCATTGTAATTTTGCTATTTTTAAAGATGCAGGAGTTCGTTATATAAGAAGAATAATGGTTCTTTTAAATAAGACTGATAGTCATCCATTGATACTTAGAACTGCAACTATTATGGCAGAAGCTAATAAAGCAGATATAACTTTTTTTAAATTTCTACATGAGAGCTCTTCCAGTGAAGATATAAGTATAGAGCAGGAAAAACTTGAAAGTATGGTTAATATTAAAGGGCCTCCAATTTATTGTAGAATAATTACTGGGGAAAAAAGGTTACAAACTGTTCTGCCCTATACTGCAGAGTTTGATCTTTTAATCTTTGGTTGTATGCAGTCTAATTCTATTAGAGATTTATTTGGTAGTACTGATGATCAATTAATTAGTAAAGCAGATTGCTCTGTAGTAGCAATTGAAGACTTATCAAAATAAAATAAAACTTATTGATTTTTTTATTAATTAAATGTTATCTTGTCTTAGTGCGTAGTGAACTAATAGATAAGACAATTTTAATTTCTGGTGCTGCTGGTTTTATTGGATCTCATATTTGTGATTATTATTTACAATCTGATGCCAATGTTATTGCTATGGATAACCTTATAACTAGCAATGGAAAAAATATAGAGCATTTAAAAAGTAATAACTTTCATTTTTATGAGTATGATATTTGTAGTCCTATGTTTAAGGGGCTTCCAAAAGTTGATTATATATTCTCTATGGCGTCACCAGCTTCTCCCATTGATTTTGAAAAGATTCCCTTAAATATTATGAAAGTTAATTCTAAAGGAACTTGGAATCTTTTAGAACTTGCTAGAAAAAATAATTCTAAATTTTTACAAGCATCAACTTCTGAAGTTTATGGCAACCCTCTCGAACATCCTCAAAAGGAGTCATATTTTGGAAATGTAAATCCTATTGGAAGCAGAGCTTGTTATGATGAATCAAAGAGATTTTCTGAGGCGTTAACTATTAATTATAATAGAATTTATTCTCTTGATACTAAAATTGTACGTATTTTTAATACCTATGGGCCAGGAATGCGATTAAATGATGGCAGAGTAATTCCTAATTTTATAAATCAAGCCTTAAGGGGAGAAGATATTTCTATTTATGGAGATGGAAAGCAAACTCGTTCATTTTGCTATATTTCAGATTTAATTGATGCTATTGATAAGATTATGTTTTCAAATGTCAATTTCCCAGTAAATTGTGGAAACCCTGAAGAAAAAAATATTAAAGAAGTAGCAGATATAATTATTAGAGAAACAAATAGTACTTCAAAAATAAAATACCTTCCATTACCAGAAGATGATCCAACTTGTAGAAAACCAGACATTTCATTATTGCAATCAATTAGCGAATTTAGTCCCAAGGTAGATTTCAATCAGGGGATAAAAAATACCATTGAATATTTCAGGAACTTATTATGAAAGTTGCTATCTTTTGCGATAAGTTAATATCTACTACAGATATAGATATTTTAAATGCTTTTAACAATATATTTCCTTCTGCTAAAATTTATTCGTTAATAGCTAATCCTAAATTATTTAGAGGTGAACTATGTAAAAAGAGTTTGAAAGCTTCTTATTTAAATAATTTAGGGGGTAATGAAGATATTTTTAAATATTATAATTTTTTAATTCCATCTGCTAGTAAAAAACTTTCTATTAAAAAAGATATAAATTTAGTAATAAATATTTCTAGCGGCTTTGCCTTAGATTATGGCAATTCTGCTAAGTATAAGATTAATTATATCTATCAAGATATTTATAAAAAATACAAAGGAATAGGATATTTATTTGATTTATACCTGAGTAAATGGAAAAAAACTCAATTGTCAAAATCAACTATAAATATTTTTGGCAATAATGCTATTAAAAACATATATGATGATAAAAATGGCAATGTTTTATTACCTGTTTTTAATTTAGAAAAATTCCCACTAAAAGATGAACTTATAAAAGATGGATATATTTTAATAAATTCTCCTAGTGTATCTAGTAAAGAAGCAAATTATTTAATCAATAATTTTTCTTGTAAATTTTTTGGTAACGATCTGCATTTGAGTAATCTAAAATTAAAGTATCCAGATTTATTTTCTGGTATGGTTTGTAATGATCAATTATCTAATTTATTAGATAAAGCATTTTTGACGATTGATTTTCAAAGAGGAGAATTTTCAATGTTTTCACTTGCTAGCATTAGCAGAGGATGTCCCCTTATTTCTTGGGATAATGATATAAGCAGAGAATTTTTAGGAGATAATATCGGTATATCTTTTATTGATGATTTATATCAAATTAAAGATAGAATTAATTTTTATAAAAAAAATATCAATATTATTAAACCTAAACTTCTAAGAAACATAGCTCTAAAATACTCTACTTTACGATTTAAATCAGGATTTTTAAAATTACTAAATGAAAATAGTATAGATATATTTTAATTAAGTTAATATAATTTTTGTTAGGTGACGATACTAAAAATAGTATGAGTACCTATATAAAATATATATTGCTATTTTTATTGCTATATAATTTTGATATCTATGCTAATAATAATGTCTTTAGTATTAAACCGTACTTAATTTTAATAGATGATAATAAAGCTTATTTAAAATTTAAATTAAATAAAGATGCAGATATAGCTTTAAAAATTAAAAGTACAAACAATAACTATGAAAACATAAAAGCTATAAATAAAACTTTTTTAGCATCTAAAGTTTATAATATTTCTTTGGGTAAATATTTATGTGGTAAATCTTTTTATTATCAATTTATTATTAATGGTGGAAAACAGATAATAGAGCAAAACATTAAGACCTCTAATTGTCGAAAAAACGAATTAGATAATTCTCCTCGAGTAGTTGGTCTTATAGCTGATACTCAATATCTTAATAGATTTGGATATAAAAGATTTTTAAAAGTGGCTGAGGTAGCAAAACAAAAAAAGAAAGAGTATAATTTTGATCTTATGATACACGCTGGTGATGTAGTTCAAACGGGAGCAAAGACTTATCAATGGGAAAAATATTTTAATGTTCACTCCTATTTAGAAAATACTTTTTCTCTAACTACTGTAGGGAATCATGCTTATTGGGATAATATTTGTAATGATGGTTATTTACCTTGTAATTTCTACAAATACAAAAGAGTTATCTCTGATGAAAGTTTTGTTACCAAAGATGCATTAGAGATAGGTAATATGGTAGTAGATTATCATGGTATTCGATTTATTGCTTTTAATAATAATTTTTCAGATTTCGATGAATTTGCTAGCCCTATAATCCAATATGATTGGTTATCAGAGCAATTAAAAATTGCTAATGAAAACAGAAAAAAAGTTATTCTTGTTATGCATGAGCCACCAATTAGTTCAAGTTGGAATAATTATATGATGTCATCACGGTTTCTTTTAAAGGATATATTTGTGCCTTTATTTGAACGTTATAAAGATACTATAAAATTGATAATTAGTGGACATACTCATATTTACGAGCGTTCTTTTAAAAATGGAATTAATTATTTTGTTTCTGGTCCGGCAGGTGGTATTTTATCCCCTTATGTCTATGTTAATAAATATGCAGTCTTTAAAAAAGCATTTGTTAGCACTTTTTCATTATTGTTTATTTATAAAGATAAAATTAAAATTAAAAGTTTTGATAAAAATTCTAAAATTATTGATTCTGTTTTGTTTAAATTATAGATAGCTATAACAGGAGTAAAACTAATGAAGTTGTCTCTTAAGAACTGTAACAGTTTTTTGAGGGAGGAATGGCATCATTTAATATCTTTTCTTGTATTTTAATTTTCTTCTTTTTGCTTTCTTGTATTTTTTGCAAGATAACTATAAAATCAAATTAAAATTTTATAAAAACGAAGACATTTGCTTTAAAAACTTTTCTACAGGTATGATATGAATATTTTTTAGACTATAGCTTTTCTTTCCTGTGTAAAGAAGATAGCTTATTGCTTTAGGATAGTCTTTTAAAAACTCTAAGAGCCCTTTGTAGTCTTCCTTTCTTACTTTACTGGAAAGCTTAACCTCAATAGCTTTTAATCCTTTTTCCCCATAAAGAATAAAGTCCACTTCATTTTTATGGTCTTGCGTTCTCCAATAAAAAATTTCATACCCCCAGTCCTTGTAGCTATTATGGGCCATCATTTCTTGGAGAATAAGTGTTTCCAAAACAATTCCTGTTTTTTGAAGGTCTAAGAAACCTTTTGATTGAAGAGCTTGAAACACTCCAGCATCAAAGAAATAAAACTTAAGACTTTTAATCAGTTTTCTTTTTGCTTTTTTTGTAAATGGTTTTATTTCATAAGATAGCAAAGTGTCTTTTAAAATAGAAAAGTAAGATTCTACAACTTTACGATGAACAGAACATTCTCTTGATATATTAGTAATATTTAAAATGGCACCTTGAGAGAAGCTGGCTGCTTCTAAAAACCGAGAAAAATTAGGAAGATTTCTAGTTAATCCTTCTTGTTGAATTTCTTCTTTCAAGTAAGTATGAATGTAACTTTTTAAAAATTTTTTTGGATTTTTAGATTTGTAGGCCATAGGAAGGTGACCACAATTTAAAGATTTCTCTAAAGAAAAATCTTTTCCAAGCTCTTCTGCTGTCAAAGGGTACATGTATTCTGTAAGAGCTCTGCCAGCTAAAAGGTTCACATTTTTTGCTTTAAGTTTCCTAGCACTGGAACCCGTTAGAATGAATTTTAAGTTTCTTTTTTCAATTAAACGATGAACTTCATTTAAAAGAGCAGGGATTTTTTGAATCTCATCAATAATTATCCATTGTTTAAAATCTGTGGGAATATAATCTGAAAGCCGTCTAGGTTCGGCTAATAGTTTTGTATAAATTTCAGAATCCAATAAATCAAATAAAAGGGCTTTCTTATATTTGTTTTCTACAAACCAAGATTTTCCCACCCCACGAGGCCCAAATAAGAAAAAGCTTTGCTCGCAAAGAGGATTGAGTTTTCTAGAATACATAGAATTACATTAACTATTCTTTTAGAATTTGTCAAAAATTGGAGTTGAAAACTCCAATAATTTAGTAAAATAGGAGTTTTTAGCTCCAATTTAAAATTATAAGTGAAATGAAGTAGTTGGCTAGTTTTTGCTAGGTTTTCTTATTTTGGCAACTCTCCCAAAATACCTAATAACATTACAGTAAAAAAGGATCATGACAACTTAAGCTAAATTAATGTAATGTTAAACTGTCATGAACCATTGTATTTAAATTCCCCTTGTATTATGGAATGAATTAAAATCCATTGTACATTTAACTATTGTGTTGGTCCAAGTTCAATCCTAGGCAGGCGAGAAAAAGTAGGTAAAGTAGTGACCTTACCCCCGCTGATGCAAGTTTAAAGAGACTTTTATAAAAACAATATAATGGGTAAACTCTTGGCAGTTTTAGTTTCAGCTTATTATTTTTTCTTGAAAAATGAGATTTTTTAAATTGAATTTAAAGGACTATTCTTGTTAGACAAGTTGGTAAATTTAAAAGAGTACTAACTTATATTTAATTCATATGACCAAGAATTATATGATAAAATTAGCTTTTCTTTACTTCCCATATAGTTCCCTGAGGCCCATCTAGGATAGAGACACCAATCTTATCTAGCTGTTCTCTAAAATGGTCAGCAGATTTGAAGTCTTTTTTTGCACGAGCATCTTCTCTTTTTTTAACTAACTCTTCAATAGTATTTATATCAATATTTCTTTGTTTAAGAATTATATCATCTAGCTTTTTTAAAAAAAGTTTTGGTTCATCTTTAAATAATCCCAATATAAAACCTATTTTATCAAACCAAGCTAAATAATCTTTGGATATCAATGCAAGTTTTTTTTTATCTTTTGTATAATTATTAAATATTCTGACAATATCAAAGATACTAGCAAAAACTTTTGGGGTATTAAAATCATCACATAGGGCATCTGATATTTTTTTGTCTGCCTCTTTTAAGTCATTGTTAAATTTATCACAAGTTTTATCATGCTCTTTATAATTATTAGCAATTTCTATAGTCTTATAAACTCTAGATAAAGGAGCAAAGCTATTATTTATCTTTTCTTGATCCATATTTAATACATTTCTATAATGTGTAGATAGAACAATATATTTAAAAATTTCGGGATGATATTTTTTTATAAATTCTCTGGCGGTTACGACATTTCCCAGAGATTTAGACATTTTATCACTACCAAAATTTATAAAATTATTATGCATCCAATATCTACAATACTCTTTATTACAAAGACCCTCTCCTTGGGCAATTTCATTTTCATGATGAGGAAAAATTAAATCTATGCCTCCTCCGTGAATGTCGATAGTTTCACCTAGAAGTGCTCTAATCATGGCAGAGCATTCAATATTCCAACCAGGACGTCCATTTCCCCAAGGTGAGCTCCAATAGGGTTCTCCATCTTTAGCTGGCTTCCAAAGAATAAAATCACCAGGAGATTTTTTGTTAGGACTTGGGTCTATTCTTTTATTATCAATTAAATCCTCTAGCTTTTGTCCAGAGAGTTTACCATATTCTTTAAATTTTTCGATACTGTATAAGACTTCTCCTCTTATGTGATATGCCATATCTTTATCAATTAATTCTTTGATAAACTTTATAATTTCATCCATATAATCGGTGACTTTAGGGTTATGAGTATGTGGACGTAGTTTTAGACTTTGATAATCCTTTTGAAATTCCTCTATATACTTTTGACTGAGTTCAATACTTTTAACTTTTTTTTCATTCGCTCTAGCAATAATTTTATCATCAACATCGGTATAATTATAGACATATGTTACATTATATCCTAGATGCTCTAGCCAGTTTCTAACTAGATTAAAAAATATAGCACCTCTAAAATTTCCAATGTGTAGATAATCATAAACTGTAGGCCCACAAACATACATTTTTACTTCACCGGCAACTAATGGTTTAAATGTTTGTTTTTTTTTAGTTAATGTATTGTAAATTTTCAGCAACATGGTACTCCTGATGGTTCTGAAACAATTTTGCTATCCTTTACTACAATTTTTCCATTGACAATAGTCATATCGACTTTAAAGTTTACTTGCATGCCTTCAAATGGAGTCCATCCACATTTATAACCCATATCTGAGGAGGTTATTGTATGTTTTTGTTTATTTAAAATGGCAATATCTGCTATCATATTTTCTTTTAAATAACCTCTATCTTTTAAGTTATAAATTTTTACTGGATTTTCACATAGAAGTTTTACTAGTTGCCTTAGAGTTAACTTGTTTTGATTAACATGTTCAAGCATTACAGGGAGGGTAGTTTGAACTCCTGGCATTCCCGAGGGAGTATGGGGGTAGTTTTGCTCTTTTTCCTCCTTGGTATGAGGAGCGTGGTCGGAGCCAATTACATCTACAGTTCCATCATTAATTCCTTTCCACAAGGTATCTTGGTGAGATTTTTCTCTAATGGGAGGATTCATTTGAGCGTAAGCTTTTAGTTTTCTATAGCATTCAGGAGCAGATAGGGTTAAGTGTTGAGGAGTAACTTCTACAGTACAAATATCTTTACATGTTTTTAAAAATTTAATTTCCTCAGTTGTTGTTATATGCAGTAGATGAATCTTTCGATGGCATGCTTTTGCTAGCTCTACTATTTTTTTTGTAGAGGATAATGCAACTTGTACACTTCTAATTTTTTGATGGTCTTCTATATTGGAGGTATCTTTAAATAACTTTATGTTTTCTCTTAATAATTTTTCATCTTCACTATGAAATGCTATAGTCGATGATGTTTGTTTTAAAATATCAGATAAGATATTAGGATCGTATAATAAGAGATCTCCAGTGGAGCTTCCTAAGAAAACTTTTATACCACAACATCCTTTAATATTATGAGCATTTATTAGTTGTGATAAATTATTAGCTGTCGCTCCCATAAAAAATCCAAAATTTGCATAAGAGTTCTTTTTAGCGATATTGATTTTCTCTTCTATTGCCAGTTTATCGGTAGTGGGAGGATTGGTATTGGGCATCTCTAAATATGTAGTTACGCCTCCTAAAACGGCAGATTTACTGCCAGTTTTGATATCTTCTTTGTAAATTAATCCCGGTTCTCTAAAGTGAACTTGAGTATCAATAATTCCTGGTAATGTAAGTTTTCCATTTAGGTTGAATTCTTGATTTGCTTTTATTGTTAAATCTTTTCCAATCTTAGCTATTTTGTCGCCATCAATGGCAATATCTATATTATCTTCGATACTGTTTTCGAGGACAGCTTTAGCATTTCTTAGAATAATATCCATCAGTCACCTTCAAATTCTATAAAGTATTTAAAATTATAATTATGTTCATTTAAAATTTGTACCCCACCTATATCGGGAAGGCCCACTAAAAATAAAAAACAGTCTATACTGCAATTTAGTTGTTCAACTAATGAGGCGGTAGCTAAAGCAGTGCCACCTGTTGCTAGTAGATCGTCGACGATAATTACTTTGGATTTAGGTTTTAATGCATCTATATGAATTTCTAGAGAATCATAACCATATTCACATTTGTACTTAGCAGAAATTGTTTTATAGGGTAATTTCTTTGGTTTTCGTATTAATGCAAGTGGTTTTTTATTAAGGTAGGCAAGGGTTGAAGCAAATATAAAACCACGAGATTCAATGGCAGCAAAGGCATTGTAATCTCTATTTTGACAATAGTTATTCATTTGATCGATGGCAGTTGTAAAATCATTAGGTGAGAGAAGGTTTGTGGTAATATCTCTGAAATTAATTCCTTTAATTGGAAAATCTTTAATAGTTCGAATGCTATCTTTTAAGCTCATATAATGTTTTTGGTTTTAAATGTACTAATTATACATATAATTACTTGTATTAATACAAAGCTTATAATAAAGATAGCACCCCCCTCTGAAAATCCATAAGAGTGCAGCCCTGTTGCCAGGATATAATTTACTCCAAACCATGCCATAATTACTGATAGGAAGGCATATGCTGATAATAATAAAAAGCGGCGGTCATTTATTAAGGATGTATATTTTCCATGCAGTATGGCAATATAAATACATAGTACAATTAAGCTCCAAGTCTCCTTGGGATCCCAACCCCAAAATCTACCCCAAGAGTAATCGGCCCATATCCCTCCTAATATTATCCCCAGAGCAAGTAAAACTATTCCCCATTTAATGCAGCTATATATTAACTGGCCATGTTTTTTAATCATTGTTTTATTAACATTTCCTCTCCAACTTTTTATTAAGACAGTATTGGCAAGTAGCCAACTTAATGCAAATGCTCCATAAGACATAATTATTACGGTAACATGAGTAGATAACCAAAAATTATCCCTTAAAACTGGAACTAAAGGGTTAATACTAGGATCTACCATAGAGGGAACAAAATTTAACATCATAAGTGAAAGAATATTTGTGGAAAGACCTGCAAATAGAAACACTTTTTCCTTTTTAAAAATATTCATAAAAACTGCAAATACAAGGGCGATAAATCCAGAAAACATCACCGTTTCATACATATTGGTGATAGGGGCCCTACCAGATATAATTATTCTTAAAATTATTAACAAAGTTTGTATAAAAATAGTACTCATGGTTAGAGCTTTTGCAAGTTTATCTTTGGATAGAATAATCAGTGATATTAATGCCAAAAGGGTTATAATTAAGGCCATTTTAGGCAGTGATGCCTTATGATAATAGTACTCAATAAGGTGAGAGTTGCCCATATATTTTGTATATAAATTTGAGCGATGTTTTAGTTCATAAGGTAATTCTGTTTCATTTAATCTCTTAATTAATGCAGATAAGGGTAGCCATTTTGCATTTACATCTATTTTTATTAGACCATCAGAATTAAAATCAAAGCTAGGAATTTGCCAGTTATTTGCCTGTATAATATCTTTGTATAATTCTATAGAAGAGACTAGCTTATTTATAGATTTAACATAAGCGTTATCTTCTTTATTGATGGCGGCCTCTCTTTTTAAATCCATTGACATATTTAGTAGTTGGAAAATAGAGATGCTTTTTTTATCTGTATTTAAAAACTGTTTTAATCTTTTATTATGTATTAGAATGTTTAATTCGGTGTCTTTATTTAATGACAGTCTACAATAATCATATACAGCACCTTTTTTACTTATAGATTTTTTTTCCGTTATATATTTTATTACCTCTGTTGCATGTACTATTAGGGGTTTTACTCTACCATTTGCTAATATGGGATATTTTTCAATTTCATTGGTACATACATCTGCTAAAATTTGATTTGTATAAATGATAAAAATTAAAGCTATTATAAATTTCATGTTAAAGCTCTTTTTCTTTTATTGGTTAAATAAAAATGCCATATAGTTCCTAGTACTAACATAAAAGATCCAAAATATTTTATACTCCTTCCAGGATCGAAATTAACACTTAATGTAGAAGTATAAGCGCCACTTTCATCTTGAGAGTATGACGCTTGATAGAAGGTAAAGCTTCTATAATCTAGAGGATTATTCATATAAATGTGATGTTTTTGGTCTTTTTTATCAAATAGGGTTATAAAACTTTCGTAGCTTGCAGGCCTACTAGTTCCAGGATCAGTTTTCATCAAGAATTTATCTAAAGTTAATTGAAAAGGTAGATATTTTTCATTTTGTTTTAAAAGAATATTTATAAGGTTATCATTGATCATTATTGACAATGGTTTGGAGTCTGTAACCCAGTGCTTTTTATCTTTTATTTTAATTAAAATAGCTCTGTTAGCACCTCTTATCCGCTTTCCATCTTTTTCAATGGGAATAGTATATTCAGGGATATACTTAGGTATCATGTTTTTGTAGAAATCTGTCATTGAGAGTTCAAATCCCATCCAAGGAAGATTTATAGATTTATTTTTATTTAATTTTTCAAAAAACCATCTATTATCTGAGTAAAAGGCAACTGATTCTCCAAATATAAGTAAATGTGGTTTTTTGGTAAAGAAGTTTTTATTAAATACAAGAAGTGGAGAGTCTCTATTTATTTGCATACTTTTTATGTTGGAAACTGGATAGGGAGAGTATTCTGGAAAGAAAGACAAAACTTTATTATCTTCTTTTATAGCAAAAAAGATTTTACCTGAACTTAATTTTTGGACATTAACTCCATGGTCTTTAGGAGTTGAACATATATATTTATCCTTGTTCCAGATTATAAATTTAGAATCAGACTTTCTAAAGCAATCTCCTAGTGCACTTGGTAGATAATGAATATTTAAAGGTCCAAGAGATGTGGAAGATGGAAAGTCTGTAACTTCTGGGTGTAGACTTAAAACCACCTCTTCACTGGCCATAGGAGAGAATATTTTATATTTTCCAGAACTATAGCGGTTATTTACGAGCTGGGGTTTTATCCATTTTAGAGTTTCATTGCTATAGGGAAGGTAGGTGAGTAGTTCTATATTCTGGTAGCTGTCATTTATATTTGTGGAAAGAGCAGCATTTGGCAGGTGTCTTTTTACAATTTTTCCTTGGGATGGATATTGAATCTCCAAAATGTCCCCTGGTAGGGCCAATCTATTTGAGGGGGTTTTAGGAGGTAGAGTTATAGAGCCATCAATTCCAGAATACCAAGTTATAAATGAACCAGCTAGGATAATAACTAGTGAAGTATGAATGGTATAAAATCCATATAGTCTCTTTTTAGCTGGTAACCTAGTATAAGCAGCTAAAATTACAGATATGGCCATAAAGAATTGAATGATCATAAATACTGGGGATTTATAGATTAAGCGATTGGCAAACTCTGCTCCACTATAGCTTTCAATAAAGGTTCCTATCACCATAAATATTGTAAATATGCTGATGATAATAACTGCAAATTTTAATCCTCCTAGCGAGTGTTCAATATTTTTCCATGTGAAGTATTTACTCATCCTTCTTTACTCTCCAGATTAAGATTTGAATTTCAAGGAGAGCTTATCACCTTAATTATCCATGTTCCACCATATAATATTGGCTGATGGGTCAAGTAAATAACTAAGGAATTTCTTCCTAAGAGTTCTAAAAAACTCAAAATAGGATGAGAATAATTAAAAAATTTATATATTTTTATATCACCTAAAAATATTCCAAAAAGTACAAATCCTATCCATGGGTAGGGTGGAATATAGTCCATTGATGGATGAAGATATATCCAAGGTAGGGAAAGACCTATAAAGATACCAAATAAGATTAAAATAAATATCAGTACACTTATTTTAGGAAACTTTACCATAGGTAGGGCCGCTGCACTACAAAAGGCAATACTATGGAGAGTTCCAAAGAAAATCCACTGGGAAGGAAAGATGATGTAAGTTGATAAGCTAATTATAAAGGAGCAAATTATTAATATTATAAGCCTTTTAAAAAACTTTTTAAAGTTTATTTTCTGACTATGAGCAAGGGATAGACTGATTCCAACTGTTAGCATAAATATTGCAACTATAAATCTGGGTAATCCGTACCAAAATGTAGATTTAAGGTTTATAGCAAAAATCCCATGTTCATTTAAATCATAAAATAGATGAAATATTATCATTAAAAGTACAGCAATGCCTCTTAATTGATCTATACAAGTATAACGTTTATTCATTTTGAGAATGATGACATCTATGGTAGTAAATTGTACATAGAAAGTATTATAAAATTAAGAGGGTTTTTTGAAAGATTGTTCTTTGAGATTACAAAATGTTGTAAAAAATTCACGGTTTAGTTTTTTAGAAAAAAATCAAAAAATTTTTAATTCTATCTCAAAAGATAAGCAATTTAGTGTTTATACTCCCCATGCTATCTATGGAAGTATTGAGGATGGAGCGTTTAACAACATCTTTTATTTAGATGAGTTTAGTAATCCCGTCGAGAAGGCAATTTTAGAGGTTTTCTGCTATTTTCTTAGAGGACAGGGATTAATGCGATTAAAAGGTATATCGATAAGAGAGATAGAAAATTTTTTAAGAGATGATGGAAAAGGGGAGGCATTTCCTAGTTATTCCTATCCTAAAGATTATATCTTTGGTATCAAACAGTCTTTGTATGGAGTTAATGTATACTCTCAGTGGTGTCAGGAAAAGAAATTACGTAATAAATTAGAATCTCCTAGAACTACTGTCGAGTGTATTTATGCAATTGAGGGGTTATTGCCACAGTTAAATAGTTTTTTTATTAAATGCGATAACAGTATAAGTTGGAATTTTGAGCTTATAAATGTTGATGATCAGAATTTGGAGTTTTCAATGGGAGAAATAGACAAATATAAAAAAGGTGCTCTATTTGCTTTAGAGTCAATTATTCGTAGGGAATTTGATATTATTCAGCCAAATATAGTTGCTAAGTAGATAAATAGCAGTTAGGATTTTCCCATGATTAAGATATTGGTAGTAACTTTATTTACTGTAAACATCTGTATTGCTGGCCAAAGTCTCTATGAAAATAGATGCATGAGTTGCCATGGTCAAAGAGGAGCAAAGCAAGAGGGAGACGCTCCAAAAATAGGGGGACAACATCAATTTTATCTGATTTTAATGATGGAGAGGTTTAAAGATTCGAGAGTTCATAGCTCTATTGTTCTTACTAATAAAGAAAGGAAATCTCTTGCCAATTATATAGGTTCTTTGAAAAAATAGGCCTTAGATGAGTTTGAAATATCAAAGAGCGAGTAGTACCCAAGAAGTAGAAAAAGTCTATAATTACACCATTGATGCCTTCTCAGATACTCCTGATTTTAGATGGACATTAGATGAAATTAAAAGTGAACTAAAGGACGGTTGGGAGTTGTACGCAGTGTTAAATGAATCTGGTGAGATTATTGAAGCTTTATTTTTAAAAAGTAAAGATAACTGTCTATTGAGTAAAAATACAGGTTTAAAAGTAAACCACCAAGGCAGTGGTTACTCCCATGAGATTAAGGATTATGTAGAGAATATAGCTAGAAAAAGGAAATTAAAGAGGGTAATTCATTACTGTAGGATAGATAATTTTAGGATGTATTCTCTTAATGAGAGTCATGGATATGTAAAAAAAGGCCCTATAAATCAAGATCCTCAAGTGGTTGAGTGGGTAAAAAATATTGAAAAAAAATGATAAATTTTTGTTTACAATAGGATTTTTTTAAAGTCATAATTTTAAGTAAGTAAATATTCGCTAAGTTGTCAGAGCGATTTTAAACCAAAACGGAGGTATTAACATGGCAAAAAAGAGAAGAAAGAAAGTTTCAAAAAAGAAAACGAAGAAAAAAGCTAAAAAGAAGACAACAAGAAAGAAGGCAAAGAGAAAAGCTACAAAGAAAAAGACTAAGAAGAAAACAACAAGAAAGAAAGTAAAGAGAAAGGCTCCAAAGAAGAAAGCTAAAAAGAAAACTAAAAGCAAACGCAAACCTAATGCAGCTTTTATGAAACCTCTTAAGCCATCTTCAGCATTAGCTCAGGTTATTGGTTCAGCAGCTCTTCCTAGAACTCAAGCAGTTAAAAAGATATGGACTTATATTAAAAAACATAAGTTACAAGATTCTAAAAATAGAAGAAATATCAATACTGATGCTAAACTGAGACCAGTGTTTAAAAAAGATGTAGTGAGCATGTTTGAGCTTACTAAAATTCTAAGTAAGCATTTGTCATAAATTTTATATAAGGATTTTTGTAAAAAACGAAAAAAGCTCTTCTTTATCGAAGGGCTTTTTTATTTGCTTTCTTTAAAATATTGTATATATTCTGGAAAATTTTTGGCAAATAGATTATATATGGCCCTTTTTGTTTCAGTATTTTTACTCCTTAGTACTTTCCCAGGGGTAGGCTCTATTTTTTTTATGACATTTAATATTTTTTGTCTTCTAGAGTAATCTTCTGATAAGGTTTTAATATTATTCCAAGCATTATTAAATAATGGTCCAGGAGTTGGCGACTCTAGAATAAATAGAGTTAAAAATAGATCTTTTTCATAAGTATTTAGAAATCCTTTTTTTGCTAGAGCATAAAAGAGCTTTTGCTTTACTTTAATTGGATATTTTTTATAAGTTAAAATGTTTTTTAAGCTATCTATAGAGATCAAAAAACAATTTTTACTTATTTTTTCTAAATTATCATTTTCTATGCTTTTTATTATTGCTTCAATGACAATTGGTTTTTTACACATGGAGTTATCAGGAGGAGATACTAGAAGTGGTTTTAGATAAACTAGGTAATTAATATTTAATTGATATTTTTTTATTAATTTTGCGAGATAAAGTCCCATATCAGGGGAGCTGTTTATGCTGTAAATATCTTTTATTTTGTTGGTGCAGATTTTATTTCGGCGATCATTTTTTAAGCAGTGTTGTAACCATTTTTTTAGATATTTATCTCTTTTTATGGAGAAAAATTCATCTTTTTTTAAAGGAGAAAGGGTATTTATATAGCTTATAAACTCAAAGGTTTTTAGTTTATAATCCGCTTTTATAAGCTTATTCTCTAAATAGCTCAATGCCATGTATTGAACCAACTTATTATAGTGTTTATCTCTATTTGAAGGTCTTATATCCAAAATATGAGCAAAAAACTCTTTATATGCTTTTTGCTCTTTTAGAATTTCTAAGTCTTTGATATTGTAGCCACTGCTAGGATGGGGTATGGCCATTTTTATGTATAAAATTGACAGTAGAATAATTTTTTTCATTAGCTTTTATTTTAATTGGGAGTAGTATTGACCGTCAAAAATATTGATAAATTTAGCTTGTTACAAGATGAAGATTTCGAAATCTGCATTGATAAGATGACTTGGAATATAGTTATTACAGGGCAGTATAAGGCATTATTTTTAAAAAATGGTAGTATAGGTTCTGATATAGTAGGCAGTATCTCGCCTTTTGTATGTGGTAGGGAAAGTTTTTATAAACAGGTAATTATAGGATCTACTGCCCTTTTGATGGCAGTATTTGATGATATAAAAACTATTGTTTTCTTTAGTCCTAGGGCCTCAGCAGAGTTATTTATTTTGGAAAATAGCAGTGAGCTTTTATCAGATAGATTTAAGGGATATTTAGATAAATTAAAAAATCTAGATAAAAAACTATTTCCCCACCCCTATAATTTTATAACTCGTAAAAATAATCTTGATGACTTCTTGCAAGGAGATATTTTAGGTATTGAAAATATTCAAGGAGATATTTTAGAAGAATTAAAATTTAAAATGAAAAAATATCAGCCATCAGTTATGGAATATATTTCTGATTTTATCTTAAAATTAACTACTGATTATCTTCTTATTAGGATCCATCTGTTAAAGTTCATAGTTGTTCTTCCCACCTTTGATGGAGATAAAAGTGGAGTCTCATTAAAGAAAATGCTAGTGGAATCACTAGAGCTTTTAATAAAAGATAGCAAAAAATTAAGAAAGCATAGATTGCCTTTTTATTTATATTATTTTTTTATAATATCTAATTTCATAGTAAAGCTCATTCCTTCTTATTTTTTGAAAAAGATAATTAATACCTCTGTTTGTTTTGTCGCTAAACGTTTTATTGCTGGAGAAAATATTGATGATGCTAAAGAATCTCTTTTGGGTTTAATTAAAAGTGGTAGACAATATTCTCTTGATCAGTTGGGAGAATTAGTAGTTTCAAAATCAGAGGCATCATCTTACCATCAAAAAGTTATAAGCTTGATATATGGTTTAAAAGCGCAAAAAGTCTCTGGAAAAAATCCTGCGGGTATTAATAACGCCCATATTAGTATAAAAGTATCGGCATTATGTTACGATTTTAAGCCTTATGCTTATGAAGATACTTATAATAAGATAAGACCTCTTTTATTTGATATTTTAAAAGTAGCAAAAGAAAATGAAGTATTTATCAATATAGATGCTGAACATTATCATTATAGAGATATAGTTTTTTATGTTTATCAGAGGCTTCTTTTGGAGCAAGAAAGTTTATCTGATTTTAAAGATACAGGAATTGTTGTTCAGGCGTATTTAATAGATGCTTATGAGCATCTTATAGAGGTTGAAAATTTAGCTAGAAAAAGAGAAATTATTATGCCAATTCGCTTGGTCAAGGGTGCTTATTGGGATGAAGAGGTTATAGAAGCATATGCTCATGGACATACTCCTTTTGAGTTTTTAAATAAAGAGGAAACTGATTTGCATTTTAGACAACTTATAAAAAAAGTTATGGATAGTCCCTATCTGCATCTTTGTTTGGCAAGTCATAATATTGCTGATCATTGTTTTGCGGAGGCTATTTATCTAAAGAATTATAAAGGGACGATGTTAATTGAGCATCAATGCTTACATATGACTTGTGAGTCATTGTCAATGGCAATGGCCAGAAGTGGTTGGGTTGTTAGAAATTATATTCCCATTGGAGGATTACTTGTGGGAATGGCGTATTTGGTTAGAAGAATTATGGAAAACTCCTCACAATTGGGGGTTTTGTCTGCTATGAGAGATAATATAGCTAACTCATTGTTGTCGATAAGTGATAGCTTTTTAAAAAATAAAAAGGATGGAAAATTAAATCTTTGTCCATCTACAGGCCTTAGTTCTGAATTTGTAAATATTCCACCAGTTTATTTATTTATAAATTCTCAAAGAGATTTTGTAGAAAAAGCACTTTTTAATTTTAAAAGTGATTTAAAAAAACATTATGAAAATACTTTTAAAACAAGTGGGGAAGTCAAAAGCATTTATAGTAATTCAGATAATGAGATATTAGTGGGAACCTTTAAGGTGGCGGACAAAAAAGATGTAGATAATGCTATATCGCTTGTTGATAATGGCTTTATTTTTTGGTCTAAGACTCCTTTTAATATAAGATCATCTATTTTAATTATGGCCGCTAATTTATTTATGGTAAAAAGAAATTACTTAGCAAGCTTAATTGTCTATGAGGCAGGAAAGTCAGTTGTCGAAGCACTTGCCGATGTTGATGAGGCCATAGATTTTTTAAATTTTTATGCAAGAGAAAATATAAAATATAAGGATAGATATCCAAGAGGAGTTGTAGCAGTGATTCCTCCATGGAATTTTCCACTGGCCATACCCTGTGGAATGGTAGCTGCAGCATTGGTGTCTGGAAATACTGTAGTTTTAAAACCTGCAACTCAAACTCCTTTAATAGCACAAGTAATGGTGGATATATTGTATGAATCGGGTATACCAAAGAATGCTTTGGTTAATCTTCCGGGGAGAGGATTTGATGTTGGAGAGAGCTTAGTTAATCATCCAAAAGTTGCCTTTGTAGTATTTACCGGCTCAAAGAAAATAGGGCTTAATATTTTTAAAAAGGCAGAAAAGAGAATGTATCAAAATGAAATTTTAAACATTAAATATCCTGTAAAAGTTATTACTGAGATGGGAGGCAAGAACGCTATAGTTATAACTTCTACTTCTGATATTGATCAGGCAATAGCAGGGGTTCTTTATTCTTCATTTGCTCATGCAGGACAAAAATGTTCGGCAGCATCTAGAGTTTTAGTGGATAGTAAAATAGCTGATCATTTTATATCTAGGTTAAAGCTTGCTGTAGAGGATTTAAAGGTAGCACCTGCCTTTGATTTAAGTTGTACCATAAATCCTGTAATAAATAAGAAAGAAAGAGATAGGTTAAAAGAGGATATAAGGGATGCCATTTTAGAAGCAAAAGACTATGATGGAATTGTACATGTAAATAGAAGCAATGAACAGTTGCCAGGATCTTGTTTAGGGCCAGTATTAATTGAATTACCCATTGAGAGATTTTTTATTGATGAGAGTTATTCTCAAAGGGAATTATTTGGACCTATATTACATATTGCAAAGTTTTATAGTGATGCTCAAGCAGTTGATGCTATAAATAGCGTTGAATATGCATTAACAGCGGGAATTTTTGGACAATCAAATAGGGATATTGAATTTTTTAGCAAATTAATAAAAGCTGGAAATATTTATATAAACAGAAGCATAACTGGGGCCAGAGTGGCAATTGAGCCTTTTGGAGGTTTTAAGATGTCAGGAACAGGGCCTAAGGCAGGAGGTATTGATTATTTAAATGCTTTTTATATTGGTAGTATAAAAGAACAAAAAAGAACGATTATTGATAGAGAAAAGAGTAGAGATGATGATTATGAGTTTATTAAGTTTTCAAATAATTCATATTTTATTTTGAGAATTAAAGCTATTAAGTTAATAGATAAAGTTTCCTCTCAACTGTATTTATATAATCCACCAATTCAATTAAGTAGTTTTAGTAGTTGGCTTAATTATAATTTTTTATCTTTTATTTCGGGTAGAAAAAATAAATATATCCCTGGACAAATAAATTATGATAATTTTAATTTGAAAGCTAAAAGGTTAGTTTTTATAAGTGCGAGTGAAAATGTTGATATTAATATTTTGCTACAAATTATAGCTGCTATGATTATGGATGTTTCAGTAGTAGTTGTTTGTAATAATATAGAATCATATAATTGGTGGAGTCTTTTTTATTCTATATTAATTAGTGAAGATTTAAGAATATTTAAAAATTTTAATAAACCATTATTTGCTACTGATAAATTGTATAATAAGGTATTAATTGATCATCAATTTGATACTATAGTTATTGATGGTGATAATGATTGTATTTTGGATTGTTTAAAATTAATCAAAGAAAGTGATGAAAGATATAGTATGCGGAAAGTTTTAACTTCCTATGATTATAAGGATAACTCATTTGAGTATTTATTTTTAAATATTTTAAATATTAGATCTTTTGCTATAAATACCATTCGCTATGGTGCAATTTTAGAGGTGGAAAATTTATGAATATTGCCATTTTAGGTTGTGGAAATATGGCATATGCCTTAATGCTTCCTATTTCAGAGGGAAATAATAAATTAAAGTTTCATTGTTATACTCCTAGTTTTCATAGAGCAAAAAAATTATCTGATGATATAAGTGGCAGTGCTTATAAAGAGCTAGCAGATATTCCTCAATGTGACTTATATATTATTGCTTGTAAGCCTCAACAGTTTTTAGATTTATCTGAAAAATTAAAAAATTATATTGCAAAAGATTCAGTTATTTTATCAATCATGGCAGCAGTTTTAATTGATGACATTTATTTGATATTAAAAAGACCAGTTGTTCGTTTAATGCCAAATCTTGCAGTGAAAATTAAGCAAGGAGTTAATCTTTTATATTTTCAAAATGAGTTTCCCCAAGGTAAAAAGGAGAAGATTCTAAATTTGACGAAAACTTGTGGTAGAAATTTTTTAGTTGATGAAGAATGGAAATTAGATAAGCTTACAAGTTTAAGTGGTTGTGCTCCTGGATACTTTTTTGAATTTATCGACATATTAGTAAAAAAAATTATATCTTTTGGTATTGATAGAAAACAGGCAACCTCTATAGCAAAAGAAACCTTTAAAGGATCTTCTTTATTTTTTGCCGATTCAGAATTATCGCCTAGAGAATTAGTTAATATGGTGGCATCAAAAAAAGGTGTTACTGAGGAGATTTTAAAGAGTTTAGATGAAAATAGTTTTGAAAAAATTGTAAGTCTATCTATAGATAAAGGATGTGAAAGATTAAATAGTATTCAAGCAGGATTGTCTGAGGAGATAAAGAAGCACTCCACATCAAACTTTGATTGAATACTTTTCATTAATGCTTTAATTCCAAATTCTTCGGTGGCATTATGTCCTCCGGCAAACATATGTACTCCAGCCTCTTTGCTTTCATGCCAATTGTATTCACTTATTTCTCCAGTTAAATAGGCATCGATTCTATCTTTAAGGCAAAATGTCCATTCATTATTAGCTCCGCCTGTAATAATTCCTAAACTACTTATAATGGCATTTTCATTGGGTGTGGCCACAATTACATTATGATTTAGAACTTTCTCCAATTTTTCTTTTAATTTCAAAGGAGAGCAGGATTTTATCTCTCCCTTTACTCCTAAAGGCATATTTTTATATTCTCCAAATGGACTTATATTTTGCATTTTTAAAATACGAGCAATTTCAGCGGCATTTCCCACTTCCATATTGGCATCAAGCGGTAAGTGATATGCTAGTAGATTTATATCATTTTTAATTAGTGGAGCTACTCTTTTTTTATAAGGTCCAACTATAGGTTTTGCACTATTTCCATAATTCCACATTATTCCATGGTGAACAATCATAGCATTGCAATTTTTACTTACACAATAATTTATAGATTCATAGGTTGCCGAGACAGCAAAACAGATGGAGTGGATATTATCACCTCCTTGAACTTGTAGTCCATTTGGGCAGTAATCATTAAAGCTATATGTATCTAAAAGCTGGTCTATATAGTCTGTTAGTTTCTCTCTTGTGATCATAAAAAATCAAGACTATCAAGTTTTAATTGATATGTTAAGTTATATATGTATATTAGCTATTATCGGATTTAGAAAATAAGATATATTTTGATATTATTTTTTAAAATCTTTAATGTAGCCATTTATCAGATAATGTCTCCGCTTGTTCTAATACTAAATTTGTAGCACTTTCTCTCTTATCTGGAGGATAATTATATTTTCTTAACAATTTTTTTATTTGTAATCTAATATTAGCTCTGATACTTTCTCTTTTTGCCCAATCGATAGTAATACTACTTTTTAGTCTTTTAGTTAATTCACTTGCTATTTCTTTTAAAATCTTATCTCCTAGCTGTTTCTTTGCTGACTCATTTTCGGCCAATGTATCATAGAATGCTAATTCATCTTCATTTAATCCTAGATTTTTTCCTCTAGCTATATCTTTTTTAAACTCCTTAGCCATTTGAATCATCTCATCAATTATTTGAGCTGTCTCAATAGATCTACTTCTATATTTATCAAGGGCCTTATTTAAAAGTTCAGAGTATTTTTTAGTTTGAATAATGTTTGTTTTTATTTTTGCTTTTAATTCTCCTTTAAGGAGTCTTGCAAGCATTTCAACAGCTAAATTTCTATGTTTTATATTTTTAACTTCTTCTAGAAAACTTTCTGAAAAAATAGAGATGTCAGGTTTTTTTAATCCAGCTACTTGAAAAATATCTACTACTTTATTTGATGCTAAAGCTTTAGAAACAACTTGCTTCATAGCATGTTGAACATTTTCATCGGAGAGTTTTTTATCAGTATCTTCTTTTTTTGTTAAGGCAATTTTTATAGCTTGAAAAAAGGCAATTTCTTCTCTAAATTCTAAAGCTTCCTCAAGGGTTCCACATAAAGTATTAGCTTTTGTGATTTCAAAAACAAGATTACAAAAATCTTTGTTACCATCTTTTTTGGACAAAATGTAGTCACAACAGTTTGCAATAATAGAAAGTATCTTTTTGGGGTCTTTATAATCTGAATAATCTATATCTTTAAGCATATCTCTAGCATGGTTAATTTTTCCTTCAAGTATAGTTAATGCTTCATATACATCTATAGCAGGATTTCCTTTTCCTTGACTTTGAGTGTAAATACTAAGGGCCTCTTTTAGTTCATTTGTAATACCAAGATAATCTACAACTAGACCTCCTTGTTTATCCTTAAAAACTCTATTTACTCTAGCAATGGCTTGCATAAGGGTGTGACCTTTCATAGGTTTATCAATGTACATAGTGTTCATAATAGGAGCATCAAATCCTGTGAGCCACATATCGCATACAATTATAATTTTTAGAGAGTTCTTCTCATCTTTATATCTTTTTTCTAAAGTCTGTTTCCCTATTTTATCGTAGCAATAGGTTCTGAGTTCTTTTTCATCAGAAGCACTACCTGTCATAATAATGCGTACAGTACCATCTTCTATGTTGGGCTTATTATTTTTATCTAAAGTACCTTTCCATTCAGGACGAATATTAACTAGTGCTTTGTACATTTGAATACAAGCTTTTCTTGATACACAGACTAGCATAGCTTTGCCATCTATAGAACTTAATCTATTCTCCCAATGTTCTATTAAATCTTGAGCTATTTTTTTAATTCTATCTTCTGAAGTAATAAGCTTTTCAAGTGATGCCCATTTTTTCTTTTGTTCATTGGCATAAGTATTAGATTTATCTTTTGCTTGGGATATAATATCATCAATTTCTTCATCCATAAGTTCATCATCAACTTTTAAATGAAGGTCTGCAAGTTTTGATTCATAATAAATGGGAACGGTTGCACCATCATTAACGGCTTGTTCAACATCATAAATGGAAATATAATTTCCAAAAACAGATACAGTATCTCTTTCTATTTGAGAAATTGGTGTTCCTGTAAATCCGATAAAACTAGCATTTGGAACGGCATCCCTTAAATGTTTAGCATTACCATAAGTAATTTTACCGTCTTCTTTTCTAACCTTTGCTCTTAATCCATACTGACTTCTATGAGCTTCATCAGAAATGACGATAATATTACTTCTATCAGATAAGATAGGAAATTTTGTTTCATTATTCATTAAAGAAAATTTCTGAATGGTAGTAAAAATAATTCCTCCAGCAGGTCTTGTAAGAATATCTCTTAAATCAACTCTACTTTCTGCCTGTAGAGGTTCTTCTTTTAAAAGTTCTTTAGCTTGTGAGAAAGTTTGATAAAGTTGGCCATCTAAATCTCTTCTATCTGTTACAACTAAAATAGTGGGATTGTTCATTTCTTTGTGAACCATAAGTTTTGCTACATAGCAAACCATAGAAATTGATTTTCCACTTCCTTGGGTGTGCCATACGACACCACATCTGCCATCTTTTATGTCTCGAGTTACAATTAAAGTATCTCTTACTGCATTTCTTACAGCATGAAACTGATGATATGCTGCTGTCTTTTTTGTAATATTAACTCCATCCTCTTGAAAAATAACAAAGAATCTCAAATAATCTAAAAGAAGTTCTTTATCAAAAAACCCTTTAATCATTGTTTCTAGTTCAAAATCAAAATTAGGTTTATCTTTTTCTGACTTTACAGTTCTCCAATAATTAAATCTCTCCTTTCCTGATGTAATAGAACCAATACGAGCGTTAAATCCATCAGAGATGATGCAAGAAAGATTATAATTAAATAAATCTGTAATTTCTTCTTTATAGGTTTGAATTTGCTTAAATGCCTCCCAAATATCGGCCTCTTTATCTGTAGGATTTTTTAACTCTAAAACAGCGATAGGAATACCATTTATAAAAGCTATAACATCAGGTCTTCTTTTTTGTGTTCCTTTTATAGTAAATTGATTAACAACCAAAAAGTTATTATTATGAAGGTTTTCAAAATCAATGATTTTTACATGATCACCTTTTGTTCTTCCATCTTCTTGGTATTCAACATAAATACCATCGTTAACATATCTGTGAAATTGTCTATTATTTACTTCTAATATAGGAGAATTTAGTTTAATAAGTTGAGATATAGCTTCTTCTATAGAAGAATTAGGTATTTCTTTATTAATGTTTAATAATGCTTCTAAAAGTCTTTCTTTTAAAATGACTTCTTGATAATTTGCTCTTTCAGGACTTTCTGAGTCAGGAGCGATATCATATCCACATTTATATTCCCAATCAAGCTCTTTAAACCAGTCTATGCAATATTGCTCTAATTGATCTTCTGTAATCATAAAAAATCATTAATTTTCTTTATTTTTAGAATCTTTTCCAAAATTTTCATACTCTTTTAAAGATTTCTTCTTTTCAGATTTTATTTTTCTTTCTATTTTTTTCACATCTTCTGACGGAGGGAGATTTTCAGGTCTTATTCCTCTTTCTAATAAGGTTTTTCTTACACTTTGATTGTTTGTAATATGCTCCTTTGATATCTCTACTTCTCTTTTCATTTCATGAGCTTTTACATTGAAAATTGTAATCTCTGTAGCAAGATCTTTAGCTTTTAAAATAACTGTGGGAGCAAAGTCTGATAAAGCTCTCTTTTTAGGAACACTCCATTTCTTTTTCATCTGTTCTGTAGTGTAGCCAAAAAGTGCTTTGTCTCCTTTAGAACGGATAAGTCCAAAGTGTTTCTCACTTCCTGTTTGCTGATAGATAAGGCTAGAAAGACCCTTTTCCGTGTCCGTCAGCTTTCTTCTAGCCTCCACTCTTTCTAACTCAAGAAGCTTCTTTTCAATAATCTCAAACTTTCTAGTCTGAACGGCAAAATAGGTCTGAGCAAAGGCTATTTCCTCTTTTCTAGGGTCTCCATTTTGAGCTATAAGATAACAGGCATAGCGAGTGAGCATTAAATCGTCTATGATCTTTTCAGCTCCTTTAGGCATTTTGATCGTTTTGCCGGCGTCGGCAAAATGATTAGAAATTTGATGCCCTGAAACTTCACAAGCCGTTTTTGCCTTAGAAATAACAGATTTAAAGTTACGCCATGTTTCATAGCCAAGAAGATGTTGTAAATCACGAGCTAGCCAAAATTCCACTCCATTTTCGGTTTGCCTAGCATGAGATTCAAAGTTATTTGTAAGTGCTTTTATAATTTCAGTTTTCATGAAGTTCTCCCTAATTTTTCATATTCATTAAGCTCTTTATCAAGTTTGACACTTGATAGGTCTATTTCTCCCGCGAGAAGTTTGGGAAGAAGAGTGTCTTTAAGTTTTTCCAAAGATTTTATTTCTTCGTTAGAATTAATAATTTTACTTAGAATTGGCTCAAAAATTTTATTGAATTGGTTTAATTGTTTTTGCTTAGGTATTATAATTTTAGCTTCTTTTAAATGTTTCCTCTGAATATGTCCCATTGTTGTTGCTTTACCTTTAGCAATAGACTGAAATTTACTAATATAATACTTACACCATTGCCATTGTAGCCAAGATGGATAAGAATCTGATGTTACTTTAAACAAATGTTGATTTAAGGCAACTTTCTCTCCAAACCAAATTTTTACCATTAAGCTAGCAGACCAAGAAAAGATTAAATCTCCAGATTTTACTACATATTTTTCTTGTATATTACTTGAAGCGTAGTCAGCTCCTTCTATTATGCCTTTTCTCAGCTGAGCAATTTTTAATACAGGCAAATCTGTTCCATCATTTTTTGGAGGAAATTTTTGTAGTGCTAAACCATTTAAAAAGTTTATATTTTTATCAAGACTTTCTGTACTCCATCCTTTAGGTATTTCCCCAAGCTCACTATCTTCAAATTCACTAGGAAACAAAGAAGCTGTATATGCAAGCTCTTCTTGTTTCTTTTTACTCATTTTAGAAAGTTTTTTAGTAAGGCGTTTATTCATTTCTTTGAAATTTAGAGAAAACTCTTTTGGGCTACAAACACCAGAGATAGTTGCCATAGCTGCTCGTTCAGCTTGCTTTTTTGATAAACCTTTATCTAATGCAAGTTTTTTTGCATGAACTGGATCAAAATCTATAAACCATGATTTGAAAATTGTTTGGGCCATATCTTCCAAAATTTTATTTTGTCTATGAAGAAGTTCAATTTTATCATCAAAGCTTGACAACACTTCTGCTATAGCTTTTTGTTTAGGAAGTGGAGGAAGCAAAATATCTAAATTTTCAATATCTGATGGTAATATTGAAGGATAAGCAGATGTTGAGCCTTCAGCGATTGAGCTAAGCTTACTTACTGTTTTATTTAAAGTTAGAAAGTAGTAGATGAATAAAGGAACAGCTTTTGATTTATTTGTTTCTATCACTGAAAAACCTGTTGAGATAACCATGTTTGGTTCAGGATTTTTTATAAAGCCATAATGACATTGTAAAGGGCGTACTGTTGAATAAACTATAGTTTCATCTTTTAATAATCTTTTGGCTCTACTTGGTGCTTCTGATAAGTTAATTGTTTGCAAGTCTTCTATCTTGCCTTTTGTTATTGAACTAGTATCTAAATATTTAATTATTTGGTATGGAAATTTTTTGTTGATATTATTGTGGTTAGACTTTACTAAACATTTTAGTTTAACTTTTTTCCATCCTTTAGGGATAGCTTCTTTCTTTCTTTTTTGTAAAACTACATGTTCTTTTTTTATGTTTTCATGGAACTCTTGGGGAATTTCGTCCCAAATAAAAAAATCCACTTTAAACGGAAGGTCACTATCTTCAAAAGCTTCTTTTAATTGAAATACTTTGTTTTTTTGATTATCTTCTACAAAAGCAACCATATCTAGGTCAGAATAAGGTCTTGCTGTCCATTTAGCACGAGAACCATATACCCAAACTTCTGTATTAGGTATAAATCTTTCAAGTAATGACAATATTAACTCTTTTTGTTTAAAGGTAATATCAATATAGTTATTTTTGGTTTTTTTCATTTATTCCCAAGTTTTATTAGCCATTGTTTGGTAAAGTCCAATAGCATCGTCAATAAAGTCATCTATTACATCAAGAGCTATTTTAGCTTTTTCTCCATCATAGTCATGAATTGTATTAATTCTAGTGTCTATATAGCTAAACCATTGCTCTAATGAAGATGAGAACAAATCATTTTTATATGCCAATCTAAATAGTGGTTTGGGAGCAGTAGGAACATCTGCTATTCCCAATTCTCCTTCCATATAGCGCTTGAGAATTTTACATAAGCAATCATAACAAGTTTCAAAGCGTTGAATAACAGACTCTTGAATAGATTCTTTAATTTGTTCATCTTCATAAGATGTATTATCTTTTCTAAACTGGTTCCTGATTTCAAGATTTTTTAGTGATTTTTTAAAGTTGTCATATGCAATCATTTCTCATACCTCATATTTTAAATACTATAGACATCATACTTTCTTTTATTTGTTTTTCTATTTTTTTGATCTTTCCATCTGAGCTTGTAGTTCTTTGGTTAATTAATTTATTTTTTTGTTTATCTTTTTATCTTTACCAGATTTATTCTTAGAAAATATCCAAATACAAGTAGGAATCTTAGTATTAAAGAATAATTGCCCAAGTAGTTCTATCACACAACCTACTAAATATGCTTTAATTAAGTTTTTTCTAATCTCTTCTTCATTGATAGTTCTATGGTTAAAGCTTAAATCAATCATTTCATCATCTGTTTCATCTGTTTAAGAGAGTATCTAACTTCTTGTAGAAAATCATCCGCCTTAGAAAAAACTTCTTCTGCAATCTGTAAATTATAAATATGAGATGTTTTATTTCTATATTTTCTATAATCAATCCATTTTTCAGCATCTGATATAAGCCCAACCTTTGCACTCTCTCGAAAGAGATTATTTGGATGATCAATATCTTGATCATGATATTCTTTTAAATAACGAGAAAACATCTTTTTTGCTATCTCATAAGAGGTCTCAAAAGCTTGAATAGTTCCTCTTTTTAATGTTCGCTTAATTTTTTCATCTAAATTTTCACTTTCATTATAACTAATTAATGATTCTTCTAAATGTTTAATTGATTTTTCAAAGCTACTTAAATCAAGTGGCATTCTTCACTCCTTTTATTTATATTCAATCCAACTTAAATTCTCTAAAATTCGTTTGTTAAGTTTTTCTCCTTCTTTTATTTGTTCTTTCAATTCCTTTTGTAAATCTTCAAATTTTTTTGCAAAGTCAAAATCATCTTCTCTTTCTACAATGCCTACATATCTTCCAGGTGTTAATGCATAATCTTGAGATTTAATTTCATCTAGTGTGGATGATTTACAAAGCCCGGCAATATCTTTATATTTTCCACCCTTGTTTCTCCATTTATGATAAATATTAGCAATTTTTTTTATATCTTCATTTGAAAATGCTTTTTGTGTTCTATTGATCATTTCCCCAATATTTCTAGCATCAATAAAAAGAACTTCATTATTTCTGCTTCTTTTCTTATCTTTTCCTGCTTTATCTCTAGCTAATATCCAAATACAAGCAGGAATTTGAGTGTTAAAAAATAACTGTCCTGGCAAAGCTATCATACAATCTACTAAATCTGCCTCTAGTAAGTTTTTTCTAATCTCTCCTTCATTATTTGTATTAGATGACATTGAACCGTTAGCTAAAACAATTCCTGCATATCCACATGGTGCTAAATGATGAATCATATGTTGAACCCAAGCAAAGTTAGCATTTGATTTAGGAGGAATGCCATATTTCCACCTTCTATCTTCTGTTAATTTATCTCCTCCCCAGTCTTTTATGTTAAATGGAGGATTTGCCATAATAAAATTAGCTTTTAAATCAGGATGTTGATTTTTATGAAAAGTATCTGCGGGTTCTTTACCAAAGTTAAAATCAATTCCACGAATTGCCATATTCATAGCGGCCAATCTCCATGTAGTAGGATTTGATTCTTGTCCATATAGGGAGATTTTTTGCTTTGCTTTTTTAAAATGTTTCTTATCGCTATGCATTTCTATAAATTTTTCACTGGAGACAAAAAAACCTCCGGAACCCATGGCGGGATCGTAAACTCTTCCTTCATAAGGTTTAAGACATTCAACTATTAAGTTTACTACTGATTTTGGTGTATAGAATTGGCCACCCTTTTTCCCCTCTGCGGAGGCAAATTGCCCCAAAAAGTATTCATAAACATGGCCTAGAATATCCTTTGAGTGATGCTTTTTATCGTTAAATCCTATCGTTGAAATTAAATCAACTAACTCTCCAAGCCTTATATTGTTCTGACGTTTAGTAAAATCTTTTGGTAATACATTTTTAAGTTTTGGATTTTCTTTTTCAAGAGCTATCATAGCATCGTCAATTCTTTTGCCAATATTTGCTTGTTTAGCATCATCTTGAATGCCACGAGAGCCTGTTTTAGAATTACCAAACCATCTGGAATCAGATGGCACCCAAAACACATTATCAGCTTTATAATAATCTCTATCTTCGAGTTCTTTTTCAATTTTTTTATCATTAGCATCTTTATAGTAATTGTCATGTTTTGGATCTTTAAATTGTTTTCTTAAATTTTCTCTAAATTCATAAAAATTATCAGAAACATACTTTAAGAATATAAGCCCTAAAACTACATGTTTATATTCAGCAGCATCCATATTGGAGCGAAGTTTATCTGCTAATTGCCATAGTTTTTTTTGCAATTCTTTAAGAGAATCATCTTTTGATATTTTTTTAGACATATTTAACTCTTTAATTTCTCAAATATAATAATGTTTTAGCATTTTTTAATGCCCTTATTCAAGATACATATTTTTAGCTCTTTGTAGCCTTATGTATACAAATATTACTATAAGATAACCTTTTTGCAATTCAGTGCATTACAAACTAATTAAATTCTATTAAAACGGTGATTATTTAGAGAGAAGGTAAAATGCTTGATTCTTTAATTAAAAAACTTATTAATGATATATTAGAAGTTAATAAGCCTTACATCAAAATATTGAAAAATAAAATCCCAATATTAGATGAGGGGTTTTTACAGCTTTTATAGTTAGAAATTGCAAACATAAAGTCGTCTTTCTAATTTGTCTTGGTTCTCCAATAAAGACCATTTTTGTTTTTAGAAATTCTTTTATGGCCCTAAATAAATACCTACTATAAAACTTCATATATAAAATAATGTGCTTGTTAGTATTTGATAGTTAATTATCAAATACTCATTAGAGATGAGGCACTTATATATTAAAAAATAGTGATTATTTATTTAAAATTAGAATACTAAAAATCCACAGAAAACTTTAAGGATGTAAGATTCATATCGTCTACAACTTTACTACCATCTTTTTCAAAATCTCTTTCGTGTACGAGTTCTAAAGATGCATTTTCTGTAATTCTTTTAGAAACTCCTATTTCATAATCATATTTTTTATCGCCAATTAAAGGGGCCTTACCTTTTGTAAATAATTCTATTCCGGGTTTTTTTATTAGATATATTATATCAAGTCCAGTATACATTTCTGGATCAGGATTTTCTTCTCCTATATCGTAAATAGTTCCTAGTGTTACATTTAAATCTAAATTTTCAACATCTAAAATATTTTTATGAGTAGAACTTACAAAAGCTATAAGTTCTAATGATTTATTATCTCTATCGGTATTATCTCTATAATTAGTTCCTAATACAAGACTATTATTATCTGTAAAAAATCCAGGATATTTTACATAAACTCCTATAGATTCTTTTTCATAATTAAACCCATTATCTTTATCTAATTGATAGTAGGAACCAATTATAGTAATAAGAAAATCTTCAAAAATAAGATGGAGTTTCCCTTTGGTATCAATATTTAATTGCTTGTAGGAGACATTACTAGAGCCTTTAAGTCCTAAGCTTAATGTAGCTTTATATTTTTTTTCAATATCTTCTAGTGATAATTTTGAAAATCTATCTTCAAGTAAAAGTCTTTGTCTTTTTGTAAGGTGTTTTATTTTTATTTTATTGTTTTCATCTTTTTTTACATTGTCTTCTTGTTTTTGAAGATGAAAATTAGAATTATTGAGTTTTTCTTGTAAAAGAAGTGCTACAAGTTCTGTTTTAGAATGGCTATCTTTATTTTGATGGATATCAGTTAAAAGGGCCTGTAAATCTCTTGTTATATTAACTTTTAAGTCCTTAACTAGAGTTTTTATAAAATTTCTACAATCATTTTGTTTTTCAGTATTATTCAGATAAGTATCAATAGAATAGGAAAGGGCACTCTTTTTTGATATGTCTATTATATTAACTGCTCTTTCTTTATTTTTTCTTAATTTTCTTAGAAATTCATAACCTTTAGTATTTGAAAGTTTATGGGTTTTAAAATCCTCTTGAAGTGAAAATAAATCACAGTTTTTGGAGTATTTTTTAAAATAATACTTATTGAAAAGCTTGCTAGCTAATTGCATTTTATTTTCTGTAAGTTTAGCATATGTAGGTATTGATGAAGATATAAGATAAATCAAAAATGCTAATTTAAACATGGTATCCTCATTTGTGTTATTATTTTACATTTCAATAGCTATAACATTTATAGCGCATAATGTTAATCGAAGCATTTCTATTTTGTAAAAATTACAATTTAATTTAGTAATTTTAAATACTTATAAAATATGTTAAAAAATAAGGGTACTAATATTTAAGGGGTTATTATATTATCATTGACACACAGAGCAATGTTATGGTAGCTAGTATAGCAGAATTTAGTCTAGGACATAATTTATGGTGAAAGTTTTAATCATTTGTTTATTTACCATTAGCTTTAATTGTTTCTCAGGAGAAGTAGATTCTTTTTCTGTTGATGCCCCTTTAAAAGATGGTTATTTTTTAGTTAATAAAAAGTTTAATTATTTTATTAAAAAGGCTGTTGTCAAGTTAGATAGAGAATCAAAAGGTTGTAATGAAAATGACCTTTATAAATATATTAGGACTGCCGTTGGAACTAAATTTGTAGCATTTAATTTAAAAGAAGTAAGAGGACAAGATGGTGGGTCTGAGCTTTTAGTAAGCGCAGAAAAAGTAGGAGATTTTATAACCTATCTTTTTGTTGATAAAGAGCTTGATAATAGTCGTTATATAGTAGATATTGATAAATCTATTTTTAAAAATAATAGTTCACCTATATTTTCTCTATCGGATATATTTGGAGTTAGTGTATTATCTCCAAATATAAGGTTTGGAAATTATTTAATAGGTATTGATAAGTTTCAACATTTATTGGGTTGGATTAGTAATAGTTATTTTGAAGATTATATTTTACTAAAAGATGGAGATGAGCTTCCTTGGAAGGATTGGATTTCTCCAGAGATAAATTTAAATGGCTTGCTTACTACAGGAGTATATTCTTATGGTGATTTAAGTGCCAACTTCAATGGCATGAGGTTTTGGAATAGCTTATTGTTGCAAAAACCTGATGTCTTAGAACTTATAAAAGAACCACATGTAAAATGTATTGATAATAAATGGGAATTAGTTAAATTTTTTAATTTAAAGGACTTTATTGATATTTCTTTTGATGAAAGAATCAATAGGAGTCTTTATAGTCTGAAATTCAATGGCCAAAAATCTATAGATAATATTTTAGAGTATACAGAGGATGTGAATAGTACTTTTGATGATAATGGAATTTATACTGCAGACTATAAACATTTAAGATTGGTTTTAGAAAAATATAATAAAATAAAAGATTGGCATTATTTGTTAAATATAGCTGGAAATTTAGTTTATAAATAGTAAGAGGATGAGAAATGAATGTTTTAAATAGTTTAATTTGTTTGTTTTTAGTAGTTAATTTATTTGCCGCAGAAGTTGATCAAGTTACTAATCGCAATGTATATGCATTAGAAGATGCAAGGTTAATTATAAGTAAAAGAGTAAATGATTATATAAAGAAAGCTTTTAATATAATAAATAATGATCAAGAAATATGTGATGAAGAAGAACTTTATAAAAAAACAAGAGATATTTTTGGAACCTTAGATGAGAGACCAGATATATACGAATATGCATATGATAATGAAAATGAGCTGATTTCAACTGAGGGATATACACTTATAAAGTATTTAGCTACAAATTTAGAACTTAAAAATTCTCGTTATTTAGTGCCTTTTGATGAATCAATTTATAGATCAAATAGTAGTTTTGTTTTTCTTAATTTTTTAATCTTTAATTTAAATCCTCTTGCTTCTCTTTTGAGATTTGATAATTATTTGGTAGGGATTGATAAATTTCAGCATTTATTTGGAAGCGATAGTATTAAGTATTTTAAAGACTATCTAGGTTTAGATAATATTGAAAATATTCCTTGGGAGTCTTGGAAAGATACCGAATATACTATTTATGGAATTGAAACCACGGGAGTCTATTCTTATGCGGATTTAAATGCCAATTTCAATGGTATGAGATTTTGGAATAGCTTTTTATTGAAAAAACCTGATATCTTAGGACTTATAAAAGAACCTCATGTAAGTTGTATTAATAATCAATGGGTTTTAATTAAAGACTTTGATATGAGAGATTTTATTGATATATCCTTTGATGAAGCGATAAATAGAAGCCTTTATTCATTGTCATTTAGAGGGCAGACAGTTATTGATAATGTCTTGAGTTACCCTGATAACTCTGAACTTTTAATACCTATAAGAGATGGTAAATATAAAGGCTATGAGAGCTTAAGTAAGCATCTTTTAAATACAAGAGGGGAAGTTTACTTTAAAAAATTATAAATAAAAAAGAACTTTGTAAATTTAATTATTTTTCTATATTGTATATTAATAGTTGATTTTGTTTGTTAACCTTCTTATAACGGCCAGAAATCATTTCAAATAGGTTTGTATTTTTTCCATTAATGGAATTTTTAGAGGCAACATTTCTAAAATTTATAACACTCCCTTTCTTTTTGGTTTTATCTTTTCCAAATAGTTTAGAAAATGGATTATTAGTTTTTTTCCTAACGGCACTTTTTCTTGCTCCTCCAGAAAAGATCAGAGAGCCTGATGCGCTACCTTTGTATGCAACACTTTTGCCAGTGTCTTCAGCTTGTTGAGGAGCTCGTTGACCACTACCACTAGCAGGAGCAGCTCCTCCGCCACCACCTCCGGCAGCTCCGCCACCACCTCCGGCAGCAGGGTTTGCTCCTCCGCCACCAGTTTTTACAACTCCTGCAGGAACTATCTCAGAAAGGCCAGAATTTTTGTCTGCAGGATCGATAAGAGATGCTACATTACCTACAATATTTTTCCTATTGGGACTATTTGAAGCATCATTATTGTTAGAATTAACTTGTTTTTGTTGTAATTGCCCAGTTGAAGTTGCAGCGGGATTTCCTCCAATTACTAAGTTGTTGGATGCGAATCTTATTTTTTCAGCATCTTTACATCTTTCATGATTAGGTTCTGCTTCACAAAGGGTAACAAGTATTTCTTGTAACTCTTCGAACTCTTCTGGTTTATAATCGTTGATATCACTTATAACACCACCAATATTTCCTTCCATTTTTTTTAGTTTATTTGCAAGGAACATATTTCCTAGCATATCAGCAGCAGATATTATTAATTCTTGATTTATTGCCGTTTTTGCTGGCCCATTTAAAACTAGGTTAGTCATATTTCTGGTACTGTCAAATGGACTGTTACATAACTCTTCTTTAGCATTATTTGGATCAATTTCATAATCAAGAGGTTTGTTCTCACTATCGTTGAATATTTTCTCTATCTCTTGATCCTCTATTTGAGGCATGTTAGTTAGATTATTGCTGTTTACATGTTTAGCAATAGCTATATTGATATCAGGTCTTATTTTATTTTGAATTATATACTTAATCTCACTAGAGACTTTTTCTGGTGAATCAATTTTAATATCTAATTTATATTTACTAATACATTCATTAACTAAAGACTCTTTTGTTGGTAACTTCTTAGATAATGTGTATAAAGTTGCGACTTTTGCAGCGTTAAAGGCAATAGTTTGATTAGTCATGTCTCTTTGTTTGTTAACTTGGGATTTTTGAGTATCTAAGAAATCTTGTGTTTGCAATTCACCTGTACTTTTTGATGAAAGTTGAGCTTTACTATCATCGAGATGACTTTGATAATCTATGTTCTGCACTTTTTTCATTACTGCTCCACCTATAAAGGCAGCATCATAGGCAGTGATTAGGGTTTTACAACTTTTGTAATCTTGGGTATCTTGTCCTTTGGCATAACATTTTAAATTAGGGTTGACATTTGATGCATATATAACTTCACCTCCACTACTTATTAATTTTTCATCTTCATAGTCTGTATGAATAGTCATGTACATTAGAGCATGACAACTAAAGTAGTTTTCATATCGAGTATTATATTCTTGGATTAAGTCTCCATATATCTTTTTTATATGTTCAATACATTGATTTTTTATTTCTCCACTGGTATCATTAGCAATTTGTTGTGGGTACTTACAATTGTCATCTTTTTCTATTAGTTCTTTGATCTTTGCGTCTTTTATCTTATCTTTAAATTCTTTTATAGACTCCACCCATTGAGAGCCAGTTGGAAGTTCTTTAACTAATTCTGTCCAATCTCTGTCTGCTTCAGCAGCACAAAATCTAAAATAACGACTCCAACCATTTACATTCATAGGTTCTTTATTAGGACTATTATAGGGGTTAAATGGAAAGGATTCTTTGAAGCTTACTTCACCTTTTGATTGCCTACTTGAATCTTTCCTTAAAACACCAGCATTTGATATAAAGGATAAAATTAAAGTTATAGAAATAATTAGTTTTTTTACAGTATTCATAAATAATTACCACCTATAATAATCATACTCTCTTTATCGGTTATATTGTTTAAAAGATTGATTAAATTACAACATTTTTCTATATTTTTTATAACTATTTGAATTTATTGAGCATTATTTTTTAAAATAATTATATATTTACAATTTAAGTTGCCACTAATTATTGGCAGCTTTTTGGTACTTTTGGATTTAAATTTGTGTTAAATTTAATTGTAAATTATTATTTAAAAGTGGGAGATTACTTATGAAGCTAATATTAACTATTACTATTTTTCTAATAATATCTGTTGGTCCTTATAATGTGTTTTCAAAAGATCATAAATCAAAGGTGAGCAATGATCTTATAGAGAGATTACGTGCTTTTTATGAGATAAAGCATAATATTAATTTTAATAAGGAGATTAAGTATCAGCATATACTTTATAATTATGATGGTTTTCAACTAAATAGCCATCCTAGATATTTTATTGTTATAAAGCAAAACAATATAACTATTCCTCTTCTTTATAAAAGAGTTTCAGTTCAAGCAGACCACAACTTCTCTAGACAATGGATTGGACTTTCTAAGGCCAGATTAAAGCAAGAAATTGATAATGCTCTTTTTAAAGTAAAGGATGAATTTGTTGAGTTAAAGGCAAATAGTTTTCCAAAGTCTATTAAAGATGTAAAAAATTCTGATTTAAAGTCATATCTTTGGAAAAATATTGTTTTAAGTAATTGGGATCCATCTATTTCACAGTACATAAATGGAGCTATCTTTAGATCTGTTAGTGCAAAAGAAAGGAATATAAGAAAACAAAAACTCCTAACTTATCATAAAGAGCCTTCAGTAGATAAAGAAGAGATAGATAATTTAGTGGAGAGTATTTCAGAGTTTAATAAGATATCTCTTTTGGATTTATTTCCAGAGAGTTTTGAAAATTATTCAGAGGCTTATCTTATTTCTTGGAGTAGCAGAGGTGGCATTGTGCCTAAATTTATTTTTTTAAAGGAAAAAACTTATTTTGTATGGAGAGTTGCTCGCTATAAGGGAAACCTTATGAGGGTTTATGAAAACTCTTTAAAAGAGGTAAAAGATATTTTTGAAAAATGTAAATTAAAATTAGCGGATAGAGATAATAGAAATGTTGACTTATGGGAGATGATAGTAGCTAAATGGGTTTTAAAATTATCCCACTTGCCTTATAATAAACAAATTAGAGAAGATATTTGTAAAAAGATTTAATTCCTGTTTTATTGGCATAAGTATTTATTGTAATGTTCATAATTGTAAATAGTGTTTTAGCATGCTTTAAGGCCAATTAAAGTAACTATAATTTAATGTTTAAAAAAACTTAAATAAAAAATTAATATACCGATATGCTTAAAAAACCTCTAGCATATTAAAAATTATGAAAAATATAATATTAATTCTTTTTTTGCTCTTTATGTCTTTTAGTGCTTTTTCTCAAGGTAGTTATTGTTCTAGAGGTATAGAAATTCCTAATAATGAAGAAAAATCATATTTATCAGGTAAAATAGAAAAATCTACCAATTCAATAGAACTTATTTTGGAACTCAATAAAACTTTAAGTGATCATTATTTTGAATTAGACAAAAGAAATAAAGATTTTCTACAAGAAATGACGATAAAATCAGGTTGTAGAGTAGATATAGGGTCTTGTGGTATATTTGCAGTGGAAGTTTTTGGTTACTTTCAAGATGGCGTATTTGATGATTTTAATGATTTTTTGTCCACTATAAAAGATGGAGCTCAGAACATGAGTACAGAACAAGTGTTAGCTTATTTAAAAAAATATTACTCTAATCATGCCAAAGCTATTGATATTTCTACTTCATCACCATATACAGAAGAAAAGATTAAGTCAAAAATTAGAGAACATCTTGATGCCAATGGAAAGCATGGCATACTTGCTGTTTCTTTTAAACTATATTCGGATTCAGATGACGATGTCTATGATCACGCTGTTAATGTATTTAGATTTGATGATAAAATATATTATGTTAATGATGCAAAACCTCTGTCTACTAATATTCAGCCTCTACTATTTCGTCGCAATTCTGGTGTAGAGAAAGTAACTGAAATCGAGATTGTGTATATTAAACCGTAACTTATTTAATTATATTCTAGTCGAAGTAATTGATAAATAAAAAGTATATTTATAAAAAGATTTAATAAGGTTTTCTGCCAATTTGGATAGCTCCACTGTTCACGGTGAACATTTTTTTCTTTTTTATTTGATTTTTTTTAATTATAGAAGTATAAGCTTCATGCGGTTTATTTATTAGTGCTTTTTTAAACAACGGAGGAAAATTTATGAAAAAAGTAATGATTATTTTAATGGTAACTTTATCAATTGGATATGCTGGTGACCCAAGCTTTCCATCAACACCTTGTGGTCTTGAAAGGGGTACAAGGCATGTAAATGGAGGTGGATTTGTATCTGGGTCCTCAAAAGTTTCACCATCGGTTTATGTAGATATGGCATCTAGAGTTTGTGGGGGTGCTCAAATTGCTGGTGAAGTTATGATTAAAAATTCTACAGTATTTGGTTCTGCTAGAATTTGGGGTAGTGTGAGAATTAATAACTCTACTGTTTCAGGAAAAGTTCAAATTGTGGGGAAAGTTTTTAACAGAGATTTAACTACAATTATAACTAATTCTAAGATTACTCAAGGAGCTGTAATCAATGGTGGATTAAAGATTAGTAATTCTGTTATTGGTGGAGAAGTTCTTCAGCTAGAGAGGCCATTGCATTTTAATCTGAATTAAGAATTTATTACAACTGAGCAAGTAGGAGTAAAATTCTACTTGCTCAATTTTTTTATTTAGGCAACATATAAAATATCTCTTTTTCATAATTGTAAAAAATAGCTTAGAAGCTCTTAAATTTAATTAAGCTAGTTAGGCAAGTAATATCTTTAAAGTTTAAGTAAAAAATTAGTATTCCGATATATTAGTAAGTTTAAATTTAATACATGAGAAATATAACATTAGTTCTATTTTTATTTTTTGTATCTTTTAGAGTTTTACCTCAAGGAAGTTATTGTTCTAGGAATACTGGAGTTCCTAATAATGAGGAAAAATCAGATTTATCAAATAAAATAGAGAAATCTACTAGTATAGTAGAGTTTATTTTAAATCTAAATAGGACTATGAGAGAGCATTACGATGAAATAGAGAAGAGACACAAAGAATTAATAGAAAAATTAGATTGTATGGTAAAGCCTGGATTTTGTAGTATTTTTGCCGTAGAAGTTTTTGGTTATTTTCAAGATGGAGTATTTGATGATGTTGATTTGGAATCTACTATAGGTATAACTCATAAAGGCTTAACAACACCGCAGATATCAGATTATTTAAAAGAATATTATTCTAGTCATACTACAATTATTGAAATTTCTTCTAACTTATCGGCACATACAGAGGCTTATCTTGACTTAAAAATTGGAGAACATCTCAATGCTGATGGAAAACATGGAATACTTACTTTTAGTTTTAAAAAATACTCAAATGATATTGTATATGGGCATTCAATTAATGTCTTTAGATTAAATAATAAGATATACTACATTCATGATGATAAACCTCTAGCTAGTAGTATTACTCCAATACTGTCCCGTCGTGGTTCTGGTATAGATAGAGTAACTTTAGTTGAGCTTGTATACATTAAGCCATAATTTAAAATTTATTATCAACTTGATTACTATCATGTCTATGGAAATATTTTCATACCTTTTTTATTTAGCTCTCATGAAATACTTAAGTAATTTGTTAAATTATAAAAATAAAGTAATTACAGTATATTATTTATAATTTTAAAGTTAATTTTTTAAATTATTCACATAATGTAAATATATTTATCAGATATTGTGTAATATTTAGTTATTTTTTTTTAGCTGATATGTTTGGGTTTTTATTTATACTGAATCTTTGTACTTATTTTTTATTTTAAAGAGTGTTAAGGAGGAATTTATGAAAAAAGTAATGATAATTTTAGTAGTATTTTTAGCTAGTATTAGTACTTCTACATCTTTATTTGGTTTAATTCCAAACAATAAAAATAATTGTCATAAAGATAAGTGTATTGACATCAATAATTATAGTATCAATTCTGCACTTTTGTGGTCTGGTCAAGAGGGATATATAGATATTGCTAAGATTTTAATTAAAAGGGGGGCGGACATAAATATAAAGGATAAATTTGGTCGTTCAACTTTAATTTTAGCTTCTTCTGAGGGGTATGATGAGCTTGTTAAGTTTCTAATAGATAGTGGGGCAGATGTTAATTTAAAAGATGTAGAGGGTTGGACAGCTCTAATGTGGGCATTAAAAGAAAATAATGTAGAAATTGTTAACCTTTTAAATAAAGCTGGTGCTTTGTAATTATTCACTAAATAAGTATCTTATTCCAGAAGTCATGTAGCGTTTGGATATAATCTCCCATATGGGCTTACTAGAGCTTTTGTTGATATCGTTTACTTTAGTTAAATCCTGATTATTTAAATTGCTGTTGTTAATCGTTGCTTCATTAACATTATTTTGAGTATCTTCTAGGCTTAAGCTTGAAAACAGGTCGTTGGGTTTTATACTATTGGCCTTTTTATTTCTCTTTGAAGGGGCTGTAGTTATAGCTTCTTTTTTAAAAAGAGATTTCTTTAAATTGTCTAGTTTAGGATTGTCAATGTTTGTAATAACTTCTTTAGCTACATTTGAACTGGGACCATGAGTTTGTCCCATAAAATCTTTAGAAGCAGCTATAGATTTTGTAGTCATATATTTTTTTATGGCATTATTTACTAGGCTATCATCTCCTTTAAAATCTGGTATTTTTTCACCTTTTTTAAATTTTTCCCATAATTGCTTATATACTTTTTGAGTGCGAGCAGCTTGTTTTGTTAAGCTATTTTGCGTTAGTGAGCCAAGTCCATTATTTGCTCCATTGTTGAATTTATTTAGTTGTTCAGCAAGTGCAGTTCCCTTTAGGGCATTATTTAAGCTAGATACTTGAGAAATTCCAGATTTAGGAACAGATATTTTTAAACAGGTATTTTCTCCATTTGATTTCTTCTTGCTTTTACAAGTACAGTTTGCATCAAATAAACCATTTTCAAACATACATCCTTTGGCAGAACTACTTTTTTGGGCAATTTCATAATTTTTGGCCTTGGCCTTTAACTTTACATTATCTGCTTTCCACAGATCTTGGCATATGTTTGATTTAGAGCGATTTTTATTTTGTGTTTTATCGCTATTGTAGCAGTAGCATCTAGGATTACTAATATCATCTCTGCCGTCTACGCAGTATCCAGCTATGTTTTCTCTGAATTGATCAATTATCTTTTGTAATTCCTCGGAGTTTTTTTTCGCCTCTTCTGCTTGCTTACCTGCTTGTCCTGCAAGATATGCTGTAAGCCCTAGGGATACCCCCGACCATATGGCGATATGTTTAGAGGTATTTAGGTTGATGACTTTAGTGGCAATTCCTGGAAATTTTGATAAAAATCCTGAAGAGGGTAGAGTCCCTGGAGAGCAAGGCTTTAGCCAATCAGTATGCATTTCCACTAAAGCAGTGGCTAATGCGGAACCATATGCCACACTCATTAGCATATATGCATTTTTTCTTTTTGTTGCTAAATCTGCTATTAAATCTTGTTCTCTTTTTAATATCTCTAAACTCTCAACTTGTTTGTGTTGTTTGTTATCTTTTCCAAAGGACTTGTACTCATCTTGTAGTTTTTCTAGTTCAGTTTTTGCAGTATTTACTAGGTAGAAATGAGTTACCAGATGCATGGCAGAAGCTCCCATAAAAATATAACCAGATATACATCCCTTGGCCCCACTTGCTCCAAAGATTCCTATGGAGGTCATAAGTCCAAAGGCAGCGGGAATTCCATGTATTGGTTGAAAAGATGTTAAATCATCTGCACCTTCTCCTTTTTTTACTGGAGACTCACTAGAGGTAACTTTATTTTTACAGTTACTTCTCTCTTTTTCATTTTCGATGGTTTCACACTTTTTATATTTTTCTCTAAGCTCTACTGATTTTTGACTATTTACACATCTATTTAATTCACTGGACCAATCCTTGCTTTTATCTTTTTTACACTCTTGGCACTTTTTTTGTAGTGGATCATCTGAGCCATAATTACAGGCATTGGCATAGGTTGAGGTGGCCATAGAAATTAAAATTACAAGTATAATTTTCATCATGATAAACATTATATATTAATTTTCGCTATATTTAGGGCAAATGGCATCTTATTCTATCAAATATAGATAATATTAAGTAATTTCAAATAGTTATAAATAGTAAAGGACTGCCAATAAAAGTTTTCAACATAAATATAAGTTATTTAAAAATATATTATAAAAATTACTACGGTAGTTTACAAATAGGGAGTATATGCATTATAGTGCGCCATGGAAAAATTATATGCATATGTTCAAATAAGAAAGTTTATATCGTTTGCAATGATTATAGGTGCTCTTTTTATTCTCTCATCTTCAAAAATGGCAGATTTTCAAGCAGTAAAGAGGCCATATACTTTGGATGCTTATTATTTTAATGGGGTAAAAAAAGGTTTTGATGGAGAACTTGATATCTCAAGAATATATGAATTTAATAAAAAAGATTTCTATAAATTAATAATTGGTTCAATTCCTAAACATCTGCAAGATAAGCTAAGACCATATTTGAGTCCAGCTATTTTATTATCACAAAATTATCAAGTAGATCCATTTTGGGTATTGGCAGTTATGTGGGTGGAGAGTCATTTTAATCCCAAGGCAAAGAGTATTGTATCAGCTCTGGGGCTTATGCAAATTATGCCTCAAACAGCTCACTATCTTTTAGAGATTATGGGAAGACCCACTGAACCCAATATAGTTTATAAGTTAATTGAAGATACTGATATCAATATTGAAATGGGAGTGTTTTACTTAGGAAGATTACTTAGGAGCTTTGATGGAAATTATAAATTGGCGACAATTGCATATAATCATGGTCCAAACCGAGTAATTTTTAGACTTAAAAATCAATTACCAGTAGGTGTTTCTAATGCCTATTTAAACAAGGTAACTCGCGCCTATAAAAGAATATCTAATCGATATAAAATAGCAATAAATGACAACCCTCCTCGTTGGAAAGAGACCTTTGTGGCCATAAGCAGGAGATCTAAGATTTCAGTTGAAAATATAAACTGGGATAAGAGAATATATAGCAGCAATGTCTATTTGGCGTCTAATAACTTTATTTATGGCAATAGAAAAGCTATAAAAGGTCAATGGACAAGATTGTTGCTATAGATGGTCATGTAGGTAGTGGAAAATCTACTATTTCAAAATTTTTAGCTCAAAAGTTAAAGGTTAAGTATATAAATACTGGTCTTATGTATAGAGCATTATCTTTGTTTTTAAAAGAAAGTAGTATTAAATTTAGTCAAATTACAGATATAAAAAATGTACTAGAGAAGATTTCTTTTAAATACAAAGAAGATACTATTATTATAGATGATCAAGTATTTAGTGGAGATAAGCTACAAAAAAATGATGTTTCCATGATTGTATCAACTTACTCCAAACAGGCAATTATTAGAGATTTTTTAGTTAATTATCAAAGGGAACTAGGAAAAAGAGAGTTTTGTGTTATGGAAGGAAGAGATATTACCTCGGTGGTATTTCCCAATGCCTTTTGTAAATTTTTTATAACGGCTCCCATTGCTGAAAGGGCCAAACGCAGAAAGATGCAATTGAAGGATTTAAAAGAAGATGTTCAAGCTATAGAGGATCAAATAATTAGAAGGGATAGTTTAGACCAAAATAGAGAGCATTCTCCTTTAGTGCAGACTCAAGATTCTATAGTCTTTGAAAACTGCAATAAATCCATAGAAGAAGCAGTGGACGAGATATTTCAAAAAGTTTTACAAGTTGCAAAGCAAAAAGGGATTAAATTATGATAAAAGAAATCCGCTTTAGAGAGATTGTCGATAGTTACTCTTCTATAGATAATGTACTGGTAATCGGAGATAGTGGAATTGATAGATATACAAGTGGTACAGTTGATAGAATTTCTCCAGAAGCACCTATACCAGTATTAAAAGTTGTAAAGCAACAGCAAAAATTGGGCCTATCTGCTAATGTCTGTCACAACCTAAAAGCACTAGGGATTAATACCAAGCTGTGTTCAGTTGTAGGAAATGATGAAAGAGCAAAGGATTTAAGGGAGCTTCTTTTTAAATTAGATATTTCTTGTGATGGGTTGATAGAAGATAAAAATAGAGAGACAACGCTAAAAGAAAGGGTTGTCTGTGGGCAACAGATTTGCCGCATAGATTATGAAGTCTTAGAAAGTATAGATAAAGAAGTGGAAGATAAGATGCTAGATTACTTACCAAAAGCAATTAAAGAGTCATCGGCAATTATTGTGCAAGATTATTGCAAAGGAGTAATTACTTATAATTTAATAAAATCAATTATAAAACTAGCAGAAGGTAAAATGGTGGCAATTGATCCCGGGTTAAACACTGATGCTAATATCTACAAAGGAGCATATCTGATAAAGCCTAATTATAAAGAGGCAGTCTCTATGTCAAAACAGTTGGGGTATAAAAGAGATGGCAACGACTTAAAAGATTTAGCAGAGTTTTTATTAAAGGTTTTAGAGTTGCAAGCAATAGTTATTACTTTAGGGGCAAAGGGAATGGCGGTCTTAGGTAGAGATAGTAAATTTACAACTATTAAAACTGTAGCATATGATGTCTATGATGTTTCGGGAGCAGGGGATACCACTATTTCTCTTTTGATATCTTCTTTAGTTGTAGGTGCTTCATTAAAAGAGGCAGCTTGGATTGGAAATTGTGGAGCAGGGGTTGTCGTTGGAAAAAGACAAACGGCAACTGTTACTACCGATGAGTTAATGAAATTTTATTTACTAATGAGTAAATTAGGGAACTTTTGATGAAAGAGATAAGAGAGATTTTAAATGAATTTGATAGCTTGCTTTTAACATTAAAGTCTTCTCAAGAGGTTTTAGATTTAAAGAGTAAGTATTTGGGTAAAAATTCAAGATTGCAAGATATATTAAAATCATTAAAAAATGCTGATGAAAATGTAAAAAGGGAAATAGGCCCTTTGGCACAAAATGCTCGCATAGAGATAGAGACAAAAACTAGTAAAAAATTAGAGCAATTTAAAAAAATTAAAATCGATGAAAGACTTTCTAAAAACAAATTGGATATAACTTGTACTGATGATAAATTTTCTAATTATAAATTTATAGCAGGTATGCATCCTAGAACTATTTTAGAAGAAGAGATAGAAGAGGTTTTTTTATCCATGGGTTTTGAAATTATTGATGGACCACATATTGAAGATGATTATCATAATTTTGAGGCGTTAAATATTCCCAAAGAACATCCAGCAAGAGATATGCAAGATACTTTTTGGTTTGCCGATAAGAAGCACTTGCTTCGTACTCACACTAGTACTATTCAAGTTAGGGCGATGAAAGATAGAACACCTCCTTTTAAGTTTATTGCACCAGGATTAGTTTTTAGATGTGAGAGAACTGACGCTTCTCACGAGATGATATTTTCTCAACTAGAGGGAATGATGGTAGGAGAGGATATTTCAGTGGCCAATTTAATTTATTGTATGAAAGTTTTACTTAAAAAAATATTTGGTAAAAAGGATATAGAAATTAGACTTAGACCAGGATTTTTTCCCTTTGTCGAGCCCGGTTTTGAACTAGATATTAAATGTTTAATTTGTGGTGGAGATGGTTGTTCTGTTTGTAAACATAGTGGTTGGGTGGAACTATTACCTTGTGGAATGGTTCATCCTAATGTCTTATCGTATGGTAATATAGATAGTAAAAAATATACTGGATTTGCTTTTGGACTTGGCCTTGATAGGTTAGTTATGATGAGGTATGGAATTGATGATATTAGGCATTTAAACAGTGGAGATTTAAGGTTTAGCAGTCAGTTTAGAATTTATTGATATTTTTTATGTTGGTTTCATTAAATTGGATTAAAGAATTTACAAAACTTCCAGATCTTTTAGCAAAAGATTTATCAAGTAAGTTAACTCTGTCCACAGCAGAAGTGGAGAGTACTAAAGAAGTAAATAAGCATTTACAAAATATAAAAGTAGTGGAAGTTGTAAAAGTTAATCCTCATCCAAATGCTGATAAATTAAAATTAGTAACCTTTAGAATATCAGATAAAAAAACATCAGAAGTGGTATGTGGTGCAAATAATGTAGTAGTTTCAATGAAGGCAGCATATGCTCCCGAGGGAACTACTCTGCCAGGAGGGTTAACACTTACAAAAAGGGAAATTAGAGGGGTTATATCCTCTGGTATGCTTTGCTCAAAGGCAGAGCTTGGCCTTGAAAATGGTGATGAAGATGGTATTTGGCATCTTGATGATAATTTTTATGTGGGAGATTCGCTGCTTAATGTTTTAAATAAAAAAGAGGATATTTTATTTGATATTGATAATAAATCTCTAACCCACAGACCTGATCTTTGGGGCTGTTATGGTATGGCCAGAGAATTTGCAGCTATCTTTAAAACAAAACTAAAAGATCCCTATGATAGTCAGTGGATTAAAAAGATGAGCAAAAAGGCAAATACTAAAACAAAATCACCTATTGCTATTGAAGTTAAAAAAGGTAGTGCAGGAATTTGTTATTATGCTTTGAGTATATCAGGGGTCAAGGTTAAAGAAAGTCCTGACTTTATAAAGGATAGATTACAGGAACTTGGCTATCGATCAATAAATAATTTAGTAGATGTTTCAAATTATGTAATGTTAGAGCTAGGAATACCACTACATATATTTGATAGAAAAAAAATAAAAGGGGACAAACTAATCATAAAAAAATTACAGAGTGATTACTCCTTTACAACTTTAGATGAGCAGATAAGGCCGTTAAAGGCAGATGATACGGTCATATGTGATAGAGAAAATATACTATGTCTTGCTGGTATTATGGGAGGAGTTAGCAGCAGTGTAGATGATGAGACTACTGATATTTTAATTGAAGTTGCCAATTGGAGTGCCAGTGATATTAGAAGGACTTCAACTCGTCTATCACTTAGAACTGAGGCATCTTTACGTTATGAAAAATCATTAGATAGTCATCAATGTTTAAAAACACTTTTAAGAACTCTAGAGTTAGTTTTAGACCTATGCCCTAAGGCGTATGTTGTGGGGAAAATTCAGTATGATGGAGAAGATTTAAAAAAATATAAACAGAGAGTGCTTGATATTAGTTTGAAAAAAATAAGTAATTATCTTAGCCATGATATTTTAAAAAATGATATTTCTTTGATTTTAAAATCCTTGGGATTTAAGCTTTTAAAAGGTTCATCTAAAAGTTTTAAGATTGAAATTCCTTCGTTTAGAGCAGGAAAGGATATTCAGTGTGATGCTGATATTATTGAAGAGATTGGTAGAATTGTTGGTTATGATAATATAGGGCCCATTGCTCCTTATACGGAATTGCTTCCTGTTGATTTATCAAATCAAAAAAGAATTAAAAGAAAAATTTGTAAATTTTAACCTATCATACTGCTGCCCTAGAAGTGCAAACTTATCCACTTGTAGGAGAGAGATGGTATAAAAAATGTCAATTTAATCTTCCAGAGTTGCAAATTTTAAATCCTATAAGTCGTGATCACAAATTTATGAGAAATAGCTTGATTCCTTCAGCATTAGATATTTTAGCGAAAAATGTAAAGCATTTTAGTAATTTTTGTTTTTTTGAATTAGGAAGAGTTTATCTTTCAGGTGACAAAAGTTTTGCTTATGAGCAAAATCATTTATGTGTAGTTTCTTATGATAGTAGTGAAAGTTGCTTTTTAAAGCTTCAAGGCAATATTTATCGTTTGTTAAATAACTTAAATTTATCTACTAGATTTATACCTAAATATGACAAAAATGATTTAATAGATGAAAATTTTATTGGTATTCACCCTCATGAATTTATGACAATAAATATAAGAGGGAAAAATGATGGTGTTATATTTTCTTTGCATCCAATATTAATGGAGAATTTAAAGATAAAAGGAGAAGTTTCTATTTCTGTTTTAAATTTATCAACCTTTGAAAGCACTTCTTTAAATAAGCATATAAAGTACAATAAATTAAATAAATATCCTGGAGCAGACTTTGATTATACCTTAGATGTAGATAATAATTGCAATGTAGGAGATATTTTAGATGTACTTAAAAAACTAAAGCTAAAAGAAGTTATAGATCATAAAATAGTTGATATTTTCAAAAGAGATAGTAGAAAGTTTATAACTCTAAAAACTAGTTTTTTGGATAAAAATGCTACAATTGGTTCTGATAAATTAAAGGATATGCAAGAGAAGATAGTTTTTAACTTAAAGTCAGCAGGTTATAATTTAAAGAATTAATTTAATTATTTAATTTTAGTAAGTTATCTGATCTTTTTACAATTTATTATCTAATTATTGACACAATAGTTTATGCATGACATAAACAGTCAGCATTATGCATAATATCTTACTTTTGCATAGATATTTTATAAAAATTTAATCATAGTACTTGATTTAAAATTAATTAACCAAAAAGGAGAATTTTATGAAAAATTTTTTAGTATTTTTAGCTGCATTTATTTTTAGTATTTCATCGGCAAGTAGTGCTATAAGTATTCACAAGTTAAAAGTTGTAGCACAGAGACATCTTTATTATTCTGGATTTGGATATCACAAGTCTATTGAAATTGAGCAAGTTACAAGAAAAAGTGTTCTTTTTGCTGTGGATAGAAATTGTGGTTTTGACAGGCTTGGTATGTTAGGAGTCGTTGTTGATAGATTTTCCGGAAGAGTTAAATGGGGAAGTAATGACAGTTATTTAAAACTTCACTTTGCATATAGTGATACTTTTCGTGTTGAGAGCAAAATAATTTATAAATTTTGTGCTGATTAAAATTTAAATGTAGTAAATATTTAATGATAATATATGAAATTATAATTTTATATATTGTCATTTTTTTATTGTACTAAATATTGTACACAAAGATTTTAGATTGATGATAGTTTAAAGATTAAACTTGACAATTATTATGCTTTTTTAATTGAGAATCGAAGTATTTATTTCTTTTTTGCTAACTAAAAATATCAATAAACTTTGTAGGAAAAAAGGTCCATATAAATTATTTCTAATTACAAAAAATAAATGTGTTACCATCTTAATAATAGATTAATTAGTATGAGATTATGCAAAGAAGTAAATCAGAAATTTCCTTTCTTATTTTATTTTTCCCTATTACAATTGCGTTTTATCTTATTTATAAATATCCACTTTGGTTTGTAAATACTCCCGATGAAGTAGTTAAATATTTTTATCTTTTTGGTAAAAGTACGGGATTTTGGTATATCACTTTATATACTGCAATTGTCGTATTTATTTGTGCTAAAGTTATTTTTAAGGGTTCAACTCCGTATGGAAAAAATAAAAATAAGAAAATTAGTCCTTACCAAAGAAAAAAGTTTATCAGTATCTTTGCTAGCCAAATAATCTTTTTTTACTTTATTCCATATATAATTCCATCTCTAACTCAAGATAATGGGTTTTTTAATGATACCTATGCTCCTGTCAATAAAGATGCTTATATCTATGTTTACAATGGGTTTACTTCATTAGGAGGATTTTTATATATTTTTATTATTGTTCCTGTGGCTGTTTGGTTTTTTGGTAAGAGATATTGTTCTTGGTTTTGTGCTTGTGGAAATTTAGCAGAGGTAATTGGAGTTACAAGGTGGGGAAATAAATGGGTACAAAGATTAACTCCAAGAGGTGAGATTTCTAAAAAAATGGAGATTTTACAATACTTTTTCTTTTTTGCAGCAATTTTGTTTGGAATAGTTATATTTTGTGATACTTGGAAAATTTTTGCTGCAGGTTCTATTTTGCAAGCTTGGAGAACGGCGCAAGATTTAGTTGTCGATCTTTTATTTGGAGCTTTGATTGGAGTTGGAGCATATCCTATTTTAGGAACTAGAATTTGGTGTCGCTATGGTTGCCCCTTAGCCGGAGGGATGAGATTATTTGGAAAATATTTTAGATCAAAGTTTAAAGTTGTTGCTAATGAAAAATGCAAAGGACTTAATCTTTGTACTACTCAATGTCCTATGGGGATTGATGTTGCAAGTTACGCTCATAAAGATAAAAAACCTATAATGGGATCTTTTGGATTAAATGAAACCCCTTGTATTGGCTGTGGAGGTTGTATTGATATTTGCCCAACTCAAGCGCTAACTTTTAAAAAGATTCTAGGTGGAGAGGAAGTTCCTAAAAATAGTTGTTTATAATAAAAATTGTTCACACATAATAGAAATATATTAAAAAATAACTTGTCTATCGTTATAGAAGTTGCCTTTAATAAAACCCATAACGGAGATTTCTGTTTTCTTACCGGTAATATTGAAGATGAGTATTAAGTGATAATTACTATATTTTTCAGTAATTTCAGCTAGTTATTGTAATCATTAAGAATCCCCTTTAAGTAGTATTAATTTTTGGAAAATATTATAAGTTTAGGGGTGTTTTTAGTTAAAAAATCTTGACTTAAGATATCTAGCTAATATACGATGCTCCTCTTGCTGTTTTTTATTACAGGCTATTTGACATTATTATTTATGAAATTAAGATTTTTCTATAGGTAAAACCTTGGAAAAATTAAGACGAGAAGATATCCCAATTACTTTAAATCATAACGAGAGGGGGATCAAACTAGTTTGGCGTAACTGAAAGGCCTTTATATCAATATAGGTTTAGCTAAACGAGGATTTTTTAATCTATTACTTTCAGATATCAAGAAAGTTTATGTTTTTTAAATATACTTTTTCTTGGAGAGTTTGATCCTGGCTCAGAACGAACGCTGGCGGCATGCCTAACACATGCAAGTCGAACGAGAAAGTATCTTCGGATACGAGTAGAGTGGCGCACGGGTGAGTAACACGTAGGTGACCTACATATTGGTGAGGGACAACTCGAAGAAATTCAAGCTAATACCTCATAAGCAGTAAAGCTCTCAATGTTTTACTGGAAAGAATGCCTCTTCTATGCATTCACCGATATATGGGCCTGCGGGACATTAGCTTGATGGTAGGGTAAAGGCTTACCATGGCTACGATGTCTAACTGGTCTGAGAGGATGAACAGTCACACTGGAACTGAGACACGGTCCAGACTCCTACGGGAGGCAGCAGTGAGGAATATTGCGCAATGGGGGAAACCCTGACGCAGCAATGCCGCGTGAGTGAGGAAGGCCTTCGGGTTGTAAAGCTCTGTTAGATGGGACAAAAATGTATGGTTCAAATAGGACCATACCTTGATGGTACCATCAGAGGAAGCACCGGCTAACTTCGTGCCAGCAGCCGCGGTAATACGAAGGGTGCAAGCGTTGTTCGGATTTACTGGGCGTAAAGCGCGCGCAGGCGGATTTACAAGCTAGATGTGAAATCTCGGGGCTCAACCCTGAACATGCGTCTAGAACTGTATATCTTGAATCTCAGAGGGGGAAGTGGAATTTCGCATGTAGGGGTAAAATCCGTAGAGATGCGAAGGAACACCAGAGGCGAAGGCGATTTCCTGGATGAGTATTGACGCTGAGGCGCGAAAGCATGGGGAGCAAACAGGATTAGATACCCTGGTAGTCCATGCCTTAAACGATGTGTATTAGATGTGGTGGAGTTTTGACCTCTGCTGTATCGTAGCTAACGCAATAAATACACCGCCTGGGGAGTACGGTCGCAAGACTAAAACTCAAAGGAATTGACGGGGGCCCGCACAAGCGGTGGATCATGTGGTTTAATTCGAAGCAACGCGAAAAACCTTACCTAGGCTTAAAGTCCCACGAATCTGGCCCAAAAGCTGGAGTGCCCTTCGGGGAATGTGGTGATAGGTGCTGCATGGCTGTCGTCAGCTCGTGTCGTGAGATGTTGGGTTAAGTCTCGCAACGAGCGCAACCCCTATCCTTAGTTGCCAGCATTAAGTTGGGCACTCTAGGGAGACAGCCTGGGTTAACCAGGAGGAAGGTGGGGATGACGTCAAGTCCTCATGGCCCTTATGTCTAGGGCTACACACGTGATACAATGGTGCATACAAAGGGAAGCGAACCGGCGACGGGAAGCAAATCCCAAAAAGTGCATCTCAGTCCGGATTGAAGTCTGCAATTCGACTTCATGAAGTTGGAATCGCTAGTAATCGCAGATCAGCACGCTGCGGTGAATACGTTCCCGGGCCTTGTACACACCGCCCGTCACACCATGGGAGTTGGTTTTACCTGAAGTCGTGACCTTAACTTTTTGAGAGGAGCGCCTACGGTCGGACTGATGACTAGGGTGAAGTCGTAACAAGGTAGCCGTAGGGGAACCTGTGGCTGGATCACCTCCTTTAATGGATACGAAAGTACAATATTTTGTCTTTTAAAAGATTGTATTTTCTATTTAAGTCAAAATCCTCCTCGATTTTTTAGTATTATTGGATATCTTCTTTGTCTTTTTATAAAACTTATTAAGGGGTCTGTAGCTCAGTTGGTTAGAGTACGTCCCTGATAAGGACGGGGTCGCTGGTTCAAGTCCAGCCAGACCCACCAACTATAAGCTACAGATAATATGCTTTTTTATAATTACATAAGGGATTAAGAAAGAAGACGAGAAGTTCAACGAAGTACAAAGTTTAAACAAACGTTTAAACCTGTGTTTTAAGACAATAAAAGACTTTAATTAAGTTTGTTAAGGGTTTATGGTGAATATCTTGGTAGTAGAAGGCGATGAAGGACGTATAATAGACTGCGATAAGCCTCGGGGAGCCGTCAAGTAGGTTTTGATCCGGGGGTGTCCGAATGGGGAAACCCAATATGTGGTAACACATGTTATTCTAGGGTGAGTAAACTAGCCTTAGTAAAGTGAACCTAGGGAACTGAAACATCTAAGTACCTAGAGGAAAAGTAATCAACAGAGATTCCGTAAGTAGCGGCGAGCGAAAGCGGAACTGCCCAAACCATTGTGCTTGCATGATGGGGTTGAAGGACCTACATATTTTAATTTTTCTATATGAGAAGTGTCTGGGAAGTCACACCAAAGAGAGTGAAAGTCTCGTATCTTAAATGGAGAAATTACTAGTGGGTATCCTGAGTAGGACGGGGCACGTGGAACCTTGTCTGAAGCTGGGGGGACCACCCTCCAAGGCAAAATACTAACTACTGACCGATAGTGAACAAGTACCGTGAGGGAAAGATGAAAAGAACCCCGATGAGGGGAGTGAAATAGAACTTGAAACCATATACCTACAATCGGCGAGAGGGCTATTGTAAAGCCTGATCGTGTACCTCTTGCATTATGAGTCGCCGAGTTACGATGAGTAGCAAGGTTAAAAATTTTGAAGCCGTAGGGAAACCGAGTCTTAATAGGGCGATTTAGTTGCTTGTCGTAGACCCGAAACGGGATGAGCTAACCATGGGCAGGTTGAAGCGAGGGTAAAACTTCGTGGAGGACCGAACCCGTAATGATTGCAAACATTTGGGATGACCTGTGGTTAGGGGTGAAAGGCCAATCAAATTCCGTGATAGCTGGTTCTCTTCGAAATGCATTTAGGTGTAGCGTTAAATAGCACTGTTGGGGGTAGAGCACTGACTTGGCTAGGGGGCTTACTGGCTTACCAAACCATATCAAACTCAGAATACCAACAAGTGACGTTTGGCAGTGAGACTGCGGATGCTAAGGTCCGTAGTCAAAAGGGAAAGAGCCCAGACCATCAGTTAAGGTCCCAAAGTTGTATCTAAGTGGTAAAGGTTGTGAAGTTACCTAGACATCCAAGAGGTTGGCTTAGAAGCAGCCATCCTTTAAAGAAAGCGTAATAGCTCATTGGACTAGTGATTTTGCGCCGAAAATGTAACGGGGCTTAAGATACACACCGAAACTATGGACTGATTTTTTCAGTGGTAGAAGAGCATTGTGTTTGCCGATGAAGATGTATCGAAAGAAGCATTGGAGGTCTCACAAGAGCTGATGGCGACATGAGTAGCGATAAGAAGTGTGAGAATCACTTCCGCCGGAAGTCTAAGGGTTCCTGGGCCAGGTAAATCCGCCCAGGGTTAGTCGGTTCCTAAGGCGAGGCCGAAAGGCGTAGTCGATGGATAACAGGTTAATATTCCTGTACTTATTAGTTATCGTTTGACTTGATGGAATGACGGAGAAAGGTAGTAGTGCCACTTATTGGTTGTGGTCTAAGCATGTAGGAGGATAGAGTAGGCAAATCCGCTTTATCGTTAACTCCGAGATGTAAATGGGTGAGTCTTAACCGACTCTGAAGATTATGATCCTACGCTTCCCAGAAAAGTTTCGCAAGGAGATGATTATTAAGCCGTACCCATATCCGACACAGGTAGATTAGGAGAGAATCCTAAGGCGCTTGGGTGAACTCCAGTTAAGGAACTCTGCAAATTGATGCCGTAACTTAGGGATAAGGCATGCCTTTTGGGGTGATATCGCTTGCCGATAAAGCTTTGAAAGGCCGCAGCTAAGCGGGGGTAGCGACTGTTTACCAAAAACATAGGTCTCTGCAAACTCGTAAGAGGAAGTATAGGGACTGACGCCTGCCCGGTGCTCGAAGGTTAAGAGGAGAGGTTATCTTTATTGAGAAGCCTTGAATTGAAGCCCGAGTAAACGGCGGCCGTAACTATAACGGTCCTAAGGTAGCGAAATTCCTAGTCGGGTAAATTCCGACCTGCACGAATGGCGTAACGATTTCCCCACTGTCTCTACTGGAGTCCCAGCGAAATTGGAGTGTGCGTGCAGATACGCACTACCCGCAGAAGGACGAAAAGACCCCGTGAACCTTTACTGTAGCTTGACATTGGGTTTCGAGTGATAATGCGTAGGATAGGTGGGAGCCTTTGATCCATATGTTCCGGCATATGGGGAGGCAACCTTGAAATACCACCCTTTATTATTTGGAATCCTAACCTGTAATCATCATCTGGTTAAGGGACAATGTCTGGTAGGCAGTTTGACTGGGGCGGTCGCCTCCCAAAGAGTAACGGAGGCGCGCAAAGGTTCCCTCAGACCGTATGGAAATCGGTTTTAGAGTGTAAACGCATAAGGGAGCTTAACTGCAAGACAAACGAGTCGAGCAGATACGAAAGTAGGCGTTAGTGATCCGGTGGTTCCGTGTGGAAGGGCCATCGCTCAACGGATAAAAGGTACTCCGGGGATAACAGGCTGATCTCCCCCAAGAGTTCACATCGACGGGGAGGTTTGGCACCTCGATGTCGGCTCATCGCATCCTGGGGCTGGAGCAGGTCCCAAGGGTTTGACTGTTCGTCAATTAAAGCGGTACGCGAGCTGGGTTCAGAACGTCGTGAGACAGTTCGGTCTCTATCCTCTGTGGGCGTTAGAAATTTGAGAGAATCTATCCTTAGTACGAGAGGACCGGGATGGACAAACCTATGGTGTACCGGTTGTGATGCCAATTGCATTGCCGGGTAGCTAAGTTTGGAAGGGATAACCGCTGAAAGCATCTAAGTGGGAAACCCATCTCAAGATAAGATTTCTTTTAAGATAGCTTATAGACTATGAGCTTGATAGGCTGGAGGTGTAAGCACAGTAATGTGTTGAGCTGACCAGTACTAACCAATCTTTTTACTTAATTTTAGTCTTGTCTTTTAAATTTACTTTTGTTGAACTTCTTTTTTCTTTTTCCCTTTTTATCTTATGTAATTATATAAAAGCTTGGTGTGTCTATAGCGGCGGGGAAACACCTGATTACATCCCGAACTCAGCAGTTAAGCCCGCTTGCGGCAAAGGTAGTGCTAGGGGAACTTAGTGTGATACAAGCAAGACGCACCTTTTTATAGGCCTATCTATTTTAGATAGGCCTTTTTTTATTGGGCATCTTTTTTAAAATTCACATTATATTTTAATTTGTTATAATACTCTTTTGGTTTACTTGATAAGTATGAACCAAGGATAAAAAATCCTGAGACACTTAAAAAGTTCTTAATGGGATTTTTGTAAAGTTTGTTTTTAAAAAGATTTCTAACATTTCTAATATAAATTAAAGTTAAAATAGTGCTGCTGAATATATCCCAAATAAGTGCTGGAAGATCTTCTCTGGTTACAAAATGGGGAAATTTAGTTAAGTCTTCTATAAATTTATCAACGGTCACTTTAATATTTGATTTTATTTCTTCAGGCGATTGCTCATTGTTAAATGATAAATAAGAATTAGCAATTTCTTTAGATAGTTCCCTATTAAAAGCTGTAATTTTTAAGCTATATTGCTTATCTTCTCTTTTTATATATACCTTAAATGAATACTCTAATGATGAATCTTTGCTGATAATATGAAACTCTTGAACATTTGAATTTTGTTGCTTGCTATCATCAATATATTTTATAAAATATAGATCATGTTTTAGAAATCTTTCAAATTTCTTTACAATATTTTCTTCTATGTTATTGAAAGACATATTTCCATATGTAGCATTTGTTATAATTAAAGATATGATAGAAAGATATATGATTAGTTTCATAATCTAGCAAATATTTTTCCGTAGGGAAATGAATCTTCTTTTAAAAGATCAGTTAATAAATCATAATTTTTATCTTTTTTTCTATTTTCTATAATTTTAGATAATTTTTTTCTATCAAAATTGTAAATGGTTTTTAATGCTCTAAGTGCCTCTCTAGCTATTTTTATGTTTTGTTCTTTAGCCGCTAATTTCATTAGAGTTTTTTGTAAAAGCTCTATTCCAGTTTTTTTTGTGTTTTTATCTTTAGTATATCTCATGTCTAATTGTACTATTGCAATATCTTTAATATCATTGTAGTTGTTTAGATTTAATAATTTATTTAGATATATAAAAGGAGTTTTTCCATACTTTATAGTATTTGTAATTATAAATAATTTTTGCTTTTTATCTAAATTTTTTCCATTTAATAATAATTTATTAAATATAGATATAAATGATGAATAATTATCTCTGGATAGTGTTTTGACTTCTTCTTCTAAAATCTTTAATTGCTGATAATTTTCTATCTTTTTTAGTTTATCAATATAATCTATATTATTTATACTTAAGGATATTTTTTCTAAATTTTTATCTTTAGTTGTCTTATTATCTTCTTCTAATCTATTTTCTACTTTTTTTGTTGGTTTTTGCTTATACTCATATTCTGGGATAAGTGATAAGATTGTCATCAGTATGATGGGGATAGATATTAAAAGAACTATAATTTTTATTCTCATACTCTATTTTACTCGGATAAGAGGGCATTTATCTTTAGTAAAATCTAACTACTGACGATAGTTATTTTATATGATTTTATTTAAGATATTTTTAGTATGTTTTTTTTTATTTACAGCAAGCTCACAGGCTGGCATTATCGACTATATAGAGAAAGTTTTTGGTCTTAATAAAAAATATAAATTAAATAAAATAAATAGCAAAACTCTTGATATTGATATTTGGTCTGATTTTTATTGGCCTTATTATAGAGGGGGCTTGAGTTATCGTTATGCTGACCCTAGTGCCTATAAAAAAAATTCATATGCTTATGTAGCTCAGAAAAATAATTATAGAAGTAATTCTATAAATGATTATCTTAAAGAAGGAAAAGCAAATATTCTCTCTCCAGCAGAAAAATATGATTTAATTGTAGGAGATAGAGAATTGACTTTAAGTGAAAGGTTTTGGGAGATGGGAGATGCTTATTTAAAGAATCTAGGAAAAATTCCTATATGGTTTGGAATATGTCATGGATGGGCATCTGCTTCTTTTGTAGTTCCAAGACCTAAAAAAGCAGTAAAAGTTTGGTTAGCAGATGCAAGTAGATTGATAACTTTTTATCCTGCAGATATTAAAGCACTTATTTCTTTATGGTGGGCAAATTCCAATATTAGTCACGAGATGTTTATTGGAAGAAGATGTCAAGAAGAGAAAGTTATATTAGAAAATAATCGTATTAAAGAATCTGCTTGCTTTGATGTAAAACCAGACATATTACATAGATTTCTTATTGAGAAAGTTGGTGAGAATGGAGAAACTGCCATAGTTGATGCCGATTATACAAATGCTGTTTGGAACTATCCCATTATATCGTATAATTTTAAGTATTTTAATGTAAATGATAAAAATAGAGAATTGTATTATGATTATAAGAAAGCTAAAGTTGAAATCTCTGATGTGGTAGATGATAAATTTCATTCTGTTAGATCAGAAGATACTAAGTTTATAGTAGGAGTGGAACTAAGTATTAAGATGGCGAATGAAAATAGGCCTAATCATGCACTGATTGATAATGGTGAGTATGATAAGTTTAAAGAGGAAAAATATATTTATGATCTTGAATTGGATCAGGATGCAAATGTTATTAAAGGGGAGTGGGTTGAAAATAAGCACCCAGACTTTATATGGAAACATGATAAGGAATCATATTATGATTGGAATAATTTAGATAATTACTTTAAGGAAAAGTCCTATTCTAAAGAGGAAATAGATTCGATTTTAAAGTTAAAATCTGATAAGTATATGCGTGTCCCTAATTACTTTATATTAAAGGCCCCTACAGAATCTTGGAATTTTATGCCTATTAAAGAAATATTAATAGAACTTATAAGAAGATCCCGTTTATAATTTTTTGCACATTTTCTAAAGTTTGGTTACTATAGGTTAGTGATATTAGTCATTTTAAAATTATTTATTTTTTTAATGATTATTAGTTCTTTAATGAGAACTATATTTTTCTTTATATTTGTAGATTATGATATTTATAGAGAAATTTTAAAAGCTTTTTACTTAGGATTTAAGTTTGATTTTAGAGTCAATCTTATCATTATAGCACCTCTTTTGTTTTCTTGTTTTTTTTCAAAATTATCTTTTAATAGAAAGGTTGTCTTGGCAAAATTTTGGAGAATATTTTATACATTTTTAATGAGCTTATTATTAATAGTATATTTTATTGATTTTGGATTTTATGATTATTTAAACACTAGATTTAATTCTTCTATTATAAATTATATTTTAAATTTTAAAATTTCTATGGAGATGATTTGGCAGAGCTATCCGGTAGTATGGGGTATTTTAATTATTATATTATGTTCGTTATTTTTTTACTGGTTTTTGAGAAAAATTGGAGTGAAAGGAGATATTGAATTTGAAAAAATTAGCTGGAAAAAGTCTCTTTTGTTATCTTTTTTATTTTGCTTTGGAATTTATGGAAAATTTTCTTATTACCCTCTTCGTTGGAGTGAAGTCTTTTTTACTCAATCTCCATCTATATCTTCTTTAGCAATGAATCCATTACATTATTTTTTTGATACCATAAAGAATGCCCAAAGAGATTATGATATACAAAAAGTTATAAAGTATTACCCCATTATCGCCGATTACTTAAACCTTCCCAAAGAAAACAAAGTATTGAACTATACTAGAGATATTAAATTAACTCCTTTTGAGAAAGTAGATCTCAATGATCCCCCTAATATTGTAGTTATAATAATGGAATCATTTGCTAGCTTTAAAACTGGAATTTTAGGAAATACTCTAAACCCCACACCTAACTTTGATCACTTAGCAAGAAATGGAATATTATTTGAGAACTTTTACACTCCTTCGGAGGGAACTGCTAGAGGTATGTTTGCCCTTTTAACTGGCATTCCTGATGTTGCTCTTTCAAGAACTTCTTCTCGCAACCCCCTGGTTGTAAATCAACACACCGTTGTAAATGCTTTTTATAATTATAAAAAGTTTTTTATTATTGGAGGCTCTGCTAATTGGGGAAATATTAGAGGTGTTTATAACGGTAATATTTTAGATTTAAATATTATAGAAGAGGGAATGCATAAGGCAAAAAGAGTTGATGTGTGGGGGATATCGGATTTAGATCTTCTTAGAGAGGCCCATGGACATTTAAATGCTAGTAAAAGACCTTTTTTTGCTATTATTCAATCAGCAGGATTTCACCGTCCATATACTATCCCTAAAAACAAAGGAGATTTTAAAATAAAGGGAAATTTTTCAAATAAGGAATTTAACCAATATGGATTTTTGTCCAAAGAAGAGTATAATTCTATGCGTTTTTCTGATTATTCAATAGGACAGTTTTTTAAATTAGCTAAAAATAGCGATTATTTTAAAAATACCATATTTGCCATTTTAGGCGATCATGGACTTCCATCTAAAAATTCTAAACATGTAAAAGAAGGATTTAACTTATATCAACTTGAACGATTTAGAGTTCCATTTTTAATTTATGCCCCATATTTTATAAAGCGGCCAAAACGCTATAGGAAAATAGCTACCCAACTAGATGTCTTTCCCACTCTTGCCGCAATAACAGGTAGGGCCTATAAACATACTACCCTTGGTAGAAACTTGTTTGCCAAAGAATATGCCAATAAAAGATATGCCTTTAATTACCTCTATCATTCTTATCCTCCAAGAATAGGGATGATTTCTGATAAATATATTGTCTACAAAAATGCCCATGGCTATCAAGGGCTTTATAATTATAGTGGTAAAAAACCTAGAGAAGATTTAAAAAAACACAATGTAAACACTTATGATAAATTAAAAGAATTGACAGAAGCTATATATCATACCTCTAAATATATGCTCTATAATAATCCTAATTTAGATAAAAAATAATCATATTTTAAGTTTTGTATGTATAAGTTTGAAAATACTTTTAGAAGTGTTGTAATTTAGGAGATTATCTCCCAAAATACATAATATGTTAATTGAAAGATAGATTCTTTCTCGCATTGAAAAATCCCTTGAAACAAGTTCCGTAGTGGCTCTTTTAGGGCCTAGACAAGTGGGAAAGGTTACTTTTGCAAAAGTTATATGTAAGAAAATATCTGCTGTTTACCTAGATTTAGAGTCCCCGGAGGATTTAATAAAATTAACTGATCCCTTATTATTTCTCTCCCAAAGACAGGGTAAGCTTATCGTTATTGATGAAATTCAAAGAAAGCCCGATTTATTTACCGTTTTACGGGTATTGGTATATAAGGCAAGGCAATCAGGAGATAAAAAGGCATAATTTTTAATTTTAGGTTCAGCATCTATTAATAATCAGCAGAAAGTTTGGCAGGAGAATTAGTTATATTCAGATAGCAGGATTTAACCTCTATGAGATAAAATTAAATCAAGAGGGAAGAGTCATAGAGCAACAAAAATTTTGGTTATGTGGAAGCTTCCCTGAAAGCTATCTTGCTAAAGATATCGCTATAAGTTTTAATTGGAGAGAAAATTTTATGAGAACTTATTTAGAAAGAGATCTGCCTCAATTTGGATTTCGTATCCCAGCAGAGAGGTTAAGGCGTTTATGGACTATATTAGCACATAATCAAGGTCAGCTTTTAAATACTTCTGCACTAGCAACGAGTTTAGATTTAGATGGGAAAACTATTAAATACTATATAGATATTTTATCCGATCTTTTATTAGTTTACTATTTAAAACCTTGGTACTTTAATACTAAAAAGAGATTAATAAAATCTCCTAGGATTTATATTAGAGATAGTGGATTGCTTCATGGCCTTTTGGGTATCGCTAATTATGATCAACTTTTTTCTCACCCTATTGTCGGTGCTAGTTTTGAAGGAATGGTTATAGAGAATATTTTATCTATTCTTTCCAATGCTGCTGAGATGTTTTTTTACCGAACATCTAATGGGCAAGAGATTGATTTGCTTTTGAAATTATCTAGTAATAAGTTATGGGCAATAGAGATAAAAAAAGAACTTTCTCTTAAAGTTTCCAAAGGATTTCATAATTGTTGTAAAGATTTGGGTGTCAATAAAAAATATATTGTCTACAGTGAAGAAGAAGAATTTCAAATAAATAATGATACTACAGTTTTAGGACTTTATTCTATGATGAAAAAATTATTATAGTAACGGTGCAATTAGTATTGATTTTAAATAAATATTTATAATAAAAAAATTGTTCCTACAGTTAATTATGTTTGTAAAGATACTTTATTTAGCACAACATTGATGAGGAAAAACTATGTCCCATGATGTAAATAGTGGCAACCCCTGATATCCCCAATAACTTTTTCTTAATCCTTTATTCTTTAAATGATAATCAGAAATTGTGGTAGTAAAATTTGTGTTTTTACTTACATTATAAGTGCAATTTTTAAAGACTTGATCTGCTTGATCCTGTGTATTTCGACCTGCATATCCTCCAGTGACTTTGTTTGAACAATATGATATAGAAGTTATATTGCAATCAGAAGATATATCACTATTAGAGCAGTATGCCATGCCTAGAGCATCTCCTTCTGCATTTAATGCTACTTTATTATCTGCCCATTGCTTATGTCCTGAAGACATTATAGTTGTTGATTTGTCACCATTATATGTTACATGTTTTCCCCAGTGGCCTCCAGAAATTTGCTGTGCTCCTCCTCTACCAACTTGTTCATAGGCAATTTTAGCTACAAAACGAATGCGCATAGATTCATTTTTCTTAGTAGTGCCTACAGCACACACTGAAAAGCTAGGAAAACAACTTTTAGCTTTTATACATTTTCCATTTATAAAAGTTCCTCTAATAGATTTACATACTTGATTTATTATCGATTCTCTAATAGGACTGTTATTGCCAATTGAGCATTTTCCTAGTGGTTTATTACTATTATAAAATTCACATTGAGTTCTTGTAGGCTTACAATAATATTTCATCCTTATATTTCTGCTTCCAGTTAGTCCAGTTTCATGGCAAATTTTAAAGTAATTATCTCCATTATTAGTTTTATTTACAAAGATAGCTTTCATATTTGTGTTTGAGTTCCCATGCCAACCCATAACGCTAGCATTTTGACCTAGTACTGCTATCTTAAAAAATGCTGGAGCTCTTGGATAACATTTTGCATTTAAAATTATATGCTCTCCTGGATCAGAGCATTTTTCACTTATAATTGAGTCTGTTTAAAATTTATCATTTTTGCTGTTTTTTCTGCTGTTTCTAAAACCCAAACAGGGCCACATATTTTGCATATCTTTGAGTAGTTTTCCAATTAAGGAGGACAGGATAGATAGTTTGTCATAGTTTGGTTAATATTAACATTTGATTAATATCAAAGATATCTTTTAATCCATCTTTCCAATAAATGACAATAATACCATCTTCTTTTCTATTTGTTTTATCTAAGGAGAGAACATATTGCTTATTAGATATAATACTTTTTCTAACATTTTTTAATGATTTTAAATCATGCTCTAATATTTTGGACTTTGATTTAATTTCAACAAGTATTTTTTCATTTGCTTTTTGCAAAATAAGATCTATTTCTACTCCATCTTTTGAGCGAAAATATGATAGTTTATAGCTTTTTTCTAAATATTCATTTAAGCGATATGCCTCTAAAATAATTAGGTGTTCAAAACTATTTCCAAAAGAATATGTAGAAGGAGTTAATCCTACATCTAAAGCTCCAGACAATGCTCTTGCAACACCTAAATCAAATAAATAAAATTTTGGTTTTTGAATTTGTTGCTTTCTAATTGATTCTCCATAGGACGGCAAATGAAAACCTAAAAATGTATCTTCTAGAATTTGAAAATATCTTTGGCAACTCTTCGGTTCTATTGATGCTTCTCGTGCTATTTTAGAGTAATTTAAGATTTGTCCATTACACTGCCCCGCTACTTCTAAAAAATAATGAAAAGGCTCAATGTGTCTTATAATTTGTTCTGAAACTATTTCTTCTTTTAAGTATGTTTGAGTATATGCCTTTAAATAACGAATTTTATCATTATCGTTCTCAATATTATAAAGTTGGGGTAGGCTACCTTTTTGTAATACTTCTTGAAGATTAAAAGATTCTTTTAATTCTAAAAATGTTAAAGGATGAAGTTTATATAAAAATGCTCTACCCGCTAGAAGGTTAGCACCTTGTCTCTTTAATTTTCTAGAACTAGAACCTGTTAATGCAAATTTTATTTGTTTTTTTTGCATAACTCTATGAGCAATATCTAAAAGTTTAGGAACTTTTTGAATTTCATCAATTACTACAAAATTAGGCAAAGGATTTAAACTAGTAATCTGTTTTTCTAAAAGAGATGGCCTCAAAATTAGCTCTCTCTCCTTTTCTGGCTCTAATAAGTCTATCCAAAGAACATTATCGCCTTCTTTAAAATTCTTAGACCACTGAAAATCTAAGTAACTCGATTTACCAGTAGCTCTTGCTCCAAATAGGAAAAAACTATGTGTTTTCGAACAGTTAGCAATTCTAGGTATCATAAGTCTATATTATCGTCTAAAATAGACTTATACAACTAGAATAATTTTCTTATCAACAAACTATCTATCCTGTCCTCCTTAATTGGAAAACTACTCAAAGATATGCAAAATATGTGGCCCTGTTTGGGTTTTAGAAACAGCAGAAAAAACAGCAAAAATGATAAATTTTAAACAGACTCAATTATAAGTGAAAAATATTTATAAATTTAAAACTATGTATTTGACTACTTTTAATTTAGCAATTTCAAATAGTTATAAATATAAGTCTAATAATTTAAATTTAATTATAAATTTTTTATTCCGTATTATAATGTAGAGATGAATAAAAATGGTTTTTCACTTGCTGAAGTAATGGTAGCAATAGGCCTGATGGGCATACTTGCTCTAGGGGTTACTCGTATGATTGGTAACCAACAAAAGGCCATCAACACCTCAGAATCTCGTTTAGCGGGGATAGAAGTATTTCGTCAAATTCAAACAGCACTAACAAAAAGAGAATCCTGTGAAAAAACTTTTGCTGGTAATACTTCAGCAACTCCACCAGTAGCAGCAATAACTATAGATCTTGCAGATGCGACAGCAAAAGCAGAGTTCACAAAGATTTTAAATCAAAATGGTGGTGAATTATTTAAAAAGGGAGAAAAATACGAAAACAACAATATAAAACTGATTAAAATGACTATCAAAAATGAATCCATACCAAGCACTGGAGGAGAAGGTTTAGCTGAGGTAGAGGTAACAATGGAGAGATCAAAGAAAAACCAATACGGTAGTCGTGAATTTAAAAAATCTATAAAACTAAATGTTGTTACTGATTCTTCAGGAGAAATAGAAAAGTGCTTTTTTGATAAGGAAGCAGTAGTTGAAACAGCAAAAGCTGAAGGACTCGAAAAATTAGTTGAAATAGGAGGATGTGATTATGACTCTTCTGCAGAAACTGTAACTTGTGATGCAGATTCTAGTTTTGATTGTGCTGTAGAATCTGCTTGTAGTGATAATAGAAAGCATGTTCTTGATACTAGTGGTGGAAGTAAGCTGTGCTGTAAAAATAAGCCTGCTGCATCTGATGCTCCAACTATGGAACAAGTGTGTATTGCTATGGGTGGTTCTTATATTGCAGGAGATGATAGTAAGTGTGATGTGGCAAAGAATGATGTTAAAAATTTAAATAAAGTCATTTCTCTTAATAAGATTAAGAGTTGTTCATCTTCAGAACAAGCAGATACAATTGAATTAAAATGTAATGATACTCATCCAATATTCTTTAAAATTTCCCAAATTAAAAGGAGTACTGGTACTTATGGAAGTGAGTATGCTGATTCTGAATTACTTACAAATTTTAATAAGTTTAAAAAAATTTGTAGAAATACCGCTTTAAGTGGTAGTTCTAGTATATACAAGATACGATTTGAATATAGATGCAAAGGTAATAACAATAGAAGTCTTTGTAGAAAAAATAATTCAGGAAAATATATAGGAACATGTAATATTGCAAATAATTCAGAGATTTCAGGTGCAATAAGCTCATTAGTATGTAAAACTTTACATGGTGTAATTAATAATGGAAGGTGCTACACCAAAGGAGAATCATTTCCTAATTCTGGGATATGTCCTATTGGTACAAGTAAAAAAAATAACCCTGTTCGTATTAGAATTTCTGGCGGGAGTTCACTTGGAACTGGACATGGAGCTAAGGCAATGCCTAGCAGTGTCTTTTGGGCACTTGCTAGTGGTAGTGGGAAAAAGTTTGACACTGTTACAAACAGTAGTGCTAAAGATTTTGTTAATAATAAAATAAATGGAGGGCTTACATTAACTACAACTTATAATGGAAGCCCACCAGTTACAGCAATTTGTAAAAATTCAGATACTTCTCAAGCATGTGAGGTGAAACAAATATTATACTGTGAGAGAAAAAAATTTAATGGTGGGTACATTAATAGAAATACAGACAATCAAAGAATGGAGATACAACAGTATTGTAATTTAAAAGAGCCATTATTTGAAGGTGAACGTATGCCATATAGTGTATTAGCTAGCAGTTATCATTTAGAAGCTTCGGGTTTAAAGATAATTACTATTAATTGGCATTGGGGACTGACTGCATCAATTTCTTACGATGTTGTATATACTTCTGTTTGTGAAGTTGAGTAAAGAACAGTATAAAAAATAAAATTAATATTTTAAGTAGCTGAACAGCTAGCTCCACCTAATACACAAAATTGAGCACAAAATGGGTGATTTAGATAAGTAGGTTTCATAGATTCTTTTAGTGTATATCCCATGGTAAATTGATCTTGATAAGCAAGCAAAGTGCAAGCTTGAACCCGTGGTTTTATCTCTCCTTTTCTTTTTACGATCATTCTCTCGGAAGCACACATTTGATCTTGAGGTTTTACATTTAATATCTTCCAACAATCAGTTGTTATCTCAGTTGCTTCAATATTTTCATCCATCTCTGGAAATATTACTGAGTTTTCTTCGTTCATATCAAAATTTATTTTATATTGATAAAATAAATTTTGATATTCTTCTTTAGCAGTTTGAATATTTTCCTTTTTTACTAAAGAGCGCCCAGCTATACTAATATTAAAATTATTGTCTACTAGCCATTTTATAGTATTTATCGTTGGTAGAAATGTTCCTTTGCCTCTTTCTTTTTCATGAATATCTTGAGAATAATGATCTAGGGAGATTCTAAGTTGTAACTTTTCTGCATATTGATTTTTTAAATCTATTAGAAAGTTCTCTATTCTCTTTAATACTTTATAGGCATTTGTCAGAACTAGTACTTCAAATCCCTCTTGTAAGCAATGATTTAATATGTCAATGATATTGGGATTGATAAAGGGTTCCCCACCGGTAAAACCTATTTTAGTAATTGGCCAATTATTTTCTTTTATTTCATTTAAAAATGGAATGACATCTTGTTTTGTTATGTATACTAATCTATCGTTTGTTGGGGATGATTCTATATAACAATTTTGACATTTTAAATTGCATTGAGTTCCTGTATTAAACCATAGAGCTTTAAAGCTTTTAAATGGAACAATAGCACGCAATTTACCATCGGCAGTATATTTTAAATCAGAAAACTTTTTGTTTTTTGTCATTTTAATTCGTTTAGACTCCAGTCATAGTCTAAATAGTCAATAGAGTAATCTTCAATTAAAACTCTATTTCTCTCTTTGGAATCAGTAATGATATATTTAGCAACATAGTTTCTTAAGTCTCCATATTCTTTAAAATCCTTGCCATACCATTTAAAGATCTTTGATAGTTCCCAACGTTTTTTGTCTTTATTATAGCGATTTTTATTTGTGTCACTCAAAAAGTTTTTAGTAGCATTTTCAAGTTGTTTATCTAACTTGTCGAAAGTAAAAGCAACGGGAAGGATTGAAGGACATCCAATAGAGGCACATACTACTGCAAAATGAATACGGGGCTCATTATATTTTTTTCTAATGATATCGTGTTCAATATTATCTAAATGAGTGTCTTTGCCAAATAGTTTAAAAAATCTTTTTTTCCATGGTCTTCTTATCTTACGAATAGACTTAGTAGGATAGTTATCAATAATTAATTTAAATGTAAATGCATTATAGGCATTAATTAAAAAACTAAGTCTTTTATTAGAACTCCATTTGTTAAACTCATCTTCTTTAACATTTGATAGTTTTAAAAGATATGAATCCAAAAGAGTTTTTTTTGCGATTACCTTTTTATAGTTAACAAGTCCTTGCTTGCCTTTTAAAACAACTGTTTCTTTTAAAAGAGTTGTCCATTCTTTGTGTCCATGATCAAAGTTAGCACTAGCTACAGAAATTAGTATTAATGATATTAATGTTGTAAGCTTTAACAACATGATGAACTCTTACTTCCTTCATTGCTAAATGGCATATTTGTACCACATTCTGGAAATATTCCATAATGAGTTTCAATATTGCCAGCAAAATTAAAATGTTTTCTAAAGCGAGACTTATTTAACATGTTGTAGCTATTTCCACATAAGGGGAAACTCTTGTTGGTTTCTATTATATGATGTTCATCTAGTATAAATTTATCAGGATGATGTTTAATAGTTCCTTTGTAAGTAACTGTTTGACCATAATTCTCACAAGCAGGTTCTAAATCTTTTATTTTAAACAATCTGTAAGTAGCAGAGTAAAATTTTATATCTCCTACTTTATTTTCAATTTCTTTATTATTTATAGTGATTGATGCCGATTCAACTAAGCGAGGGTCGTGAAAGCCACATTTTTTTGCCATATTTATAAAATCATTCCAATACAGGGCACCGCTTAAACATTCGCCATATAGTAATTTATCTTCTCTTAGCTCTTTTTTTATTCGTCTATCACTATATATATCAGAGAAGTACATCTCTCCACCTTCTTTTAGTAAATTATAAATATTTTTTAAAACTGCTTCCTTATCAGTACATAAATTTATAACACAATTAGAAACTGCTATATCAAAGCTTTCCTTTTCTAAATTTAGCTTGTTTAGAGACTCCAGTTCTGCTTTTAAAAACTCTACATTAGAGCTTTTATATCCAAATGTATCTTGATGATACTTTATATGTTTTTTTGCTACAGCTAATTGGTTGTCTGTCATGTCAACGCCTACAACTTTTCCATTTTCTCCCACAAGTTTTGAAATAATATAACAATCTCTTCCGGATCCACTTCCTAAATCAAGTACAGAGCAATTTTCTAGCTCTTGAGGAACGGTAAGACCACAACCATAAAACCTTTCTAATACTTCAGGATGGATAGAGGATATAATTTTCTTGATGTAGTCGGGAGGACCATCAAATAAAGTACAGGCATTTGTCTGTAAATCTTGACTGTTTTTTAAAATATCTCCGTAATATTCTTGAATTTCTTTTTTTGTTTGTGATTCTTGCTTTTGCGTATTTTCCATTGGTGCAATTTAGCACATATTTTAATAATTTTAAAACCTTTAATTATTGGGGAATGTACTCTGGTTACTATTGGGTTTAAGTTCTTTTATAATGTTGACAAAGCTCCTATTATATCGTATATTTTAGGAGTGTGATCCATAGAATGGCAAAGCTTAATAAATCCAATAGTTTCTTTCTTTTTGGAGCAAGAGGGACTGGTAAGTCTACTCTTTTAAAGAGCAAATTCTTCTCTCCTGATACTTTATGGATAGATCTTTTAGAAGACAATACAGAAGTTCGTTATAGCAAAAATCCTGATGAACTTTCAAATATATTATCTTTAGGTCGCTATAAAAAAGTTGTCGTTGATGAAGTTCAGAAAATTCCTAAGCTTTTGGATATTATTCAAAAAGAAATGCTAGAAAAACCTAAAGTTCAGTTCATTTTAACAGGCTCTAGTGCTAGAAAATTAAGAGGAGGATTGGGAAATCTTCTAGCTGGTAGGTCTTTTACATATCACCTTTATCCTTTAACAAGTCTTGAGTTAAAAGATAGCTTTAAACTTATAGAAGCTTTAAAATGGGGGACTTTGCCAGGACTCTTTCATATGAAAAGTGATGAGGATAAAAAGGAGTTTCTTACAAGTTATGTTAAGACATATCTTAAAGAAGAGATAAGAATGGAGCAATTATTGAGAAACTTTAGGCCTTTTAGGGATTTTTTAGAAATAGCTGCTCAACAGAGTGGAAATGTTGTTAATTTTTCAAATATTTCTCGTGATGTGGGAGTAGATTATAAAACAATTGCAAATTATTTCACAATTTTAGATGATACTTTTTTGGGATTTTTTCTCCCTTCTTTTCATCGTTCCATTAGGAAGCAACAAAGAGTTGCTCCTAAATTTTATTTTTTTGATACAGGAATAAAAAGGGCATTGGAGATGAATTTAAGCTTAGAGCTTTATGAAAAAAATTATGAATTTGGAAAATTATTTGAGCATTGGGTAATCTCAGAATGCTTTCGCCTTAATGAGTATCTAAGAAAAGATTTTAGATTTTCATATTTAAGAACAAAAGATCAAGCAGAGATTGATCTTATTATACAAAGACCAGGAAAAAAAGATATTCTTGTTAAAATCAAATCATCAGAATATATTAAAAATAATAATCTTAGAAATCTAATAAGTTTTCAAAAAGATTGGAAAAATTCTGAGGCACAATTGTGGTCTCGTGATCCTCAAGAGAAGAAAATAAACTCTGTTTTTTGCTTTCATTGGATAAAAGCTTTAGAGAATCTTTTTTCGCACTAGCTATTGGAATAATTCTATATAGAAAAGCTTTTATTTTAATTTGAGATTGTTAATGCTGCTTATATGCACTTTATATAGCTGATCTCCCCGATAATGCATACATAATCCATTGGGATAGAGTTCAGTTTTAATTAATACTGATTTTGCACCTATCATATCCTGAGCGTCTTGAATTTCTTGAGCAACTATACTTGTTGTATCATAACGAGTATTGATTTCGTTTTGTTCATATGTTCCTAAATTTTGCAAAACAGTATTGCTATCAACGGATGCTTGCATTACAGTACTTAAAGTTGTGTCAGTTGGATGTAGTATTCCTAGGGCATGCCCAAACTCATGTAACATAATAGTAGGTAGGTGATAATCGCTATTAGTAGGTGGCTTATAACGGAAATTAAAAGTGTCATTATTTACCATAAAGTCTATATCAAACATTCTATCATAGTTGTTGCCATTGGTGTCGACAGATGTAGTTGCAAGTATTAAAGTTACGGCCAAAGTTCCCGCTCCAAGGTCTGCAGATGGCCAATTACTATCTATTACATAGACATCAAAGTTTAAAGTGTTACCAGAATTTAGGACTCCTCCTGATTCTAAGTATTGTACATAATCTGCTGGGGCTCCTTCAGCACTTCTTAAATCTACATAGTCCATTTGGACTACAAAAAAGTCTGGAGAGCTTGCTGGCTTTATGGCATTCCATTTTTTTGCCATTTGTTCAATTATATTATCGCCATCTGCATCATTATCATTTGTTTCATCAATTGGTATAGAAGGACTAGATGCATTAGCATCAAAGTGATCTGACAGTCTTATTGTAAGTGGAAGATCGCTAGTATTCCAGTATCTTATTGTAGAGCTTCCACCACTGCTATCTCCTCCTCCCCCTCCCATTGCTGGATTATTTGTAGTCTTTTTTCCACCTCCACAGCTTGGTAAACTAGAGATTATCAATACTATGAAAATTAGCTTAATTAACATTAGAATATATATCGTTTACTTGTAGGAATTACTTTAAACTTAAAGATTTACTTAATTGCTTTAATTTAAAAAAGGGTATAAAAGTTATTTGCTCAGTTTATAGTCTTCTAAGAACTTTTTTAGTCCCTTATCAGTTAGAGGATGTCTGAACATTTCATCTAGAACTTTGAAGGGAATTGTGGCGATATCAGAGCCAATTAATAATACATTCTTTACATGGTCAATGTTTCTAATTGATGCTGATAGGATTTTAGTTTTGAAATTATAATTTTTGTAAATAGTTTTTATTTCTTTAATTAACTCTACTCCATCTGCTCCAATATCATCTAATCTACCTATAAATGGGGATATGTAAGTAGCTCCATTTTTAGCGGCAAGTAGTGCTTGGGATGTAGAAAAGCATAGGGTTAAGTTTGTAGCAATATTTTCAGAGGATAGTACTTTTAAAGCGGATATTCCATCATGGGTTAAAGGTAATTTTATGACAATATTTGGGTTAATGTTTGCTAGTATTCTTGCTTCCTCTAGCATTTTTTCTTTTTCTGTGGAAATAACTTCTGCTGATATAGGGCCATCAATAATTTCACATATGTCAGAGATCACTGCTTTTATCCCTCTGCCCGTTTTTGCAATCAAGGAGGGATTTGTAGTAACGCCATCCACAACTCCCCACTTAGCAGCTATTTTAATCTCTTCAATGTTTCCAGTATCTAGAAATAATTGCATCTTATAAATGCTAAATACAACTTTAAACTGAGTTAGGCAAGTATTTACTATCTCTGAAATTTATTGTGGTTTTTGCCATAATTTAATTATGTATTTATATGTTTTTGTCTTTATAGCTTTGATACCAATATCTTTTGCTAGTGATAAAAAAATTGAAATTAGAGAGGATATTAGTGAAAGTTACTATAAAGCAACAGAAGATTATTCAAGGCTTATGGGAAGAGTAACCGATAGAGATGATGCTCATAGCATGATTAAAATCACATCTGAAAATAAAAACATAAAATTCTTACGCTCTGGAGATTTAGTTGAGTTTAGAGTTGCTGCTCAAGATACAAAATATTGCAGAGGCTTTATTAGGGGAGTAGAGAAGAGTTACATTATTCTCTATTATGTTAGTCTTAAAAACTGCTGGAAGTATCGTAAGTTTTTAAGAAGAGGTACTTTATTGGTTATGAAATCTTCTACTTTGGCCTCAAGAGTTCGTGATGCCCATTATTATAGAAAAATTTTAGTTAAAAGAAGAAAAGATTTTTTCAAACAATTAAATCAAATTAATCACTTTTTATGGAGTTTTGATCAACAAAAAATTAAGGTAGCAGCAAAATATGATAAAAAGCTTAATGAGTTAAAAATAGCTCGTCGTAAAGCTTTGGAACATTTAAGTGACAAGCGTAGAAATAGTATAGTTTTAAGAGGAGAATTGCATAAGCGTTTAAATAAATTAGATAATGATCTTTTATACCATAGAATAGAGAATAATAATGAGCAATTAGTGGATAAATGGGTTCTTGATAGACCCTTAGCTCTTCCAATTATAAAAAAATAATTTTACAAGATTTAAGATAGATATTATTAAGGGTTGATGAATAAGTTAATAACTATTGCCAAGGCGGTGTCTGCTTTTGGAATTGACGGTAGATTTAAAATCAAGGAAATATTGGCTTTTGATGATATTTTACAATCTGGTATGTATGTTAGTGTATATCCAGCAGACAAAACTAGCTGTATTTTAAAAGAAGGGCAGAACTTTAATATCTCTGGGGTTAATAGAGGGAATAAAATTGTTTTGTCTTTAGAAGGAGTTGATGACAGAACTATTGCACAAGAAATGACCCCATTTTTAATAAAATTAGATAGGAAAAAATTCCCAAAAACAAAAGACTACTATCCTTGTGATTTACTAGATTTAGATGTTATAGATAAAGATAGTAGAAAAATTATAGGAAAAGTTGTAAGTTACCAACATAATGGAGTTCAAGTTGTTATAGATGTAGAGGGTGAGAAAAACTTTAGCCTCCCAATGGTTAAATCTTTTATTGACAAAGTAGATATAAATGGAGGTTATATCAGGATAACTATTCCAGAGGTAATTTAGTGAATAAAAAAGTAATTTGGATTATAACTCTCTTTCCTGAGTATTTTGATGCCATTTTAAAGCATGGTATTGTCTCCAGAGCATTTTCTAAAATAGAGCTTAAGATATTGAGATTAAGTGATTATTGTAAAAAGGATTTCAAAGGAGTTGATGATACCCCCTATGGAGGAGGTGCAGGAGTTGTAATTAGAGCAGATGTTTTGAAAAACTCTCTTTTTCAAGGAGTTATTAGAGACGGTAATTATGGAGATAATTGGCGGGAAAAATTAACTATAATTTGTCCCGATCCAAAAGGAGTTATTTTAAATCAAAATGTTTGTCAAAAGTTTTGTAGTGATTATTTAATAGATAATTCTAGAGATTTAGTTTTTATTTGCGGACGATATCAGGGGATTGATCAGAGATTTTTGGATAATTATGTAGATATTTTTATAAGTGTAGGGGATTTTATATTAACTGGAGGAGAAATTGCTACATTGACAATCTTAGATTCAACATTGCGTTTAATTCCTGGAGTTATTGGGAATGATAACTCAACTCTTTATGAATCTTTTAATAAAAATTTATTAGAACATGCTCACTATACTAGACCTAATAGCTTTGAGGGATTAAATATTCCTGATGAGCTTTTGTCAGGAGATCATAAAAGAATTGATAAGTTTAGAAAAAAAAATAGAGAAAAATTTACAAAAAGACTTCGTCCAGATTTATATAAAAAATATCAACATGAGAATGTATGAGTAATTTTTATTTGGCATTAGTTCATTATCCAGTTGTAAATAAAAATGGAGAGCTTGTTACAACCTCTGTTACTAATCTAGACATTCATGATATTAGTAGGAGTTGTAGAACCTTTGGCATAAAAAAATATTTTATTATTACTCCTATAAAGGAGCAATGGAATCTCATAGAGAAAATTCTGGATTTTTGGGAGAGCTCATATGCTCAAAAATATAATCAAGATAGAAATTATGCTCTAAAATGTGTATCTTTAAAAATGTCAGTTAAAGATGCCCCGACTTCCGCAGTTTGCGGCGAGTCATATAATAATTACAAGCACTTAGAAGCATCAAGGGCACTACAATTTAGGTTATAGATATGATTTTAAAATTTAATTTTCAATAAAAAATAGAGTTTTAAATTAGTTTTTATCTAAGGGGGAAATAGGTTTTTGGTTACAACATAATCTTTTAAGTGGAGGTTGTTTTTTACAAGCATCATAGACACATATTTAAAGATAAAAAATTATAATTAAGCTGTATAGTCAAAGGGGCACTACTTGAGAGCAGCTAGAGCGTATATATTTATAACTTATTGAAAAAAAAGAAAGTATTGCTGTTTAAGTTAGAGCTTTGTTTAGCAATGTGATGAAGTCGGGAAAAGCATAGGGTTAAGTTTGTAGCAATATTTTCAGAGGATAGTACTTTTAAAGCGGATATTCCATCATGGGTTAAAGGTAATTTTATGACAATATTTGGGTTAATGTTTGCTAGTATTCTTGCTTCCTCTAGCATTTTTTCTTTTTCTGTGGAAATAACTTCTGCTGATATAGGGCCATCAATAATTTCACATATGTCAGAGATCACTGCTTTTATCCCTCTGCCCGTTTTTGCAATCAAGGAGGGATTTGTAGTAACGCCATCCACAACTCCCCACTTAGCAGCTATTTTAATCTCTTCAATGTTTCCAGTATCTAGAAATAATTGCATCTTATAAATGCTAAATACAACTTTAAACTGAGTTAGGCAAGTATTTACTATCTCTGAAATTTATTGTGGTTTTTGCCATAATTTAATTATGTATTTATATGTTTTTGTCTTTATAGCTTTGATACCAATATCTTTTGCTAGTGATAAAAAAATTGAAATTAGAGAGGATATTAGTGAAAGTTACTATAAAGCAACAGAAGATTATTCAAGGCTTATGGGAAGAGTAACCGATAGAGATGATGCTCATAGCATGATTAAAATCACATCTGAAAATAAAAACATAAAATTCTTACGCTCTGGAGATTTAGTTGAGTTTAGAGTTGCTGCTCAAGATACAAAATATTGCAGAGGCTTTATTAGGGGAGTAGAGAAGAGTTACATTATTCTCTATTATGTTAGTCTTAAAAACTGCTGGAAGTATCGTAAGTTTTTAAGAAGAGGTACTTTATTGGTTATGAAATCTTCTACTTTGGCCTCAAGAGTTCGTGATGCCCATTATTATAGAAAAATTTTAGTTAAAAGAAGAAAAGATTTTTTCAAACAATTAAATCAAATTAATCACTTTTTATGGAGTTTTGATCAACAAAAAATTAAGGTAGCAGCAAAATATGATAAAAAGCTTAATGAGTTAAAAATAGCTCGTCGTAAAGCTTTGGAACATTTAAGTGACAAGCGTAGAAATAGTATAGTTTTAAGAGGAGAATTGCATAAGCGTTTAAATAAATTAGATAATGATCTTTTATACCATAGAATAGAGAATAATAATGAGCAATTAGTGGATAAATGGGTTCTTGATAGACCCTTAGCTCTTCCAATTATAAAAAAATAATTTTACAAGATTTAAGATAGATATTATTAAGGGTTGATGAATAAGTTAATAACTATTGCCAAGGCGGTGTCTGCTTTTGGAATTGACGGTAGATTTAAAATCAAGGAAATATTGGCTTTTGATGATATTTTACAATCTGGTATGTATGTTAGTGTATATCCAGCAGACAAAACTAGCTGTATTTTAAAAGAAGGGCAGAACTTTAATATCTCTGGGGTTAATAGAGGGAATAAAATTGTTTTGTCTTTAGAAGGAGTTGATGACAGAACTATTGCACAAGAAATGACCCCATTTTTAATAAAATTAGATAGGAAAAAATTCCCAAAAACAAAAGACTACTATCCTTGTGATTTACTAGATTTAGATGTTATAGATAAAGATAGTAGAAAAATTATAGGAAAAGTTGTAAGTTACCAACATAATGGAGTTCAAGTTGTTATAGATGTAGAGGGTGAGAAAAACTTTAGCCTCCCAATGGTTAAATCTTTTATTGACAAAGTAGATATAAATGGAGGTTATATCAGGATAACTATTCCAGAGGTAATTTAGTGAATAAAAAAGTAATTTGGATTATAACTCTCTTTCCTGAGTATTTTGATGCCATTTTAAAGCATGGTATTGTCTCCAGAGCATTTTCTAAAATAGAGCTTAAGATATTGAGATTAAGTGATTATTGTAAAAAGGATTTCAAAGGAGTTGATGATACCCCCTATGGAGGAGGTGCAGGAGTTGTAATTAGAGCAGATGTTTTGAAAAACTCTCTTTTTCAAGGAGTTATTAGAGACGGTAATTATGGAGATAATTGGCGGGAAAAATTAACTATAATTTGTCCCGATCCAAAAGGAGTTATTTTAAATCAAAATGTTTGTCAAAAGTTTTGTAGTGATTATTTAATAGATAATTCTAGAGATTTAGTTTTTATTTGCGGACGATATCAGGGGATTGATCAGAGATTTTTGGATAATTATGTAGATATTTTTATAAGTGTAGGGGATTTTATATTAACTGGAGGAGAAATTGCTACATTGACAATCTTAGATTCAACATTGCGTTTAATTCCTGGAGTTATTGGGAATGATAACTCAACTCTTTATGAATCTTTTAATAAAAATTTATTAGAACATGCTCACTATACTAGACCTAATAGCTTTGAGGGATTAAATATTCCTGATGAGCTTTTGTCAGGAGATCATAAAAGAATTGATAAGTTTAGAAAAAAAAATAGAGAAAAATTTACAAAAAGACTTCGTCCAGATTTATATAAAAAATATCAACATGAGAATGTATGAGTAATTTTTATTTGGCATTAGTTCATTATCCAGTTGTAAATAAAAATGGAGAGCTTGTTACAACCTCTGTTACTAATCTAGACATTCATGATATTAGTAGGAGTTGTAGAACCTTTGGCATAAAAAAATATTTTATTATTACTCCTATAAAGGAGCAATGGAATCTCATAGAGAAAATTCTGGATTTTTGGGAGAGCTCATATGCTCAAAAATATAATCAAGATAGAAATTATGCTCTAAAATGTGTATCTTTAAAAATGTCAGTTAAAGATGCTATTGCAAGTATTTGTGATTTAGAAGGTCATCTTCCATATATTGTGGCTACAAGTGCAAAAGAAATTGGTCTTAAGCAACTAGAATCAATTGATAATAGAGCCAAGTTATTGTTATTTGGAACTGGTTGGGGACTACATCCGGATTTAATAAAAAGTGCGGATTATTGCCTTGGGCCTATTGTCGGTTGTGCTAAAGATGGGTATAACCATCTATCGGTAAGGGCAGCTGTTGCTATCTATCTAGATCGCATAGCAAGAGACTTCCCGACTTCATCACATTGCTAAACAAAGCTCTAACTTAAACAGTAATAATTTCTTTTTTTTCAATAAGTAGTTATAAATATATGTGCTTAAACTACCCCCAAGTAGTACCCTTGATGCTGTAATGCCTGTAAAATTATTACTGCAAGCTAATGACCTCAGAATAACCACCCCAAGTAACTACAGACCCATCTGTTTTTAATGCCGCAAAAGAATCATCAGTTGAAAATATCTCTTTAACATTTATAAGCTGTGAAGAAACAGAACTTGAATCTCCTCCCCAATAACCACCCCAAGTAACTACAGACCCATCTGTTTTTAATGCCGCAAAAGCATATTCATTTGAAGATATCTCTTTAATATTTATAAGCTGTGAAGAAACAGAACTTGAGTCTCCTCCAATCCTTGAATCTCCCCAAGTAACTACAGTCCCATCTGTTTTTAATGCCGCAAAAGCAAATCTATTTGAAGATATTTTTTTAACATTTATAAGCTGTGAAGCAACAGAGCTTGAGTTTCCTCCATACCTTGAATCTCCCCAAGTAACTACAGACCCACCTGTTTTTAATGCCGCAAAAGCAAATTCATTTGAAAATATATCTCTAACATTTATAAGCTGTGAAGCAACAGAACTTGAGTCTCCTCCATACCTTGATTCTCCCCAAGTAACTACAGACCCATCTGTTTTTAATGCCGCAAAAACAGAATCACTTGAAAATATTTTTTTAACATTTATAAGCTGTGAAGCAACAGAACTTGAGTCTCCTCCATACCTTGATTCTCCTCCCCAATAATCTCCCCAAGTAACTACAGTTCCATCTGTTTTTAATGCCGCAAAAGCAAACCTAGTTGAAAATATTTCTTTAACATTTATAAGCTGTGAAGAAACAGAGCTTGAATCTCCCCCCCAATAATCTTTCCAAGTAACTACAGACCCATCTGTTTTTAATGCCGCAAAAGCAAACCTAGTTGAAAATATCTCTTTAACATTTATAAGCTGTGAAGAAACAAAGCTTGAGTCTCCTCCATAAAAAGAATTTCCCCAAGTAACTACAGACCCATCTGTTTTTAATGCCGCAAAAGCATATTCATTTGAAGATATCTCTTTAATATTTATAAGCTGTGAAGAAACAGAACTTGAATCTCCTCCAAACCTTGAATCTCCCCAAGTAACTACAGACCCATCTGTTTTTAATGCCGCAAAAGCAAATTTATTTGAAAATATCTCTTTAACATTTATAAGCTTTGAAGCAACAGAACTTGAGTTTCCTCCATACCTTGAATCTCCCCAAGTAACTACAGACCCATCTGTTTTTAATGCCGCAAAAGCAAATTCATTTGAAAATATTTTTATCCTAGGAGGATCTTGTAATTTGACAAACTCATTTTCTGTAATAGATGCCTGAAAAAATTTACCTCTCTTTTTGCTATAAAATACTGGAGTTTTTTGTCCATTTATTATGAGAGTAGCTCCATGCAAACCAGATCCCCATGCCTTTAAAATACTTTTTTTATTTATATAATATAAAATGGGCTTATTTCTACGTCGTCGATACAAGCGCAATGTATTGTTGTCTTCTCCACTGTTTACCTTGATAATACTACCAGAATAGCCCTTTTTAACTTTTGTCCAAGAGACGGTTATATCTAGTGTTTCACTAGAATTCGCTTTAAAAGCAAATGTTGTAGTTATTAAAACAGCCAATAATAAATTTATAATCTTTGTAAGCTTCATTGATACCTCCTAATAAATATAATTTTAACAGTCTACATTAAATCAAATTTTGTCAATAAAAATAAATAACACTATATTTCACTAAGTAAAATAGTAAGGTCAGTTAATATTAAATTATACTTAAAGATTTAAAGAATCATAATTAGAGAACTACATAGATGTCTTTTTTTCCGACTTCACCACATTGGAAAACAACTTTAGTTTAAATAACCCAATAGGCATTATATTCAATAAGTTATAAATATATATTTCTAAACTAGCTAAAGTAGTATCCCTTTGACTATACAGTTTAATTATACTTTTTTATGTTGGATATATATTTGTAGAACTTGTAAAAAAAATAACAATTATATTTTTGTAAACAAGAAATTATGTCACTAATAATATGTTTATATTCCCTTAGGACAAAATAATTTACAAAGTTCTATTTACAATGCTCCTTTTAGTTGAAAAATAAATATTCTATTAATGAATTTGTAGTGCCCTTGTGCTTTCTAACTGCTTGTAATTATCATATGACTCAGTGCAAACCGCAGAAGTTGGGACAATAGAGCTAAGCTCTTGTTATTAGGAACTGGTTGGGGACTACATCCGGATTTAATAAAAAGTGCGGATTATTGCCTTGGGCCTATTGTCGGTTGTGCTAAAGATGGGTATAACCATCTATCGGTAAGGGCGACTGTTGCCATCTACCTAGATCGCATAGCAAGAGACTTTTTATAAAGGAGAGTATAATGAACCTTTTAGATGTTGTAGATAAAGATAATTTTAGTAAAAATGTGGAAAAATTCCCTGACTTTAAAACAGGAGATACAATTGCTGTTCATGGAAAAATTAAAGAGGGTAATCGCTCTAGAATACAGATATTTCAAGGAACTGTAATATCTATTAAAGGAAATAAATCAATGGGTAGCCATTTTAGGGTTAGAAAAATATCAAATGGTATTGGGGTAGAGAGAGTTTTTCCTTTTCATTCTCCTAATATAGAAAAGATAGAATTAGTTCAAAAAGGTAAAACTTCTAGAACTAAACTATATTACTTAAGAGAGCGTTCTGGAAAATCTGCTCGAATTGAAATTCAATACGATAAATCTGAAAAATAGCATATAAGTAATGATTGATCTTTTAAAGATTAAAGAACTTTTCCTAAACAAAGAACCTTTTTTATTTTTTGGATGTGATGAAGTAGGTAGAGGCCCGCTTGCAGGTCCAGTAGTAGCGGCTTCAATAGCAATATATAGTAATTCTTATGGTGAAGTTAAAGATGTTTTGGATAGTTTTTCTCTCCTTGGTATAACTGACTCTAAAAAATTAAAAGCAAAAAAGAGAGAAAATATATTAAAGGATTTAAATATTGATTGTAAAAATATCTCTACTGATAATCTATTTAAAATTAAACTTTTAAAAAATACTACATTAATTTATGCAGTCTCTGAAGTTTCCAATGATTTGATTGATAAGTTAAATATTTTAAACGCTTCTCTTGAGGCCATGAAAAATTCTATTAATATTATCCTTGAGTTTGGAAAATTAAAGAAAGTTGAAAATGTATTTGGATTTATCGATGGAATTAATTCCCCAGATATTAATTGTGAATTCAAAGCACTAGCAAAGGCCGACAGCCAAAGTACAGTAGTAGCATTAGCTTCAATTGTGGCAAAAGAATATAGAGATAGAATTATGAGGGCATATGCATCCTTGTACCCCTATTATGGACTTGAAAAAAATGCTGGTTATCCTACAAAGTATCATAAGGAGGCAATTGTAAAGTACGGGGTAACTGCTATTCATAGAAGAAGTTTTAAAGGTGTATAGGACTTTAAATCTAAACTTATAAAGTCAGTTTATCTTGCAAAAATTGTAGCAGTAATTTAACCTAATTTTATATGAAGAAGTTTACAGTCATTTTTGTGTTTTTATTATCTGCAAAGTTGCTTGCCCAAAGTTCAAATATAAATTTAGATCCTAGGGTAAAGTCAGTGGGTTCTATGGCGTTATATGGTACTTTAGGAGGGGCGCTGCTTGGAACGGCATCTCTTGCCTTTGGTGCTAATGGGAGATGGGTTGCAAAAGGAGCATCTTTGGGGCTTTACTCAGGGATAGCTTTTGGTTCCTATGTGGTAGCAAGCCATGCAATTAATAGAAGAAGTAGAATGGATGGAGAAGGTGTCTACGATAATTATTATCAAAATCAAGAAAATAATGTTCTGCCACCAAGAGAGCCTGCTGGTGGAGGAGTAGGGGGTTCAAATTTGCCATTATTTCCTAATTATAGACATAAAAATAATGGTGTATTATTCTTTTTACCAATTTTGAATTTAGAATTTTAAATTATTTATATAACTGAAATCTTCTGTAAATAGGAGGTAATTCCTCTGTTTCCACTAAATCTACTAAGTCGGGACTATAAAATTTAAATATTTTTGTAAATTCTGTCCGTACATTTATTAGCTTAATTTTATTATGAACTTTGCTAATTTTGTCTAAAATTCTAGCAAAAGTTTTTATACTAGATGAACCTACAAAATCTATATTACTCATATCTATACTTATAGTGGAGGTTGGATATTTTTTTATTAAAATGTTTGCCTGCTCTTGAAATTGCTTAATTACTTGATGATTTATTTCTCCCTTTATTTGTATGATAAAATTACCAAGGGAATCGTGATGAATAACTGCTTCCATATTATAAGAGAATATAGAATATTAAAATTCTATATATTAAAATTATTACTTATATGCTATTAACTTACAATAGGAATATTTTTCTTAAAAAAAGAGTGAAAAATGGCGAAATTGACTTTAATAGGGGTTCCTATTGGAAATCTAAAAGATTTAACTGATAGGGCAAAGCACTATTTACTTGAGAAAGATAATTTTTTAGCAGAAGATGGCCGTAACTTTAAAAAGCTATGTAGGTTGATAGGAAGAAAGTATCCTTGTTCAGTTGAGAGTTTTTTTGAGCATAATTGCGATGATAAACTTGATAATATAATTGAGCGCATGAATCAAGGAGAAGACTTTTGTCTAGTTAGTAATGCCGGAAGTGCCATAATTTCAGATCCGGCTTTTCCTCTTGTAAAGATGGCCATAGATAATGGACATAATGTGGAAACTATTCCAGGAGTTAGTTCAGTTATTACTTCTTTGGAACTAAGTGGATTACCTCCAATTCCATTTTATTTTTGGGGTTTTCTTCCAAGAACAAATAGAGCTATAGAGCAGTTATTTAAAGATAAATTTAAATTAAAGGGGACGCATATATTTTTCCAGTCTCCTAAAAGAATATACGCTACTTTAGAGATATTAAGTGAACTTTTTCCTAAAATAAAGGTTGTTGTAGCAAGAGAACTCACAAAAAAGTTTGAAAGTGTTTATCGTTTTTGTGCCATGGATTTTAAAAAGATATTTGTTGATAGAGTTTTAAAGGGAGAGGTTGTTCTTCTTGTTTACGCAGAATGGGATTTTAAAAATGATATATCTTTTGAGCAATTATCTGAGATGGCAAGTCAATATTTAAAGGATAAAAAGAAGCGTACACTTGCAAAGATATTAGGAAAATTATTGGGAAAAAATACAGAGGACATCTATTTAAAGATTTGATACTATTTTAATTTAAGGAACTTCTATGATAGTTAGAATTATTGGGGGTCATGGCAATGTTGCTAAAGGGTTTAAAGCTACTTCTTATTTAGTTGATGATGAGCTTTTAATTGATGCTGGTTCTGTAGCTTCTGGTTTGACTAGATTTGAGCAGAGAAGATTAAATAATATTTTAATTTCTCATAGTCACCTAGATCATATCTATGAATTGGCATTTTTAGCAGATAGCTTTTTTGAAGATCAAGATAAGAGCTTTGATATCTATACCTCACAGGAAGCAAGGAAAAATATTATTGATCATTTATTTAATGATTCCATTTGGCCAGACTTTACTACTCTTGATAGGCCATTTAAAAAGATTTTATCTTTTCATGAATTTGAGAGTCAAAAGAAATTAACTTTAAATAATTTTTCTATTATTCCTGTAAAAGTTAACCACCCTGCAGGGGCTCATGGGTTTATTATAACTAATAACAAATCAGATGATTCTTTAATCTTTACCCAAGATACCGGACCTACAAATTTAATTTGGGAGCTTGGTCTTAAGGTCAAGAATCTTAAGGGAATATTTACAGAGGTAAGTTTTCCAAATCGTCTTGCAAGAATTGCTAAAGAGAGTTGTCATCATACTCCAGCATCTCTTTTTAAAGAAATTAATAAAATGCCAAAGGATGTCCCCATTGTAGTTGGACACTTAAAGCCTCATATGCAGGATAATATCTATCAAGAAGTCAAAGATTTAAAAGAACCTAGAATTGTTATTTTGGAGCAAGATGAAATTCTCATATCTCTTTAGAAACTATGATCCTAATTTAGAGTTTAAAATTAAAGATATTTTATACAAGAAATATGGTTATGAAACTCCTCGCTTAGGTCTTGATGGGATTTATAAATATTTCAAATCCCTTATAAAATCTTTTAGAGATAATGGTGTTTTTGTTTTTATTGTCGGAGGAACTAATGGAAAAGGTGAAGTTTGCCTTACACTTTCTAAAATTTTTAATAATTTAAATATTTCATCTGCAGTTTGGACTTCTCCTCATATTTTATCCGTACGAGAGCGCTTTATTTATAATGGAAATTATCTATCATATGATGAGCTTTTTGAATTTTTTAAAAAAGATGCACCTTATATGAGTTATTATGAGTATTTATTTTATACTTTTTGCTCTTTAATGGCTAAAAGAGAACCACAGGTATTAATTTTAGAAGTTGGCCTTGGAGGAAGACTAGATGCAGTTAATTTATTTGATGCAAATTGTACTTGCACTACTTCTATATCTAGAGATCATGTCCATATATTAGGTAATAGATTAGATAAAATTTTAATGGAAAAATTGGGCATAACTAGACCGAATATTCCTCATATTAGTGCTATTTCTAGTTATTATTTAAGAGATTTGGCTAATAAATATTGTCAGAAACAGAGTTCACCTTTTTATGACTTACAGGATATGGGAATGTTTGTTGAGGATGAAAGTTTTAGATTAAGAAATTATAAAACAGCTTATGCCCTTTATAATATATTTTGTGGAGATAATATCGATGTAGAGCTTGTAAAAAGGCCAATTGATATAATTCCCAGAGGATATAATTTTGACATAAAGGGTAGATTTGAGAGTATAGAATACAAGGGGGGTAGATTTAGTTTTATAGGTTCTCATAATTTAGATGGATTTAGGCATTTAGTTAGCCGCGTTAAAGAAGAGCAGATACTTTTATTGTCATTTTCAAATAGGCCATTAAATGAACTTCGAGAGATTTTAAAACTTTCAATAAAATGCTTAAATGTATCTAAAATTAAACTTTCATGGTTTGAACATTTTAAGGCATGTGAGAAAGAAGATTTAATCAAGCTAAGTCAGGAGTTTTTAACTAATGTTGAGTTTGTTGAAAATTGGCAGAAATATATTGTCCAATCAATTTACAAAAAAAATAATATTCTGGTTGCGGGATCTTATTATTTTTTGGGAGAAGTTCAAAATTTTTTATATCGCTATATTAATAGTGATAACTCCACTTATAGCATTAGCACAAGAATTTAAAAGTACCTTTGGTAAAGATATACATGTTATTTCTGATAAAGCATTAAGTGATATTAAAAATAAATCTATGGAGGCTGTAGGTAATGTAATTATTACTTATAAAAATGATGCCATCTACGGACAAAAGGCAACAATTAATTTTAAAACAGGAGATATTTTAATAGAGGGTAATGTTAGGTATATCTCTCCTATTCTTACTATCTATGGCTCTAAGATGGAATATAATTTTAAAAAATCATCTCTGACAGTTTATAAGGCTAGAATCATCTCTGATGATTATATAATTTTAGGTGAAAAATTAAAAAGAGTTAAAAATAATATTATAATTGGGACTGATGCTGAATATACTACTTGTCGAGATTGCCCAGAATCATGGAGTATTTATGGAAAACATATTCATGTAACGCTAGGAGAATATGTCAAAATAAAACATGGCTCAATTAAGGTAAAGGGTGTAGTCATGATGTATTTTCCTTATTTTATATTTCCTATAAAGAAGAAGAGAGAGACAGGACTATTATTTCCCTCTTTAAAATTTGATATTCAAGATGGTACTATCTTTAGCCAGCCTTGGTTTTGGGCCATTAATCCTTCAATGGATAGTACTATAACCCCTACATTTTGGGGGAAAAGGGGAGTTGGTACAACATTACAGTTTAGACATATCCCTTCAAGAAGTTCTTGGTATGAAGTGAATTCTTTGCAAATATTTGACCGTATATACCAAGAGGGGAAGCAAGATGATAATGTAGTAACTGGATACAAAAATAAAAGAAATATCTTCAGTTACGAGCATCATTATACAGGTAGAAAACATTTTAACCATCATTTGTTGTACTCTCGCTTAAGTGATTTAGATTTGATGAGAGATTTTAATCAATATTCAATGAATAGAACGGCAAATAGTGAACCAGGAGTTAGCACCTTTTTAAATTGGAGGTTTTCTCCTAGGGTGGACTTAAATCTAGAAGGATATTTTATAAACAACCAATTGTATAATAATCCTAAGGATTTTGATGATAGATATGTTCAAATTTTACCTAAAATTAGTTTAAGTCTTATGCCTTATTCACTTGTATTAAATAAGTTTCCGCTAAATAGTATTCAATTGGGTTTTGATGGAGATTTAACCAATTTTAAACAAAATCATGTATATGAAAATAATTATATTAGGAACTCTCAAAGATTAAATTTAATGCCATATGTAAATTGGAATTTAGGTCAGTGGAAATATTTTAATTTTAATATTCGTACTCATCTTGATTATCAAAAATATAATTTGCCAAAAGAGCAACAAAAAAAATTTTCTAAAATGGCGGTTATTAATCAAAGTGAAATATCTATAGAGCTTGATAAAATTTATGGTAAAGTAAATAAAAAAATTGTTGAGCGTCAAGATTATGAATATAAGCAAAATAGAAGCTATCCTTATTCAGAGACTATTGGATGGTTACCTCCTTTAGAAAAGGGTGATAATAAGATAATGATTGCTAAAAATAGTTATAAACATTCACAAGTATTTAAATTAAAGAGCTATTATATTTCTTCCCAAAGCTATAGTGGTAATGAGAACTTCTATAATCAAATTACAGATGTAGATGGATATTTTGATCCTATAGATATTCCTCGTAATATGGAAAATTATATAGCAAACCCATCCTTAAATACTAAGGTAATCTATGATAATTCCATAGAAATTCAATGGAATAATAGTTTAATTAAAAAATCTGTCCGTTACGATAGTATAAGTCCTAAAAAAAGTATTATTGAAAATTATAGTTATAAAAAAGTATCCTATTTTAATTTAGCACAAATTTATAGTTTTGCTTCTGGCATTACAAACAATATTAATAATAATTCTCGTTGGTACTTATTTAAGTCAGAGGGAGGAATAGATATTTATAGGTTTGCATTAAATTTTTCTCATTATTATTTTTATGATAGTAAAAAGAATATTTTTAATATTGATTTAACTAAAAGTTTTGCTAGAGGCAGTGTTAGTGTTGGAAGCTCTTATAATCCTTTTCCTGCTACATTAAGTAAATTGCTAACTAGTAGAGTTGATATATATATAAATAGTATGTGGAGTGCTTCGGTAGGTTATAATTACGATTATGAGAATAATACTACCGATTCAGAATACTACGCTATAGCATATAAACCAACCAATAATTGCTGGAAGTTAGATGTGTCCTATTTAAAGACAAGACTTGAGACAAAGTATTCTTTTAATTTTTTAGTTAACTTCAATAAGAATCGTTTTCGTTCAATTAAAGGATTATAGAGCTTGAATAGTATTATCATAGACTTTAATGATAGTTTTACTTATAATGTGGCCACTTATTTGTATTTAAAAGGTCTTGAGGTAGAAGTTTTAAACTACAAAAAGGACTTAACTTCAATTGATAAATTTATCAAAAGAAAAAAAAAATGCTTAGTAATTATTGGGCCTGGACCTGGGAGTGCTCATAATTATTGTCAATTTATTCCTAGAATAAGGACAATCATTAAGAATCCTAATATAAAAGTTATGGGCATATGTCTTGGCCATCAATTAATTTGGTATAGTTTTGGTTATAAAATAATTGATGCCAAAATTCCTCGTCATGGACAAACTACTGAAATAATTTTACCTCATTGGGATGAGTTTGATAAAAGTTTTTGGAGTAGAAAATTTACAGTTCAGTTGTATAATTCTTTAGAAGTAGAATTTCCAAGAGATGATAAAAATGTATATGTAAAAGATAGTAGTTTTTTGATAGGGAGATTTAGAGGAGGAATAAGCTATCAGTTTCATCCAGAATCTATAGCAACTTGTAGCCCTAGTGTGTTCTTTGATACTTTTATTTTTTAAATAATATGTAAAATTAAAGAATTATCAGTATATTAAACATAGCAAAATATCATGAAAAAAACTTAAAACATGTAAGTAGCAGGGTTGTAATAGCTATAAATATTATAGTCATATTTAGGATTAACTTTGTATTGCCCTCTGCAATTCTTTCAATTACATCTGCTTTTAAAGAGGTGATCTTTTCGCTTAGGATATCTTTAGTATTATTATTTATCTTAATAAGCTCTAATTTTGTAGAATTTATCTCTTCTTTAAGGCTCTTTTCTACATAATTTATTTTATCTTTTAAGTTTCTATCTACAGAATTTATTTCATCTTTAAGTTCAATTTTAACGGAATTTATCTCATCTTTAAATTCAATTTTAACAGATGTTATCTCATCTTTAAATTCAGCTTTAACAGAATTTATTTCATCTTTAAATTCAACTTTAGCAGATGTTATTTCGTCTTTAAGTTCAGCTTTAACAGAGTTTATTTCATCTTTAAATTCAACTTTAGCAGACGTTATTTCGTCTTTAAGTTCAGCTTTAACAGAGTTTATTTCATCTTTAAATTCAACTTTAGCAGATGTTATTTCGTCTTTAAGCTCAGTTTTAGCAGAATTTATTTCATCTTTATTATTCTTTTCAAGAACTAGTAAATCTTCTTTGGTAGCATATTTATCTATTTTAATTTCTTCTTTCATAATAGCTTCCATTTATTATTCTCCTTTTATAGATACCAAACTTGTTATTAATGTAAATAAAATAATTTCACATTATTTTTTAAATTTATAAGTGTTGAATATTATTAACAAAAAGCTTCATAGTAAAAAAATCTTGTTAAAATCATGTAGTAATTAAGTATTTTTAACTATATTTATAAAACATAATCTTTTAGGGAGGTCTAACCTTTTGTCATTTTTGAAACTTTTATAAAAAATTAACTACCTTAAAAATAAAATTCTTTAAATTTAAATACTTAAAAAGTCTAAAGTTGGATGATAAATTGCTTTCTTTGCATTAATTATTAATATGAAAATAAAAATGAACAATATATAACTGAAACGGTAAAAAGGAAATATTATGTAGCAAGAGTTTGAAACAAAAGAAGAGTTATTTGTTTTAGAGAATAATTTATCAAATTAGAGAATTAATTTATTAAGATTGTATTTAAATATTAATTTAAATAGTTAATTACTAGCTTCATCATATGCAACCATTCCTAAATACATTAATATTCCAAGTATTGTAAATAAAAGAGGTGCCATAAGTGGAGCTCCATAGAGAACTTTTTCCCAAAATGTTATGTCGAAGTTTGTCTTTAAAATTGCAATACCATGAAGAATAAATCCTAATACTCCAACGATTAGTTGTATACCTACTATATAATGACATGCATTTTTCATTGATGTTTTTGTCTTATCAAATATGTAATATGGAATAAAACCTAAAATTAATGCACTAGATATAATGGGAATCCACTCTGTTATATGAAAAAATCCATTTTGTTCATGATCGCATAGAGATAGTATAAAATTGCCTAAAAATCCTATGTAAGCTAAAAGAATAACCCATATGGCCCAACTTTTTGAGCTAGATGGAATCATTTGATTTAAAAGTAGTAAAAATCCAAGCCCTGCAAAACTTAGAGGGGCAACAAAAGGAGCAGTATAAACTAGGCTTTTTAAACTTATATCTTGAAAAAATTGACTTTCCAAATGAAATATTACTCCCCAAATGCCAATAAATATAGATACTATGGAAATAGTTATTAATGTTACATTCTTAACCTTATCCTTTAGTGTAAGTGATAAAGGAATTACTAATGTTGCTATTATACAAAAGTATAGAGGAATATATTCTCCCCAATGGGCAAATTTGTTTATGGAATGAGCGTATAAGATATCAAATATTAAGCCTAGGTAATTTATTATAATAAATATATTAAGTGTTAGTGTTTTTTTTGATTTAAAAGTTTTTGTAATATTACTTATAAGGTTCATCTAGATTTAGAATTATTTTTTTGACTTACTTTTTAATTTTTTTGCCATAGCTTTTAATTCTACCATTTTGTGAAGAAGCTCATAATTCCCATGCCATTGAACAAAATCGGCACCACCCATAAAAGCACCATGTTTTGCTGTTCGTCCATAGTAATGCCAAATATCAAATACTAAAAATTCAATTTTTTCATCAAAAGGTTTAGGTGTTATTAATTTTCTCTTTCTTAAGTCTTCCATTATTGCCTTTGATTCCATTATTACCTTATTAGTGGAGTGAACGACTTTATCTCCTAATCGATAAAATTCGTCTATTTTTCCAGCAGTATGACATTTTAGGCAAGTTTCTTTCATTTGATCTCTACCATGTTGAAAATTGGGCCTTTTGTCACTTACGGATTTAAATAGATACCAAGATAGTCTCTCAGATACATTATGGGTCATCTTCATTCCCTCAAGCCCACTCATATGGCAAGTTGAGCAAACTGGAACAGGAAAATCTTTAGTTGTTAAGGTCTTTGGAGGGGCATTAAAGTTGATCTTGTCTTTAAAATGATTATAGTAAGCTCCATGTTTACTCTCTGAGTATATTTCAAATTGAGCATGATCAGGTCCCATATGGCATTGAGCACATGTCTCTGGTTTTCTTGCCATAGCAAGAGATGTACTATGTTTTGAATGACATTCAATACATGTTCCAATGGAACCATCACTATTTGGCTTTCCAATGGAGTGACAACCCATGCAGCCTTTTTCAATTGCTCCCTCAGGCTCAAGAAGAGATAATCTATTATGAGGTCTAAGTACCGTTTTTGGGTGATACTTTTCAGCGAATTCTATTTGCTCCTTTGTAAAATCCATTTTTCCCCTAACTGCTGCCCAAGCAGGAGCTCCATGACGACTCTTTATAAATTGTTCATATTCAGTTTTGTGGCAGCTAGCACAGTTTAGTGATGTTACTTTTTCGGTAATTTCAAATCCATGATGTGCTTTTTTATTTTGATTGTCTGCTACCTTGTGGCAGTCTAAGCAATTAACACCAGCTGACACATGTTTGCTCATTTCAAATTGATGGACTATAGATGAAGTTTCTCTGCGATGACATTCTACACATTTTCCAGTGGCCTTTACATATTGAGAACTAGCTGGATGAAAAGATGTTGTTTCAAAATTGGGTCTTTGAGCATGAATAAAAACAGCACCAATAACAAATAAACTAGTTATAGAAATTGCAATAAAAATATGGTGGTATTTCATATTAAACCTAGATTACCTTTCGTTAAGATAATTAATTTTCTTTAGTTTAGAATGATATTATTTATGTATCTAATATCTAAAAAATTATTTAGATAAACCAGCATAGTCATAATTTATAACTACCTAATTTTACATATTTAATTAGTTAATTAAATTACTAAGGTATTCCTCATAAATTCCGAAAAACTCTATAGAAAATTATTTATTTTTAGAGGTCTGCATAAGATGGAAAAATTATTTAAGTTTTTTGTAATTTTTATTTTATTTATTTGTAGTTGTTCCCACTTTAGAGGTAGTGGGCATTATAGGCAAATGCTAAAAGGGGAGACTCCTCGTAAGTTTGCAAAGCGAGTGGGAGTTAAGCTTTGGAAGTTAAAGATTGCAAATGATGATAGAAAATTTGCAGAGGGACAGTGGTTATTTATTCCAAGTAATGTAGGAATTTTGTACAAAAATAGAACTTTGGCATCTTTGAGAAATAAAAATTTGATGTGGCCAGTTCCCTCTAGTCGTAGAATTTCGTCAAAGTTTGGCTATCGCTGGGGTAGAAAACACGAAGGTATTGATATTTCTGCCCGTTATAATAGCCATATTGTAGCTGCCGAATCAGGAGTCGTTGTATATGCTGGCTCTCAGTTGGGGTCATATGGAAAGATAGTTGTTATTGGCCATAGTGGAGGATTTTTTACCGTCTATGCCCATGCTAATTCTCTACATGTAAAAACTGGGCAAACAGTATACAGAGGGCAAGTTATAGCTAAAATTGGTTCAACTGGTAGATCTACAGGACCACATTTACATTTTGAGGTTAGAAGTCAAAGTAAGGCCTTTGATCCCATATATTTTCTTTAATTAAAAAAATGGATCATAAACAATAGGTTAGGGTTTCTTGAAGTCAACTAAATTAGATTTAGAAGTAAATAATATCTTTCAGTATTCGGAATTCGGATTATGGAAATCCTAGCGTTTTTTATAAAAATGTCAAAATTTACTAGGATTACTAAATAAATGCTTAATGTTAAAAGTTATTCCAAATCATGGGGGTAGGTTAGACAGTCAAGTTAGAGATTTTTATATTTTTTAGAAAGTTCCCAATATCCACTTTTAGGTGAACCCTTTCTTATGATTACTCCTTTTTTCTTTAAAGTTTTAAGGTTTTTATCAACAGATGAGGATCTTATTTTAAGTTTTTTTTCCATTTCCTTTTTGGATACATTAGGGTTTTCTTTAATAAGTGATACTATTTCAAGTTGGTTATCTGTTAAGCTATCTACCTCCCTATCTACCTCCCTATCTACCTCCCTATCTACCTCCTGAGATTCATCTAATTTTTCCTTTACCCATTCCTTTGCCCTAATTTCATCTCCGATCTTCAAAACAGGACAGTGAGCATTATTTAGTACCTCTAAAGCTATATCTCTGTAATAGTCATCTAAAAAAGTCTTAATTTCAGACCATTTATGGTTTCTCCAAATAAGAAGAGATATGGCTAATTGCCATTGATCTATATTTTGAAAATAAGTTTTTATATACTCCGATATAGAAGTGATACTTTTACTATTATCTTCGTTATAAATAGTGGCAGACCATATTCCATAATCTTGTAATCTATCAAAAGAAATAATAGGAGGCTTTTTGCCAAGCTTAATCATTAGACAAAAAATTCTCATCTTTCCTGTCCCTAGTTCATCTGTTATACGGGCAAGTCGTAATGTTTCCATAAGATGTCTATTTGTTGAGTAATGAGTTCTTGAAAACCATTTTTTTGCAAAGGCTTCTAGTTCAAGTTTGCAATTATTTCTGACTGTAATTCTATTAGGATATGTTTCAATAACAATTTCTCCTTGAGCTTTTTGATAAAAAGTGTGAGCTAATACTCGTTGGACTTTTGGTTTGGTAATTGCCTCTTTAGCAGTCTTTTTAGGATTAAGATAAATAATTACTTTTTTATTAAGTATTTTTCTAAAAGTTTTAAATACATAGAAGCAGTATTGTATGCGTCTTCAAGTGCTGTATGACAAACTTCTCCCATATTTAAATATTTCATTAGCTTTGAACCAGATGTACATTCTTCAGGAATTATTTTGGCATCTGCTAACATGTATGCAATAGAGCTAAGATCTAATTGCTGATGGTTGAAGTACTTTCTCATAAAGTTCCATCCTAAATCTCTAATTAAAAACGGAAGATCTATTGCATTTAATGATTTTCCAAATAGAGTTATCTTGTCATTATTTTTAAAATATAGTTGCATTGGAGCAGATTCTAAATCCTTTTGTAGCTCTTTTTTAAAGTTTTTGATATTAATTCCATTTTTATGAGCTTTCTCTATTAGGCCTTTATTATGTTTTATTACCCATGGATCTAGACGATGTTCTAGCTCTTTGAATGATGGACAACTTATCAAGTAATGTTTTTGAATAGACTTTTCTATTTGGGAAGTTTCTGAATCAAAAGGAATCATAGCAAATTCTATAATATAGTCATTTTCATTTAATCCAGTAGCCTCAATATCTATAGATAAATATTTCATATAGTTAGTAATTTTATCACCTTTATATAGTAAAACATAATACAATAGTAATTAGTAAGTTAGTTAGATTAAGTATTTTTATTTATATCTTATGAAAATGTTTTTATTTAATATTGTATTATTATTAATGCTTTAAACTCAATACCATATCTTTTGTCTCCTAGAATTTTTTACCTTTAATTTTTTCTTTGATAGCTCTTAATATAAGGTATAATAGGGATAAGAAGAAACTTTAGAGGCAGTAGGATGCTGTCTTATATGGGTAGGATGCCTAAAAAGGGAGTCTTTTACAAGCAGGTGTAAAGGCTCCTCTTTTTTTTATATAGGCATTTTTAAATCCTCTTTTTTTATTCCATTAGCAAGTTTTAATACCTTAAATTTATTTTTAATTGGATCAGGCATAAATATTCCCATATTAGTTACTATTTTATCTACAACTGACTTTGCAGTTAGAGGAAGAGAACAATCTTTAACTAATTTACACTCATTTTTCTTAGTAAAATGTTTCATCATAATGATCGTATTTTTTGCTCCATTTGCTAAGTCCATTGCGCCACCCATTCCTGTAACTTTTTTTCCCGGAATCATCCAATTTGCTAAGTTGCCTTTTACATCTACTTGCATCCCTCCAAGGATACAGTAGTCTATATGTCCACCTCTGATCATTCCAAAACTCAAAGAACTATCAAAAAAACTGGCCCCATCTGATATAGAAATAGTTTCTTTACCTGCATTTATTAAAGTAGGAGATACATTTTCTTTTGTTGGTCTACCTCTTACCCCAAGGACACCATTTTCTGATTGAACCATAATATTTAGTTCTTTTGGAATTCTTTGTGCAACTATTGTAGGGAGACCAATTCCTAAATTTATAGTACAATCCTCTTTCAAAAGAGCAATTACCTCATCTGCCATCTTCTCACTATTCCAACTCATTTTGATAACACCATAAATTCAATTTCATTTTTATAGTCTACACCCTGAAAAATTCTATCTATAAATATACCTGGTAGGTGTACTTGATCTGGAGCTATATCACCTATTTCTACAAGTTTTTCCACTTCAACTATACTAACCTTTGCGGCCATGGCCATTAAAGGGGAGAAATTGCGAGCAGTTTCTTTGAAAACTAAATTACCATATTTATCACCTTTTTCTGCCTTTAAAATGGCATAGTCGGCATGTAGTGGAGTTTCTAATATACATGGTCTATCAAATTCTTTTATCTCTTTGCCTTTTGCATATATTGTTCCATATCCAGTAGGGGTATAAAATCCCCTTATTCCCATACCTGCGGCCCGCAATTTTTCAGCAAAACTTCCTTGGGGAACTATATTTAAGATTATTTCTTTTTTTAAAATTAACTGCTCAAGATCAGGATTTCCACCCACATAGCTACAATATGCCTCTTTGATTTTTTTTTGTTTGAGGATCTTTACTAATCCTCTTCCAGAATTTCCAATATTGTTTGATATAATTGTAAGATTATTGATATTCATTTGTGATATAGCATCAATACAATTTTCTGGTATTCCACATAATCCAAACCCTCCACTCATTATGGAAGAATTAGAAGTAATGCCTGTTAATGCTGATTTTGCATCTTTGTAAACTTTACTCATTTATCTCCGCGATAAAATTCTCTAATTTTAAAAGACCTTCCTCTAAAAGAGGGGGAGGGATAGTTAAAGGAGGAGCTAAAATTATGTTATTATTATGAAAATTGGTATAAATTCCCTTTTTAACCATGTCTGTCCAATGTCCATCTGCTTTTATTTTATTTAATTCAATACAAGCTAGCATTCCAATATAGCGGACTTCTTTGATATTTTTCATCTTTTTTATATTTTGTAATTTTCTATTAAACAGCTCCTCTAAAGTTCTATAATTTTCTATAAACTTATTATCATTTATTATATCACAGACGGCATCAATACATGCAAGCCCCAGAGGGTGGGCGTAATTTGTAAGACCACAGTAAAGGATCTCCTTATCAAAAAAGCGATATATGCGATCAGATGTCCAAACGGCTCCTATGGGAAATATTCCTCCACTCATTGCTTTTGCCATACAGACAAAATCTGGTTGGATTGAGTTAAATAATTGCCAACCAAATGGTTTACCCACTCTATAAAATCCACAGGATACTTCGTCTAAAATTAGATATATATTGTGTTTTCTACATAGTTCTGAAATTCCCTCCCACCAAGACGCCGAGGGAACTATTACTCCATTGCTTCCAGTGACTGTTTCTAGGCAAAAAGCAGCTATTTTTTCATATCCGACTTTCTCCAAAATATTTTGAGTCTTTACTAGTTTAGGGTCTTCATATGGCTCAGGAATCTTAACTGTCCAATTTTTTGCAGTTAGTATCTTTTGGCTACGCCAATCACCTGAGACTGATATCGCCCCTAGTGTTGCCCCATGATAAGCACGTCCCCTACTTGCAATTAATTTTTTTCCACTTATCTGACGTGCCATCTTTAGGGCATTTTCAACGGATTCCGCACCAGATACAGTATAAAATAACTTACCAACACCACCCCCTATTAGGTTTAAAATTTTATTACTAACTTTGCTTTTATAATCAAATACTGCTTTTGATGGAGTCATACACAAATGGTTTGATTGATTTATCATCCTATTTATAATTTCTTTGGGAAAGTGGCCAAAGTTTGCTTGATAGGAAATAGAAGATAAGTTTAAAAGTTTTATATTATCAGTTGTTATTAAGTGATAATCATCGCATCCCTTCAAGGAAAGAACTTTAGCATTTTCTTGGGCACTCCAAGTGATGTAATAAGGTAGTGTCACAAAAACCTCTAATTAATTGTGTCACCTATTATTGAAAAATCAAGCTTTTTAAAATTTTTATCATACTTAGGACACCCTCTCCAAAATCTTATAATTTTAGCTTTTAAATCAAATACTACTCCTCCACATGTTACAGAGGGATCGGTTGAGTGAGTGCCATAATGGGAACAAATGGATTTAGGGTATTTATAGTGATCTGTTAAAATACTATACAAAGAGTCTAGGTCAATTACTTCTTTTTGTTTTTTAAAAAGTAGTTCATAGCGATTATGAGATGTTATACTTATATTATTTTTTTCTTCAAATAGTTTTGTTTTTTCTCCCAGACAATGATTTGTATGAAAGATTGTTCCCATTTTGGGAATTTCTAAACTTGCCACTTTTTGAATTTCACTAGAAGTTACTTCCCAGTTTTCTCCTCCAGTTTTGTCTACTATTGTGTAATTTCTACCTGAGCCATGAGATATCTTCTTTAATTTCTCAATAGCGTTTTCTTTTGATGAATTAAAAAGCAAACTTCTTATTATAGCTGGCCATATAATGGATGTTTGAGCATTTTTACTATTTAGATTATTTACTCCTATACATAGGTTATAAGTATTTATCCCCATCATTCCTAAACATCCTACTAGTGAAAAAATAATTGATGCAGGATTATTCTTATAAGCAGGGACTTTGATGATACATATATAATTTTTAGCTGATTTATGCATATCCCAAGTTTGTCCAAATAATATATTATCATTTTGGTGACAGTAAAATGTTGAACAGCCTTGCTCTTTAATAGTTATGTCTCTAAAGTCAGTGTAATTATTTAAGATTATAATATCTTCAATAGATACATTTGCTCCCTTTGATATAGATATCAACTCTTCTGCTAGATAAGGACAATATTTTGAAGTAAAGGCAAGTTGCTCTTTTGCCAGTTCATCTAGTAAATTACCTATCTTTGGACTTCTTTGTAAAAGAAGTTCCTTTCTGATCTTAGCAAGTTCTGCTATTCCTGTAGCGAAGGACTCCCCATGTATAAGACCCCAATCTTTAGGCGTTTTATTTAAAGGATATTCTATAGTTGGAAAATCATAATATTTCATAGCTTATTATGTGTTTTTAAAAAACTCTTCATGGCAGCAAATGAGGGATATATTAGATAGTCACCATTTTTGTTTAATTGTATACTTCCCTCTAATTGTTGAGGTAAATTTGAAGATTTTATAACTCCACAACCGTTATGTATAAAGTAGTTGTAATCTTTTAGAATTTCTTTTAAGAAGTTTTGAAATTTATCTATAATTTTAAAATAATAAGATTTATCTCTTTTAATTGCTTTAAAGTCGGCCATAAACCTGTTTAAGCTGTATTCATCTCCATCCCATGTACTAATTAGCATTAGTGGCTTTTTTATAAATAATTCCTCTTTTACAAAGGATATTGCCGCTTGTCCGCCTAAATAACAAATTCCCCCATCAGGAGATATTGATTCAATAGAGCTAGCAAAAAACTGTTGTTGATTATAGTTATAGCGACAAGAAGCAGTTTCATTATAGATTAACTTTATATTTTCTTTTGAGCATAATTGCTTTAGTGATTGTAAGAAATTTATATCCACAGGGCATAGGAAATTTTGTGGTAAAGGTTCTATAAAAATAGCTAGATATCTGTCTTTTTTAACTAAGTTCTCTAAATCTATTAAGACTTGTTGATAATTGTCTTTATTTGGATGCTCTAGTATATCTACATTAAAGGGAGTCGAATTTGATGACAGGGCTTGAGATAAAAATGTTCCTTTTGAGAAATAATGCCCTTTAAAACTAATTAATTTTGATTTCTTTTTATCACTATTGTACCAGATGGTTTTTAGTATTTTGTCTACTGCCTCTGATTGTCCACTGGAGCAATATATGTGTCTAAGCTCGTTTTTTAATTCATATGATAAATCCTTTATATTACTTAAATAATCCCTGCTAACAAAATTTGAAAGACAGATTTTATTTACAATTAGAGGAAGATTTTTACTTATAAAAGATTCATCTAGCATGGTTTTATCAATGGGAGCATAAGTTTTAGATGAGAGATCCATCTTCTCTTTAAAATCAAGAGGAATATTATAATAAATAGCGGTTTTATAAGAATTACTATCATTATATGCATTATCTATATAATTTGTAATATCTGCCCCAAGGGATAAATTTATCTTTAACATTCCAGCAGCTAATTGATCGCGGTTTCTACCACAAATTACTTTAAATCCTTTAGAGATAGCCGTTATTGTTATGATGTATTTTAATAAAAATCCAATACCTTTATTTTGATAATTGTTATCGATAGTATTATCTACAATGTATAGGGCCATTTTATTGTTTAGATGAGTATCTTCGAGGACACCTCCTTCATTTTTATGATTGATTAGTGTTGATCCACTAGAGCAGGCAATAAGTTCTTCTTTGTGGTTTAAAAATGCAATTATTATGCCATCTTCTTCAAAAACTAACTTTTCAAATTTTTCTATAGGAGTTTGTCTGCTTTTTTCATAAATCTTTATTTGTTGATTATATATTTCTTTTTTATATTTTTTAAAATTATTTTTAGTTATCTCTATTAATTTTAAGCGGTATTTATCTCTTATCAGTTTCTCAGCAAAAGAATATGTTCTATTGTAATAGGTCTTAGGATCTAGCTTTAATAAAATTAAATTTTCATGGAGTTTATAGGTTTTATATACATCTTTTATAGGCCTTTCTATAAATGATGAACTTTGTTTTTGATCCTTCTTAAATAATAAATCTAACATTTTATGAATTTGCATAAACAGAAAATCTATATCTTGTTTTAAAAAGGCGGTATTTAACCTAAAGCGCAGAGTTTTTTCTCCAGCTGGATATAGCATTATTCCATAACTCAATCTAAGATTTATAAACTTTGTAACTGCTTGACTATCTATTAAATCAAAGGCAAAGCACAGTCCTAAACTTCTAGGATTATTAATTATATCCGGGTAGAGTTCTTTAGTTTTTTGTAGACATTTTTTTACATGCTTTTGAATCTTTTTAATTATGTCTTTTGATTGCAATAGGGATGCAGCTTGAATTTTCCCTCTTATAAAAGATGTAATTGAAAATTCTTCTTCTTCTTTTATCGGATTTTTACTTAGAACTAGGCCTACTTGTGCCTTTTTAGCACATACTATATAGTCAGGAGTTTCTTTTAATTTAAATTGTTGATGCCAAAAAAATGAAGTACTTAAGTTAAATCCAGTTTGAATTTCATCGTATATTACAGGAATTTTAAAAGCTAATGCCATATTTAATAACGCCTGATGAAACCTATTTGAACTATAACGATCTCCTCCTTCGCATTGCATAGGCTCTATTATTATGGCAAATATTTTTTTTAAAAGAAGACATTCCTTTACTTTTAATAAACAGTCACATTCTAATTTTAAAATCTCATCCTCTTGCCAACTATCTTCTATCTTTCTATCTGAAGTATCTCTCCAGAACTCTTGCCAATTATTAGGGGCATCTAAAATCATGTTATCTTTTAATATAAAAGGATATGGACAGAATATACTCTTGTATTCTGGCATCTCAAATGGCTCTCTCTTCTGGGCACTCCATGTAGATGAAAGACTTATTAAACTTCTTCCGTGAAAGGAACCTTCAAATGCCAGTATATGATTACTCTCTTTATTTACTCTATTTATATAACATTGATATAATGCCTTTTCATTGGCCTCTGAACCTGAATGGCATATGTTTAAATATAATTCTTTCCAGTTTAATTGCCTTTTAAGTAAGTTTATAAAGTTGTTTTTTAATCCCTTTACTTCTTTATTTCTATCTTGCCCAGTCCATCCCTCTAGTATATGTGCAGTACCAAACATTGAAGTTGAATTAAACCCTAATCCCAATGTTGCAATTTGTGAGCAAGCATCAAGTAAATAGGCATTATCCGAAGCTAAATATGGGCCAGTACAGTTTTTATAATTAATTATAAATGGTTTTTTTTCATTTACAATAAGATCATCTTTATAGAAATTTTTTAATATTTCAGTAGAATTAGCTTGATCACTAGTTTTTATTAGTTGTAATTTCATCTTCAATTATGCCTTTTAAATATTCATAATAATCGTCGCCATTTTGCTGTATGGACATAGGGAATATTGATATATCTGTATGTCCAGGGAAAGTATTTATTTCATTAAATAAAACTTTATCTGATGTCAGAAAAAAATCAATTCTTGCCATATGCCTTAAGTTTAATTTTAAAAATAGATCTTTGGAGTAATTTTTTATTTGCTTTATGATTTCTTCATCTAAATTTTTTGCTTTTGCCATTATTTTTGCTTTGCTATCTTTGCTATATTTTTCATCAAAGTCATAAAATTCTTTAGGTGATATCACTTCTCCTGGATGAGCTACTTTTATTTCTTTTTTATATTGATAAACAGCTACTTCTAATTCTCTTTTCTCTGTTAAAAACTTTTCAATTAAAGCGGTATTTGAATATAGAAAAACAGCGCTTATAATTGATTTAATATCACTTTCTTTGTCTAACTTATAACAGCCAATAGATGAACCTTGATTACATGGTTTTATAAACACTTGATTATGAGTTTTTATAAATTGTTCGACTTCTTTGTAGATGTTTTTCTGGTTTTTATAAATTAGCACTGACTCAACTGTAGGGATATTTAAATCATTTGCAAGTGTTTTACAATAGTACTTGTTAAAGCAAATAGCATTTTGCTCTAAATGATTTCCCAGATAGGGTATTTTGTGTAGCTTTAGTAATCCTTGAATTTCTCCAGATTCTCCTGGATACCCATGTAGGCAAGGAATTACAAAGTCTATGGAAATTTTTTCATGATCTACAATTAATTGATTTTTATTTAGGTAGCAGTGAGAGTTTTTGTTTTCTATAACCCACTTATCTTTTAATAATTCGATAGTGTATGTATTATAATCACTGGATGTTAATCTGTTGATAAAAAAATTTTTACTAATTTTTGAAATGTCGTGTTCGTCGCCATTTCCACCGTAGAGGATTAAGATATTGTATTTTTTTTTTGAGTCAAAATTATTCATTAAATTCCTTTTTTGAGTACAGGATTTTTTTGATTATCTAATTCTAAACACATTTTTATTAACTCTGTAATACTTATTTCTTTGGAGTCCTTTTCTCCATATGCTCTTATAGATATGGTATTATTTTTAACTTCGTTATCACCAATAACTGCCATAAAGGGAATTTTGCCCTTCTGAGTTTGGCGAGTTTTATAACCAAGGGACTGATTTCTATCATCTAAAAATACTCTTATGCTTAATTCTCTTAATTTAAAATAGATTTCATTTACATAATTTATATGTGATAAACTTACAGGAATTATAGTAAGTTGTACTGGGGCCAACCAAAAGGGGAAAGCACCGCCAGTATGTTCAATGTATACACCTAAAAACCTTTCTATTGAGCCAAGCAAAGCTCTATGAATAACTACTGGCCTTTCATCTTCTCCTTTTGAATTTGTAAATTTTAAATCAAACCTATCTGGTAGTTGAAAATCAAGTTGAATAGTTCCAAGTTGATGATACCTCTTTAGAGCATCAGATATTTTGATGTCAATCTTAGGACCATAGAAAGCTCCGTCTTTGGGGTTTATAGTATATGGATGTCCACTTTTATCTAAAGCTAATGCTAGTGCCTTTTCTGCTTTATCCCATGTTTGATCATCTCCCACTTTTTTATCAGGACGAGTTGCTAGATTTATTTTTATATCTGAGAAGTTAAAGTGCTTGTAGCATATAAAAAACATTTCAAGTAATTTTAAAATTTCATCTTCAATTTTATCTAGTTGAATAAATATATGAGCATCATCTTGGCAAAATGAGCGAACTCTAGTGAGACCGCCTACAGCACCAGCTTTTTCATAGCGATGTAATCTTCCAAAGTCAGCATAACGAAGTGGGAGATCTCTATAACTATGTTTAAAGTTTTTAAACATTAGCATGTGAGCAGGACAGTTCATGGGTTTTACAGCATAAACTTTGTTATCAACATTAGAAAAATACATATTTTCCTTATAGTTTTGGTAATGACCGCTAGTATGCCATAATTGTTCATTTAAAAGTTGTGGTGTGATTACTTCTTTATAATTAAATTGTATGTAAATTTTCCTAATAAATTCAACTAGAAGATTGTATAAAATAGTGCCTTTGGGAAGAAAAAAGGGTGAGCCAGGAGCATGTTTATCAAATAAAAATAATTCAAGTTCTACACCTAATTTTCTATGATCCCTTTTTTTAGCAAGCTCTAAAAATTCTAGATGTTGCTTTAGTTTTTCTTTTGATTCAAAGCAAACGGCATAAATCCTTTGGAGCATTTTATTCTTTTCATTACCTAGCCAATATGCACCTGTAACATTTAAAAGCTTAAAGTTTAATGATAATTGATTTGTATTTTCTACATGAGGGCCTCGACATAAGTCAGTAAATTCTCCTTGGCTGTAGCAAGATATGATTTCATCTTGGGGAAAGGACTCAATTAACTGTACTTTTAAACCTTGACCTGTTTTTTTAAAAAATTTTATGCTTTGTCCTTTATCCATGACTTTTTTGATAATGGGTAACTTTTCTTTGATAATTTTTTTCATCTGTTTTTCAATTATTTTTAGATCCTCGTTGGTCAGTTTGTGGCTCATATCAACATCGTAGTAAAAACCATTTTCAATTACAGGTCCCACCCCAAATTGAGGTTTTTCAGAAGGCCATAATCTTGATATTGCTTGTGCCATAGCATGTGCAGTTGAATGACGAATTGTATCTATATCAAACATAAACATCTGGAATCTAGATCATTATTACATTGACAATATCAACAATCCCTAGATAAATCAATATGTTAAGTGATTTGCTCTCTTAATTGTTTAATGCTAGTGTAATTGCTTAATTTTATGATAGGGTTTTACTATGAGTGATAATATGGATATAAATTTAAATCCTGATCAAAAATCCGTTCATTTTGACTCTTTGATTAAAGATAAAAAAGGAAGTGATCTTTTAGGCCAGTTGATGCTTAGTAAAGATAAGCTTGAAGGCAATGATTTTGCTATTAATTGTTATCTTTGGGCCAAGACTTATTATGATAAATCTGATTTTAAAGTAGCAGAGCTTTTATTTTTAGAGAGCCTTAAATACGGAGAGTTACCAAAAGATGCCTTTTCTATGTTAAAGGCTTATGGATTCTTAATTCGTATTGCTTCTGAAAATTTAGATAATACCAAGGCGGAAATGTATATAAATTGTGCTGAACATGCCATGGATTCTCTCACAAAAAATATGGGTAGTTTAAACTCTGAATATTTTTATAACTTAGGTATGATTAAAACATATAGAGGTCTATTCAAAGAGGCCAATGACAATTTTACTTTGGCGTTAAAAAAAGCAGAGGAGGAAAAAGAGAATAATATCTACATGAAGACATTATTAGCTATTGCTACCAATAGATACTACAGAAAAGATTATAACGGAGCTCTAGAATTATATAAAAAGCTAAAGTCTATTGTATCTAATCGTTCATATTTAATTGGAAATATCTACTTATTTATGGGTAAAACCTATGAAAAGCTCAATGCTTTTGAAGAATCATTAAATTACTTATCTTTAGCCAATAAAACTTTTCATGAAAAAAAATGCTGGAACCTATATAGCTATATTTTACTAGCGAAGGGCATTGTATATAAAAGAATGGGAAATTTTAATCAAGCATTAATTCTTTTTGAATTGGCCAAAGAAGGGGCAGATATTCACTCCTATCGTAGCTTTAATAAATTGGTAGATAAACAAATAAGTGAGCTAAATACTGACAATGTAGATATATTCTTAGATAGAGTAAATCGTAAAGTTAAAGAGAGAACTTTAGGATTAATTGATTTTAAGCATCGCTTTGTTCTTTTGGAGATATTATTTTTATTAGCTCAAAATGCTGGAAAGTTTTTTGATAAAGAACAATTAACTCAGCTGATTTGGAAAGCTGATTATAATCCTTTGATTCATGATAAGTTGATTTATACTAGTGTCAGTCGTTTGAGAAAATTAATTGAACCCAAAGATAATAAGAATACTAAAAGAAAGTATATTATTAGAGATCAGGATGGATATGCTTTTAACAAAGAAGTTATCTACAGATTCTTTGTAGAAGATACAAGTAGCAATGAAAATACTATAGGTAATGTAGATGTCTCTACATTAGTTTAATGAAATTACTTTTATTTTTAATAGCATTTGTTTGTTTTGATGTTATTGTTGTTGGTAATGATAAGTTAGTATTTGAAGATACTGCTGTTTTTCGTATAGAAAAACATGTATTTTTTGTTAGTGATTTAAATCAAAGAATAAAGTCATTAAATACTTTTAATTGTCTATTTAAAAAAAGTTTACTTAAAAATAGTATAAAACTTAAAAGTAGATACTCCTATTTTAATAATAATTACATTAGATTAAAAAAGAGAAAAGGAGATATTAAATCTTTTCTTCTTCTGGAGAATATTATATCTATCTCTGAAGCCAAATCGATAAATTTGACAAAATCTTTTTATCAAATTTTTAAACTAAACTGCTTAAATAATAAAAAATGGGAAGATTGGCCCAAAACTATTCGTCAGTTAGTTAGGGCAGAGCTTTATATGAGAGATAGATTTTTAAATGATAAATCAGGTCTTAAACCATTTTTAAATGGCATAAATAGTGGTTTGAATAAAAAATTACTACTTTAAATATTATTAGAAAATAAGCTAATAAATACTTCTTTTTTATTTTAATCAGTACTTTGCATATTTATGCGAAGCAATACTTAACCATAAAACCTATGTAGTATTTATAACTTTCTATAATAATTTCAACTTATTATGTCTATGTAGTAATATGAATTTTAAGCTAAAACATGTTTTTAAAGTATAAAAATTTAAAATTGTATATTATAGTCATTGTCATATGATGTTATAGCTGTTATTAGAAAGCTTGTTATTAATAGTTGAATTTATTATAAGCGGTACTTAAGTAAGTCCGCTTTTTTTTTATTAAAGGGCTAAAAATGTCAGTTTTAAAGGTTGAATTTAAAGAGGCAGAGAGGAAGTTTTACCAATTATTTGATGGTGCAGTTAAAAATTGTGGCCTTGAAATCTATGATTTAAGGTATGTAGAAAGTACAGGTCTTTTGAAGATCTTTATCATTAATCCCAAGACAAAAACTGCCACCCTAGATGATTGTGTAGCTGTTGATAGAAAGCTGACTGAATGTATTGAGAGTGCCTCTTTTATAAAAGGCCCATTTACACTAGAGGTCTCTTCTCCTGGGATTAATAGAGATTTAAACAGTGTAAAGCATTTTATAGATAGTAAGGGGTCAAATATTACCTTTGTATTTAAAGATGGTAAAAAGAAAACTCTTGAACTTTTAGATGCTGATCAGCAGGGAGTTAAGGTTTTAGATGAAGATGTAAAACACATACCATATGGGCAAATTGCTAGAGCAAATTTTTATAGTATATAGGAGTAATTTATGAATTTTTCAGAATTAGGTAAAGTCATTGATACCTTGTCAAAGGAAAGGGGAGTTGAAAGATCAGTAGTTGTTGAGGCCATTGAACAGGCTTTTTTAGTAACTTCTAGAAAAAAATATGGGATTCAAGGAGAGTATGAAACTCGTTATAATGAAGATTATGATGAAATTGAAATCTATCAATATAAAAATGTTGTTGGTAGTGATGATGTTAGGGATGAGATCATAGAAATTGACTTAAACAATGCTAAAAAATTAAACACAGATGTGGAAGTTGGAGATCAATTGGGAGTTAAGATTGAAAATCCACAGTTTTCAAGAGTAGATATTCAAATGGTAAAGCAAATAATATCTACTAAAGTTAGAGATGCTGAAAGGGAAATTTTATTCTCTGAGTTTAAGCATAAAGAGAGAGAAATTATTACTGGTATAGCTCGTCGCTATGAAAGAGGTAATATTATTGTTGATTTAGGAAAGGCGGATGCCATATTGCCAAGAAGAGAGATTATTTCTGATGAAGTGTTTAAAACAGGAGATCGTATACAGGCCTATTTAACAGAAGTTGTTATGACTAATCGTGGACCTGAGATAAGGCTTTCAAGAAGTAGTCCTATGTATATGGTTAAATTATTTGAACTGGAAGTGCCAGAGATTCAAGATGGAACTATTGAAATAAAGGCGGCAGCTAGAGAACCTGGATATCGAGCAAAGATAGCGGTTTATTCTGAAGATAAAGAAATTGATCCTGTAGGTGCATGTGTTGGAATGAAGGGAAGTCGAGTACAAAATATTGTCAATGAACTGCAGGGAGAAAAAATAGATATTATTCGTTGGTCAGATGACCTTGAAACTTTAACTAGAGCAGCACTTGCTCCTGCAGAAATATCTAATATAGTTTTTGATCAAGAGGCAAGGGCGATGGATATTATTATTGATGAAGATCAGTTAGCATTGGCCATTGGAAGAAGGGGTCAAAATGTTAGACTGGCCTCGGTTTTAACTGGTTATAGAATAAACATAATTTCTAAATTGAAGCTTCAGGAAAAGATGAAAAAGGCAGTAGAGTTTTTTACAAAGGTTCCCTCTATTACTGATGCTATGGCACAGATAATAGTTCATAGTGGAGTTATGGATATTAAAAGTTTTAAAGAATTGTCTGCGACAGATATCTCTACAATAGTAAATATTACTGAAGAAGAAGCGAGTAAAATATTATCAGATTTCATGGTAGCTATAAAAGATGGAACTTTAGTTGAAGAGCCAGAGAGTGAAGAAAATGAGTTAGTTGTAGCTTATTCTATACCTTCATATAATGGACAAGTAGATCATCTTAAAAAGAAGAGTGAAGATTATGGAGACAAAGAAAGTGGCAAATTTTCTGAGGCTGAAAGAAGACTTAGAGAAGAGCTGGCTGCTTTTAAATTAAATAAATAGAAAGGGTAAGTATGAGAATAATTGAATTGGCCAAAGAATTTAATATGCAACCGCTAGAGTTAGTGGACTATCTTCGCAGTAAGGGAATCGCTGTTCGTAACCATATGTCGGTGTTAAGTGATGAAGATGTAGAAAAAGTAAAGGCATTAAAATCAACTGAAACAGAGGAAAAATTAAATTCTAGTTCTGTTAAGAAAAAAGTAATTAAAAAAAAGGTTATAAAAAATAAAGTAGCAAAAAAGGATGAAGCCAAAACACTAACCAAGGTTACCAAAAGAAGGAGTATAATTCGTAAAAAGAAAGTGGATAAAAAAGTTGAAGTTAAACAAGTCAAGGATGTTTCTAAAGATTCCGACTTAAAAGCAGAAGAAAAACCTAGTATTCAAAATAAAGAACAGAATTTAAAAGAAGCTGTAGAAAGAGTTGATAATTATGAATATGGTAATAAAAAGGAAAAACAAACAGAAGATACCGATTATGATCAAGATGAGAAAAAAAGCAAAAAGCGTTTAAAAAATTTAGCTAATGTCGTTGGGCATTCACTTAGTCGTTCAAAGATTTTACAACAGACAAGAGCTGATAATGAGCTAAAATCTTATGCAGTATTATCTGGAATAGGTAAGCCTATATATACTACTATCCATAAAAAGAGAGATTATAGTGGACCAGCTAAAGAGACAGAGATAACCAAAGCAAAAGAATCAAAAAGAATTATTAAAATAGAGGGTTCTATTGATATTGTTACACTTTCTAGACAATTGGGGGTAAAAAAGAATGTTTTAATAAATGATTGTTTGGACTTAAATCTGTTGGTCAAAGATAGTGATATTTTAGGAATGCAATTGGCTGGAGAAATTGCTCAAATGTATGATCATAAAGTGGAAAATATCTCTTTTGATGAATCAAAGTTTATCATAAAAGAAGAATCAGAAGATAAAAAACACTGTATAGAAAGACCCCCAGTTATTACTGTTATGGGGCATGTTGATCATGGGAAAACCACTTTACTTGATTATATTAGAGGAACTAAAGTTGTAGCATCAGAAGATGGAGGAATTACTCAACATATTGGGGCCTATTCTGTAGATGTTAATGGCTCAAAGCTAACTTTTTTAGATACTCCTGGGCATGCAGCTTTTTCTTCAATTCGAAAGAGAGGTGCAAATATAACTGATATAGTAGTTTTAGTTGTTGCTGCCGATGATGGAGTTATGCCACAGACAAAAGAGAGCATAAAATTTATTAAAGAAGCTAATGTCCCAATGATTATTGCTATTAATAAAATGGATAAAGAAGGAGTTAGTTCTGATAAAATAAAACAAGAGCTGATGGAATTTAACATCACACCTGAAGAATGGGGAGGTGATGTGATGATGGTAGAAATTTCTGCCTTAAAGGGAAAAGGTGTTGATAATCTATTGGAGTCAATCGCTTTACAAGCGGAGATTATGGATTTAAAGGCAAATCCTAAATCAAATGCACTGGGAGTTATTCTTGAATCTAAAATTGAACAGGGTCGAGGTTGTATGGCCACAGTCTTAGTTTCTGAAGGGATATTAAAAAAGGGAGATGTCATTGTTGCTGGTGAAAGTTATGGAAGAGTGAAAAGTGCTTTTGACTATTTATCAAGACAATTAAAGGAGGTTCCTCCTTCAACTCCAGCGCAAATTCTAGGGTTAGATAGACCCCCTCAACCAGGAGAGAGTTTTAATATTGTTAAAAATGAAAGAGAGGCAAGAAAAATAGTAGAAAATAGAACCAGCGAAAGGAAAAAACTAAACGATGTATCTGTTGAGAAAACATTAACGCTTGATAATTTCTTTTCGGAGGCGGAAGGTGATACTGTCAAAAAGTTAAGTCTAATTATAAGAAGTGATACTATTGGTTCTTATGAGGCAATAAAATCTTCGCTAATTGCTCTTAGTAATAATGAAGTATCGGTTGATATTATAAATGGAGGAGTTGGGGCCATTACTGATAATGATATTCAATTTGCTATATCATCCAAGGCCATTGTCATTGGATTTAACATGCGTCCAGTTACTTCAGCTGCTCGTTTAGCAGAAGATAGAGGTGTAGAGGTAAAAACCTATAGTATTATCTATGAACTAATTAACGATGTAACACTGGCATTAGAAGGGATACTAGATCCTGACCTTGAAGAAAAATATATAGGTAGAGCAGAAGTTAGAGAAACATTTAATATATCTAAGGTGGGAACAATAGCTGGTTCTTATGTTATTGATGGAAGTTTAAATAATAATTGTAATATTCGTTTATTGAGAAATGAAAAAATTATTTATGATGGAAAATTATCTTCGCTTAAGAGATTTAAAGACAATGTTAAAGAGGTTAAAAATAATATGGAGTGTGGAGTCTCTCTTGAGAACTTCAACGATATCAAAGTTGGAGATGTCTTTGAAGCGTATATTATTAATAAAAAGAAAAGAAAGTTAGACGATATTGTAATGACAAATTCAACTGCAAAGGTATCAGAAGATAATAAATCTTTATAAAATGACTCCTATGGCTAATAAAACCTTTAAAAAAGAAAGACTTCAAGAAAATATAAAAGATAAAGTTAATATTATTATTAGATCTAATATTAGCAATCCCAATTTAAATTTTGTTACTATAACTAGAGCGGAGTTAAATTCTGATTTTTCTCAAATAAAATTGTATTGGGATAGTTTTGATGATAAAAATAAATCTAATATTCAAGAGGCATTTGATTTATCTCAAAAGAAAATTAGAAGTATTCTAGGAAATAGTTTATCCTTAAGAAAAACTCCAAAGATTATATTTTATGAAGATTTACAGTTTAAATTAGGAAATAAAATCGCTCAATTATTAAAAGAAGATCAGAATTATAAATGAATAGTTTTAAAAAACCTGCTATTTTTAACCTTTATAAGCCTAAAGGTTGGACATCTTTTGATGTAGTAAAATATTTTAAATGTCGTTTGCCAAAGGATTGTAAAAAAGTGGGCCACCTTGGTACATTAGATAGCTTTTCTACAGGAGTTTTATTACTAGGAGTTAATGGAGCAACTCGTTTAAATGATTATCTTCATGAGAATTTAAAAAAAAACTACTTAGCAACTGGAAAAATTGGCGTTAAAACAATTAGTGGCGACTTAAGTGATGATATCATAAGAACAGATAATAATGCTAAAGAAAAGCTAAAAGTACATAATAAAGATACTCTGCAGGAAAAATTTAATAGTTTTATTGGTGATTATATGCAAGTACCCCCGATCATCTCTGCAGCAAAATATAAAGGCAGAACTCTTTATAAGTGGGCAAGATCTTTCAAAGTAGAGATTTTAAAACCTCCAGTTAAAAGAAAAGTATATAGTATAGAAGTCCTAGAGTATAATTTTCCAAAAGTTGTATTTAAAGTATGTTGTGGAAAGGGTGTTTATATTCGTAAACTGTTTGAAGATATGGCAGAGAGCTTAAATACTGTAGGAGCGTTAAAAGAACTGGAGAGACAAAGCTTTGGTAAGATGAATTGTGTACGTGCCCTTTTTAAAAAAAATTGGCCAATTAAATCAGAAAATTTTGACTATGATAAATATTCTGTAAATCTATGTGATATTCTACCTTTGCCATCAGTTGTACTTGAACCCAAAGATATAGTTCGTTACAATCAAGGTACATTGAGCTATCCCTGCACAAAAGAGCATAAGAGTAATTTATTTTGGGTTTATAATAAGTACGATAGGTCTTTACTTGGCCTTGGTAAGGTAAAGTCTAGATATCTAACAGTCGGCCTTAATTTACAAGTATAATAAGGCTTTTGACTGAAGGAGTTTTTAACTGGTATAATCTTGAATTGATATGAGTACTGCCTTTTTAAGTATGTTTATTGCTATGTTCTTAGTACTACTTTTGGTACTATCTCTAGCAATTATAAGTCTTCTAAATGGGGGACTTTATTTTTTATTTTCAAAGCAAAAGTTTTACTTCTTAAAAACATCTAAAGGAGAAACTGGGTTTGCTTTTGGTTTTACTTGGAATAGTGCCAGAGAACCTGGAAAGTTTAACCTTATTCGTATTCGTCTATATAATCCCTTTGGAAAATTAACTCAAGTTGACATTTTAAAGGAGTTTTCTCCTAAAGGTAGTGACTTTGCTGTAGATGAGGCTCTAGGAGTGGGAATTAAAAATTTAATCAATGCCGATAATCTTGAAAACGCAACTGTTACTGTAGAGCTATCTGCTTTAAGTGATAATTTAAGTTATTATTTTACTTATAAAGGAGATGAGTTCGTTCAAAGAGTAAATAATGCCAATATGACTGCAGAGGAGTTTAACAAAAAATTTCAAGAAGTAGGGCCTCCTCCAGTTTTATATCAAACTGTTAAGAGAAGTTTTGTGGCAACTGATTTTTCTGGCCAAGAGAACAAATCATTAAAAATTGCAACCAATCCAAAATTTACTCAAGACTTTACTCAAAACTCAAGTACAGAGAGTTCTCCGGCAGAGAATAACTTTCCTGCTTCAAAAGTTTGGATTGATCCAGGATGTATTGTTTGTGATGCTTGCGAGACCATTTATCCTGAAGTTTTTGAGGTTTTAGATGATACTTGTGTAATTCGTCCCGATGCTCCACTTCATGATGGACTTAGGATTGCTGAAGCAGCAGAGGCATGCCCAGTGGAAGTTATAAAGTTTACTAAAGCTTAAAATGAGTAAAAAAGTTTATAAGTATCTAGGTGAAATTAAGAAATTTTTTTCAAGCAATAAAGCTGCTCTTGAGCATATTAATGCATTGTATAATTTAATTGATGTCGATAGTGATAAAAATAGCATCAACTTTGATGATAATTTTGCCCCTCAAGTTACGGGAGATAATATCTACTGTGTATTTTCCGATGGTGCCTGTAGAGGTAATCCTGGCCCAGGTGCATGGGGAGCTATGGCACAAGATGGAGTTGGAAATATTTTATTTAAGGCTTCTGGAGTAGATACTCAGACTACTAATAATCGTATGGAGCTTTTGGCGGCAATAGAAGGCCTTGAGAGATTGCATAAACAACTATCAAAAGATGTTTTAAAATCGGCAACAGTACACCTGTATAGTGATTCAAGACATGTAGTAGATGGCATGAATGAATGGATTGATAGGTGGAAGATGCGAGGGTGGAAAAATAGTGAAAAAAAACCTCCTAAAAATTTAGAACTATGGAAGAGGCTAGATGAAATAAGCAATCAGTATAGTAGTTTGAATTACTTTTGGGTTCAGGGCCACTCAGGGCATCCACAAAATGAATTTTGTGATAGGCTAGCTAATGATGCTTTGGATAATATATTAACTTAAGTACTTGCATTCTCTTACATATAAAGTTACAGTTTTAGAAACCATAAATAAAAAAGGAAGTAATAATGAAAATTTTCTATCTATTTGTATTAACTGCTATAGTTATCTCTTGTAAACCATCTTTGAAAACTGATGAGGATAAAGTCTATTATGCTGTAGGACACTCCCTAGGAGCACGTATGGCTACCTTAAAGTTTAATAAAGAGGAGCAGGATAAGATAATACTAGGGGTAAAAGATGCACTTTCTGGAAAAAAACCAGCCATTGATGTCACAGCATATAGAGGGAAGATTCAAGAAGTATTTCAAAAGAGGGTAACAAAAGTGGCAGAAGAAGTTAAAAAAGAAGGTGAAAATCACATGAAGAACTTTGTCGATGGTGGTGGTAAAAAAACAGCTTCAGGCCTTGGATATAAAATATTAACTCAAGGTAGTAGTAAAAAACCTACTGCTACAAGCAATGTTACCGTTCACTACCATGGGACATTGATAAATGGAAAAGTATTTGATTCTTCTCGCGACAGAGGGAAGGAAGTAACATTTCCACTTAATAGAGTTATTAAAGGTTGGACTGAGGGCCTACAATTAATAGGAGAGGGTGGAAAAATTCAACTAGTCATTCCATCTAATCTTGCCTACGGAGATATGGGTGCACCTCCTAGAATTCCTGGAGGAGCAACTTTGATATTTGAAGTAGAGTTGTTAAAAGTTAACAAAGCTACTGCAAGTAAAAAGTCCAAAAAAAGAGGCAAAAAGAAGAAATAATTTAAATTTTATAAATTATTTTTTACATTAATTTCTTCAAGCAAAAGTAGATATTTTTTGTGTCAGTTTAGTTGATTTTTCTTTTTGATAGAGATTTAATTGTTAGTTAGCTTTTTTAGTCCTGATTGCCAGATTTCTTTAATTTCTGAGTACAAATGCTCAGGCTTTATAGATTTAATATGTCCTCCAAAAGAAGAAAGAAGTCTGACCATTTCATGGCCATGAGAACAATTAAATATTAATTCATACTTATTCTTTGAGATTTTTTTTATTTTTTGAGAAATATGGACAGTTCTTTCTTTAAAGTAAATTGCCATGAACTTATCACAAATTATTTTTATATCAATAGATTCATCATTAATACCTCCCCAGCCACCAACTAAACTTTCAAGATGTAAATAGTCTTTAAAAGCGATTGGTTTAAAGAATTTTTTAGCAAGCTTAACATTATTTATTCTAGTAGCTCTTAACTTTTTAAGTTGCTTATCTTCTTGATCTTCTACAATTATATATGGGATACCAGAAGTGAGAATAAACATATATGGTGCAAATTTTCTTCTTTTTTGGTTATATTTTTTATCTTTGTAAGGGGAATAGTTATTGCAGGTAATAATTTTATTTTCTCGTATTGCAATCATTATTTTCTCAAAATCTTTGGAATTTGAGCTAGTTGGCTTACCTGATATACTAAAATCAAAGTAGTATTTTTCCTTAGATTTTCTTAACTCATTTGCAATTTTAGGGTCAATTGACTCAAAAATAGCTGTTTCTGTTTCAGTAGCTAAATTTTTAAAGTAATCATGAGAAGTAAATTTTAAGTTATTTAATGCAATTAGAAGAACTTGTAGAGTATTTTCATTAAGACGGAGCTTATATTTTAAATTATAGTTTTTGGAAGGAAAATATCTCTCTGGCCTAGAGCCGTTAGAGCTTAATCCATGTGTTATTGTAAGTTCTGTCAAATCTCTTCTTATTGTCCTTAGATCAATATTTAGGCTCTCATTTTTTACTAGTTTATGTATTTCAGTGGCAGTTAACCCAGAACTTATGTCGTGACCTTTTAAAAGCTGAAAAATGATATCTTGTCGTCTTGTTTTGGAAACTTTCCCCATAATTCCAACACCTTATTATAGTTACTTTGTGACACTTTCTGTCATAAGTATCGGGCATAGTAAGTGGGAACTTAAGCCACGGTGTTTACATGAAATCATATTATTTTAAAAAACCACTTTTGCTACTTTGCTATAAATGGTTATCTAATAATGAGAACAGCCTAAATTGTTCGGACTTAATAAAAGCAATGGAAACAGTTGGGTTTTTAGTTGGGCTAGAAAATAGAGCAGATATTGTATGTATTCTTTTAAACGATATTATTGAGTTAAAAGACAAGGGAGATACTTCTATAGAAGAAAATTATTTTTCTTTAAGAAGATCAAAATCTGATTTAGAAAGTATTTTTAAATATGCAAATTGGACTCGTCTTTTAGATGATCAAAGAAGATGTTCATTAGGATTCAAAATAGAGCGTATTCTTGATAAAAATAAAATAAAATCTTCAAAAAGATCTAATAAAAAATATTTTATAAATGAATATGACTTTTTAAAAGTAATAGAGTTAACATCAAATTATATTCATGAATCAGATATTCGTAAATTAATTTTTGATAAAGTCTCAAAAGTTTACCAAGAAACAGATATAAGTAAATTTGAGTATCCTCCTATTTTTGAACGATTAGTTAATATTTTTGAATTAACAGATATTCAAAAAAAGATTCTTTTCTTTTATTATTTGTTCGAAATAGTAGGTGATGATAATCCACTTATGGATTTTAATTATAGTAGAGACAGAAAAGTTTTTAATTTTTTCTCAAAATTATTTGATGTTTCGCAAATAGTAATAAACAGAGAATTTAGAAATAATTCTAAGCTACTAAAGGCCATGCTGATTGAAAAGGTTAGATTTGGGTCTTTTAATTTAGCAGACCATATATTTGAAATTTTAGAAGAGAATGATGAGAACTGTAATATGTTTTCATTTTTCTTTGAAAAACCTGAAATTGATGATTCTCTTGATATAAAAGATTATCTTATATCTAAAGATGAATTTGATTCTATTAAGTATTTAGTTAAGTGTAATGCTGGTTCAAACTTACTCCTATACGGGAGGTCAGGTACAGGCAAAACAGAATTTACAAGAAGCATTGGTAAAAAGCTGGGATTAGATGTTTATAAAATAAAAATATGTGAAAAAGATAAGAACTCTCCAATGATGATAAAATCAGCTTTAATTGCAGCTAAAAGCATACTTAATAACAGTTCACTACTTGTGGTCGACGAAGCAGAAGAAATTTTAAATACTGATTATAGTTTTTTCAGTGATAACAGCAGTAATAAGGCTTGGGTTAATACATATATGGAAGAACATGAACTTAACATAATTTGGATTACAAATGATGTTAGGATGCATCATTCTACAAAAAGAAGATTTGATCTTTCAATATGTTTTGAATCTTTTACAAGAGGACAGAGAACCTTAGCATTAACAAATATACAGCATAAGTCAGGAGTGAATATTTTTGATAAAATTGAACTAACTAAATTAGCTAAAGATTATACACTTGATCCTGGAGCTTTAAATTTGCCTTTTAAAAAAATGGGATCATTATCAGACAATAAAGTTAATAAAAAAAATATAATTTTAACTCTATTGGATTCTCATATGAAATTTATAAATGGAAAATCTATAAAAGAAAAACCAATTGAGTCATTTTATAATCCGGAATTTATTAATATCTCTGTTAATGAAAAAGAGATAATGACTATCATTAAAAATTATTATCAATATAAGAATTTAATACATAACCTTTGTATTTTATTTCAAGGAGTTCCTGGTACAGGAAAAACTGAGCATGCAAAATATATATCAGAAGAGTTAGGAAAAAATATGCAGATTAAACGAACCAGTGATATTTTGTCTCCATTCTTGGGTATAACGGAGAGGAACATTGCAGAAATGTTTAAAGCAGTTGAAAAAGAGGGAGATATATTATTTCTTGATGAATGCGATAGTTTATTTAGGCCTCGTGAAAGTGCAAAATACTCATGGATAGTTAGTCAAACAAATGAACTTCTAACCCAGATGGAGAGGTTTAGAGGTGTATTAATTTGTGCTACAAATTTTGTAGAGAACCTAGACAGAGCGACACTAAGGCGATTTCACTTAAAAGTTAAATTTAAAGATTTAAGGGTAGAATCATTGGTAAATGTATATAAAACATTTTTTTCAAACTTAGTCGATAAAGATTTATCTGATTTTGAAAAAGCAAATTTAGAGTGTATAAAAAACTTAAATCCAGGTGATTTTAAAGCAGTATATAGCTCAATTGTATTGAAAAAAAATGTTTCAAATGAAGAGATTATTTCAAGGTTAAAAGATGAAGTATCATACAAACAAAAAAGCAATAAAATTAGATTAGAATAATAAAAAAACGATTTTTAGAGGGTAATTGAAAATACTTAAAGCTTTTTAGCTTTTATTCCTTTCATTAATTCCTCTGAGTTAAAAATTTCAGAACTGAATTGTTTTTTAAGCCATTTAGCAATTATTTCATCAGGAAAATTTTTAATATTATCTATTATCCAATTTTCTCCATAGATATAACTATCACTATTTTCAATTTCTCCACTATGCACAAGTGCGAGCCTAGTTTTTTCGCCATCTTTCTTATAACGTTCATTGTATTCACTTATTGTCTTTTCAAAATCTGCTATAGATTTTTTGTTTTTAACTTGAATATTTAGAACATCGAATTCTTTCTCAGGTGAATCATAATAAACAGTTAAATCAACTATTTCTCTTGAAGTTCCTTTATAAGAATCTGGTACTCCTCCCTTATATAGATAAATCAAAAAAATTAATGTTTCAAATTGAGTAGGGGAAAGGTATTTTGTTAAATTATTATAAACGGGTTTTTTAAGGGATATACATATGGTTTCACTGTTTTTATTATAGAGCTTCTTTGCTACATTTAGCTCAGCAGATTCTTCTTTTAGTTCTTTTATCGTGTGTTGATTGTACGACCTATTTGAGCCAATAGTTGCAAAAAATTGAGGAACATCTTCAGCACTCCAAATATTGTGTAGCTTAAACATTTTTGCTTTTGGTTGTTGGGGTTTTTTGGTTTTTTTAAATAAATAATTGTACTTGCCGTTTTTTTTTGCATCAAAAAGTTTATTATCTGTACACTTAAAGCAGTAAATTCTTAATTTGTAAAAAATCCAAACTAGATCACCTTTTTCGATGTTGTTAAATTTAAGAATATGCACATGGGATAGCTTACCGGATGTTTTTTCTTTTAAGTATTCTTTCTTTTTCTCATCATCATCATATTTTTTGTCATTAAGACATTCTGCCGTCCAACTGTCTTTTTTTTCGCTTTCATAATAAATAGCAAGAGCAAAACCTTCTTTTGGTAGTTCTTTTTGTATTTTGTATTTGTCGGAGTTAACTAATTGCTCAAATATAGAATTTGCCTTTCCTAGCTTAAAATAATAATGCTTTTTATCTGTCATGATTACTCTGTCGGTTAATTGTTTTACAAACTTTATATATCAAGATTAGTTAGATCATGTTAGGTTCATGACAACTTAAGTTGACTTTTATTAGCAAGCTATTGTAATTATTTTGAAGTCTTTAATTTAAAGGTAATAATAATGTTATCTTTTTCCCTTTTAAATGAAGCACTTTCAGGATCTATATCATTAGGCAGGGGCATGCTTTTATTATATGCCATAACAGAAGTAGACTTTTGATTTTTATTTTCTATCTTAGATATACTAGTTCCTTTTATACTTAAAGTGGAATCTTTGATTTTTATATCGAGAGGAAACTGTTTATTATCGGGATTTAACCCCTTAATAGTTAGAATTTTTTTGTTACCTTTTTTTTGCCAATTAAAGGTAACATTATCGGAAAATAAATTTCTAGAATCTATATTTTTGATAAAATCTTTAAAGACATCGTCTTTTAAGATCTTATTCATAGTTTCAAACGATTCCCTTTGAAACTCTTTTATCATTTTTTCCATGTTGGAAAAAAAGGAGTCATGAAAACCATCTTGTGCGGGCAATTGTAAAGAAATTAGTATTAAAAAAAGTACTACTTTTTTCATAATAGCTTGTCTATTTTTGATGCAAAGATAAAATCACTTTCCACTAATGCATTAATTTTATGAGTCCAAAGCTTGATGTCTAGATGCCCCCAACCAATAGATAGCTCTGGGTGATGCCATTGTTCTTCTGCTATCTCTCCAATTTTTATCGCTAAATCCATGGGTTTTTTAAAATTATTAAAAGTTATATTTCTGAAAAGTTTTGTATTATTATCTATTAATTGCCATTCACTAGATATTTGTGATTTTAGCTCCCTTATCTCCTCAAGTTTCAAAGGAGGAACTTCTCCGCTACAGGGGATGCATTTTTTTTCGTGTAATTTACTCATAATATTTGATTATAATTATTGCAATTAAAAGTTCAATACTACAATTGCCAATCGATTATAGGTTTTTTATTTTTATTTAGATAATCATTAGCTTTGCTAAATGGTCGACTTCCAAAAAATCCTCTGTCAGCAGAAAATGGTGAAGGATGAGGAGATTTTATAACAAGATGCTTGGAGCTATCCACAGAATTACACTTTTTTTGAGCATGTGCCCCCCATAGCATAAAGACTAGATTATCTTTTTCTCTATTTAGGTAATCAACAATTGTATCAGTGAGATTTTCCCAACCTTTATTTTGATGACTGGCAGGCCTATTTTTTTCTACTGTTAATACCGCATTTAAAAGCAACACTCCTTGTTTTGCCCATTTCACTAAAGAGCCATGGTTGGGAATTTTAAATCCTAAATCTTGTTTTAATTCTTTATAAATATTACATAAGGAGGGAGGAGGGGGAACTTTTGGTTTAACAGAAAAAGATAACCCATGTGCTTGGTTAGGATTATGATAGGGATCTTGTCCAATAATTACTACTTTTATTTCATTTAGAGGAGTTAAGTTTAAAGCACTAAATATTTCATTACCATGAGGATAAATTATTTTTCCTTTTTTAATTTCAGATTCCAAAAAAGTTCTTAGTTTTACTATGTACTCTTTTTGAAATTCATCCTTTAGCACTTGGTACCAACTAGGATGAAGACCATTTTTTAATTTTTCATTCATAACTATTTATTACATGATAAGCAGGGGTTTCATAGGGGTGGGCTTTTATCATAGCAGCTAGAACATCACTTAGTTTTTCATCTGAGCAAGCCATTTCAAGTTTAATTTCTGAAACCTCTTCTACTTGATTATAAGTTCCAATATGAGGATTACTGTTTGACAAAGGGCGAAATTGACCTATTCCCTTTGTTTGAAAACAACATTTATCGTAATTTCCAACAACTCCCCCTCCGGCATTAAACATAGCATTTTTAACACTATCTATAGAATTTTCATCTGTATATACGACGATAACTTTCATAAAATAACTATTTGCATAATTGTATGATTAAAATCTATTAATCTCTTACATTATATTTCTATACTATATCAAAATGATAGGATTATTCAAACTTTTTAAAAAGTATGAAAGTATTATTAAAATTATTGATTTTGCTATTGGTAATAAATTCTGAAGTTTTATCTTGTAGTGTTGATGGCAAAGAAGGAATTGTTCCAAGAAATAATTATAAAATACCTGTAGGATATAAGGCAGCAAGAGTTAATCAAAGACAATTTGCAGGGGTATTAGGTAGACTTAGATTCATTTACACTAAAATAGTAAAAAATAAGTATAACGCTAATTTGATTATAAAAGGTGATTGGAACGATGATACTGTTAATGCTTTTGCTTTTCAAAGGCAAGACAGAAGAGAGTTTTATGTAGATATTCGAGGAGGGTTTGCCCGCCATCCTCTACTTACTGCTGATGCTCTAGCGTTGGTTGTCTGTCATGAGATTGGTCACCATATTGGAGGGGTTCCAAAATCAAACAGCGGCTGGGCCTCTAATGAAGGACAGTCGGATTATTTTGCAACTTTAAAGTGCTTTAGAAGATATGCAGAAATAGATGATAATTCACAGTTTATGAAAAAAATTGTTTCTACACCTAAATCTGTAGACTATCACTGTGGATTTGCATTTAGCAATAAAGAGGATATTGCCATTTGTAGAAGAAGTGCTCTTGCAAGTTTAAGTTTAGCTAGGGTCTTTGAAAGTCTTGCAAATGTAAGAGTTAGTACTGTTAGTTTTAGTCGACCCGATAAAACTATAGTTAATCAGACTTTTCATTCTCACCCCAAACCCCAGTGTCGCCTAGATACATTCTTTCAAGGAAGCATTTGTAATACACCAGTTAGATTGTCAGTAGATAATGTGTCTGACCATAGAGCTGGAACTTGTAGTAGATCAAGAAGACATAGAGTAGGAAATCGTCCTCGTTGCTGGTTTAAACCTTAAAAATATAAACAAATACCGTATTTGTTTTATCTGTTATTAAAATATAGTTAATTTATTCTTGATAAAGAAGTTAAGTAAGTATGTATTCATTGTTTTCATGCCTAGTTAAGCTATTATTAAACATGTCATAAACTATTGTAATTATTTTACAGAAAAAAAGAGGCTAAAACTTAGCCTCTTTTTTAAATTAAAAATTTTATAAAATTAACTTCTTTTGGGTTTAAACCAACAAAGAGGTCTAAAGCCTAGCTCAAAGTTAGCAAATCTGTGACAAGTACCTTTATTGGGATCTTTATAATCTACCTCATCTTCTACTTCAACAGGACAAATAGCTCCTTGAAAATAAGTATCAAGTCGACATTGAGCTACTGGATGAGTGTGTTGTGTTCTGGAAACTTCTCTAGGGTCAGGTGTATCAAAATCAGTATCACCAGTTCTACCTAATGCTCCCAAGAGGTCAGCTAGATTTTTACCGGCAATAGAGTTCCTTTGGCAAATAGCCAAATCTTCTTGATTGGAAAATGATTTATTACAAAGCAGAGATACCGTTTGTGGAACTCTAAATCTTTTCATGAAGGGTAAATTATTGTCCATCTCGGCATATCTTCTAAAGCACTTTAAAGTTGCAAAATAATCAGCTTGTCCTTCATTGGATGCCCAAATACCTACATATTTAGGTATTCCACCTATATGGTGTCCAATTTCATGACAAGCAACCATAGCAAAGGCATCTGGTGTCATCTTAGGATGTCTAGCTAAACCCCCAAACATATTTATAATATATTTGTTGCCAATTCTTTGAGCTGAAGCATTGACCGTCCCATTTGTCCACCGACGACTTACAATAAAATCACCACCATGTTCTTTAATAATTGGGGCGTATATTTTTTCAATACGATCTAAGATTCCGTGAAATTGCTTTTCTGTGATATTAGATGACTTATAGCTAGTGGGAATCCAGTATTTGTTTTTTGGATAATGAGCAAATAAATTGGTAGTTGATAGTAAAATAAAGCATGTAAAAATTAATTTAATCATTTGTACCTCCTTGTATAATAAATATGCTAATTAAAACAATCAGCTTTGAAAAATCATATATTTAAAATGTAATTTTATTTAAGTTTTAAATTAAAAGATTCTAAAAAATAATTTATGTAATTAAATTAAGACTCATGCACACAAGAGAGGTTTATTATGCAACATGCCAAGCAGATATGTTATAAATATCTTGGTTTCTATAACTAAATCTAAATTCACATTCTTTTAAATGCGGAAAAAGTATCTTTATTTAATCCTCTAAATTTAGAGAGTCTTACCTTAGCTATACCTAAGAAGTTTTCAATTCCATTTATATAATTTTTAACTTTTCCTTCTTTTTTTGCAAATTCATTTTTTCCATGAAGAACCCTATAGTGTCTTTTATAACCCATATCTACTAAAGCATCATTATGTCTTAAATACATCGGTATATAAAGCTGGATCTTTTGAGATTTACTTTTCAGGGGTAAAATTACCTCCCTAGAGCAGTTTTTTATAACTTGAGTATAAACATCTATTTTTTATTCCAAATACAATTGTTTTTCCTTTTGCTCCTCTGCCTATTCTTTCTCTAATTCTTCTTGCTCCAAAGTAGCTTTCATCCATTTCCATTTCTCCTGAGTCAAAGCAACTCTCTTGCTCACAAAACTCTGCTATTCTTTTGCGGAGTTTTTTTAGAATTTTATTTATATTATTTCTGTGTAAACCTGTTAAAAAAGCAATTTTAATTGCTGGAAGATCCGCCTTAAAATAGCGAATAATCTCTCTGATTTTTTTCTCGGAAATTTTTGAATCCTTAAAACACCTGTTTTTTATCTCTAAAATTATGTTTAAGCGGTTTTAAGAATTAGTCAAGTGTGCATGAACCAAAAATAAAACTTAAAATTATCTTTAAACTTAAATAAAATTACATTTTAAATATATGATTTTTCAAAGCTGATTGTTTTAATTAGCATATTTATTATACAAGGAGGTACAAATGATTAAATTAATTTTTACATGCTTTATTTTACTATCAACTACCAATTTATTTGCTCATTATCCAAAAAACAAATACTGGATTCCCACTAGCTATAAGTCATCTAATATCACAGAAAAGCAATTTCACGGAATCTTAGATCGTATTGAAAAAATATACGCCCCAATTATTAAAGAACATGGTGGTGATTTTATTGTAAGTCGTCGGTGGACAAATGGGACGGTCAATGCTTCAGCTCAAAGAATTGGCAACAAATATATTATAAATATGTTTGGGGGTTTAGCTAGACATCCTAAGATGACACCAGATGCCTTTGCTATGGTTGCTTGTCATGAAATTGGACACCATATAGGTGGAATACCTAAATATGTAGGTATTTGGGCATCCAATGAAGGACAAGCTGATTATTTTGCAACTTTAAAGTGCTTTAGAAGATATGCCGAGATGGACAATAATTTACCCTTCATGAAAAGATTTAGAGTTCCACAAACGGTATCTCTGCTTTGTAATAAATCATTTTCCAATCAAGAAGATTTGGCTATTTGCCAAAGGAACTCTATTGCCGGTAAAAATCTAGCTGACCTCTTGGGAGCATTAGGTAGAACTGGTGATACTGATTTTGATACACCTGACCCTAGAGAAGTTTCCAGAACACAACACACTCATCCAGTAGCTCAATGTCGACTTGATACTTATTTTCAAGGAGCAGTTTGTGCTGTAGATGTAGAGGATGGACTTGATAATGTTAAAGATCCTAATAAGGGGGCTTGTCATAGGTTTTCTGATTTTAAATTGGGAATGAGGCCTCTTTGTTGGTATAAGCCAGAGAGGATTTAATTTAACAATTTTAAATTATAGTAAAAAAGAGGCTAATGTTTTAGCCTCTTTTTTTATTCTCTTAAATATAATTACAGATACTTTAAGAACTCTTACCAATTATATAGGCTAATAATAAACAAGGAGGTTTAAATGATTAAGTTAATTTTTTCGACATTTCTAATGATGTATTTATCGACAGCTTTTTCTCACATTGAAGAGGGGAGTTTCATTAAAGAAAAAGCTATGTTTAAAAAAACTGTCAGCCTATTGGGGATTGATAGAGATACATTTGATAGAGTTTTAGATCGAGTAGAGAGTATTTATGTACCAATTATACAAGAGAGATTAGGCAAAAGATTGTCTGTTAGACGTAGTTGGGACGATTGGTGGAGGGAGTCTCCAGTAAACGCTTATGCTAGGCAAACAATTTTTAGAAAAAGACCTGTTATTAAAATGCATGGAGGACTTGCTAGATATAAAGGTATAACTGCTGATGCCTTTGCCTTGGTTGCCTGTCATGAAATCGGTCATCATATTGGGGGGTATCCTAAAATAAAACCCAAATTGCCTATATCTGTTGAACTGCCTTTCTCTGCGGAAGGACAATCGGATTATTTTGCGACTTTAAAGTGCTTTAGAAGGTATGCCGCTCTTGATAATAATCAAAAGTTAATGAAATATGTAGATGTTCCAGAGATTGTTCAGACAAATTGTAGTAATTCCTTTGTATATGCTGAAGATATTGCAATTTGTAAGAGGTCCATTATGGCAAGTTATGCCTTAACTACCAGTGTATTTGGAAGTGTTAGTTTACACACAAATGATACCAAAGTAGTTAATGAAACTTATACACTTCATCCTAAGGCTCAGTGTCGTCTTGACACTTATGTAGCAGGTGCCCTTTGTCCTATAGATGTAAACATTGTCTTAAGTGATAACAATTATATCGATGGCGCTTGTTATCGCAGTTCTAATGAATTTGAAGTGGGATTTAGACCTCTATGTTGGTTTAAACCATAAATCAACCATAAAAAAAGAATAAAATAATGCCACTAACTTTACTTTAGTGGCATTATTTTATTAGGGAGTGCTATTGAATAATAAATTTTTATTAGTCTTTATATTTTTAATTTTTTTTATAATTCCTTGTTTTGTTTATAAAGTTTACGGTGCTATAGATGATTATTTTATTGAAGATAAAGATGTTGATAGAATCTTAAGTAGAATTAAAAATATATACACTCCCGTTATAAAGAAAAAAATTGGTAGAAAACTTGTTGTTAAGTATCTTGAAGGTGTAAGTTTTCCCACAGCAAGAGCTTTTTTATCCGATGACAGTAAAGAAGCCGTTGTTTTATTAACTGCTGGAGTTGTAAAACATAAATCTGTCACAATGGATGCTCTTGCTTTGATAATATGTCATGAGATTGGACATCATATTGGAGGAGCTCCTTTTCACACAAAAGAACGTTGGGCCTCTAGCGAAGGTCAGGCAGATTATTTTGCAACTTTGAAATGTTTTAGAGAGTTTGCTAGATATGATGATAATGTCCGTTTAATGGAAAATAAAATGGTTCCAAAAATAGCAGAGAATAAATGTAAAGATTCTTTTTACAATGAAAATGAGGTAGCTATATGTAAGAGATCTATAATGGCGGCACTTTCTTTTGTAGATTTTTTTATCGTATTTAGAGGTTTTAGTGATAAAGTGAGTTTAAGCACACCTAGCCCTTATGTAACATTAAAAAGCTTAGATGACTATCCAGAACCTCAATGTCGGTTAGATACATTTTTTCAAGGGGCAATTTGCTCTGCTAATTTTAGTAACTCATTGGGTAATTATTCTGATATAGGTGTTTGCTATAGGGGTAGCGGTGAATATAAAAGTGGTTATCGCCCTCTTTGTTGGTATAGGCCAGCTCATTTATAAAACTAAATAGCATTTTGTTGGGCATTGCTTCTTTAATGACAGACATTGAAAGATTAACATATCAATTTGAGTATTTAATTTATGAATATACACGAATACCAAGCTAAAGAACTGATGAGAAAATATGGAGTTAAAACTCTAAGGGGGGAAGTTGCAAAAATCCGTAGATCAAGCAGTAAGTGTTGCTGAAAAATTAAAATCAGATGTACATGTAGTTAAGGCCCAAATCTATGCCGGTGGAAGAGGTAAAGCAGGAGGAGTAAAAATAGCTCGTTCATTAGATGAAGTTGAGAAACATGCAGAATCTATTTTATTTAAAAAGCTTGTTACTCATCAAACGGGATCTGAAGGTATAGAGGTTAAAACTTTATTTATAGAAGAAGGTTGTCAGATTGATAGAGAATTTTATTTAGGGTTATTACTCGATAGAGTTTATGGCAAGTTAGTTTTTATTGGCTCTTCAGAAGGAGGCGTTGATATTGAAAAAGTTGCGGAAGAAAATCCTGATAAAATTATAAAAGTAGTAGTTGAGCCATCTAAGGGCTATTCCCCTTACATTGGTAGAAAGATGGCATATTCCATGGGAATTGATGATAAAAAAATTGTAAATCAAATAATAAAATTTATGGAGGGAATTTATAAGCTATATGTAGATAAAGATTGTTCTATAGTAGAGATAAATCCCATGACAATAACTACAAGTGGAGATGTTATTGCACTTGATGCTAAGATAAATTTCGATAGTAATGCTTTGTTTAGGCAACAAGATATAGTTGAAATTCATGAACTAGAGGAAGGTTCAGAGAAAGAAGTAGAGGCAAATAAATATGGTCTATCCTATATCTCTCTTGATGGTAATATTGGCTGTTTGGTAAATGGAGCTGGTCTTGCTATGGCAACTATGGATATTATCAAACAGGCAGGTGGTGAACCAGCAAACTTTTTAGATGTCGGAGGGAGTGCAACTAAAGAGGCAGTACAAAAGGCATTTTCTATAATTTTATCTGATGAAAAAGTTAAAGGAATTTTAGTTAATATCTTCGGTGGCATTATGAAATGCGATATTATAGCAGAAGGGATTGTTGCTGCTGCAAAAGATCTAGCAATCTCTGTTCCACTGGTGGTTAGACTTGAAGGCACTAATGTTGCCGTTGGGAAAAAGATCTTGGAGGATTCAGGTTTAAAAATTGTTTTTGTTCGTGATTTAGGCGAAGCTGCAGTAAAGATAGTAGAGGAAATAAACTAATGTCAATTTTAATTGGAAGAGATACTAAACTTATAACTCTCGGATTTACTGGAAAGCATGGAACTTTTCACTCCCTTCAGTCCCAAGAATATGGAACTGATTTTGTAGGAGGAGTTACTCCTGGAAAAGGGAGCTCTGTTCACAATGGTTTTCCTGTTTTTAATACTGTAGATCAAGCTGTTGATAAGACCTCTGCTAATGCCGCTATGATATTTGTTCCCGCCCCATTTGCAGCAGATTCAATTATGGAATGTATTAGTTGTGAAATTCCTTTAGTTGTCTGTATTACCGAAGGCATTCCCATAAATGATATGATAGCGGTTAAAGAGGCACTTTCAAATTCTAATACTCGCTTAATTGGACCTAATTGCCCTGGGATTATTACCCCTGGAGAGTGCAAAATAGGTATTATGCCCGGTCAAATTCACATGCCAGGAAATGTGGGGGTTGTGTCTCGCTCTGGAACTTTAACATATGAAGCAGTTTTTCAATTAACCAGTCGGGAAATTGGCCAGAGTACCTGTGTAGGTATTGGAGGTGATCCCGTAAATGGTAGCAATTTTATTGATATGTTGGAGTTATTTGAGCAGGATGAGGATACAGATGCTGTTGTATTAATTGGAGAGATTGGAGGCAACTCTGAAAATGAGGCCGCCTTATGGATAGATCAGAACATGACAAAACCTGTTGTTGGCTTTATTGCCGGCGCTACCGCCCCTAAGGGAAAACGTATGGGCCATGCTGGGGCAATAATCTCAGGAGGAGATGATACTGCTGAGGCAAAATATAAAATTTTGGAAAAATGTGGAGTGCATATAATAAGATCACCAGCACAAATAGGAGAAAAAGTGGAGGAATTATTGAAATTAAATGAATCAAAGGGAGCAAAATAATGGAGAGAACACTTAGTATTATTAAACCAAATGCCGTACTTGATAATAATGTTGGAAATATTATAAGTAGATTTGAAAAAGAGGGGTTGAAAATCTCCGCTGCAAATTTTGTTCAACTATCAAAGGAAAAAGCAGAGGGCTTTTATATTGAACACAAAGAAAAACCATTTTTTGGTTCGCTTATTTCATTTATGACTTCATCTCCAGTGATGCTTTTGGTATTAGAGGGAGAAAATGCCGTTGAAAAAAATCGCATTATTATGGGTGCTACTAACCCTGAAGAAGCAGAGGAAAATACCTTAAGAAAACTTTACGCTAAATCTATTGAAGAAAATGCCGTCCATGGATCTGATTCTTTGCAATCAGCAGAGAGAGAAATTAATTATTTTTTTGATAAAAATCAACAGTTTAATAGATTTTAAAATATCTATATAATGGAGAAAACTAGGGTTTATGCTTAGAACAGCACTTGTAGGCTAAACTATAAATATGCAATTTCCTCCCAATTCAATATTGCTAAAACAAAGCTCTAACTTAAATAATTAATATTTTTTAATATTAATTAGAAAGTATGTAAAATTTGATATTAATATCAAAATGTATAGTATATAAAAATTTATTTTTTATATACTATGTATTGTAATTTTAAGTATGATGAAGTCGGGAAAATACCACAGCAATATTCTTGTATAAATAAATTATAAAATTGGTAAGTTTATGTAAATAGTAACCTTACAGTAAATAAGTAGAAAGCAAATAAGATAATAAGTGCTTCTTTTTTAAGTTTATTAAGATGTTAATGATAATTCTTACTTTTAAAAACTAAATTGAAATAATACATAATAAGCTGTGTATGTAAAAATTTTTAAAATAGTGGTGGAAATTTTTTTATATTTTGATATAAATATTTTTAACATTTAGGTTTCATTATTAATATTTTTACCAAAGGAGGGTTTTTATGTTTCGTAAATGTAAGTTATTTGTTTCTATTATTGTTTTTACTATGGTCGGTGTTTCAAGTGCTTTATCTCAATGTCCTGATATAACAGGAAATTGGACTTGTGATAATGGTCACCGATTTAAAATCAGACATGAGATGGTTAATGACTATGATGTGTTTAAAATTTATGTAGGAGATGTGCACTTTGTTTACACTGCATCTGATGATGGCTCAGTTCCTAGCTATGCAGTTATGTCTAGAAAAAAAATTGCTATTAAAAATTTAGGGGCAAGTTGCCTTGTTGACTCAAATGATCAATCTCTATTTAGAGTTGGTCGTTATGCAAACTCAGCAAATGAAGGAGATCAGTATAGATTGATAGTAGACTATTCTATCTCTGATGATCAATTACAGCAGAAATTAAGTCTTGTAAGAGATATTACTTCTAATATTAGTGATATAGAGGTTATAGGTGGTAGAAGTACTTTTTGTAAAAGAAGTAACTAATACAAATCTTAGAGGAAAAAGTGAAAGGTAAAATCTTTCACTTTTTTCTTATAATCCTAAAGATAAAAATACTAAGTCATTCTATTTAGATAGAAAGAGGGGTGTAGGAGAGAGCTAAGTCTTTGGCAATTTGCTGGTATACTAAATTTCCTTTATATATATTTATTCCAAGCTTTAAAGCTGCATCATCACTACTGGCTTTTTCTATTCCTTTTATAGCAATTTCTTTTGCATATTTTAAGGTAGCATTTGTTAGGGCATAAGTAGATGTTTTAGAAATTGCTCCTGGCATATTAGAAACACAGTAATGAATTATTCCATTTATTTTATATATGGGATCGTTATGAGTAGTTGGACGATTGCAAGTTTCAATACATCCCCCTTGGTCTACTGCTACATCTACAACAACAGAACCTGGTTCCATTTTTTCTATCATCTGCTTTGTAACCAAACAAGGTGCTTTTGCTCCAGGAATTAGTACTGCTCCAATTAGTAAATCAGAGCTTATTACCGACTCTTCAATATTTTGTTGATTTGAAAATAAAGTTGTAATTTTTGCCTCAAATAAATCATCAAGTTCAGCGAGCCTTTGTTGGTTAATATCAATAGCCACAACATCTGCTCCCATTCCCATGGCCACCTTAATTGCATTAGTTCCAGCTATTCCACAACCAATTACAGTAACTCTTGAACGCTTCACTCCCGGAACCCCGCCAAGTAGTACTCCCTTTCCCTCTTTATCCGATTGTAGAAAACTTGCTCCCACTTGTGTGGCCATTCTTCCGGCAACCTCCGACATAGGCATTAGAAGGGGAAGATTTCCATTTTTTGTTTGAACTGTTTCATAGGCAACAGCAGTACACCCACTTTTCATTAATCCCTGGGTTAACTCTCTATCTGCCGCCAAATGTAGAAATGTATATAAGATATGATCTTTATTTAGCATGGATATCTCATCAGGCAGAGGCTCTTTTACTTTTATTATCATTTGAGAGTTTTTAAATACTTCTGAGGCTGTATTTAAAATCTTTGCACCTGCTTTTTTATATTCATTATTTGATATACCAATTCCCGCTCCCGCATTATTCTCAACAAATACCTCACATCCGGCATGAACCAACTCCCTAGCTCCCGATGGAATTAGTCCTACTCTCTTTTCATTGTCTTTTATTTCCTTGGGAACGCCAATTTTCATAAGTTCTTATACAGTAAAACTACCTATTTAGGTAGTTTTTTAATTAATGCAACATATAAAATATTTTGTCTATTAAAAATATATTTATGTTATCCTTAGCTAAATATGTTTATTTTAAAAGTACCACTTTTATTGATATTTCTTTTAATTCCTTCTATTACTATTTCTGCTGATATTCAACTTGTTAGTATATTCTTTAGAAGTAAACCTCATAAAGTTTATAAGTTATATGTGGAGACCGATAAGAAAAATAATATAATTGGATTTAAAACTCGTAAAAATAATGGAAAACTTAAACTTTACCCATTATCGGTTATTAAAAGAAAGCTAGTTTTAATGAAAGCATTAGGGAAAGATTTGGTATTTATGCGTTGTCATGAATTTAATGCTAAACATGGGTGTAAGATGATAATTGATTATCCATATAATATTATTGCTAATAAATTTATAAGTGTAGAAATTCAATTGAAAAAAGTGAAGGGAATATGGAAGTTTTTAAAAAATAATAGACCATTTAAAGAAATGGTTTTAGAAAAAAAAGATATCTTTGATTTTCCTATAGGTATTAAGCGCATTAATTTTCAATAAATTGACAACTTAAAATTATATTATATTTTAAATTATCTTTTCTTTGATCGATTAAATTTAGATATACTTCATTATATCTTTTGTTTTTTGAACAAGAAATAATAGTAGAAAAAGCACCTGCCTTTTTTATACTAAAATTACAATTTATGTCCTTTATATAGGATATTTTATTTTTATAAGTTTTGCTGTAATCACATCGCCATCCTGTTTTAGGTAGGTAATGACTATAATTTTTATTGTCTAAGCTGATAGTTTTTACATCGTAATTGGGATAGGTGATTTGTAATTGCCATTTTATAAATTGTTTTTTTATAGCATAACTATTTGAGGATAAGAAAATAAAAATTAGAAGTATAAGTTTCATAAGCCTAAGTACAAGCATATCCCATAATTATTGGTTGAAATTTTTTATTCTTTTTATTCCAAATTGCTTTACAGTAATAACCTAAATATAAGTTTTTAGGATTAAGATATTTTTTAAAACTTTCTATCATATTTTTTGGACATTTTATAACTTTTGCCAACTTATATTTATTAGTATTTTTTACAATTCTGATATGTCCCTTATTATCTATAGATATATAATAATATATTCCTTCTTCTCCTCTAGAAAAGATTAGCTTATTACCATCTGCATAAATAGGGCTATCTTCTCTAATTAAAAAGTATTTATTTAATTTGTCTTTATTTGCTAGAAGGCCCTGTCTAATATAAATCTTTTTATTTTTAATTAATTTTTTGAAATTATTAGCAAATGCCTGTGATAATAAAATCTTATTATTTTTTATATTATGATTATCACAATGAGAATCCCAGTAAATAATACTTATATCTTTTTTATTGTTTGCTGATGACCAAAAATCTATGGGAATTCCATGCTTTGATTTAAAGCTATTTAATTGCTTTATTGAAGGTTTGGATTTTAATTTTTTAAGCCATTTTTTTCTAATAGTTGCCATATTTTTGCTACAGTAGGAATTTGTAGGACATCCTTCATATATATGATCTAAAATATGCTTTTTGATATCATTTGCATTTGCATTTGAAATTATTAAGCTAAATAACATATTGTATATCAAGAACATAATTTATTTTTTAAATTTAGTATTATTAATAATAAAAATTGGACTAAGACCAGTATGGGACCAGATGTGAGAGATAATAAATTGGAGAGCCATATTCCAATAATAGCAGATGATATAGAAAATATGCAGGATTTAATAAATACTTCTTTAGAGTTTTTAGAACATTTTATGGCGTAGATTCCGGGAATAACGAGCAAGGCATTAACTAATACTGCCCCCGCTAGTTTAATAGAGCATATTATAAGTGCAGTCATTAAAAAGTAAAATCCATAGTGAAAAACTCTCTCTATTATAGGTCTATTATAAGTTCCCTTTAAATCCATAGAATAGTATATCCATCTTTTTATAAAGGGAATAAAGCTAATTATTATAGTAAATGTTAAAGTTAGTAAAATTATAATATCGGTATTATCAATTAATAAAATATCTCCAAATAAAAAACTTAAAAGGTCTCCTTTGCTATTGGCAAATAATTGATAAATTATTAATCCCAAACTCATAGTTGTAGCAAAAAATACACCTATTAATGAATCAGGTGGAATAGATTTTTCTTTGGCAGTATATGCTAAAAAAAATACTAAGATTTCAGTTATAATTAATGTAGTTATAAAGATTTTGAAGTAACTTTCTATGGGAAATATTGATATGGAGATTGCTAATCCTAATATAGTAGAATGAGATATACTTGCTCCAATAAAAGCAGTCTTTCTGGTAACTATAATAGGTGATATTATACCAAAACATATTGATAATAAAATTGCAGCAATTGAACCAGTTATTAAAAATGGATATTGTAAAAAATCAATAATACTACTTTTCATCTTTTTCTTTATTGTGGCATTTTGTACTATTTTCATGCAAAATGGTATGTTCAAATTCGCAATGATAGATAGAATTTAGAATATCTCTCTTTAATAGTTCTTTTTTATCATGCCAATGGTAAGATTTATTTATACATAATATCTTATCACAATATTTTAGGACATGTTCAACTTGGTGATCTACCATGATGATACCCATATTATATTTTTTAAGAATATCTTTTATTATTAATTGTAGTTGCTCTACCCCTTCCTTATCTAAATCTCCAGAGGGTTCATCTAGTAAAATTAATTCAGGGCCACTCATTAATATATGTCCCAGTTCAACCCTTTTTCTCTCTCCTCCAGATAATTCTCTTATTAAACAATTATCATTTTTATTTATCTTTATTAGTTCTAATATTTCATTATAATTCATTTTTGAAGATTTTTTAGCATTAAGATTAATAAACTCTTTAATAGTTATTGGAAAGTTGTGTTCGTGATTATAATGTTGACGAAGATAGCTGATTTTAGAAAAATCGATATCTTTTAATATTTTACTATTTATTTTTATTTCACCTGAGATCGGGGTTAAAAATCCCATAATTAAATTCAAAAGAGTACTTTTACCACCACCATTGGGGCCAATAATTCCCAAAGCTTGTCCGTATTCTAATTCAAAGGATAGATTACTTATTAATGGAGCATCTTTTTTGTAATAAAAATAGAGATTATTTAATTTTACAAGTGCCATTTTTATGCTGATTCTAGCTTTTCAATAAGTTCTTTGAGTATGGCACTAGGTTTTTGATAGTATGTTCCTAGAGTGTCAATTTCTATAGTTTTTGAATTTTTTATTAAGTTTTTATAATATTTTTTAGGTATTATGATTCTATCTTCAAAAATCCAAATAATTTTTTTCTTTTGTTGGTTATAATCGTAGGTTTTTTTTAAGTTTTTTGCTGAAACTTTACTTCCATGACTAGAGGTCTTTAAATATAAATTGTTTATGTCGTATGCATTAAGAAGCTCGTTTATAGAATCATGGGTTACAATAATCAAAGTATCTTTTAATTTTTTTGCTAATTTTATCATTTTGGGGTGATATCTTTGGGCATGACATTCTATTGGTATTATTCTGTGGGATTTGCTGAACCAATTATTTAGTTTCTGGGTAATCCTTTTTTTGCTTTCACATAATGTTTTTGGTAATAGCCAAAAATGGGAATATTTATTATCTTGCATGGAAAGTATCATACTTGGTTTTTTTGCACTTTTTCTTTTTTTTATAATAGTTTTTATCCAAGGAGTAATTTCAATAGGAGATCCAACTAAGTAATTGGCGTCATACATTTTTTTTATTTGAGATGTATCTGGGGTGAATTCATGAGGATCTCCTATAATTGTAATGGGAATGATTTTTACATTTTTTATTTTTAAATTTATATATGCCTCTTGAACAATATTACAAACTTGTGGATGAGTACAAGCTAATTTAATTTTGTCTGCGAGCACTTTTGCTGTCATTAATAAGTAAAAACAAAATAATAGAATTTTAGTTACTTTCATAATAAAAAGAATTATATTATTTTTTCATTATTGACAATAAAAATGATGATTCCATCTGAGCCCTTTGCGGAATTGTTCATAGCCTGTGGAATTTTGTTGATCTAAGTCAAAGATGGAGTCAACTATTCCATATATACGATTATCATTATTATCATTGTTTTGAAGATTTGAATTACTGGCTTCGCCTAAAAAGTATCCAAATGCTCCACCTCTTGTAATCCCATCAGAGCAATACTCTTCACCTAATGCTTGTAGTTTATTATATACTAATTCTGATAATTTAGGCTCTCCTGTCTCTGGAATAAAGTCATTATCTTTTAGTCCTCCTAGAGGTAAATCATCTCCTATTCCTTCACCGGATACAAATTTATTAAAATAAACATTTAAATTGGTTCCTTGTGGTAATTTACATATATTTTTATCATCTTCTTTTTGGCTATAACTACTACAACATTTTTCTGACTCAGTAACTTGTGATCCTAGTTTTGCACAACAGATAAATTCATTAGCAGAGAATACCTTCGGCAGAGAAATCTTATTATCAAATACTATGCGAGAGTTTGTATTTAAAACATCTGTATTATTATTATTATCGTAAATTTCTCTTAAATGTCTTCCGTTTATATTTTCATCATATATAAATGATTCAGTATCAAATTCTACTCTAGTATCTCCTCCTACATCAAATATCCCCTTGATAAGTTTACTACGATCAGAAGTACAATAAATTGGCTCATAAAATATTTGAGGTATACCGAGTAATTCAAATCTTGAGAGCTTTGTTAAATAATATAGATCATTTCCTGAGCTAACAGACCTTTTAGACGCATCAGTACTGCAAGTGAGAGCAGGTCCATAACAATAAGAGGACCCATTATACACATTAAAATCTATTTGAACTCCTGCTGTATCCCAAGTAGCAGTATTTGCTCTTATATGAAATATATCAAATAATCCTGAGACATCTTTTCTAATACACCACGAATTTACTGGTAGCTGATTGACAGGGTTGCTAAAGTTGGCAGGGAAGTCAGGACAGTTAGTAGTTGAGCCTGTTTCATCACTTGCTGTGATTATAGTATCTGGAGAACCTGCAGTTTTATAGACTATGGATACATTATTGATATTTTGAATCCCTCCTATGTAAAGAGGAAGATAAAAACTAACACCTTTCCAGTTATTATTAGCAAAATAATTATAAGGGCCAGAAAGATCATTTGTATTGATAGAAATAGTATTAGGGTAGGGAGATGGCATAAAAGGGATATCAACACTCTTTCTTTGTACAGTAAGTCCATTTGAATTATCAAAGGTACTAGTGTCTAAAATAGCAGTACTTCTGGTATTATTGGAAGGATTTTGAAGTTGAAAACCACTTGACTCTAAAATAGCAAGTTGAGCACAGCCATTCTCCGATGGTTCTAAACATAGTTTATTTACATCTTTTTGATAATTTGCCAGACTGACTTCACTGGGAGCCTCAATTGCTAAGTTGTTAACATAATTTAAACAAGTAAAATCTTTCACATTAAAATCCAAATAAGCTGAACTGTTTGACCAATCATGAGTTTTATCGCTAAATTTCCTAATCCAAGTTCCACAACAGGTTTTATTTCCTGTTTCATATATAGTCTTCCATTGAAAATCTTTAGGGACAGTGTCTTCTTCTACAATGGGAGCAGACATGTAAACAGCAGTGTTGGCAATTCCTCCTCCTCTTGAAATATTTGCTCCTCTTTGAGGATTAGTTATACTATAACGACTATACCTACTATTTGCTCGGGGGTTTAAATAGGAAAAACTAAGTACATTTAAATTGTCATTATTTACATTTGAATCAGTAAATAATTTATTACTGTCTTGAGTAAACATAGTTAAGGTTTTTCCTATTTCTCTACAACATTTATTTTTATTTAGATTATAATCTTTAAAACTAGGATCATCTGATTGACTACATGACAGGTGTTCACTAAAGTAATTATATTCAGCATCTGATTCAAAATTAGTATAGTCTAAAAATTCTATTTGTCTGTAATGAAGAATATTTGGAGTACATTCAAGATCTGTATGACAAATAGCTCCTGCCCTTCTCATACAGGCATCGGCAACTAAAGAGGGACTGTTTATATGGCCTACAGATGATAATCTTGGCATTTCAATGGGTGAGAATATGGACTCTTCCTCTCCACTGGTATTTAATCTATAACTTTCACTACCACAGGAGTTTTGCTCATTTTTTGCTTGATTATTAGCTGAATTAAATAAATAATCACCTACAGTTACTTCTTGATTTTCTTGGGTTTGAATCAAAGGACAAGAGATAACTCTTGATAGTCCAGTTTCATCTGAAGGGCAAGAAGATAATTGAGAAATATAGTCAGTCCTGAGAGCTGTATCTCTACCTTGATGTTGCTGTATTAGAGGAGTTCCTAAAAATTTACCAGGACGACAAAGCCCAATATCTTGGGTGTAATTGGTGTAAATTTTGCTATTATAAATAATATTTTCAATGGCCTCTGATGGAAGATTTTCTTTGGCAGTAACATAATTTAATGGTCTTCCTAAAACATCACTATCTTGACCATATAAAATATTTGATAAAAGGTTTAAAGAGCGAACTACTTGATTATTAAATCTATTTTCATTTAAAGAGGCACAGTAAAAATTTGGAGCACAGGTAAACATCTTTTTAAACTTATCATCAAGTCCATTTGTGTAATCTCTTTTACAAATACTTCCAGAGCCTCTATAAACACATCTTTTATTATTATTTTTATTGCTATTTATAATTCCACCTTGAATCTGAGAGATAATGCTAACTTTAGATAATTCATCATTTGTCTTTTCATTTGCTTCACTGTCAAATCTTGGCCAATGAGTTCTATAATTACTTATATCAATGCACATATACTCCCAACCCAGCTGAGTAATGCAATCACTATCTGTATTACATTGATGATATTTTTGACAACTAGCCGCAGTATTTTGTAGGGGAGAACTTAATTTTCTATTGGGATCATAATCAATTTCAGGTGCAATACTATTGCCATTATCTACATTTATTGAGACTGTTAAATCACTTGGTTCAGCGAGATCTGAAAAAGCAGCGTTTATTGCTAAAAATAACTTATTACTGATGGCCTTAACTTTTCTATTTTTACCGATGGCAAACCAATTAATTCCATTAAATGATCCAATTAATGCCCCTTTATTAAATCCATACCAATCTCTTTGATATCCATTTATATACATAGCCAATTGAGCTTTTAATCTATTTCTTCTTTGGATTGAAGATAAATTTTTTCTTTTGTGGGAAAATGGTAACATGGTTACTGGGACAAAACATGCTCTTCCAAATAGATTATCTTCGTAATTTCCAAGACCTCTATTGTTTTGAAATTCCATTCTAGAGTTTGAATATTTTGCAGGAATAACTCCTTCTCCCTTTTGACTTGGAGGATGACTTTGAAAACTTTGATACCAACTATCTGGAGAACAATCTTGGCATGGAGTGTAAAATCCTTTTATAGTGCTAATTGTATAAGTTTGACCAATCTCAACTCTTACTACTTTTGCTGGCATTGATTTTGTTAAAGTTATATCAAACTGACCAGTGATAGCATTTATATTAAATGAATTATTTTGAGGATTAGTGTGTTCATTTTCATCTAGATAATAAAATGGTGTTCCTTCAGGTTTTGTTGTTTTATCTTCTATTTTTGAAATATCATCAATTGCAGCCCCATCTCTTTCTCTGAAAAATCTATGAGGAGCAGATCTTACAGGAACATTTATTTCTCTTATAGGTAGGATAGGTGTTTCTTCATTAGTAGTTTCTTCTATATGACAAATTATTTTTGTTATCTCTCCCATGGAATTTTTAATTGCTTTTAAAGTAAAATCTGGGCATCGAGGATCGCTGGGCTCTGTAGGGAAAGGATTGGCATTACAACCACATTTTTTCCATACTGATGCTCGTACTTTTTTATAAGATTCCATGTCAAAGTTGGGATGACATAGATTATTTGTTAAAAAATCAGGAGTTGTTTTCTTCCCCTCTTTAAGACATTCATAGTCACTGATTTGTCTTTGAAGAGTATCATCTGTTATTTGATTCTCATCGGGAACTCTTGTATTGGTATCAATAGCACATATGTAATATATATTTGGCCAATTAGTAAATAAATTGGGAGAGATTGCTACCTCGGCAATTGCTTGTTGATAATCAGGCAAGGAGGATGCGTTTGGTTTAAATGTTCCATCTTTGACACATTGATTTTCAAGACAACAATCAAATCCTTGAGACTTACAAAAAGCATTATTGCATTTACTGGAACTGCTTATTTGATTTGATGTATTTGAAAAATTAATTCTAATTTTAACGGAAGATAAATCTAGGTTTTTAGGGTTGATTCTTGAATTATTTGAGATGATAGAGTTTTCTATTTTGTATATAGAAACATTTAATGTATTTATGATTCCAGCACATTGAGAACATATTTCAGAAGGGATAAAAGCTGTTGAGCTATTTGAAATATTTATGCCATTATGACCACTTTTATCAATTAAAGCTATCGTACCAGAACAAACTGAAGAATTAGAGTTTTTACTTGCTATATCTACTCTAAATAACCATTCTTTAGTCTTATCACTGTTATTATAAAAGGTAATGGGAACTATCCTTGAACGCAATTGCCTTTTTACTCCTACATTAGGTAGCGAGATTACCATACAGTAATTTTCATTATAGGCATTATTTTTTGATAAAAACCTATGTATAGGGATTCCTCTTAGATAGAGAACAGTTTTTATATTTTCATTAATGGTTATTATTTCTTGTTTTAAGTTAGAATCATGCCAATATATGATATCATCTCTTGGAAATTTTGGTTCATCAACTTCTGTGTCATTATCATTAACTTTTGCAGCTTGAATTTTTCTCGTTGAACTTGGCTCTTGAGCTATACAAGATGCTAATGTATAAATTATTAGAAGCAATATAGTATTTTTAAAAGACAAATATATCTTCATAGTCGTTTCCACTATAATATCTAGGATGATAATACGAAGGATTTAAGAAGTAATTGTAAGGATCTTGTTCTATAGTTTTATATAGCCAATTCTTTTCAATAATTCCAACTTGTCTCCAATAGGGAATAGCTCTACTATAATATTCTTCTGTCTGCCATGCTGATAATATAGGGACACCTCCAACACTAAATGCGGTATTTAAGGTTTGTTTCCAATTAATAGTATTGCTAACTATTCTTTCAATATTTCCATTTCTATCTCGGAACACTGTTTGATTATTAGAATAATTATCTATTTCATCTTTTGTATGTATAAATTTTTGAGCAATTTGATTATTACTGCCTTCTGTTTCACAGAATTCTTTATAATTGGCATATTTTACTCTATTGGCACTATATATTTTACTGCAATTATAAGAGATATTATCTATTAAATTGGCCTTACTAGGAATACTTTCACTTTTGACGATTTCTCCCATGCTATCTGTTAATTCCTCGTGTCCTTTGCTTAAAATACGAGGAGTATTTTTGCAATCGTCATTAGGTTTTGTCGGTTTGGGGCAATTATTATTTATATCGTGATAGGCAATTAATTTATGTTTTTGTATGAATTGATAAATTTCCTTTTCTTTTATACTTTTTATTGCTTTATCTATTTTTTCTAAATCACTTTTTAAAGTCTCTGCTTTTGGTAAAAAAGAGTTTTGATTTTTATAATCCCAATTTTCTAAATCATCTTTTAATTGTTGTAAATATTCCTCTAGAGAGTCTTTTATGTTATCTACATATTTTGATTTACACTCTTTTTCTTTATTATCCTTGATACAATTTACATAGTTGCTATAGCTGGTAATAAATGTTTCTTTTTTTTCTGGAAATATATTATTTAACTTTTGTAATAACTGTTCAGTTACACCATTGTCTATAATTGCTTTTATGTTATCCACTTTGCTTTTTTCATTGCTGCCCTCATCCATTAAATGTGCATAAGCTAATAGAAAATTATTTTCCATGTTTTCATCGTCAATATAATTACAGAAATTATTTTTAACTGTCTCTATAGTAGTACAATAGTCGTTAAGATGTTTTTTTAGGAGAATCCTTCTATTTAAAGGGTCGGCATTTTTTTTGATTTTATCTTTTGTAGTTTTTGGCAGAGAATCTAGAGCAGAAATTAAGCTGGATACTCTCATCGTTACATTACTGCTTTTGGAATAATTGGAAATAGAGGCTAGAGCAGAAGAAAAGTCCTCTGTACCTTTGGCGTCTTTTAAACTAGCAATATCATGTTGGGTGTTCTTATTTATTTCTAATCCATCTTCTATTAGTTTTAACTCTGCAGATAATTTATCATGCATTAATTCTAGTTTTACAAGCTTTGGAGTTTTTAGAGTTTGATCTGAAAGTATTATATCAGAGGGATATTTTATATCGTATTGCTTTTGTTGAAATACATTATAAGAGTTCTTACTTTCTTGACAATTATTATCTTTACCATAAATCATAGGTAAATAGATAATTATTAAATAAATATGTATTCTTATAATTTTATTCATTATTTTATAGCTTTTCCAAGTAAATATATCGATAAATTTAGGCAATTCTATGAAAGAAATACTATTATAGGCAGTTTTTTCCTAATAAAAAGATTTTCCTTTCTATTACCCATGACCACCTAATAACATGGAATGACTACAATTTATAAGCTTAGCTTTTATGTCTTCTTTACTTAGTGATGTAAAAAACTTTTGACTATGTTCAAGGGCAATGGTTGAGCTTATATCTTTTGACAAGATCATTTCTCTAAATTGTACAGCTCCGTTAAAACCATAGGAAAAATAACAAATAATCTTTTTTAATTGTATATCAATTGATCTTTGATGGTAACTATGTCTGCATAGGTAATTAAAGTATCTTTGTATAATTGAAAAGTAATCATTTCCATCAAATGGAGAGTCTTCATCTTCTTTTAGGTAGCATTCTAAAAATATAAAGGGAAAATGTAGTGCTCCTCTTGCTATCATCAATGCCGAGCAATTAGTATGTAAAAGGCGATTTTTTGCTATTGTTGGCGAATGTAAATCTCCATTTCCAATTACTCTTGAGGATTCTTTTGCTAAAGTCTCCAGAAGTTCCCAATTGCTATGGCCTTTATATTGTTGACAACGAGTTCTGCCATGAACTGATATCCATTCAATTCCACAATCGGTGGCAATTTTAATTACTTCATGGGCATTAATGGAATTTATATCCCAACCAATTCTAATTTTTATAGTTAGTGGAATATTTATACTTTTTTTTATGGTTTTAAAAAAAGACTCCAAAGACTTTATATCTTTTAAAAGAGCAGAGCCTCCTCCTTTTTTCACCACCTTTTTCACAGGACAACCCATATTTATATCGATAAAAGATGCCCCATATTCCTCTGCTACAGTTGCTGCTTTTGCCATTTCTATCTTATTATCTCCAAATAATTGCAAACCAATATTTTTTTCTCTTTCCGCTAATTTTAGCATATTGAGAGTTTTTTGATTTTTGTAATTTATTCCATAACATGAAATTAACTCACTGATAGATGCTCCTGCCCCAAGATCTTGCATAAGTAGCCTAAAGGGGGCATTGGTAATGGCAGACATTGGTCCCAGAATATATGGAGATTCAAGCTCTATACTTCCAATTTTTAATGCCTCTCTTCTAGACTTTAATTTTTCTATCTTTTTATTTAGTTTAGTATCTTTCATAAGCATTAAATACAATTTTATATGCATATAGTAAACTATTTGCCATTGCATTTAATTTATTGGATTATCTGGTTTGTATGTTTGATAACTTAAATGAAAAATTTTCTAATATTTTAAAGACCCTAAAAGGTCAGTCAAAAATAAGTGAAAAAAATATAGATAAGATAGTTGATGAGATAAAAGATGCATTATTGGGAGCAGATGTCAACTATTCTGTAGTTCGTGGGTTTGCAAATAAAGTAAAACAAGATGCATTAGGAGTAAAAGTTTCAAAAGGGTTTGGCCCTGAAGAACAATTTATAAAAATTGTTCATGATAGATTAGTTGAAATTATGGGAGGGGAGTCTTGTGAGATAAATTGGCAGACCATAGATAAATTAGAAGTTATTTTGGTTGTTGGACTAAATGGTCAGGGAAAAACTACATTTTGTGGAAAGTTAGCAAATTATTTAAAGAATAAGTATAACAAGAAAGTTCTTTTAGTTCCATGTGATACTTATAGACCTGCGGCTAAAGAACAACTAAAGACTTTAGCAAAACAAATTGATGTTCAATGCTTTGATTCTAATTTAACAAAAAAACCCAAACATATAGCTAAAGCAGCTATTAAATCCAATGATTGTGATGTTGTGATTATAGATACTGCCGGTAGATTGCATATAGATACAGATCTTATGATAGAGATTGGAGATATTAAAAAAACTATTGCTAAATATAAACCAAGAACTTGGATGGTGGCCGACGCTATGATTGGACAAGAGGCTGTAAATATCGCTAAAAGTTTTGATGAATACCTATCTCTTGATGGTGTTATTCTTTCTAAGATGGATTCAGATTCAAAGGGAGGAGCAGCTCTATCCATATCTGAAGTAGTAAAAGTTCCTATAAATTATATTTCTACAGGAGAAAAATTATCTGATCTTCAAGTTTTTTATCCCGATAGAATGGCCAGCAGAATTTTAGATATGGGAGATATCGTTACTTTAGTTGAAAAAGCAGAAGAGCAAATCGAAGAGGAAAAAGCTGAAAAGATGGTAGAGAAGATGACTAAAGGGGAGTTTTCTATAGAAGACTTTGTGTCCCAGGTGAATATGCTTTCAAAGTTAGGTCCCATTGGTAACCTTTTTAAAATGCTTCCAGGGATGGGGCAATTTAATAGAAAGATGGGGGGCTTCTCTATGGCAGAAGATCAACTAAAATCTATGAAAGTTATTATTAATTCTATGACTAAAAAAGAGAGAAAAGACCATAATTTAATGGATAGTTCTAGAATTCAAAGAATTGCTAAAGGTAGTGGAAAGGATGAATCTCAAGTTAGGGACTTTTTAAATAAGTTTAAGCAAATGAAACAAGTTATCACTCCCATGAGTTCTATGTTAAAGCAGGGCAACATTCCAAATAGTCCTCAAGACATGTTTAATTCTATGAGTCAAAGAAGTAAAAAAGCTAAAAAAGCAGATAAAGGTCAAAAGGGGCCATGGGGAAAGAGTTATTTCTAGGCATTGACTTAACTCATTATAAAGGATATTTAAGTTTACATATAATGTAGTTGGGAGTTTCAATGGTAGTTATTAGACTTGCAAAAGGTGGAAGAGTTAATAGATCAATTTTTACATTGGTTGCAGCAGATAAGCGCAAACCTCGAAATGGCCGTTTTTTGGAAAAATTAGGCCAGTATGATCCTAAAGCTAGTGATGGGACTTTATATAAAGATCTTAAGTTAGACAGAATACAAGCATGGATTGGTAAAGGAGCAATGGTATCAGATACTGTTGCCTCTATTATTAGAAGGTATAAAAAACAAAATAACAGTTAGAACAAGAGAGGTATTGTTATGAGTGAACTAAAAGGGTTAATCGAAAATGTTGCAAAGGCTTTAGTTGATAAGCCTGGAGATGTAGAAGTAAGTGAAATTGTAGGAGAACAAACTACAGTTATTGAACTTAGAGTAGACAAATCTGATTTAGGAAAGGTCATTGGTAAAAAAGGCGCCACAGCTAGAGCTCTTAGAACTATTTTAAATGCAACTTCTACAAAATTAAATACTCGTTCTATCTTAGAAATTATAGAGTAAAATTATCTAATTGAAAATAAAAAAGGGCAAGGTTACTTGCCTTTTTTTATTTATATTTTTTAGTTTTAAAAAGAAGTAAACTATCTAATACAGCTTGTCTAAAGTCATAGTATATTTTCCAGGAGCATAATTTAAAATTCTACCTTTTCTTAATTCTTTGTATTTTTTTTCATTATTTGAAATACTTGAAAAAGAGAAGATAGATATTCCTCCTCTAGGAGTAAATTGACCAATAACTTCTAAGTATTTAGGTTTTATTAGTTTTTTTATATCATTACATATGCTTTCCACACATTCTTCATGAAATGATCCATGATTTCTGAAGCTAAATAAATACAATTTTAATGAACGAGATTCTAACATAAGATTATTTGGAATATAATTTATAAATATTTTAGCAAAATCAGGTTGGCCAGTTTTAGGACAAAGAGCAGTAAATTCAGTAGCAATAAAACTTACCCAACTTTCGCTAGGGGGACAGCTAAAGCACTCTAGGAGTTTAGGATCATAGTCTCTGGGTATTTTTGGTGAGCTTCCAAGGGATAGATGTTGTAGCTGTTTTTTTCTCATAATTGTTCATGTATATTAAATTTATATGACTATCTCAAGTGAAAAAAATGGTATTTTAAGGATAATTTTTTTAATTTTATTCATAGATTTAATTGGTTTTAGCATTATTTTTCCATTATTTCCGGCACTTTTAAAATATTATATTATGGTGGATAGGGATAATTATTTGCTTCAAATGACATTATCTCTGGCCAATAATTTTTTTAATTCAAATAGTGGTAATGATTATAGAGTTGTCTTATTTGGAGGAGTTCTTGCAACTCTGTACTCATTTTTTCAGTTTATTGTGACTCCTATTTGGGGAAAATTATCCGATAGGATCGGTAGAAAACCGGTATTGATGATTTCTTTGAGTTGTACAGTTATAGGATATTTAATTTGGATTTTTGCTGGCTCATTTACCATGCTATTATTATCTAGATTAATTATAGCTATTATGGGAGGAAATATCTCTGTAGCAACAGCAGTGGTCTCAGATATTACAACTAAAGAAGATCGTTCCAGAGGTATGGCATGGGTGGGAATTGCTTTTGCCTTGGGTTTTATAATTGGACCTGCTTTAGGAGGTGCTTTATCTTTAATTGATTTAAGTATTTATTTTAAGGAACCTTTTAATTGGGGAATAAATCCTTTTTCTGCAGTTGCTATCTTTGCAACTTTTTTATCACTTTTTAACTTAATTTACTTTATTAAAAGTTTTAAAGAAACATTAGATAATAAGAATATTATCACTAATAAGAATATGCGTACATTTAACCCTGTAGTGCTTCTTAGGTTATTACCGTATAGAGGAGTTAATGGAGTAAATTATTCTCATTTATTTTTTATAATAGTATTTTCTGGGATGGAATTTTCTTTAGCATTTTTAGTGGTAGAACGGTTTAGTTTTTCTTCTATGGATAATGGTTTGATGTTCGTATTTATGGGAGTTTTGATGTCACTGGTTCAAGGTGGATATGTTAGAAGATATGCCTCTAAAATAGGAGAGAAAAAGATGGCAATAATTGGGCTTATTTTTATTATACCAGGATTTTTATTAGTAGGTTTTTGCAAAAATACTTATATTTTATATTTAGGATTAGCCTTTTTTGCTCTAGGGATGAGTATGATCGTTCCCTGTTTAACTGCTCTTGCATCTTTGTATACTCCAGCATCTGTGCAAGGAGAAGTTATGGGGGTATTTAGATCACTAGGTTCATTGGGTAGGTTTTTGGGAATGATATTAGGATGCTTGATATATTGGAAATATGGCCCTGAAAAGCTCTATTTAACTAGTGCTATTTTAATGATAATTCCTTTGATTATTGTATCCAAATTACCTAATTTAAAATTTACTTAATTTTGTTTGTAACTTATTAAAATTACAATAGATCTTTACCATAAATATACATTAAATATAGATAATAATGCTATAATAAGGGATGTCTTTGAATATAAAACCTCTTATGGGATTTACTCACCCTAAATTGAATTATTTAAAAAAAAGGAATTCTATAAAAAATGGCCTTATAAAGGGGTGTACTAGCTCTACAAATAATACAAAAAGTAGTACACAAAATAATCAATATTTAATTAAAAAGGAAATTAAAGATAAGAAATAAGTGTGAACTCTTAATTTAAGAAAATTAATATTATATTAATTTTTTTTATTATGTAAATAATTTTTACGGCTTCCACTTTATAGTTTTAGCTTTATTTTTGTATTTTATGCCTTTTATATATAAGATGTTATCCTTTATAAAATAAGAAAATGGCCAACTAGATATATAAGAATATATTACTTTATTTTGGGGTTTATCTAAATCCATAAGCAGGAGTTTTTCAGAATGAGCACCTTTATTCCACCTAGTAAGTAGTATTACTCTTTTGTTAAATTTTAAAACTGCTGCTTCTTTTAAATTATTCCCAATGATTTTTGCACTATGTTTTATAATAGGATTTTGTCTGCCTTCTTTATAGACATATAATGTATCAAGATAATCTTTTTTAACTTTAGTAATTTTTATATTAAATGGTAATTTATTAGAGCCTTTTATAGAGAAATTTACTAATTCTTCTTTAGCATTTATATTAATACTAATAACTAAAGTTAATATTACTGTTATAAAATTCATAAATATTAATCTATATCTAAACATGTTTCATCAAAAGGGTTCTTATTAAGACAGTTATAGCATTGTTTAAAGGTTGTTAAATATTTGTCATTATAGGCATCGTATTTTTTTATAGCAATATCAAGAGAATTATTATTTTTATGATATAAATAATTTAAATGGGCAATCATAGTCTCTATTTGTATAAGTGGTTGACCATTAAAGAGATAAAAGATCTTTTTTATATCAGCGTTATCACTTCTATCGTATTTATGTCTTTCAGAAAATGATAAAAGAGGAATAACCCCTGACCTTACTAAGTCATAAAATGATGATATTGTTTGTTGACCAAGACCTTGAGCAGTTGATAAAGGGTATCCACTTCTGGCTTTTGAAGTACTACAAAATGTATAATTTAATATATGAGGATCTAGAGTATATCTAGTTTCATTATTTATAATACACATGACTACATTTGGATTAAAAGAAATAGGCTTAAATAATCCTTTTTTAACACTTCTTAGTTCTGCATCTGTGAATGTATGTGCTTTATCTACAAAAGGGTATATAGAAAGTATTTCATTAGTCTTTCTACAATTATTATTCTTTAGAAGATCAGAATTATTTTCAATTAATAAGTCTGTAATTACTTCTTTAATATCAGATAGTGATACATAAGAGTAATTTTTTATTTGATTATCACTTTTTATTTTTGAGATTAGCATGCTTTTATTAAATTCAGAGATATTTAATCCTGTTATAGAGTCTAATAGATTTTTATAGAATATATTAATGGTTTTATGTTTTATATGTATATAGCGATTTTTTGTATCTTTATCTAAGCCAGAGTAAAATAATTTTTTATTTTTTCCTAACTTGTAAAGATAATCAGCATTTTTCTCTGCTATTGCATTTATATTTATTCTTGAGTTAATATCTAAGGTACAATTTACTTTATAGTAATGGTGGTTGAGGCTTAAAATAGATAATGCAGACATGTATTCAATAGTTTTCAGTTTTTGGGCCCTACTAAGATCTTTCCATACTGAGTGTTCTTTAATAAATTGTAATATCTTTGCTCTACATTCCTTTTGGGAATGAGTCGACTGTATTATTTTCCCGACTTCCGCAGTTTGCGGCGAGTCATATAATAATTACAAGCACTTAGAAGCATCAAGGGCACTACAATTTAGGTTATAGATATGATTTTAAAATTTAATTTTCAATAAAAAATAGAGTTTTAAATTAGTTTTTATCTAAGGGGGAAATAGGTTTTTGGTTACAACATAATCTTTTAAGTGGAGGTTGTTTTTTACAAGCATCATAGACACATATTTAAAGATAAAAAATTATAATTAAGCTGTATAGTCAAAGGGGCACTACTTGAGAGCAGCTAGAGCGTATATATTTATAACTTATTGAAAAAAAAGAAAGTATTGCTGTTTAAGTTAGAGCTTTGTTTAGCAATGTGATGAAGTCGGGACGAATTTATTGATAAGTTTATGAAACATGACAGAAATAAAATAATCAGCAAATTGAAACAAACGGGAATTCCCATTTATGAATACACGATTGTTAATGACAAAAAAGATCATTATATGGGAGATTATAGTTTAAATGTCATTAAGGAAAAAAAGATGATTTATCCAGGTAATAAGCATAAAATGCAGACTTATAAAAAAATTGCTCTAAAAAGACTTAATTTAAAAAAAGCTATTGATTGTAATAATTTACTTATTGATATTTTAAAGTAAAGTTTTAATATTGTATTTAGTTTTTTGATTGTATGACTATTATAAGGGTTTAAGATGTTTAAGGTCGGTATACGCAACGAAAACCCGCATCTACAAAGGCATAGTTTTTAAAAGAATCAAGTCTCATGGAAAATGGTCCAGCATAACTACCATATGGCCAAGCTCCACCCCGTGTAGTAGCACCTTGGTAACCGGGATATAGTATTCCAAAAGATTTTGTATCATCGTGATTACGGTGAGCAGGTAGGAGGTCATTTGCAACAAGTGAGCCAGAGAGACTTGGAAAACGATATTTATAAATCCAGCATATACCACCAGGCTTTAAGGCGTTTGTTGGGCCTATGGTAAAATCCGAATCCGATGGATTCCAGTCTACCCATTCAGATATATTTCCAGCAAAGTCCCATATTACATTTTTATTTGATAAAGTGTGAGTTCTCTTTTGTTCCCAACCATATCCAGCAGATTGGTTTTTATTATTTTCTGTTCCACTATATGGATCATTTGTATCTTCTATAGCTAAAGAGCGACTTGGATAATTATCAGTATGACCTCTAGATATATGGCCTGAACCCACAGAGCCTCCTGACCAATTTTCATTAACACTTTCTAAATCACGAGCAATAGTCATCCATTCTGGATTAGATATTAAGGCAAATTTTCCAGAATAACCTTCAATTTTTATTGATCGACATTTTATTTGAGCATTTTCAGCACTAATGTAAACCCATGGACGCTCATTTGGAATAGATATTGCCACTCCATTTCTATTTTTAGCTTCGTATTTCATTACGCAAAAATCACTAGTGTTTAGTATTTTATTCCCATTGACTTTTATAAATCCTAGAGGACAGCTAAGTATATCTTCTGATGTTTCAGGAGAAGAAGTATGAGTAGGGATTTTTTCATCTTCGGTATCTCTATAAATTTCATTTTTTTGGTTTGTTTGTATTTTTTTATTTTTCTTTTCATTGGCTATATAATCTTCAGTAACTGCCGCAAATTCTCTAGGCTTACTATTTTCTCCACAGCTAATTATAAAAATTAAACAGGAATAAATTAGTAATACATATCTCATATTTACACAGTAAAATTAATTATTAATTTATCGATTTATTTTTAAGGAATATTTAATAAACTTTATAAGTTTATATTCTGTTATTACTTATATAAATAACTCAGGGTTTTTATTATTATAAAAAAGAGCATATAGTTTTACTTTATGTGAAAACACTAATGAATTTAATAATTTTATTTATAATATAAAAGTATTTATGTAGGGCTTTATAGCTTTCTAAGCTAGTAGTGTAAAATTATAAATTTTTATAATGAGCAGCTAAAAATTCTATATTGGAGTGAGTGAGGAAATTTGTCGACTTATTTAAATATTAAAGAATATCTATAAATTTAAATTATATCCTCCATATTTTAGTTGTATCATATAGTTATGGGACAAGCTTTAGAATTAATAGGGTATAATGATAAGGTATATGAGAAGAGAACATTTCCTAGATTCCCCTTTAGTTACATAACCTTTAAAGGTTTTAGTGATAATTTTGTTTATCAAGTTATGGATATATCTTATGAAGGAATGCGATTGCTTCTTAAAAATGGGGAACTATCATTCAAAGAAAGCGATATTATAAAAGGTGAAATTCATTGGAAGAAAGAGTCGCTAAATATTATAGGTACTGTTAAGTGGATAAATAAAAATCAATTGGGTGTTGAATTTAAAAAAGATAACAAATTTAAATCTAAAGTAGAAAATTTTTTATCTTTGAAGAAAGTTCTAATTAATGTTAAATCAATTAAAGATACTGATTTTGATTTGGAAATCCCCAATAATTTACTTTACTGGCTACAGAGTGATGATTTAATAAAAATTTTTATTTGGGGTCATAGTGGGGAGCAAAGGGGAATTTCTAGTATACAGATTATTTTTATGAATAACTTAATTGAATGGAGATACAACAGGGGTGTTAGAACGGGAAAAATTAGTCAAAAACAAGATATTGAAACCCCCTTGTTTTTAAAGGATGAAATTATTTTTATGATGGATAATTATGTTAAAGAGTATAAAGTAAAATTTGCTGTAGATATTATAGATAATCTGCCTTTAAAATTACTCTCAGATGAGACTATAAGCTTTTTGAAGCTAAAGTTTTCCTAGAATTTATAATATTTTCTTTACCATACGCATAAAATGCTTTTTAAACTCTAGGCAAATTTTATAGTTTTGTGTATAGGTCTATTATATATGAATAGAAATTTTGCACTAGAGTTTGTTAGAGTTACCGAAATGTCAGCAATTTCATCTGCTCGTTGGATGGGACGTGGAGATGAGAGGGCTGCAGATCAGGCAGCAGTAGATGCTATGAGATCTATGCTTGATTCTATTGAATGTCAGGCCACAGTTATAATTGGAGAAGGAGAGCGTGATGAGGCTCCCATGTTATATATTGGGGAAAAAGTTGGCACTGGTAGTGGCCCAAAACTTGATTTGGCGCTGGATCCTTTAGAGGGGACTACTGTATGTGCTAAGGGTGGAAATAATTCCATTTCTGTTATGGCAGTAGCAGAAAGTGGAGGTTTTTTAAATGCTCCAGATATTTATATGCAAAAGATAGCAACTGGACCTGAAGGTAAGGGAGTAATTGATATTTTAGACACTCCCAAGGAAAACTTATCTCGTCTTGCTGATGTTAAAAAGTGTCGTATACAAGATTTAACAGTTGTCATTTTAGATCGTCCTAGGCATGAAGATTTAATTACAGAGGTTAGAAAATCAGGAGCAAGGATTCATTTAATTGGTGATGGTGATGTCGCAGCAGCACTTGCTTGCTGTAATCCAAGTTCAGGAGTTGATATGCTTTTAGGAGTTGGAGGGGCTCCAGAAGGGGTTATTGCTGCCGCTGCCCTGAGATGTTTAGGAGGAGATCTTCAAGGAATTTTAAAGACTGACAAGCTTGAGCAGATTCAAAGGGCCAAACAGATGGGCATTAACAATATGGATAGGGTTTATTCCATTGAGGATTTAGCAAGCGGAAATGTAGTCTTTTGTGCAACGGGAGTTACCAGTGGAACATTGCTCGAAGGAGTTATATTTAAGTCTTGGGGAGCATTGACTCACTCAATTGTAATGAGAAGTGAATCTGGTACAATAAGGCATATTAAGGCAGAACATCATTTTGATACTAAACCTCGCTACTAGGAATTTATAAATGGCAAAATCAAGTATTATTAAAGTATTTTCTGCACCTATAGAAAAAGTCTATGAAGTTATAACTGACTATAGTTCCTATCCGCAATTTGTACCAGGAATAAAGTCTGTCGAAATAATTAGTAGCGAAGGCAATCTCACTCAAGTTAAATACAATGTAAATATTATAAAAGATATTACCTACATTTTGGAAATGAACCATCACAGTCTAAATAAGATTAGTTGGGAGTTGGTATCTGGGGATATTCTAAAGGTAAATAGAGGACACTGGAATTTAGTTGATTTAAAAAATGGTAAAACTGAGGTTTCTTATGAAATAGAATTAGATATTAAGGGGTTTTTCCCCAAAAGTGTTATAAATGCTCTGGCAGGTAAAAATCTTCCATCTATGATAGATGCTTTTGGTAAAAGAGTAGCTCTCAGTAGCATGAACACTGTTGATAATAATGTAGAAAAGGCTTGTGAAAAGGAAGATGAAGTTATTAAGATAAAGGGAACTTCTACGGATAATGCATCTATATCAACATCAGATATAGTAAAGAAATTTATTAAGGCAGGTGTTGGGACTGCTATGGTTACAGAGGAGATTTTAAAGGAATTTATTAAAGAAGTTCCTGAAAATAAAATTTCATCAATATTGGATAATTTTAAAGATATCAAAGGTGGAATTATTCAAAGTATAAAAAAAGAAATAGATAATCAATTGTCAAAGATAGATTTAAGCACTCTTTCAAAAGATATTGCTGATAATTATGATTTAGATATTAATGCTAAAATAAAATTAGTTCCTAAATCTAAGGAAAAAAAATTGGATGACTCTTGATGCTCAAAAGGTTCACTTAAATTTAAGTAAATTAAAAAAAGAAATAGGTTTGCAAGCCAAATTGGTAGTTGTAACTAAAAGAGCTTCAACTGATGAAATTCTTTGTGCTTATAACTATGGTATTCGTGATTTTGCAGAAAATCGTTTAAGTTTTTTGCTTAAAAATAGAGATTTTTTTATAAAGAGAAATTATCATGATATTATCTGGCACTTTATTGGTAATCTTCAAAGTAGCAAGATAAATAGGCTTTTTGGTATTAACAATTTGAGATACATTCACTCTGTTGATTCTCCTAAACTATTGTCTTCTATTTATAAAAGAGAACAAAATTTTGTAGGTGATGAACTCTTCGCTTTTTTGCAGGTAAATACTAGCTGTGAAAGACAGAAAAATGGTATGGTACACTATGATGATATTGCTAGTGCTATCAATATGACCTTAAATAGAGAAAGTAGCAAAATTAAGGTTATAGGTCTTATGACTATGGCCGCAATTAGAACTGATGACTATAATAAAACTGCTAATGAATGCTTTAAAAAATTAGTTGATATAAAGCAAAAATTGGAAAATGATTTTCCCATAGGTAAATTAAAATTATCTATGGGTATGAGTATGGACTATAAAATAGCTATTAAATATGGTAGTGATTTTTTAAGAATTGGATCAAAAATATTTGAGTAATTTATATGAGAGAAGTACCAAGACTTAGTTTAAGAGACTTTCTAGGAGAGAATAAAACTAAAAAGCAGGATTTTATTGAAAATTTGTGGATAGGAATGAAAGAATATGGATTTATTGTATTAACTGATCACAATATAAAACAAAGTAATATAGATAATGCTTATAAGTGTGCTAAGTCATTTTTTTACTTACCTTATGATGTTAAGAGAAAGTATTTTATGGATAATGGTGGGCAAAGAGGGTATACGCCACCAAAAGTTGAACATGCAAAAAATAATCCTAATCCAGATCTTAAGGAATTTTGGCATGTGGGGAGAGAATTTTCACCAGAGGATAAATTGGCAAAGACCTATCCATTAAATGTCTGGCCAGAGGAAATTCCTGAGTTTTACCCTGTCTATATAAAGCTGTATAATGATATGGAAATTGCCGCTAGTTATGTTCTTGAAGCATTAACTAGAAAATTACAAGTAGCTAGGAATTTTTTTGAAAATGCAATTTATCAAGGTAATTCTATTTTAAGAATAATTTACTATCCTCCATTGAAAGGAGAGGATATTAAAAACTCCATGCGAGCTGCACCCCATGAAGATATTAATTTAATAACATTATTAGTAGGTGCAACTGATAGTGGATTACAATTACTTGATAAAAATGGAAAATGGCTTGATATCAACTCTAGTCCTGGTGAGATAGTTGTAGATATTGGTGATATGATGTCTAGAATATGTAACGATGTATTGCCATCAACTACTCATAGGGTTATTAATCCTTGCGATGATAATAGTGAGAGATTTTCTATGCCGTTTTTTGTTCATCCCCACTCTGATGTAGTTTTATCATGCATTGAATCTTGCGTAGGAAGTGGAGCAAGATATGAAGATATTACTGCCGGAGATTTTTTAAATCAACGTCTACAAGAAATAGGACTCTACTAAAATGTTGATAAAAAACATACATTATTAGAATTATTACCCTAAGGATTGAAACAGTTGGGTCAGAGGGTAATAATGTAAATATTTTATTTCTTTATGACGATTGATATATAATGTATCAATTATGCAAGAAAATCTTATATAAGTCTTTTATAGCTATAGTAAGCTTGCAATTTGTTTTATGTCCTATTGCATATTCTAGCAACTATGGTCAGCAACAAGAGGTCTATTCTTTAAATGAGATTATAGTAAAGCTTAAGGGATTATTTAGATTAAAGCCTTTAGATAATTTGGGTTTTTTAAGTAAGGATAAGAATCAGATATCATTAGATGAATTGATATTATCAAAGCATGATTCATTTTATATATTATCTTCTAGTGATGAAGATAAAGCTGATTATGCTATAAAGGTGAATGCAAAATTAGGGCCAGAGGGAGATAAGTTAAATATAGCTATTGAGATTTTAGATAAGAATTTGACAGACACTTTAGCAAAGGAATATTTTAGTATCAACTCTTCAAAAGAAGATAATACTAATTTAAGTAATATAAAAGATAAAACAAAGATGGTTGTAAATAGTATAGGTTATAGTTTAAAAAATAATCCTTCGTATATAAGGGTGTTATCTGGTATTTTAGGTATAGTTATTATAGTGGGTTTAGCACTATCTATGCTTGTAGTTGTCGCAGGAGCTAATGAGATATTATCTGGCGGAGGTAAATCAGCAATAATTAAAACTATTAAATCTACTTTAAGAATATCTATTATAGGAGTTATTTTATTAACTATAGCTTATATTTCTCAAAAATATATATTAAATTATTATAGTGATGATGTAGATAAGAGTTAAATATTATTTTTAACTTTATCCCAAGTATCTTTTAAAGTCACAATTCTATTGAAAATAAATTTGTTTTTATTGTTTTTATCTAGTAAAAAATAACCTAGCCTTTCAAATTGAAATTTAATAGCACTAGTTTGTTTTATTCCTAATTCAATTTTTGCACTAGCTTTTGTTAATGAGTTCTCATTAATATTTTTTATAAAATCTTTATCTTCTAAAGGATTTTTAACTTTAAACAATCTATCATATAAATTTAGATTAACTGATACACAATGTTCAGTGCTAACCCAATGAATAATACCTTTAACTTTTTTCATATCTTTAGGAGTTGCTCCGGCAAAGGTATCCTTATTATATGTACACCTTATCTCTAATATATTGCCATTATCATCTTTAATAATTTTATTACAAGTTATTACATAAGCATATTTTAATCTGACTTGACCATTTGGTTTTAAGCGAAAGAACTTTTTATTAGGTTCTTCACAGAAATCGTCTTTTTCTATATAAATATTTTTTGAAAAAATAACTTCTCTTTGGCCATATTCTTTATTAAATGGATGATTTTTAACTATAATTTTTTTTATTTCATTTTCTGGCCAGTTTTCAATAACTATTTTTATTGGATTGATAACACAAAATAAACGATGTGTTGATTGGTTTAACTCTTCACGTATTGTCGCCTCTAGTGTTTCCATAGCTATAGTGCTATTTTTTTTAGTTACTCCAATATTATTACAGAATTTAGTTATTGCTTGAGCTGGATATCCTCTATTTCTCATTCCAGAAATTGTTGGCATACGAGGATCATCCCAACCATCTACATACTTCTGATCTACTAATTGTTTTAACATCCTTTTACTCATTACTGTATATTCTAGATTGAGTCTTGCAAATTCAATTTGTTGTGGATGATGAATATTTAACTCCTTTAAAAACCAATCATATAAAGGCCTATGGTCTTCAAATTCTAATGTACAAAGTGAGTGGGTTATACTTTCTATAGAATCAGATAGGGGATGACTAAAGTCATACATAGGATATATTGGCCATTTATATTGGGTTTTAATATGCTTTCTTTTTTTTATTCTGTATATAACTGGATCTCGCATATTTATATTGGGAGAATTCATATCAATTTTTGCTCTAAGACAGTATTCACCACTATTGTATTTCCCTTCTCTCATTTCTTTAAAAAGTTTTAAATTTTCATCAATATTTCTATCTCTATATGGACTTTCTTTTCCAGGAGTTTCAAGTGTGCCTCTAAATTCTTTAATTTCTTCTGGAGATAATTGACATACAAATGCTTTATTTTTTTTTATTAGATCTATAGCATATTGATATAGCCTTTCAAAATAATCTGATGAATAAAAAAGTTTATCATTCCAATTTGCTCCTAACCATAAGATATCTTCTTTTATAGAATCTATGTATAATTTCTCTTCAGTTTCAGGGTTTGTATCATCAAACCTTAAGTGAAACATACCGTTAAATTCTTTAGCCAATTGATAGTTTAAGAATATGGCCTTAGCATGCCCAATATGAAGGTAACCATTTGGTTCTGGAGGGAAGCGCATGATAATTTTAGCATATTTTTTATTTCTGATATCCTCTTTAATAATTTGTTTTATGAAATTAGCTGGGACTATCTGTTCTTTTTGCATATTTTATATTTAACATAGTAATTAGATATTTCCAATATTTAACTCTTTTGATTTTTTATAGATAGTAGACTTGGAAGAAAAATCATATTAGATATATATGCCATCAATAATGAGATAGTACTAAATATACCAAAACGAATTAAAATTACCATATCTGATTTTATAAATATAGCAAACCCTATACAAAATATAAATGTAGTTATGAATAATGGAATTCCTAGGTAGTTAATAGTATGTAATAGCTCCTTTGTTATTTTGCCTCGTATTTTATAGTCATGAATGAAATGGACAGTATCATCAACACATATTCCTAAAGTAACACTAGATATTATGACTGTGGCAAAATCAAAAGGAACTTGTAATAAGCTCATTAGTCCCAAAATAAATACAATTGGAAAGCAGTTTGCTAAAATAGCCAGATTACTTAGATAAAATCCAAAACATAAAATAAATAGCAAGTAAATAGCAAATAATGTTGCCATAATGCTAATAATTTGAGTGTCTAAGATATATTTGGATAGAGCAGATATAAATACATTTGTTCCTGTAAGATTAATATCTTTGAATAATAATCTGGATTCTTTTAATATAAATTCTTTTAATTTATCAATTGTAGAGGAAGGTAAATTAGGTGTTTTCATTAAAATGTTCGCTTTATTATATTTAAAACTTACATAAGAAGATAATACATCGGTTTCTTTATCATTGCGAGAAAACTCTAAAAATAAAATATTTTGAGATAGTTGATTATCATTTATAGGAAATTTATTGCCTTTTTCTAAGGTAAAAGCTTCTTGTACCATAGAAATTGGCATAATATATGTATGAGCATCGTATATGTATTTATGTTTTAGTAATTTTTTTTTGAGTCTTTTTAGTTTATTAAAGTTATTTATCTTCTTAAAGTCATCTTTATCTTTGTTAATAGTTAGGTTTATATTAGTGCTACCCTTTAGATTATTATCAAAATATTGTGTGTCTTTATATATTTTTGAATTCTTCTTAAAAAAGGCTTCTATAAAATTTGATTCTATATTAGCATTTTTTATGGCCACAGTTGTTAAACATCCAATTATTAGAAACAAGGTAACAATTGATTTTTTATAATTTATTACTAAATTATAAATATTATTATGAATAGAATTAAATATATTTATAAAATTAGTGTTAGTTCTTTTTATAAATTTATCCAGAGCATATAGTAGTGTACAGTTTGATGTTAGGATATATCCAAAGGCGATAATTATAGAAATAAATGCATCTATAGCATAATTTTTTAAAGGGATGATCTCACTACTAATAAAAGATATAAAGCCAATAGCGGTAGTAAAGCTTGTTAAAAAACAGGGAAGCCAACATATTTTAAATAATTTTTCTATAAGCTTTGCTCCTTCTAATCCTTGTTCCTTTAGTTTATCTCTTCTATGAATTATATGTATGGAGTCAGCAATTCCAATAATAAATACAATCATAGGTAGTGATATACTAACTATAGTTAATGGATGATTTGTCAAAGCTATAATTTTTATGGTTATCCATATGGTTCCTAGAGAACTTATAGCGATAATTATCATTTTTGAAATTGATTTTAAAAATAATCCCAACCCTAAAAATACCAACAATATGCATAATGGAAGTAATATATCTAAGTTATTGCGAGTTTTAGTATCTAAAATATTATAGATAGCAATCTCTCCTATTATATGATAATCTTTAAAATATAAATTGTTGTCTAAAATCTCTTTAACTTTTTTATGTACTAGTGACCTAACAATATTTTTTCCTTTTGGAGGAATATTTACATTAATATTTATAATTAATGTTTTGAAGTCTTTACTCAAATATCTGCCGTAATAGCCCGATTTGATGAATTCTTTTTTATATTCAAATATATCCTTTAAATGATTTTCTTCTAATGCTTTTCTAAAGGTTATATTATTTAATGTCCCTTTTTGTTTTAAGATAAATGATACATTTAAAGGTGTTTTTATTCTGTTTATATGAGAATGTTCTTTTAAATTATTTTCAACTATTATTAGTTGCTTAATAATGTCATTATTGAAATATTCTTTTGAAAGTTTTATCGCTACAACTAGAGATTCCCCTGATGAGAACTCATCATTAAATTGGTCATTGTTAATTTGGATTTCATTATCCTCAGATAGCCATTTGTCATTTTCTGAGGTAGGCCATTTGTCCCAAGAAATTATTGATAGTATTGATATGAATATTGCTAAAATTAGCAGATTTAATTTTATTAATTTCATTTAGAAATTATATACAAGACCAACGCCTAAGCCAGCTATAGCTGTGTCCTCAATTTCATATTGAGCATCTGATAGATTGTCATCGTTAAAAAACATCAAGTAATTTATAGAAATTACCCAATCTAAAGCCTCTTTATATTTATTGGATAGATACAAGCTTGCACCTGCTTTTTCACCTAACATTCCTAGTGCAAAACCGACTCTTCCATAATTATCTTTTCCAAACTTTCTAACAATGTTTAAAGCTGGAGCAGCACTAAGTTCATTATCATCTTTACTAAGGTTTGCCTTTTTCTCCCCCTCTATAGCTCTTTTTGCTCTATCGTTAGCAGGTTCTTCATATAAAAAAAATAGTGCTATATTCATTAGCCATTTACTAGTATCTCTATCAAGGCCAATAGCCATAATATTATAATAGAAAGGAACATATAATTTGCTGTCATTATTGTTTACAATCCAGGTATAAAAGTTTTGCTTAGCAGAATCAAAATCAGCAGTTCCTGTCCGTTGAAATACTGTTTGGTTAAAATTTCTCAAGCTTTTATTTGTTTTCCAACGAGCAATTTCAAATTTTATGATAGATTTACCCCAAGGTCTTGATATTTCAAAACCATACATCTTTTTCTTTTCAATCTTTGGTGATCGTGGGTGATAATATATACCATTATCTTCTGCTATTTCTTTTCGACTATTGGGAAAGGTATCCCAACCGTTGTAATATGTAAGTCCTATAGTGGCCCAATCAGGATAAAACATTAATCGAATAGCAGTCTGTTTTTCTTCAGATCCTCTGGGTTCAATTAAAGGAGTATTGATAACAACTAAGTTGTTAATATCCCCCCCTACTGGTCTTAAGTAGTTAGAAGATTGTTGGTATTCGTCAAGTAGTTCATCTTTGGCGATTTTAGGAATATAATATGTCTGTAATTCTATTTTTGGTATGGGGTAATAACTAAGTTTGACAGAGTCCATGGGAAGACGAGAATTAGCCTTAGAAAAACCAATGCCAGTAGAGCTTGTTTTGTAGGGAAGGGCACTGTCAACAGGAGAGAATAAATCAAATTGCCCCCAAACAATTACTTGCCTTCCTGCTGTCATAGTTAGTTTTTCTCCAAAATATAGCTCTAGATAGGCATCTCTTAGAGTAACGCCATCATTACTATACTTAATGGTTCTTTTTTCTGGTATATTCATGGGTAAGTATTCTCTTCTTTTCCCTGTATAGGATATGCTTGTTGAATATGCCTCACCACTTAAATATATTTTCATTGGATTCCATTTTTTACTAATTGCTAAATTGGTTGATGTTGTTCTACGGCTTGCAGTACTTCCTGATGTTAGGTATGTAGTTCCTATATTGCCTGAATATTCAATTTTATATTTTTCAGCAAAAGACTTATTTTCTTTTTTTGTTACTTCATTTTCCTCTTCAATTTCAAAAGGTGAGTTATCTTGTGCATAAGATATACTGAAAATAAAAATTAATATTATATAAATTGATTTTGCCATAGTTAATTTTCCTTTAATCCTTTAATGCCAACTTGGTTGTCATTAACATTCATTCCTACTTCAATGTTTTGCATTTCTATAGTAGTTTGGCCATTAGTTTTATGATTAGCCATAGTGTTTTTAGTTACCATATAAACACCTTTTATTTTTTTGACTTTCTTTGTAGTTAAAGTTTTTAATTTTTTATTATTTTGATAAAAGTTAATATTGATAGGAATTAATGTCTTTTTATCAATGTTAAATATGATTTTTGAATAATTATCTTTTTTATCTTTAGGAATGCTTTCTATAGCATACTTATTTTTCTCATCTGACTTTAAACTATGGTTATCTTGATTTAAATTCCTTCCAGCAATATCTAAATATGAAAAGTCGGATCCCATAAAGCTAGCATTTTTATCAGAGGAACTAAGTCTCTTTAAGGACTTAAATGCTGGCAAATATAGCCATTGAGAGTTTTCATCATTGTCTTTATTTTCAATAGACTTAGATAAAAGACCAGTCCCTTTGACACTATTTGGTTTATAAAATTTAATTAAAGATGCCTTTGAACCATCTTTGTATTTTACTGTATATCTAAAATGTCTTTCACGAGTTTCACCTGACTTGTTTTTTATCTCCATAAAGCATGATGCCTTTTGAGTTTTATGTATCCTTGCTTGGTCGTAGACTTTTTTCATTATATCTCTACCAGTTTGAGCATTTGATGTATATGTTAAGGTATATGTAGTAAAGATTAGTAATTTTAAAACTTTCATAAATTTATAGTTAACCCCTATTTTTTAATTATTGTGGGTTGTTGTCAATATAATTTTTTAATTGTTTTTTTAGCTCTTTATTGCTTTGTTGAGTTATTTTGTTTAGATTGTAAAATATCTTTGGAACTTTAAAAGTAGAGAGTTTTTCTTTTAAATAATTAGATATATTTTCAAAGGCTACTTCATTTTTAAATCTAATAAATGCTACAGCGACCTTTCCAAATTTTTTATGATCCTTTGGTATTATAATTGCTTGGTTAATACTAGGGTGATTAGATAGAACCTCTTCAATTTCGCTTGGATCAATATTTTTACCACCGCTTATAAATACATTATCTGATCTTCTTTTAAAAATTAATTTTTTATTAATTATTTTCCCTATGTCACTTGAGATATATCTTCCGTGATGAGGTATAAATTTTCCATTTTTATATATTCCGGACATGAGGACTTTTCCAGAAATAGAAATTTTTTTGTCAATTATGTCAATATTGCGATATTTAAGTGTACTACCACAAGTAAATAATTCATCGATATTGGTATTTACAGGTGTTGCACAAACTTGAGAGGCTGTCTCTGTCATTCCATAAGTAGTAGATATAGGAATTTTTAATTTATAGCATTTTTTTACAAGTTCTTTGTTTATTGGGCCTCCTCCTAATAACACACATGAGATATTTTTAAGAGCGGTTATGCAATGCTTATTTTTTATAAGTTCTACTAATTGAGCGGGAACTAGTGAAATATAAGTTATATTATTATTTTTAATTAATAGTTGTGTTAATTTTTCATTATAAAACAAATACTTTGCTTTAAATAATAAACATCTGATTATAATCATTAATCCAGCTATATGGTAGATAGGAAGTGTTACGGCCCATGTATCTTTGCTATTTAGATTATAAAATTCTCCACTTCCTAGAGCACTGTAATAAAGAGAATTAAATCTATGGCATATGGCTTTTGGAATACCAGTGCTTCCGCTTGTAAAGATTACTATAGATGCTTTCTGTGGGTTAAATGTATAATTGCTTATTTTAATGTTTTTTTTATATTTAACAGTTTTAAGTAATTTATTATTTATTTCTAGTTGCCAAGGAATTTGCTGATAATACTTTTTCTTTTCTAATTTTTTAATGTTGGGATCAAGAAGTACAATTGTTTTATTAAAACTAAGTAGTGCTAGGAGTATATCTATAGTTTTATTATCATTTTTAGCTGATATTGCTATGATTGATTTATCATAAATATTCCAATCTATTAGTTGTTGCCTCCAAAAGTGAAATTTTTCTTTATATTTTTTTAACTTAATATTAAAGATATCGTGTTTTTGCATTAGTTATAAGATCTAATAAGTCCAGAGGGTATCCCAAGAATTCTAAAATTTTGAGTTTTCATATTTACATTTATAGGTGACATAGAGGAGTTTGCTGGACATAATTGGCATAAATGTCTTTGAGCTTCTTTTCTGTGTGGGTAGTAGTACTTAACAGTTGCTTCCTCATCTATCATGGCAATAATTATTTGCCCCTTATTTGCTTGATTTTGTTGCTTGCAAATTAATATATCTCCCTCTAATATACCTTCTTCAATCATAGATTCTCCTTTAACTCTTAATGCAAAATATTTGTTGTTAGAGGATATGAAGTTAGATGGAACTGAAATCGTCTCTTGAGGGTCTTCAATTGCTAAAAGAGGATCTCCTGCTGCAATATCTCCAAGTAGAGGTATTTCAAAATTTTCTTTATTCAAGCTATTTATCTGTAATCCACAATTTCTATGTTTGCTTCTGATTAATAGGCCAGCATCTTCTAGGTATTTTATATACCTTTGAACAGAACCAAATGATTTTAAATTAAAATGTTCTTTAATTTCTCTTTGAGTAGGAGAATAACCATTTTTTTCGGTATATTCTTTTAGGTAATCATAGATTTGCTTTTGCTTAGAAGTTATTCCCATAATTTAATAATTAAATTATGTGCGTAAATTATGCGTATGTCAAACAAGGATAAGTATAATGTTTACTTAAAAAATTCTTAATAAAATGGATATAAACCCCTGAAATCACTGGCGGGGGGGGGGTAGATATATTAAAGTTTTTTTATAAAGCAGTCGATAATAACATAAGCATTTTAAAAAAGGGAGTCTATTATTATGAAACTATTAAACTTTGTAATTACAACAATAATTTGCTTTCAATTTGTATATCAACCTATTGCTATAGCTCAAGTTTGGTACGATGAACCAGTACAAGGGATATCAATTGATAACACAATATCACAATTAAAAAATATCTTAAGAAGTAAAGCTCTAGAGGGATTTAAATTTCTTGATGAGAATAAAAACGAAATATCAATAGATGATTTAGTTAGATTAAAAGATAAAACATTTTATCTTTTATCTCCTGATAATGATCCTAGAGTTGAGCAGTTTGCGGTAAAAGTGAAATTTGATATATCAAGAGAGGATAAGGTATCTATAGCACTTAATGCCCTTGATAAGAATTTTAAGAGATCTTTTGGAATTCAAAGTTTTGATATAGACCCTAAAGACTCTGAAAATTTAGCAGCAAAAGTTAATGGAAGGTTAAAAGTATTAGCTAATAGTGTAAAAAGAAGTATTTCAAAACGAGGGCCTTCTAGTGCTAGTGCTGCAGCAGTAGCAACAGTTACGATTGTTGTAATATTAATTGCCTGTAAAGTAGCTTTTTGGGTTGGTCTAATTATGGCAGGGATTGGCTTAGTAAAGTATTTTTGGGTAAAAGCAGGAGCATCTGGAGCTAAAATTACTTTAAGGTTTTTTTGGATGGGTTTAATGACTATGGCTCTTAGTATTCTTATTGGGATTCTTGGTACATTGATCACGATGGCGGTAGCGGTAGGTGTTAGTGCAAATCCGGTCAAGATAAGAATAGGGGACGAATGATGATGAAAGTATTAAAATTATTAACTACAGCTATAATTGCTTTACAATTTATATATCAACCAATAGTTTATGCTCAACCTTTTGATGAAGAAAGTAAGCAACTATATTCTGTCAATGATGTAATATCTAAATTAAAAGATTTATTTCAAAGTAAAGCATTTGAAGGATATAAATTTCTTGATAAAGATAAAAATGAAATTACAGCAGATCAATTAATTAATCTAAAAGATAATATCTTTTATCTTTTGTCTCCTGAAAATGAGTTAATTGAACAATTTGCAATTAAAGTAAAAGTAGTCTTAAATACTGAAAGTGAAAGTGTATCTGTAGCTTTAGAGATTTTCGATAGAGATTTTAAAAAGTCTTTAGGATTACAAAGTTTTTCTATAGGTTCTAAGGTAGATGTAGATAAGAATATAGCAAGTATTAAAGCTAGGTTGAAAACATTAGTAACTAGTGCTAATAAAGCTATTAGTAGAAATCCTTCAAGTGGGACATCAGAAACATTAGCAATAGGTTTTTTAGTCGTTGTATCTGAACTAGCTATTTATATTGGTATTGCTGTTGCTGCGGTAGGATTTGCAAAATATGGGACAGCCACTTTAGCAAATAAGTTGGTAGATAGAGGTATAACTTTTAATAATCGTTTGTCTAGAACCCATGCTAAACCTAAATTAGTTATAGCGTATCTAGGATTGGCAACAGTAATTATTGGCTATCTTGCTTATCGTTCATCTTCAAGTTATTACAGTACTATTAGAAATGTTTATATACATTAGATAAAGATATAAGTTTTTGCTAAAACCTTTCAAATTTTATATTTCCATTTATTGTAGGAAGAGATGGAGATATTAAATATTTTCCAGTATCAAGACCACAAGCTTTAGATGCTATAAAGTAGGAAATAATTCCTAGAATTCTCATCCCTACAATGCTTTCAAAAGTGGAGCTAATTATTTTATTAAAGTTAGAGGGACTATTTATAGCAATATTCATACTACCACTTATAGCGTATAAAGTAGGCTTTATTACAAGAGAATTGACGGTGTCGGGGTATTTATTTTTTTTAAAGAAATATTGTAGGTTTTCATCAATACCAATTTTAATGGGGAGTTTTTTTAATTTTCTATACTCGCTAATTTTTGAAAATGGTTCTTCTATATATTCAACTTTGTCTGCAAATTTCTCAATATTATTTATCCAGTTATTAATAGTTTTTATGTCCAAATTTCCGTTTCCATCAAGTCTGAATTTAATATTATTTGGTGCTTTTTTAAAAATCTGATTTAAAAAGTCTATTTCCCAATTTTTATTTTCTTTTGTTACTTTAATTTTAACAGTATCAATATTTTCTCTTTTAAAAGTTTTAATTAATTCTGATGGTTTGTGTTCTTTATTTGGGATTAATAATGTATTTACCTTTACTGACCAAGTTTTAGGAATTTGCTTATATAGATATTTTTTATTATATCTATTTATAATTTGCAGTAAAATGGATTCAATAGAAAATAATACAGGTGGATATGTGTCTAAAATGTCACTTATCAATCCTAAAAATGGTCTGGTAAATTCAGTTTTACTTAGATTTAAGGGGATACCCTTTATATAATTTAATACATTATTTAATTGAATATTTGCTTGCTCTAATGAACAAGAATGAATGTTTTCTAATATAGATAATTCTCCAGTATATTGATAATTATTATTATCATAGACATTGATTATACTCCCAGTTTTTTTATAGATAATATCTTTTTTTATGTTTAGTGGATTAATGAAATCTATGCAATATGGTTTTATAGACCAGTTTTTTATTACTATCATATTAAAAACCCTATAGATAGCAAAATACTATATAGTAAAGTAAAGATTGCAGTTTTTGCTAATATTTTATTTAATCTATGATCAATAGGTTCTGATAATATTTTTAGCCAATTTTTTATAAAAAATGGGTAGGCAATGGTTGGCAATAGAAATATTAATCTCTGTTTTATTAAATATAATATTATATAAAAAATGGCAGAAGATAAAATAAAAAAAATAGGCATAAATCTAGCATAACTTTGTGGTAAAATTGTTGCTAAGGTTTTTTTGTTTGATTTAATATCTTGTTCTCTGTCTCGAAGATTATTTATTGCCATAATACTGGCAGATAAAAGGCCTAACCCAATACCTATATAAAAATCAAAAGATGTGCTATAGCCAGTTTGCAAGTAAATTGTTCCCCATGTAGCAATAGGGCCAAAAAATGAAAATGCAAATAACTCACCTAGAGGATAATGAGATATGGGAATTGGTCCATATGTATATAAGATGGACACTATTATTGATAATATTCCTACAATAAGAATTAGTATTCCTCCAGAGTAAATTAGAGGAATACCGCAGATAAAAGCAAAAATGGCAGTTAATATAAATCCTATCTTTACATGAGAGGGTTTTAAAAGACCACTGTTTGTAACCCTTATAGGGCCTAATCTATCTTTATCAATTCCAGTAATTCCATCATAATAATCATTAGCAATATTAGATGTTATTTGCATAAAGATTGCAGATAAAGTAGTTAATAAAAATATTATTAAATTAAATTTGTTATAAGAGCTAGCTATAACTGTTCCAAGGAGTACTGGAGAAAATGAGAGTACCAATGTTTTAGGGCGGATCGCTATAATCCATTTTTTAGTATAATTCATAGGTTTAGAGTTTTTAGTTTACTATAGCATTGAATGTTTTTATTATTGTCAATAATAGCTTCAATTAAGATAGAATTTTCTACATTATTTTGCCAATCATTATAAACTTTTTCAAAGGATTCTATTTTGTATACTGGATGATATTCAATATTAAATTGGGCAGATAAATGTCTAAAGTTATGAGAATGTTTTGCAAGGAGATGCTTATGGAGTTTCTCTTCATTTAAAACAGGAAGTAGAGAAAATATTCCTCCTCCATTATTGTTTACTACTATAATGCAAATGGGTGATTTTATTTCATTTAATATATTTAATCCTCCCATATCGTGTAATAGAGCTAAATCTCCTAGTATCAATGTTAATCTTTCATTAGAGCTTTCAGCATAGCCACAGGCAGAAGATATGAATCCTTCTATACCACTGGCTCCTCTATGAGAAATAATTTTTAAATTCTTTTGGGTATCAAAAGAACTATAATAATCAAACGATCTAATTACCGTACTATTGCCTAAGTATAGGTGAGAATTATCATTTATAATTTCCATTAGTCTTTTTGATATAAGAGGATAGCAGAGTGGAGAATCTTCAATAATATTTTGCTTATATTTTATAAAATCAAAATTATAATTAAATTTATTATAAATTTTTAAATTATCCATAGAAGCTATAAATTGCTCTAACCAATTGGTAATATCACAATAAATATGGCAATAATTGATACCAGATGGATTTTGTCTTTTTGTATCGTTGTTTATTTGAATTAAGTTATTAGTGGTCTTTATTAAGCTATAATAATTTTTAGAAGTAAGTCTTCCTCCTAGATGAATTATTAGGTCAGGATTATAGTCCTTAAAATATTGGTTCATTTGCATATGATCAAAGCTTGGAATTAGGCCTAAATTTAAATTATAGTTAGTAGATAACTGACCAGTAATGTCAATATAAAAGGGTATATTTTTTTCTTGAATTATCTTTAGCATGTCATTTATAGGTTTTTTATCTATATTTACAGGTAGGTTTCCAATTACAAATAATGGTCTATTTGCTTTTTGCATTTTTTGTAGGATTTGTTCTTTATCTTTTATAGTTATCTTATTTATTGTTGTTATCTTCAAATCTACTTTTTTTGATGATTGTAAAAAGGCTGTTTTTAAGTAGTTATTACATATGGAGGCAGTGGTATTATCAAGGGGTTCTCTGAATGCTATATTTACATGAACAGGTCCTTTGTTTAATATAGATTGCTGACAAATATTATTTATAATTGATTGTAGTTTTTCTGGTGATATTTCTATGTTTGGAGTACCTAAATTTAAGTCATCCACTACATATGGCCTGAAAAAAGGGAATTGCTCAATACTTTGATTAGCGCCACTTTTAACTAATTCAATAGGTCGATCACAAGATATAATTATCATAGGGTTTTTACTTTTATATGCTTCAATTACTGCTGGATAATAATGGGCCATTGCTGTTCCCGATGTACAAATAAGCACAGAGGGTTTTCCACTTTCGATGGTATTTCCTAGGGCCCTAAAAGATGCCACTTTTTCATTAATTACATTATGTAAATTTATAGATTTATTATATGCTGATGCAGCTATTAAGGGAGCATTTCTCATTCCAGGAGAGATATAGAAGTTTTTAATATCAATTTTAACCAATTCGTTTATGATTAAGCTAGACCATAAACGATTTAAGTTTTCAGTTAAAAGCTTTGTATACTCTTGATTTTGCATTCAATTTCTCTCCATTCTGATTGAATATTTGAATCTTTTACGATTCCTGCTCCAGCATAGGTATGTAATTGATTTTTATGTATTAAAGAACTTCGAATTCCTACTATAATTTCACATATATTTTTTGATAAATACCCGATAGGGGACGCATAGAGGCCCCTACTATAGCTTTCAATTGAAGACAGGATTTTTAAAGCTGTGTCTTTTGGTTCTCCTCCTACTGCAGAGGTTGGATGAAGACAATTTATAATATCTTTTAAGCTAGTTTTGTTTTTAATCTCACCTTTTATAGAGGTATACAGATGTTGTAGATTAGTTAGTTTTAAAATATTAGGATATTTTGAAACTTCTAAACTTTTACATAATGGTTTTAGGTTATTATAAATTTGTTTGTAGACAACTTTATGCTCATAATTTTCTTTAGGACAATTTTTTAGTTCATTTTCAAGACTTTTATCTATAGTTAAATTATCGCTTCTAGGACGGGTTCCAGCTATAGCATCAACTTCAATATTGTTTAATTGTTTTTTAAATAACATTTCTGGACTGGTGCTTAAAAAAGCACAATGAGAACTTGTTTGCATATAAAAGCAATAAATATTTTTAGAAATCTTGGTAGCAGATAATATGCTGGTAGGATTTATATTTTTACTTGATTGAAAAATTTTTTTTCTAGATAAAACTATTTTTTTTAAATTCCTATTATTAAATTTTTCTATAAGGTTATTAAAAATAATACACCAATCTTCTTTACTTGGAATTTCTTTGCAGATATTAAACGTGTAGTTATCTTCAAATTGCATATCTTTTATTTTGAGAGCTAGAATTTTTTCTAATTTTTTTTGTATATCTTTATTATCATTATTAGCAATTAAATTTATTTTTAAAATTCCTCTGTTTTCTATTACTACTTGAGGTATAAAAAAGTAAAAGTTTCCAAATTCTTTCCACTCTCTTGTTTGTCTGCTTTTTTTGTCAAAGCTCTGACCACCTAAAATATCAAGATTTTCATTTTCTTTTATTAAATATTCCATCTCATGGTAGTCTTCTATTTTAGAGAATTTTTTTGCACTTCCAATTCCTAGAATATGATGATCAATATTTTTTCTTTTAAAATATATTAATGGGTATATATCATTATTTTTAATTATTTCTTTTAAGTTTAGTGATTCTATTTTATAGCATAAAGTTTTAGTGCCTAATTTTAACTTTTTTAAGTTATCTTCCACATCTTTTAGAATAGTTTGTATTTTTAAATTGCCAATCACTTTAGTTTATCCCCTTTGTATAAGGTTGTAATTCCTAAGCTTAAAGGAATATGACAGACATCTTTAAAACCTTCTTCTTTTAAAACTTTGCAAAAGCTATCCCCATAGGGAAAATCTTCTACAGTTTTATTTAGATAACTATACGCTTTATTGTTGCCAGATAAGAAGCCTCCTATGCTAGGTAAAATATATCTAAAGTAAAATAGATATATATTTTTGATAATAATATTTTTGGGAATAGAAAATTCTAAAATCAAAACTCTACCACTTGGTTTTAATACTCTTTTTATTTGTTTTAAAACTGCTTTATAATTAGGTACATTTCTTATACCAAAGGCCATGGTTACTATATCAAACATCTCATCCTTTTGCTTAATATTTTGAGCATCTTCAATTTTTAAGCTTATTTTTTTATCCATATTATTTTTTAAAATTTTTTTATTTGCTAACTTGAGCATGGACTTTGATAAGTCTGAACCTATTACATATTTTACTCTTTTGTCTTTAGCGAGTTCTATTGCTACTTCTGCTGTTCCAGTTGCAAGATCTAAGATTTCTAAGTTATTTTTATTGGGAAGATTTTTTATTAAATATCTTCTCCATAGTTTATCTACCCCCAAAGATAGAATAGAGTTTATCATATCGTAATTATTTGCTATTTTATCAAACATAAATGGTGATAATTGTTTATCTTTTTGATTCATAAGTACTACATACCTATATTTATCGATGGCATCAAGTAGGATACATATATGTTCATAGCGTTAATGCTATATGCATTTTACAATAGCTTTATGATAATGTTAGTTTAGCTATAAATGTCATTGGAATTTTTTAATTCAATTTCTCCAGAAATTCTAGATAAAGTTCAAAATATGCAACTTAAATGTCCTACAGATGATTGTTATAAAGAAGTAGACTCTGTTTTGCAAAAGACTATTTTTGTTGGAGGCAAGCGCTTAAGGCCACTTTTAACATATTTAATGGGAGATCTTTTTTCCATAGATTTAGATAAAATTACACCATATGCTAGAAGTATTGAAATGGCTCATGGAGCTAGCCTTTGCCACGATGATGTTATTGATAGTTCGGAAAAAAGAAGAGGAAACTCTACTCTAAATATTTTAGAGGGAAATAAAAAGGCAATTTTAGCAGGAGATTACCTCTTTGCCTCAGTAATAGAACATTTAACTAAAATTGGTCCAAATTCTATAGTTAAAGAGGTGTCAGGTGTATTTAAATCTTTAGCTCTAGGGGAATGGCTGCAGTATGATGTTAGTAAATATAGAGAAAAATATTGTCTTAAGTTAATTGAAGATATTGCTTATCATAAAACTGCAAGTGTTATGAAATGGTGTTGTGTTGTTCCACCTCTTTTAACTAATATGGATGAAAATATTGTATTTGCTTGTAGAGAGTTTGGTCAGCATTTGGGAATGGCATTTCAAATGATTGATGATACTTTGGATTTTGAAGATACATCGTTAAAAGATACTAATATTGATATTAAAAATGGAATTTTAAATATAGTTGTCTTTAAATGGTTAGAAAAACATCCCTCTATTTTTAAAAGTTATTGTGCAGGAGAAGATATTTCTTATTTAATTAATAAAGAGATTTTACATGATTCTATTTTAGAGGTTAAAAAGATAGCATCTGATAAGCTAAAGTATTGTAGAAGTGTTTTACATAAGTTATTTGATCAGTTGCCTTTAAATACTGACCAAAAGGTTAAAGACGCAAAATCTCGTCTTGAAGGACTAACTTTTATGATTTCTGATCGTTCTGTTTGAGTTGGGAATCTTTATGACAAGCTTTATAAATAGTATTTATATTTTCTAATTTCTCAAAAATAGATAAAATTTTATTTTTATCTATAATTGTGTCAATAGGAATATCTTCCATTTCCAAATTACTATATTTTATTAAAAACTCTTTTAAGTAAGGAATCCTTTTTTCTAGACAGTCTTTTGTTGGTGCTAAAGATTGAACATTTGATATATATTGAGAAAATACTCTTGGTAGATCTTGAATAAATAAATCTTTGCTTGCTTGTTTATAGCTATATAAGGGAGATTCTGTGAAATTATTTTCTTTGAAACATTTATCTTTTTGAATCATTAATAATTTTAACAGTCTTATAGATGTGTTGTGACTATCGCTACATATTTGTGATAGAAATTTCTCTTTTATATGGATATCCATACTTACTAATTTGCTTATGAAGTATTGATTTAGTTTATAAGTTGGCCCAGATATTCTATTTTTATGAATCAATCCCTCTTCTTTTCCTAGGCATATAACTAATTGATTTTTTTTAGCATAACATGGAGTTATTAGTAGTAAAGATAAGATTAAGCTTAGTATTGATTTGTACATGTAAACTATAACGGTTTATATATTAACTTTATCAAGCAATAATACTATAGCAAATAGGGTCTGTATAAAAGAAATGGGTTTTATAAAGCATTTATAGGACTTAAAGTCTGTTATGATAAAAATATTTATTATTAATGCTGCTGTAGTTTTTCAAGTTTGTCATTCTAGTATCTTACCATTATGAAATAAAGGTAGAATTATTTTATATTTTAGGCAACCTATTGATTTTACATAAAGTTTTTATAGGTTTTTTATATAATAAGGGACTTATGGTTATAAATTTGGTAAGTACTTCTAAAAATAAGTAATAGGCAAAAAATTAAGGAGGTATTATGAATCTAAAAAAATCTACATTATTGGCTTGTTTATTATTACTTTTTGGATGTAATGAAGTTACTTTTATAGGAAAATTAAAAGTTCTCTCTTCTATGAGTTTTAATTACATAGAAAAAGATAATTCTAATATCAATAGCGCTAATGTAAATAGTAATATTTTTAATAGAAATTTAAGTAAGAAAGTATTGGATTTGTCACCTAATGAATATAATGTGAAAGCTAAAGCATTTTATAAGAAAGAGAACAACAAAAAAGAACTTTATTTACAAATAGATATTATTAATGCTTTAGATGGGAAACTTGATATTGGATTGATGCCTATAAAATTAGAAAATGGTAGGTTCATTTCAATTGATGGCAGAAAACATCAGTTACCAACATCTGTTAATGGTAAGTATTATATTGCAGATATTAGCATTATATACGAAATTATATCTGTTGAAAGATTTGTAAATACCGTTAGGTGTTTTTACACTGTTAAAAAATATGTATGTGAAAAAAGAGATGACAGGAGTAAAAGAGATAATAAGGGTAAAAAAGGCAAAGGTAGACACCATTCTGATTGTCGCTATAAAGATATTAGGATAGAAGGAAGAAGGGATATTTTAGTTGAAAGAACTAAAAGTAAGCATACTATAGATATTGACTTTATTTCTTCATTAGATGTGGTTGACGCAAAATTAAATGCTGTAAATTTTAATACTAAAACAAAGGCCTTAAATTATATTAATATCTGTAATAATAGATATTCTAGGCATAAGTATTAATTAATAAAAATTTATGTCTATATCAATAAATAATTTATCGCTAAGATAGTTCTTAAGAGCAGGTAATTTGTCTTTATTTACTTTTAGATTATTTCTAAAGTATAGGGTATTGTCTTTATATTTTATTATTTCTAGTTCTTTAAAGCTTTTATCAAAATAATTTTTTACTAGCTTATCTGCTTTTAATATTACTTTTACAGGACTATTATAAGGAGACTTTAGGCGAATAGTTGATTTTAATAAGTTCTCAATATCTTCAATACAACTAGTACAGCCTCCACCAGCTTTTAATTTAGATGTTATTTCAATTGCATTAATGGTTGGATTATTTTTTTGCTCTTTTCTTATTTGATGTTCATCGACTTTAAAGCATCTACAAACTAAATTATCTGTATCACAAGGTGCTTCTATAATCTCTCCTTTGAAATGTTGGATGGCCTTATTTATTAAGATATTCATGGGATTTATAAAAGCAATTTGTTTCATATGGTTGATTTTAGGGACTTGATCTACTGGTATACCTCTTATGTTCTTTATATAAGATTCAAAAAATGCCTTCCATTTATCCATGTTAGTTTTAAATTCAATATTTTCAATTATATCTCTATTGTTTATATCTATATTGATTTGTAAGTTAAGATTGTTTTCAACTAATTGATAGATCATTTTATTCATTCTTTTTCCTCTTCTCTTAGTGTTAGAATTTCGTAACTATCGTTTGTCACTAGGATAGTATGTTCAAATTGTGCTGACAGAGAATTATCCCTAGTTATAACTGTCCAGCCGTCATCTAGTAGTGTGCAATATTTTTCACCCATATTAATCATAGGCTCGATTGTAAAGGTCATATTTGGTTTTATTTCAGGCCCTGTTCCTTTTTTTCCTACATGTACAATTTGGGGTTCTTCATGAAATTCCCTACCAATTCCATGGCCACAGTAATCTTCCACTACGCTATAACCATGATCATAGGCAATTTCTTCAATTATTGCACCGATATCTCCAAAATGTCCTCCAGGCTTTACTTGTTTTATTCCTTCTATCATACATATATATGTAGTCTCTACTAACTTTTTAATCTCATTGCCTACATTTCCAATATAAAATGTTTTATTAGTATCTCCATGAAATTTATTTAAATAGGTTGTTACATCAATATTTAAAATATCTCCTTCTTTTAAAATATCTCTTTTATTTGGAATTCCATGGCATATTACTTGATTTAAGGATGTGCAAATTGACTTTGGAAAACCATTATAATTAAGTGGCGATGGATAGGCCCCAGCATCTACTATAAATTTATGACAAAGATCATTTAGCTCTTGAGTTGATACTCCTGCGACTACAAATTTTTCTATATAAGACAAAGTCTTTGATGCTAATGAACAGGTTTTTCTCATCAGTTCTACTTCTCTATTTGATTTTATAGGTATCATAATTGCTGAGAGGTTATTATTTTTGACCTATTAAGTACAATAATTATTGTAAAAATTTATAAAGAATATAATTAGTTGTTATGTTTTGCACAAATCTCTAAATTTTTGAGCTATTAGCTCTGGAATGATCTCAGTAATTTATGTAGCTACAGCTTATTTGCCGATAAGAAGGCTGGAGAGATTTTATGTCAATATTTGATGATGCTATTTCCAATATGCTATCCCCAATCTCTGATTTGTTGGAGGATCCCACTGTAACAGAGGTTATGATAAATGGTCCTAGTGAGGTCTTTATAGAAAAGGGAGGACTTGTCTATAGGGTAGATAATGCTTTTGCTAGTGATGACGCTTTATTGGCAGCAATTCGTTCTATTGCTCAGTCAGTAGGTAGAATAATAGATGATGACAACCCTCGCTTGGATGCAAGACTACCCGATGGTTCCAGAATTCACGCAATATTACCTCCAATATCAAGAAAGGGCCTCTCAGTTGCAATTAGAAAGTTTTCAGAGGAAAGACTAACATTATCAGACTTAATTGATTTTGGTTCAATTTCAAAAGTAGCTGCTAGATTTTTAGATATATGTATTTTTTTAGGAAAAAATATTATTGTATCTGGAGGAACTGGCTCTGGTAAGACTACTATGCTAAATGTTTTAGGTTCTAGAATCCCTAAAACTCAAAGATTACTTGTCATAGAAGATGCTTCTGAGTTGCAAATAGATAGTGAACATGTATTAAATTTTGAGGCTAGAAAAGAAGATAAGCAAAAAGGAGTAAAACCTATTACTATTAGAGATTTAGTTTTATCTTCTATGAGAATGCGTCCTGATAGGATTATTGTGGGAGAAGTGAGAGGTGAGGAGGCCTTAGATCTAATTCAAGTTATGAATACTGGTCATGATGGTAGCATGGGAACAGTTCATGCAAATAATCCAGTAGATGCTTGTACTCGTCTAGAATCATTATGTCTCATGGGAGATACAAAAATTCCAGCAGATGCCATTCGTAAAATGGTTGGGTCAGCTATGCAGATAATTGTTCAATGTAGTCGCTATCACGATGGAGCTAGAAGAATATCAGAAATTTCAGAAATTAGGGGTCTTGATGTCAATGGAAATTATATATCTAGAAATATTTTTAGATGGGTTCAAACTGGCAAAGACCCTGAGACAGAAAAGTTTATAGGAGAGACTATTGCTTGTAATTATTTGCCTTCATTTTTTGATGAAATAGTAGTCAATAAATTACCTTTTCCAAAGAGTAATTTTATAATTCCTCAATGGTTTAGTGACCTTAAAAAGAAGGCTAGCTAAAAGTTTGATATAATATAGTTTATCAGTTTTTTTGGTTAAAGATATTTTAGTTTAGGTTAAATTTTATAGTAAATTAATTATTTTTGTTTAAAATACCGAAAGTAATACATATGGGACGATTTAAAATTTTAAGGTCAATTTTTATTGGAATAATTTTATTTCAACTTAGTTTAGGAGATATCTCATTAGCTCAGGATATTAATCAATCAAAAAGATTACAAGAGCCATTAAACCACAATGATTTAATATCAAAACTAAAAGATATCTTTAGATTAAAACAGACGGAAGGATATAGATTTTTTACTGAAGATAGAAAAGAATTATATCTAGATGATTTAATTATCAAGCTACCTAAAAGAATTTTTATTTTATCTCCAAAATATGAAAACTATCAATTTGGTGCCATAGTGGATATAGGTGATAACGCTAAAAAAGATAATATTTTATCTATATCTATCTTAATTACTGATAAGTCTTTTAATAAGACCTTAGCAGGTCCAAGAGCTATAGAAATAAATACTAATAAAGATAGTATTGAAAATTTAAATACAATAAATTCTCATATAAATTTTATGACTAAGGAAATAAAACTGATATATCCAACTGTAAAGCCTCCAACTTTTAAAGGGTTTTTAACACTTATTTTTTATGTAGCATTGTTTATTGGAGTTTTCGCCTTTATAGAGGCTACTAGAGGTGGTGTCAAATATTTTTTTCTTGGACATGAAGGATATAAAGGATCACATAAATTCTTACTAATGTCAGTGGTAACTATGTTCTCAGTTTTAGTTGTAAAAAATCTTCTTTATCCAAAAGAATCAAACGAGTAGGTTTCTTTAAAATTTACAAACCTTATATATTGTGCCATTAATTTGTTATGAGAAGTAAAAAAGAACGATCATTATTTATAAAAAAAAAATTAAAATCAATATACCCAAAACCAGATATCCCTCTATCTCATGTTGATCCCTATACATTATTGATAGCAGTTTTATTATCTGCTCAATGTACTGATAAGAGAGTTAATCAGGTAACACCTAAACTATTTTCAAAAGCAAATTCTCCTCATGATATGATTAAATTGTCTATAGCTGAAATTGAAAATATTATTAGACCTTGTGGGTTAGCTCCTAGAAAGGCTAAGGCTATTTTTCATTTATCGCAGATATTAATTAATAAACATAAAGGATGTGTTCCAAAAAATATTGAAGAATTAGAGGAGTTGCCAGGAGTAGGGCATAAAACTGCTTCAGTTGTAATGGTTCAGGCATTTAATATTCCTGCTTTCCCTGTTGATACTCATATTCATCGATTGTCTCAAAGGTGGGGATTATCAAGTGGAAAAAATGTAGAGCAAACAGAAAAAGATTTAAAGAGTCAATTTCCAAAAAAAGATTGGGGAAGATTGCATTTACAAATGATTTACTATGGGAGAGAGTTTTGTACTGCTAGAGGGTGCAATGGTATGATTTGTGAAATTTGTAAAACTTGTTATCCTAATCGTAAAAAACCACTTACTACTAAAAAGGCCTAAAAGTATTTTTTAATTGATTAAAAGGATTGAGCTTATTTGTAATCATTTAAGTATTTATCATGTATAAATGAAGTAAGAAACATCATAGCTATTGATATTAACAGCACTCTAAATCCTAATACCTTTTTATATGCTTTAGATTCAAAGCTTTTTGAAATTTCAATAATACTAATTATGCCGGTACATAATGATAGATAAAAAGCCATTTTTAAAAAATTACTTATAAAATATTTAATATTTTCTTTATCAAGAGGTTTTAATTTTGTATTAGCTAACTTTATCATAATCTTTAAAGATTTTTTTATAGTGTTTAAGTTTTCAATACTATCTTTATTAGTATTTATTTCTATAGCTCTTGGACCTGCTATTATATTTTTGAATTCTTTATCATAAATAGTAATATTAATAAATAATATAGGGCTTTCTTTTAGATTTTGTTTTCTTGTTAATTTAATTGAAAATTGATTACCTTTTAATTTTGGAGATAATATATAGAGTTCCTCTGGAGGATTTATTATTAATTCTCCTATTGGAAGTATTTCCTTATTCTTACTATGATAAAATGTATATCCTTTAAGCATTTCAGAGGATAAAAACTCATATAACTCAGATAAAAAGTTATCATAATGTAATGTATCAGCTTTTTTTTGATAAATTTGAGCTAATGCTATATGGGATAAATTGAGTTGAAACAGTATTAAAGAAATTGATAATAGTTTAAATATTTTCATATAGTCTCTTATCGTTATTTTTTGTATAAATGTAAATAATGGGAATAATTCTACTTTTAATTAAAAAACCTAGTAATTACAATAGCTTGAATCAAACCAGAATACTCAAGATTATCCTATAATTATCCGATTATAGGTAGTTATGGGAGCGACTTATAATTATAGAAAGTTTAATCATAGGTTAAATCGTAAAGAGATTATTTGGAATTCTATTGTAGTCTGGGCCATATTTTTTACGGCGTGGGACATTTCATTTGACTATGCTTTTGAACTGCCATTGAGAGGGTGGCAATTATGGTCAGAAACTATTATATCTTCAATCTTTCTATTTGATTTTATATACCACATTTGTAAGAAAAATTTTTATAATAATCGGAATCAAGAAGTAACCGCTAAAACATTCTTTTTAAAGTATCTTAACCTAGCATTAGATATATTGGCATCGATACCATTTGATTTAATTTTTTATTATTCGGGTATTAGTGGTGGTCAAGGGTCTGTCTACAAACTCTTTAGATTAATAAGAATAATTCGTTTGGCAAAGACTTGGAGTTTTTTTTCAAAATTAACTATAATTCCCAGTATTTTAAAAACTCAATTGGCAATAGCTGTATGCTTTTTATCTGTTCATTATATTACCTGTGGTTGGATAATAATTTATCCAGTACCGATAATAAAAGCTGTAAGTAATTTTGATTATTATATTAGTTCTATGTATTGGGCAGTTACAACTCTGACTACTGTTGGTTATGGAGATATTGTTCCTATGACAAATGCTGGAAAGATGTATAATATTATAATAATGTTTTTAGGAGTCGGTATGTATGGTCTAGTAATAGCCAGATTGTCTAAATTTTTTTCCGAGAGCGTTCGCCATAAAGATGAGTATCGTATGAAAATTAATGATATATTATCATTTATGAGACATTATAAAATCCCCGAGCGCATACAACAATCTGTTTTTGATTATTATAGGCATTTAATGGATAATCATTTTAGCTCCAATGATAATCAGGTTATTTCCGAATTGCCCCATGTTTTAAAATCAGAGTTACAGATTTATATGAATATGAGATTAATTAAAAATACATTTATATTTAAAAGTTGTTCACATTCTTGTTTAAAAATTATTGCTTCGGCGTTAAAACAAAAATCATATGCTCCTGGAGAATATATAATAAATGTAGGTGATATTGGCTATGATATTTTTATAATAAGCCATGGAATAGTTAGTATAACTGCAGAAGATGGAAGCCCTCTTGCCATTTTACAGGAGGGGCAATTTTTTGGAGAAGTTTCTCTGCTACAAGAGACAAAAAGAACTGCTAATGCAATAGCAGAGAGTTATTGTGATATATATACATTAGATAAAGATTCTTTTATTGCAATTACTTCTTCTTATCCTGAACTTAAAGAGGATATTAAAAAGTTTATAGATATATATAGTACTGAACTTAAAAATGTAGGGTAAACTATATTTAGTTTTGTACTTTCTTTATAGCTTCTTTGAGCATTTGCTTGTAATCTGCCTCTTTTGACCAACGCTTTTGAGCATCAGCAGACAATGTATGAATTGGGTCAAAATATGTGAAGAGTTTATTAGATTTAACTTGAGGTGCTTTCCAAACACTAATGCCATTTTCTTCATCATAGTATTCGTATGATGATATAAATCTCTTTCCACCACCTCCTGGAAGATCACTAGCAAACATAGGAGTATTAAATCCAGCAGTAGTCCCTCTTATTTCTTTTTCAAGTTCAATTGCCTCTCTTAGAGTAGTTCTAAAATGTTCACAACCAGGAATCATATCATGCAGATATACATAATAAGGTTGAATATTTATATAGCTTAATTTTTTAATTAAAAGAATCATGTCATCTGCATCATTATTTACACCATTTTGCAATACTGCTTGGTTTCGTACAATAATTCCATTTTGGAATATTCTTTGCATAGCTTGTTTTGTAAATTCTGTAATCTCATTATGAAAAGAAAAATGAGTGTGAATTACAACCTGTTTTCCTTTTGATATTCCCAATTTGTGGACTTTTTCTAAAGCATTAAACCACTTATTATCTGTTAGTATTTTCATAGGGAATATTGCTATTCCTTTTGTGGCATAACGAATTCTTCTAATATTACTGATGTTTAAGAGGTTCTCTCCTATATAGGTAATTTGTTCTGGTGTTAACATATAAGCATCTCCCCCAGATATAACTACATCTTCTATTTGCGGATTATTTTTCAAATATTCAAAGACATCATCCCATTTTTTTTGATTTGCCCCATAAGTAGATTTAACTTTTGTCTCTGTTGAACCGCCAATTAATCTACTTCTTGTACAATATGAGCAATAGACTGGACAAATACTTGTAGGTAAAAATAATACTTTATCTGGATATCTATGAGTTAAAAGAGGGACGGGTGAATCAACATCTTCACTTAATGAATCATCTATATAACATGGATGGTCTGGTAGAAATTGGCTGCCTAGTGGTAAAAATTGTTTGCGAATGGGATCCTTTACAGGATTTTTCCAATCAATAAGAGAAAATATATAGGGAGTAATTCTAATATTCATAGGAGTAATTTTTTGTCCTGCATACATATCTTCTACAAATTTATTGCCTATAATATCTTCCAGAGCATCCTTTACTTGCTCAACTTTTCTTATAGAATTTTTTGTTTGCCAATTATGGTCTAGAAATTGTTCTTTAGTGACAGTTTTCCATTTAGGAATACTTTTCCAAAATTCATCACTTCTAAATTCTCTATGTTTAAATATCATAATGTTTTAATCAGTCTTTTGTTATAAAAATTAGACCACCCTTTTATCTCCATGATAAAGTAAAATTGTTGTCATGAGAACACTACTACTAGATAGTACTTTTTTCCCTGTAAAAATTATAAGCTGGGAAAAAGCAATGGTATTTATGCTTTTAAAAAGAGCAGAGGTAGTTACAGAGTATCCTAATAAAAATATCAGGTCTGTTTCAAGAAGTTTTAAATTGCCAATGATTCTACGTTTAAATAGACAGCATTATGGTAAATTACAAGTCCCATTTAATCGTTTAAATATTTATTGGAGAGATAATTATTGTTGTCAATATTGCAATAGAGTTGAAGCTATATCTAAACTTACATTAGACCATGTTATTCCTCAAAGTTTAGGAGGTAAGACTACTTGGGATAATATAGTTACTTGTTGTGCTCCTTGTAATGTTAAAAAAGGTAATAAAAGTTTAAAGGAGGCAAATATAAAATTGATTAAGAAACCAACTAGGCCTAAATGGTCCCCCCAATTATGTTTAAAATTAAAAAAAGATGATCCTAGTGAATGGGATCAATGGTTTAATCTTAAATGAGTTTTTTATATATTAATGTTAGAAAGAGAGTCTATTAGTTTATGATAACTTCTATTGCTAAATTTTTCATACATTTTTCTTCTAATTTCCTTTACATCATAATTTATATCATTTTTTTTATATTGGTAAATTATATGTCTGACAAATTCTTCAGAAATAATTATAACTTTGGCAAGAGGAGAGATATCATCGGGGAATTCTGCAACAAACCCGACTCCATTGGTTGAGCCATGGTGTTGCAAACAAATTATATCAGATCCTATGGGTGCGTGGCTATAACATCGTATTATATTGGCGCTAAGTTGAGCGTGTTTTAAAATAATTTCTTTTTCTTTTTCATTTAATTTATCACTAAATAAAAGGTCCTCTTCATTATCGGCGTCGGGATGTTTTAAATAGATGGGAATTAAGAGCAAATCATGGAAAAATAAAATAAATGATACTTTTGCAATATGTTCCTTTGAACCCCATGAAATATTTTCTAATATATGGCTAGCTACTTTAGAAGTAAGGATTGTATGAGTATAGACATGACCAGCTTGGTTATCAATTAAAGATTTTAAAAGCACTTTGACTTTAGTAAAGTATGGTAAACTCTCCTTGATTGTATTAATACAAACATTTGAAATCTCCAAAATTTCTTTAGAAATCTCCTCATCTTTGGTTATAGATTCAGCAAATAGATTAAATGCTTTTTCAGATGCCTTTAGTTTATCTTCTTTTTTCGATGATTGTTTTATAATATTGATGGTTTTTTCAGTTATCTCGTTAATTACTGATAGACGATCATTAGATGATACATATAATTTTTGAATATTATTTTTTTTAAATTTATCAATATCTTGCATATCATCACCTTTGGCAAATACTTCAACATATGAACTGGCATAATTTTTTTTACCTGAATTGTAATATATATTGCATATGGCTTTTTCCATGTTTTTTAAAATATCTATAGAAAAGGGATAAAACTTTCCTACATCTTTATTTGCCATCTCTTTGGCAGTTATATTGATTGCTTTTGAGTATGATTTAATAACTTTGGCCACATCAGTAGTGTTTTCAAAGCAATGTATATCATCAAAATTATCTAAAACTTTATTTTTTCCTAGAGAGAAAAATAAAATATCAATACCGTTTGTTCTAAGAAGTTTTAGTAAATTAAAGGCCACATCTTCTCCATTTATAGTTGATAGGGAAATTATAGAATTAAATCTTTCATTTGAGTTTAAGGTATTTATTGCTTCTTGATAGGATTTAACAACTTTGATTTCAGTATCACAATATAATTTAAAGTTAAGGGTATATATTTTATTAATTAATTCATTGTTAGAGATCAGTAGTATTGAATTCATATGTGCTGTCCAATCTAATTAATTACAATATTAACATATCTTGCTTTTGGTTGACTTTTGCCTGAGGGAATCCTTAAAAAAGCACATATAAACCCCTGAAATCACTGGCGGGGGGGGGGTAGATATATTAAAGTTTTTTTATAAAGCAGTCGATAATAACATAAGCATTTTAAAAAAGGGAGTCTATTATTATGAAACTATTAAACTTTGTAATTACAACAATAATTTGCTTTCAATTTGTATATCAACCTATTGCTATAGCTCAAGTTTGGTACGATGAACCAGTACAAGGGATATCAATTGATAACACAATATCACAATTAAAAAATATCTTAAGAAGTAAAGCTCTAGAGGGATTTAAATTTCTTGATGAGAATAAAAACGAAATATCAATAGATGATTTAGTTAGATTAAAAGATAAAACATTTTATCTTTTATCTCCTGATAATGATCCTAGAGTTGAGCAGTTTGCGGTAAAAGTGAAATTAACAATGGATATAAAAGAAAATAGTAAGATAAAGGTTTTTCTACAAGTTTTGGATAAGAGTTTTAATAAATCTCTTGCAATTCAAAGTTTTGATATAGACCCCAAAGATTCAGAGAATCTTGCAATAAAGGTTAATAGAAAGTTAAAGGTATTAGCGGATAGTGTAAAAAGAAGTATTTCAAAGAGGGGTCCTGCTAGTAGTATGAGTAATAGTGCTTATGATACTGTACTTTTTGCCGTTAAATTTACTACATGGGTTGGTGCTATTGCAGTAATTATTAATGTATTTGCCTTTATTTTTTCTGATTCTTCTCCTGCTGCTGCAAAGAAGGCAATGGTACTGTTTTTAAGAGCATTTGCGGTTATGGCTTTGGGACTAATTGGACACATTATTATAGATTTCTATAATAGTAAGAGAAGAAACACCAAAAAATAATATTATAAAAAACCAAGGCTTTTAATGAGAATTGCTTGTTAATGCTTTAATTCTTTTGTCCAATGTTGGGTGTGATGAGAACAACTCTAAAAAGGATCCCTTAGAGGATATTCCCATAACTTTTAGAGAGTTATCCTTTGTTGGTTTTAGATATGGATAATGCCTCTTGAGAGCTTCAAGGGCAGCAATCATTTTATTTACCCCTACAAACTTAGCGCTTCCATAGTCTGCTCTATATTCTCTTTGACGAGATACAAACATAACTATTGGAGCAGCAAGAATTGCAAAAACTGTGTGAACTAAACTATAGACAAAATGATGTAGAAAAAAATCTCCCATGGAAAACTCATCATCATCACCTCTTAAAAAGTTAGTAATTATATTTGTCACAATATATGAAAAAAACATTACAAAAGAGTTCACTACTCCTTGAACTAGTGCCATAGTTATCATATCTCCATTTGCAATATGTGCTACCTCGTGAGCTAGGACAGCTTCTACTTCCTCATCATTCATTTTCTCTAAAAGCCCAGTTGAAACGGCAACTAGTGAACTGCTTTTTGAATGACCTGTCGCAAAAGCATTTGGATCATTTGATGCAAAAATGTACACATCTGGCATTTTTGGTAACTTTGCAACTTTTGCAATATTTGCAACTTTTGAATATATATGTGAGTACTGTCCGCCTGCTTCTATCTTCTTAAGAGACATTGTCCTTATAGCTATCCACTTAGATAATCTAAGAGAGATAAACGACCCTACCATTCCCCAGATAAAACAAAAAATCATTAGTGATTGGTAACTGTCTCCTAGCTGTATCCCAAAAAGAGACATTATAATATTTACGGTTATAACGGTAGTTATCACTACCAAAATATTAGTAAGTAAAAATAAAAAATAACGACGAAACATAAAATAACACTCCTTTAATTAGAGAAAATTTGCTTATTATATTAAAAATTATATATAAATCTTTGTCAATAATCTTATAGTAATTTTAGGTAATTGTATCGTTTTTCACAGTGGGCCAATTGTGGTTATATAATCGTTTTTAACTTACATATAGTTTGATTGTAGTCATATATTAATTGTTTAACTAAGTCTTTTGCTGGTAGAGCTTTTTTTACCATACTAGAGACTTGTCCAACTTCAATTTCTCCATTTTCTAAATCTCCTTCAAACATTGCCTTTTTTGCTCGGCCTTTCCCTAGTAATTTTTTAAGCTCCTCTTTACTAGCACCCCTTTGCTCTAACTCTTCAACTTCTCTTCTAAATAAATTTTCAAGCAAGCGAACTGGAATTAATTTTTTCATGACAAGTTTAGTATCCTCAGGTCCACTACTGATGATAGCGTCTTTAAAATTTTTATGACCACTTGATTCATATGTCGCAGCAAAAGCAGTACCAATTTGTACCCCATCAGCACCTAATGCCATGGCCGCAACTATTTGCTGTCCGCTGGCAATACCTCCAGCACTAATTACAGGAATATTTACAACTGATTTTACTTGGGGAATTAATGCCATGGTTGTCAATTCTTGAGGACCATTATGTCCTCCAGCCTCTACACCTTCTGCAACTATTGCATCTACTCCCACCTCTTGGCATTTTATTGCAAGGTTAGGTGTTGATGTTACATGAACTACGATACATTTATTGTCTTTTAAATATTGTGTATATAATTTTGGAGAACCTGCGGAGGTGAAAAATATTTTAATTCCCTCATCTATAGCTGTATTTATTTGTTCTTTTGATAGCTTATACATAAGAGGAATGTTTACACCAAATGGCTTGCTAGTTAATTTTTTCGCCTTTTTTATATGTTCTCTTAAAAGTTTAGGGCTCATTGAGCCTGCTCCAATTAATCCTAAAATTCCCTCATTAGCACAAGCTGCTGCAAGTTTGGCCCCAGATACCCAAATCATTCCCGCCTGAATTATTGGATATTTTATATTAAAGAGTTTTGTAATGGAGGTTTTATCCATTTATTTTTTTTGTTTAGCTAAAAAGTTTTCTAGTATTTTTAAAATAGATATCATTTCAGGACTTTTATGTGTTTCTCTTAGAGTTTGGATTATGGGTTTGGTTTTTTTTCCAGTTCTTTGATACCTATGTAATTCATTTACAAACTCTCTAGCAATTAAAAATATTCTAGAATATTCATCTAAATCTGCTTTGTCTGGATTTTGAAATCCAATCCCAGTTAGGCTTCCATGATGATGCCTTATTAAACTATCAGCTCCCAGAGGGAATTCTGGATATTTTAGAACTAAATTTGCGGCTAGTTTTGCATGATTTAAAACTAGATTTATATCCTTTTCTTCAAGATTTGCCTCTTCTTCTTCTAGTTCCTTTTGGTTGTTTATAATTGATAAATGGGGTTTATAGGAGAAGTATATGTCGTGAAAAAATGATGCAAAAGTAAACTTTTCATGTACCTTCTGATCTTTTATTCCCATTTCATATAATACTTCCGAACATATAATTGATGTCATATGGCAGTCTTGATATAGAGGACTTTCAGAGGAATTAATTAAGTGTCTAATTAATGTAGACATTTCATTGGAAACTTTTTCAGTAGTTTTGCTTATAGAAGATATTATAGATTCAGTTAATTGTGCAGTGGAGGAAGAAAATCCAAAAGAAAATATTTCATTAGTTGCTACATTATAACTATTTTTTATGGTATCAATTCTATTGTCTAAGTTATTTCCTTCTTCGGATTCCTCTAGATTTTCTAGTTTATTTACTAGTTGATTAGATATAAAGTTGGTAAATTGTTCTTTCATATCTTCTGTAATATAGAGATATTTTACATTTTTTTGAATATACTTGTTTAGTGATTTTCTTGATATCTTCTCTTCTTTGTTATAGGCTTTTACGAAATTATATTTATTTGCTCCGATTTTTAACCTTAAATATAAGTCACAACAGCTGCTTTCAATATCTAGTACATAGTTTATTGGAATCATTATGTATTTTTCATTAATTTTTTTTGTATTTAAGTCAATTTGTATACTCAAGGATTTTGCCGCAGCAGTAATTACATCTTCCCATTTCGCAGGATTTTCTATAGAAATTGCAATGTCTTTACAATTATTAGGTGTCTTGCCTAGGATTATAACAGGAATATCTAGTTTATTTTCTCTAATATGATTTACTATTATCTCTCCAGTATTTTCTTTTCCTATGTGGCTATGCGTAATTATTAGGTCTATAGATGGAAGTATGTTTAGAAGCTCTATGACATCTTCTGAGTTTGCCTTAACTATTGGTTCTATGCCTAGATAACTAGTTAAATTGAGGCCAATTAGTTTGTTTAGATCTTTATTATCTTCTGCTAGTATAATTTGTTTCATAAATTTATGATAAAATTATAAAGTTATTGAGTCAAATCAATAGCTTATAGTTGACGATAAAATTACCTATGTTTAATATAGCAAACACTTATTTAAATAGGGATTAGTTATGAAATTAATGGCAAAAACTAGAAATATTGGTATTTCCGCTCATATTGATTCAGGAAAAACTACTTTAACAGAGAGAATACTATTTTATTGTGACCGTATTCATAAGATTGAAGATGTTCGTGGAGGAGGAGATGGTGCTAAAATGGATCATATGGAATTAGAAAAAGAAAAAGGCATCACTATTACTTCAGCTGCCACAACAGTTAGTTGGACAGGTATGAATGGAAAGGGAACAGCATTTTCTGCAGGTGTTGATTCAGATACTAAAATAAATATTATCGATACTCCTGGGCATGTAGATTTTACAGTTGAAGTTGAACGTTCACTTCGGGTTTTAGATGGGGCCATTTTAGTTTTGTGTTCAGTTGCTGGTGTTCAGTCTCAATCCATTACTGTTGATCGTCAGATGAAACGCTATAGAGTCCCTAGGTTAGCATTTTTAAACAAAATGGATCGTATGGGTGCAAATCCTTGGAAGGGACAAGAAGCTTTAAAAGAAAAGTTAAATCATAATGCAGTCTTAATGCAAGTTCCAATAGGTGCTGAGGAAAACTTTGTAGGTGTTGTAGATTTAATTACATTGAAGGCTTATTATTTTGATGGAGATAATGGAGAAAAAGTTAGAATAGAAAATTATCCTGATGATTTAGTAGATACAGTTAATGAGCATAGAGTAAAGATGATTGATGCTATTGCTGAATTTGATGATGAGGTTATGGAAAAATATTTGGAAGGAAATGAATTATCAGAAGAGGATATTCATACTTGTATTAAAAAAGGTGTTAACTCTTTATCCTTAACTCCTGTTTATATGGGATCTGCTTTTAAAAATAAGGGAGTTCAATTATTATTGGAGGCGGTATCAAGATATCTTCCTTCACCTCTTGAGTGTGAAAAACCATCTGCCATAGAAAATTCTGAAGATGGTGATGAAAAGAATATTTCATTGGAGCCAGATCCTAGTAAACCTCTTATAGCTATGGCATTTAAAATAACGGAAGATCAATTCGGACAATTAAGCTATACAAGAATTTATCAGGGTACATTAAATAAGGGAGATACTATTTATAATACTCGTACAAAAAGGAAAGTACGTGTCGGCAGAATGGTTCGCATGCATTCTGATGAAAGGGAAAATATTAGTGAGGCTCATGCAGGAGATATTATTGCTATTGTTGGTGTTGATTGTGCGTCAGGGGATACTTTTGTAGGAGATGATAATTTTACTAATATATCTTGCGAAGGAATTCATGTTCCCATCCCTGTTATTGAGCTCTCAGTTGCCGTAAAAGATAAAAATGATCAAGCAAAACTTTCAAAGGGGTTATCTCGTTTTGTAAAAGAAGATCCTACCTTTCATGTCTATACCGATGAGGAGTCGGGGGAGACTAGAATGGCAGGTATGGGAGAGCTTCATTTGGAGATATATGTTGAAAGGTTAAGGAGAGAGTATAATGTAGATGTGAATGTTGGTGCCCCCCAAGTTAACTATCGTGAAACTATCTTGCATGAATCAAAATTTGATTATACTCATAAAAAACAAACAGGTGGTGCTGGGCAATTTGCCCAAGTGGTGGGCTCATTGAGACCACTTGTTGATGATAATAAGGAAAAGGAAGGCCAAGTCTTTAAATTCCACAACAATATTAAGGGAGGAGCAATTCCCTCTGAATTTATTGGCGCATGTGAAAAAGGTTTTCAAGATGTTATGGAAAAGGGGCCATTAGCAGCATTTCCTTTGATTAACTGTGAAGTTTTCTTGGTAGATGGAAAACATCACGATGTGGACTCATCAGATATGGCCTTTAGGATTGCCTCTCGTCAAGCTATGAGACAGGCAGTTAAAAATGCCTCCCCTGTATTACTTGAGCCACTTATGAAAGTAGAAGTTACAACTCCCGATGAGTATCAAGGGCCAGTTATAGGTGATCTCTCTTCTCGTAGAGGGATTATTCAGGGTTCTGATACAGAACCAGGGGGTGATGTAGTCATTAATGCTGAAGTCCCTCTTGCTGAAATGTTCGGTTATTCATCTGATTTGCGTTCTATGTCTGCAGGTAAGGCTACTTATACTATGGAGTTTTCCAAATACAATGAATGTCCTAATTCTATTCAGAACGAAGTTATTAAAAGTAGGGCCGAAAAATTGGCAACTGATGATTAATGATAAATATAAAACATGGTGATAAATTAAGTTATAAATTTGTAAATAATTTATCTGTTAATCAAAGAAAGTTAGTTACTTTTATACTACAAGAAGGTTTTTCTTTAGCATTGGTAGGAGGTGCTGTTCGTGACTATATTCTTACAGGAAAACTAGTAAATGATTTAGATTTTCAAATATTTTTAAAAAATAGTAAAAGCTTAAAACAAAGTGATTGGATTAATAAAGTAGAAGATCTTACACATAAAATTAAAGACAAATTGAATATCTCCATGGAGTCATTGCCATTTTCTATTATTAGAGTTTATTTAGATGATTCTACTTTGGAATTTTCTTCTCCACGAGTTGAGAACTATAGTATAAGTAAAAACTCTTATAGTCATAGTGATTTTGAATTTACTCTTTATAGTTATTTGCCTTATGAGAAAGATTTTTTACGTAGAGATTTTTCTATTAATGCTATGGCAATTGAATTTCAAGATGGTAGAGATATAATTTTTATCGATCCATTTGATGCATTAAGCGATCTAAGGGCGAAGATTTTAAGTCCTTGTAATCCTGATTTTGTAAAGGATCCTGTTAGATTTTTGAGAGCGATAAAGTTTAAACAGAGATTAGGGTTTAAATATAGCAGAAAATTATCAAATGATTTCCCAAAATTTAATCTAGAAAAATTATCATCTTTTTATATTTTTAAAGAGGGAATAAATGTGGGAATTATTAGTTTTTTACAAGAGCTTTTCTATTTGATTAAAAAATATAAAATAAAATATTCTTCAGGTTTAGGAGAATTATTAAAATTAGAAACTATATTTGATAAATTAAAAGATAAAGAAAATTCTATATCAGATCAGCAGGATTTTTTATTAGCTATTTCTAATTATAATTTAAAATTAGATAGTATAGCTAAGTATTTAGGGTTAGCACAAAAAGATGTTTTGTTTTATCAAAGATTTTTTAATCATTTAAATAAGTACTGTACTTATAATTTAAAAGATATATTAAAATTTATTTCTTCTGGTTCTGTTGAAGATATAATTTACAGTGATAGTTTTAAATTAATGGCTAAACTTTATGGTTATTTTGATAAAAAAGGTAGTGAAATTTGTCAAAGAGTTCCAAAAATTTATCCTAACTACAGGGATAAAATTAAAGAATTAGAGAATTTATTTTTAGTAGAGTTAAAAGGTAGAGATAAATTTAATAAACTAATGAACTCAAACAAGTTTTATCCTGAGCAGTTTTCTTTGCTATCAGTATATTGCCACCTTATTAGTATTAATTGACACTTATTTAAAATTTTAAAAATAAGTGCTATAATTTTGGTGTATGGATATTGACAAGATTATTCAGGGGTTTAACCCTAGTCAAGATGGAAAAAATTCCTCTGGTGGCAGAATAGCTCCTACTATATCTGAAATACCTAATTTATTTTTTGACGAAATATTGGTTGACTATAAGCTTAACCGTGATGAAATGCTAATTTTAATTTACCTATACAGATATATTTGGTGTCGTGCAAATAACTATAAGGATTATGGTATATCTCCTGTTTTGTCTCATGGTGAACTTTCTAGAGTTTTAAAAATTCCCATTGAAAATGTTTACGATTCTATAAAAAGATTAGAGGATTATCAATTAATATCTACAATTCGTTCAGGGCAATATTTTATTCGCAAATACTTTACAAAAATTAATGATGAACGTTTTGGCCAAAGTTACAATGAATTTGAATCTTAGGCAGATAAGTTGATATTATCTTAATAAGATAGAATTATATGGCCAATAAAAATGATAAAAAATCTTATATAATTGCTTACCTAGGGAAAGACATCTCTTATTGGAATAATATTCAAAAAAACTTTCCCAGAATTTTTAAAGGAACTGAGCCTGTTGAGTTTAAAAGGTTTTCAGTTGACGATGAAATTGCTGTCCAACATTTTGTAGCAAGATTAGTTAAGATTAATCCTGTGATTTTATATATAGACAAAATTTCTTTTCCTAGTAATCTTACTTGGTTTGTAAAAGTTATAAAAGAAGATCCATTATTAAAGGATATAGTAATTGCTATTTTGTCAAATGAAGTAGGAGATATTCAAAAAGAAATTTGCTTAAAAGCTGATCTTTCCTTTGTAAAATGTGGGGAAATGTTTGATTCTGTATATTCTCCCTGCAAACTAGCTTTTAATGATAAGTGTAATTCTCTTGACTTTGCTAGAGCAAAGCCAGAACAAGAAATTGATTTATTTGATAGTTTTCGTGTAGGTTATATTACAACCTCTTCTTTGAGGGCAGAGGGAAATTGCGAATTAAAAGAAGATTCAGATATTTATTTGGAGACTAATATTCCTGCTAGAAATGTTCCCTCTAAGTACTATAATGTTGTTTCAGTTAATCAATCAAATATTTATTATGGGTTTAATTATGCTTATGATTTAGAGTTTAGATTTTCTGATCCTATTCATATTGTCAATAAGGAGGAGAGAGAGAATATTGAAAAGATAAAAGATGATGATACAAAGCAGATTGCATTAAAAGAACTAGAAAAGAAAGAATCTCAAGAAGAAGAGTTGATGGATGATCGAATAAGGGAATCAAAAAAACGTCACCGTGACTGGTTAATTGAGTTTACTAACCAAGATCATTCTAAAATGGATAAATTATTAATAGTAGATAAGGCGTTATCATTCTTAAATAATAAAGAATTAAAACTTATGGATCAATATCCTTTTTCTATTCGTCTTCAAACTACTATTAATGAAGATTTATCAAGAGTTAAGCGTTTAAAACCTAGCGTAATAGCCTTTCAATTATTTGGAAGTATTCTTTTAGGAGATGACGATACTATGAAAGAAATTTTTAAGGATTATATTATAATTAGCAATAGTAGTAGCACGACTGAACAAGTAGAGAATATATTTGATAAACTAGATGATAATTATGGTGAAAATTCCCAAGAAGTTTTAGAGCAAATTCGTAAAATTGAATCTACTGAATTAATAGAAGTAAAAGAGTTTATTGAAGAGATTATAAAGGATAAAGATTATCAACCATTTATTGTCATATTTAATAGCTATTTAAAAAATACTGATAAGTTTAGAGAGTATTGCAATTACTCTAAGATCTTTTGTCAGGATAAGCCTCTTAATTTTTCTTTTATTGAGCAAATGTTTGAATTACTTCAAAAGCAGAGAAAGAATAATGAGTTAAAACCTAATGGAGTCTCTAATTCGGAGGAAGATTATATTTATTATGTAGATAAAGATAGCTCTTTAAGTTACGCTGTATGTAGGTATAAATTTGATGTACTTGAGTTAACAGAGTCAGATATTATAATTGCAGGAGATGTAAGCCTTGCTCCAGGTAATTACTGGATGGATTTTCCTACTACTATGTCTATAAAGATATGTCCTAATGAGGAAGGTAATTTATTTGAAGAGAGTAAAGATGGTAAAAAAGTATATAATGGGCTGATTAATATGATAGATGAAAAAGGTAAGCAGGGCCTTCGTCGTTATATCAACGAAGTGTTTTTTAGACCTCTAAAAGAACAAAGAGAAAAGGAACAAGAGGACTATTGGAGATTGCATAAACAGAAACTTATTGAAAAGGAAAGTGGTGATGATAAAAAAGAAGAACCCAAAGATTCCGAGTAATTGTAACTTATTGAAATCACTCTAAAGAAATCTTCTATATCTATCTTAAAATAGGTGCAACCATGAATATTTTGACATGGTGGCTTGAAAAATACGGTGCATTTAGGTAAAAATATGTGCTTATGGATAATAATATAAATAAGCTATTATTTGCTATAGGTGATTTTGTAGTATGTCCTGGACATGGTGTAGGGCAGGTAAAATCTATTGAAAATAGGGAACTTTCAAAAGAGCAGGGAGAAATTCTTTATTATTCAGTCGAAATTATTGCCAATGGAATGTCCATAATGGTTCCTTCAAATATCGAAGATGGAATTAGACCTCTGGTTGATGATCAGGAAGTAGAACAAGTATTTGAAGTCTTAAAAGATCACTCTGTAGATATTGAACATTCTACATGGAATCGTCGTTATAGAGATTATATGAATAAAATAAAGACAGGTTCATTAGTAGAAATAGCAGAAGTATTGAGAGAGTTATTTATTTTGCGAGATAAAAAAATCAAAGATAAAAAGACTCTAAGCTATGGAGAAAAAAAGATGCTTAATCAGTGTAGAGATTTAATTACTCAAGAAATTTCTATATCAGCAGGTAGAGAGTTATCAAGTGTAAAGGATTCTATTGATAGCTGTTTTCAAGACATAGTCTCCTCTTGAAAATAAAAAATGTCTAAATTTAAATTAACTTCTAAATTTGACCCATCGGGAGATCAGCCTAAGGCAATTAAAGAAATTTCTAATAATTTTTTAAATAAAGTTCAGAAAAAACAAGTCTTATTAGGAGTAACTGGCTCTGGTAAGACATTTACTATGGCTAATATTATTGAGAAGTTAAATATTCCTACTTTGGTTCTTGCTCATAATAAAACTTTGGCAGGACAATTGTATTCTGAATTCAAGGAGTTTTTCCCAAAAAATGCTGTAGAATATTTTGTCTCTTATTATGATTATTATCAACCCGAGGCATACCTGCCTGCCACTGATACTTATATTGCTAAAGATTCTTCTATAAATGATGAAATAGATAAATTGCGTAACTCTGCTACTAGGAGCTTGATGGAAAGAAAAGATGTTTTAGTTATATCTAGTGTTAGTTGTATTTATAATTTAGGTTCCCCTGTTGAATATAAACGACAGTGTATAAGTTTATTTGTAGGAGATGTTATTTTAAAAAATGATTTAGTCAAAAAATTGGTATCTAGTCAATATCAATATAACGATGTGGGTTTTTCAAGAGGATGCTTTCGTTATCGGGGAGATTGCGTGGAGGTATTTGCAGCTTATGAAGAAAGTCAAGCAATTAGAATAGAATTTTTTGGGGATGAAATAGAAGCAATATCTTTGTTTGATCCTCTTAGAGGGAAAATTACCCAGAATTTAAATAAGATTACTATATATCCTAAGAGTCATTATGTTGTAAGTGATAAAAAAAGAAAAATAGCTATTAAATCTATCAAAGAAGAACTTTTTTTTAATATTAAAAATTTAGAGAAAGAAAATAAATTAGTTGAAAAGCAGAGATTAGAAAATAGAACCTTAAGAGATCTTGAAATGATTGAAGAAATAGGTTATTGCCAAGGTGTTGAAAATTATGCTAGACATTTTACTTTAGCAAAACCTGGCGATCCCCCTTATACTTTGCTTGATTTTTTTCAAGATAATTTTTTAATAATAATAGATGAATCTCATATGACTATTCCTCAGGTGGGAGCTATGTATTTAGGGGATAGATCTCGTAAAGAAAGCTTAGTAAATTATGGATTTAGGCTTCCTAGTGCTCTTGATAACAGACCACTTAAGTTTTGTGAATTTGAAAATAAATTAGATAAAGTATTATATGTATCTGCAACACCTGCAGATTATGAATTACAGCAAACAAAAGGTTTATTTGTTGAGCAAATAGTAAGGCCTACAGGATTACTTGATCCATTGGTTGAAATTCGCAATGCTAAAAATCAAGTAGATGACTTACTTTTATTGTCTAGAAAAACCATAGCCAAAGATCAAAGAGTTTTGATTATAGCTTTAACAAAAAAGTTAGCAGAGGAATTATCTACTTATTATAATTCATTTGGCATGAAAGTGGGATTTTTACATTCAGACATAGATACTATTAAAAGAATGGAAATTATAAGAGATTTAAGATTAGGAGAGATTGATATTTTAGTAGGAATAAATCTATTAAGAGAAGGTCTGGATATTCCAGAAGTTTCATTAGTTGCTATATTGGATGCTGATAAAGAGGGTTTTTTACGATCGGAGAGATCGTTAATTCAAACTATTGGTAGAGCGGCTAGAAATATAGATGGTAGAGTAATTCTTTATGCATATAGAAAAACTTCTAGTATTGAAAAAGCAGTTTCTGAAACAAAACGTAGAAGAAATATTCAAAAGAAATATAACCAGTTAAATAGTATAGTTCCTAAAACTATTTCAAAAGATATTAAAAATGGAATTATAGATATTATAAAAAACAGTAAAAATAAAAAAATTAAGAATGTAAATACAAATATAAATTTGAGCCAAGAGAGTATCGAAGAAAGAATAAAAGAATTAAGAATTCAAATGAAAGAATTATCTCGCCAATTACGATATGAAGAGGCAGCAGAAATAAGAGATGAAATTAAAGAACTGTCTAGTGTATGCTTATCTCTTTAAAGAATTATTATCTAGTAATTGTTTTAGATATTTTATTCTTATTATGACTTCGTCTAGATGTTTATAATCACATAGTATATCATATAGTTCTTTTCCAAGACCTAATTTATAAGCAAATAAGTCTGCTTCTATTTGGGCATCTATAGTAGAAATTTTTCTATTATGATGATTATGATATAAATGTCCTAGTTCATGAGCTAAGACAGCAATACCACCTATAGGCTCTGCAGATTTTAAACGCTTTATTAGAGACGGGAACATAACTATGATATTAATCTCCTTATCATGAACGATACACATTCCTAATTCACTTGTAACTGATAAGAATGCAATGTTTTTACTGTTTTCTAAAAATTGAAAAATTTTATCATTAAAATACTCTATTAATATACAAATACCTCTTTTTACTGTTTTGTTTTCTTCTAGCCAAAAGTGGTAAGGGGCAGAAAATAATTTTTTTGTATATGCTATTCTTTTTTGTTCAAGGTTAGGTTTTGTAGATCTTTTGATTAGATTTAACATATGTACTTATTCGATGAAGATTTTCTTATTTCTAAGTATTAATGTCGTTTGTGGCAATTATTGCCTTTTAAAATGCTATGTATAATTTGGTAAAATTTAGTAATAAATATGAAATATATTTACTCGAGTATTGTGTTTTTTTTAGTAACTGGTCTTGTAGAGTCTGCGAATTTGTCTCATAATATAAAGTTTATGTCGAGTAAAATTATTGTAAGTCCTGCTACTACTGCTAATGTTGCTTCAATTATTATAGAAAATGAAAGTGCTACTAAGGTTATTGGGAAGATTCATGATAATAAAGGTACATTTTATAAGTATTTAAGTATAGATACAATGAAATCTATATCGTGGGAAATTCCTAAAGAATTAAGAAAATTAAATTCAATATACTTTACTCCTCTTTCTCCCCCCTTTCAAACTTTAGAATTGTCTATAGGGAAAAACATATATGAAATTCCTCCGAGGTACTAAGATAAAAAAAACTATCTTAGTTATATCTGATATTCATATGGGAGCAGGAACAATTATCAATAATCATTATAATTATCTTGAGGATTTTCATTATGAAAAAGAGTTAATTGAATTTCTAAATTATCACTCTAGTAAAGATTACTCTAAGAGAGAAGTAGAATTGATTATCAATGGTGACTTTTTAGACTTTTTAAGCGTTCCTTTTGTAAGATATTTTGATAATGAATTCTGGAGTGAAGATGCAAGCCTTGAAAAACTGAAAATAATTACTAAAGCTCATATTAAGGTTATAAATGCTATGGAAGCTTTTTTATCTAATAGTAATAAAAAGATAGTCTATATTATTGGAAATCATGATGCTGAAATGATATTTCCTTCTTTGATTAAATATTTTAAATCTTTATTTTCAAATGAGGTAAGAGATAAGTTAGAAATTATTAAAGATAGCTCTTCTGAGTACCAACCAATAAAAGGAGTGGTAATTAAGCATGGCCATGAATATGAAGAAGCTAATAATTTTGATGCTAATAATTGTATTGCGGAAGATGAAGATGGAAAAAAATACTTTATACCTCCATGGGGCTCTTATTATGTAATAAAAATTATAAATAAATTTAAGCAAGAGAGAGATTATATAAATACAGTTAGGCCTATTAAAAAGTTTTTAATTAATGGTTTAATTTATGATACTTTATTTACTATTAGGTTTATGTTGGCAAATATATTTTATTTTTTTATGGTTAGATTTATAGATATCTTTAAGGAAAAAATAGGGGTAGGTTCCATCATTAGAAAGACTTTAAATGAGTTGGAGCTATTTCAGGATTATACTATATTGGTTAAAGATATTCTAGATTCTAGAGATGATTTAAATGTTTTAATAGTAGGGCATACTCATGAACCTGTTTTTAGACCTTATGCTAATGGAAAAATTTTTATTAACACTGGTTCATGGGTAGATGTTCACTACTTGGATATAGATAAAAAGGTAAGAGGCTCAATGTTAACTTATGCTAAAGTGAATGTATTAAAGGACAATGAACCAGAACTAGATGTAACTTTGAATTCTTGGAGAGGAAGCTCTTTAGATGTTAGTAGAGAAATCACCTAATTGGTTTATGCTGCTATTTTAGTTTTGTCAGACTTTAAAACTGGTTTGAGTTTTGTTACTAGTTTACAAATATTGTCACCAAAATGATTATAGGTTGTTGATGAAGTATCACTAAACTTATTTAATATTTTTTCTATATCTTCTTTTATTGATAATTCAGCTATAAAACAGGCAACTCCTAATATTAATGATAACTGATTTGAATTAGAAGCATGAGGTTTTAAGTGATTTAATATAATTTCTTTTTCTTGAAATGAAGATATTATAGGGCTTTTGTTAATAATATTTAACGAGAAAGTAGGGTATCTTTTAAGAATTTTTTGTTTTATAGATATACTGTTACTATAAAATTCATTATTTAACTCTTTGTTAAATATTAACAGACCACACCTTGAAAAATAAGCAGAAAATAATAAGTTAGTGTATTCAATATTTTTACCGTTCCCTTTTAAATATAATAGTATAAAACTTAATGCAACAGTTCTGCTGATTATAGAGTCTTCTTTAAGTTCTATCTCCGATAATTTACGGACAATTTTCCATATGCTAGAAGGTGTATATTTTTTATTTATCCATTCTTGTACGCTTGAAATTAATTGTATGAATGAAGCATTGTTTGGAATAATATATTTTTGTTCACTGGATATCATTACTTCTAATTGTTCTTTAGTCATATCTATTATATAAAAAAAAGTTTTTTCTTGTTTAATAGATATAAATAAATTAGCACCTTTTTTTATTTCTTTTTGGGCTTGTCTATATGATGCATCTGAAAGAGGTTTGTTTGCGGATAAAAACAGATTATATTCTCCATTATTTGGTTCTAGTATATATATAGGAAATGGATATATACCTTCCACATCAAATATATTTAGTGGAACTTTTATATACTGTTTTTGCTCTTTATTATTCATATTCCTTCCTAAGATGCATCAAGTGCTCCGGTTAAACTTTGAAAAATTAAAGATAGATTATTTTCTTGATTTTTTATTTTTTTAGTTGGAAATTTAGCTAATGCTAGTATCTTTGATTCTTTTTTATTATATGGGTATATAAATATTTCTTTATCAGTAGATTTCCAAGAGGGTTTATTTATTTTTTTATATTCTAAGACTCTCTCATCTGTTGTGCTTAAGTTTTCATCTTTTATGTCAGGAGATTTGTATATATAACTTATTTGATCAGAGTTATTAATTAAACAGATAGTAATGCTTCCTCCTAGTTTTTCACCTATTATCCTATTGATTATATTGAACATTTCATTTTTATTGTCATTCTTACTTAAGTGAAGTTTTTGCAATCTTATAATGGTAGTTAGAATTTCTGTATCTAAGTCAGCTTTTTGGTCTTCATTTAAATTAATATTAATCTTTTCTTTTTGCTTAGAAGCTATAATTTTATTATACAATTCATTTAATTCATCTGTTTTTCCAGCTGCTTTTAAGGCAAACATTTTTCTAAGTGTTTTATAGTCTATAGATAACTCTTCTAGTAATCTTTTTTGCTTTTCGCTTAGATTTTCTTCATCTATTAGATTTGTGTCGGATTTGTTAGATATGTCTAATTCTTGTATATCGGTTTCTTTGTCTGACCAACTATCATCTTCATTAGCTGTTCTTTTTGTCTCTAAGTGATTTAATTCTATATTATTATTATTATCATTTTCCATTTCTAAGTTATCACTATTTTTAAATTGATCTGCTTTTAATTCTAAATTTTTATTCTTAATATTATTATCTTTAGGGGATTGTCTTGACTGCATAATCTCATTACTAATTTTATCAGTAACAACATTACTTTCTTTTGAATTTTTTAAAGTATTATCTTTTATATTTGTTTCATTTATTGGCTTATGTTTTTGATGGCTTTTTATAATGTTTGTATTATCTTCTTTGCTATTTTTGAGCGAGAGATTAGTTTTGTTTTCATCAGAATTTTTGCTATGTAATTCACCTTTTTTTTCTGTTGTGTTATTTTCTATTGAAGTATTTTCAGAGCTAGATTTTAAAATCAAATTCTGACTATTTACTTCTTTGGATTCATTTTGTTTATTTATAGATAGATTTTGTGAATCTGGTTTTTTTTCATTTTTTATATTAGATCTTTGAGCAATAAAATTATTGTTTTCTTTTGATTTGATTTTTTTCTGGTTTATATTCCAACCATTGTCTTTTTCTTCTACATTAATATTTTTTGTTTGACTTAAGTTTTTGTCATCAGGCTTATCATTCTGTTGAGCTTTATTGTTAATATTTAAAGTGTTTTTTTTGTTGTCATCTTTATTATATAATAAGTTAGTTTTAGATTTTCCGCTAGGAGTATCATCATAGTTAATATTATTTTTAACTTTCAATTTTGCTATATTTTCCTTTTCTTCTTTAGTTGGTTGGTGTGAAGGGTTTTTGATAAATTGATTATCGGTTTTTTCTTCTTTAGATATGGAGATTCTATTAAAATTTATATCTTTAATAGCTTCTTCTTTATTTATTTTTAAACTTAAAGTGCTGTTATTTTCTTTGTTTTTATTCTGTTTACTTTGGCTTATTTTATTATTTATTACATGTTCATCCTTTTTTTCATTAGAAGAAAAATTTTGCTTAATTTCGTTATTTTTATTTTGTTGATTATTCTTGTTTTTTATTTTAAGTTGTAATTTGTCATTAATACCTTTATTTGTTTTAAAATTAGTTGATTTTTTAGGAAATATATTTTTAATTTTACCAGTATTCTTATCTTTAGAATCAATTATTTTAAGCAAGTTATTATCTTTTTTATTGCGATCTTCTTTATTTATTTTTAGACTTAAGGTTCTGCTATTTTCTTTATTATTTTCATTTTGTTGTATTTTGTTATTTATTATATATTCCTCTTTTTGCTTATGTTCTTTTGAGTTGTTTATTATAAGATTTTTATCGATTATGGGATTATCTTTGCTAGAAGATCTTATTTGTTGGGAAAGTTTAGTATTTATTATATTATCTTTTTTTTCATCTAGACTTAGCGATGAGCTATATTCCATAATTTCATTATTATCTTTAGAAATTTTACTTTTAATATCATCTGAAATTATTTGTTTTTCGGAAAAATTTGCTTGAAAATTATCGTTAATATTTTTGCTCTCTTTATTGCTGTATTTTTTATTTAGTTTACCAATCTTATCTATATTTTTCATTGCTTCAATAGATTTAATTAATAGTTTAGTTTTATAGTAAAGATTTTTGCTGTTTACTGAATCAGGTATTACTTCACAAATACCCATTAGCTCCAATTTAAATGCTTCTTTCTCAGAAATTTCATTACTGGTTATTAATACTATTTTATGATTGTTTACATTATTTTTTAGAATATTTGTACATATGTTGCGATTACTTGTAATCACTAATAATGGTGTTTTAAATTTATTATTTAATTCATTTATAGAAGAGGCTTGATAAAAATTAATTTCTTCTTTTTTTTTTATTATTTTTTTTATTCTTTTAATTATTTTTATTTCAGGCCCTATAAAAATTAGATTTGTATTTTTATTTTCTTTCATAAAAAGTATTTTCGGTTATTTTCATTTTATTTTTCAGTAAAATTATTTAAAACTGTTTTAGTATATTATTTATTACCTTATTGATTTAGTCTTATAATAGTATTTAATCATATATTAGATAGGCAAATTTTTCTCAAGTTGTTTAAAAAGTTTCCGAGAAGTTTCTTAAGAATAAGGTCGTAGAGACTTTATTTTCTATTTTATTAACATAATGAGTAGTATGCTCGTTAATTCTCTGGGAAGGCTAGGGAGTTGAATTCTAGGATAGATTTAATTTAACAAGGAGAAGTTAGTTATGAGTTATCGTATTAACACAAACCTTCCGTCTCTAGCAGCTCAACGTTCTTTATCTAATACAGCAGTTAAGCAATCAGAGACATTAGGGCATTTATCATCTGGTAAAAGGATTGTAAGTGCTTATGAGGATGCTGCTGGTTTAGCGATTAGTAGTGGGCTTTCTGCAAAAATTCGAGGGATTGCTCAAGCTGAAAGAAATGCAAATGATGGTATTTCTATGATTCAAACGGCTGAGGGTGGATTTCATGAAATTGCAAATAACCTTACTCGTTTAAGAGAATTAGCTGTTGGGTCCGCTTCGGACACAGGGGATGATCAAATTAGAAAATTTTCTGATGAAGAGTTTCAAAATCTTAAGGAAGAGATTGGAAGAATTGCTGCTGTTACTGAGTTTAATAACAGAAAGGTTCTTAGTGACACAGATCATGTTGTAGATATCCAAGTTGGTATTGGAAATAATCCTGATATTGATAGGATTCGTTTTACAACTGAGAATTTAAATGCAACTCCAGATTCATTAGGGATTGAAGGACTTACAGTTGGAACAAAAGATGATGCACAAGGAAGTTTGGAAGTAATTGATGATGCTATTCAAAAGGTTTCAGGTCAAAGAGCTATTCTTGGTGCTGCTCAAAACCGTTTAGCATCTACTGTTAGAAACATTCAGATTAGTTCTGAGAACTTAAAAGCTGCTAACTCTAGAATTATTGATGCTGACTATGCTGCTGAGACTTCAGATTTAGCTCGTTTAAATATTTTAAACGCAGCTGGTACTTCAGTTTTAAGTCAAGCCAATATTAATGCTAAAAATGTTTTAAAGTTATTATCTTAAAAAATTCCTGCGATTTTCCTTTTTAAAAACCCTCTCGAATGAGAGGGTTTTTTTAAGCTTTATTTCTTTTGTTTATTATGTATGCCAAATATAATCCTGGAATAGCTAGTATACTTCCTATATAAAAGAAGAACTCAAAACCAATGGCTTCAACAATATATCCAGAAAATCCTCCAAATAATGTCTTTCCTAGGGCAGCTAAGCTTGCAAATAAAGCATATTGAGTAGCGGTATATTGTTTATTGGTCATAGTAGCCATAAATGAGACAAGAGCAGTGGTTCCTAGCCCACTTGAAAAGTCTTCAAAACCAACTACTAATGCCAGTGCTTGCCAAGTTTGATGTAAGTTTTCAAATAAAAGTATTGAAAATAAAGATGTAGAGATACATTGTAAAATTCCAAACAAAAATAAACATGGAACAATTCCCCATTTAAAGATAGCAATTGCTCCTACAGCCAATCCTCCCATACTGGAGAAAAAACCAATTCCTTTGGTAACTTCTGCAATAACCTTGTTGCTGTATCCCATATCTACATAAAATGGTCCGAGCATAGTTCCTGCTAGTGCATCTCCAAACTTATAAAAGAATATAAAAGATAAAATGATTAACGCTGGTTTAATGCCTTTTTGTTTTATAAAATCTTTAAATGGTTTAATTACAGCTGACTTGATAGTTGAAGGTATGGAGGAACTAGAAATTTTAGGTTCATTGGAAATAAATGTTGTAATAATTCCAATTCCCATTAATAGTCCCATTATATGAAAAACTTGGGAGAAGGTTAAATTTAGAGTGCTTGGATCTACTAACCATAGACCTCCTCCACTTGATACCAACATTGCTACTCTATAACCATAGACATACAAGGATGAACCCATGCCTATTTCTTTATCAAGTAGAATTTCTCTTCGATATGCATCTATGGCAACATCTTGAGTTGCACTAAATATGGCCACAAGTAGTGCTATTATTGAAAGAGTAGACATTGATAATTTAGGACTACAAAAACCTATAGAAAATATGCTAATGGCTAGTCCAATTTGAACAGTTAATATCCAACTTCTCCTCCTACCCATTTTAAATAAAATAAATCTATCAAGAATTGGCCCCATTAAAAAATTTAAAGAATAGGGAAGAGATATCCAACCAAGTAGTCCAATAGTTGAAAGCTCAATTCCTTCTCTTCTGGCCCATATTTTTACTATAGATAAAACTAGCATTATGGGAAGCCCTGCAGAAAACCCAAATAATAGATTTATCCACATTCTTTTTTCTTTTAATACATTTAAAATATCTAATATTTTTCTCATAGTTATTGTATTTGCTTTAATGATACTGCAATACCCTGTCCAACACCAATACACATAGTTGCAAGAGCATTTGATAAGCTTTTATCTTTATCCATTATATGTGCCAAGGTACAAATTATTCGAGCTCCAGAGCAGCCAAGTGGATGTCCTAGGGCTATTGCCCCTCCATTTTTATTTACTTTATTAGGATCTAGCTTTAATTCTTTTATACATGCTAGAGATTGAGACGCAAATGCCTCATTTAATTCAATTACATCAAATTTATCGATATTGATTCCTTGTTTTTTACTAAGTAGCTTACTTGCTTTAACTGGGCCCATTCCCATTGTACTAGGATGAAGACCACAGACTACACCACTTACTATTTCTACTATAGGGTTTAAATTATATTTTTTTAAAAAATCTTCTGAGACTATTAAAAGTAATGCAGCTCCATCATTCATAGTAGATGCGTTTCCTGCAGTAACTGTTCCCTCTTTTTTAAATACTGGTTTTAGTTTTGAGAGCTTCTCCATATTGGTATCATCTCTTGGTCCCTCATCTCTATTTATAACCGTTTTGTTGTTTTTTTTATCTATTATATTAACGGGTATGATTTCATTATCAAATTGGTTACTATTCCACGCTTTAATGGCTTTTTCATGGGATTTAAGGGCAAATAAGTCCTGTTCCTCTCTTTTTATTTTATAAATTTTAGCAACTTCTTCAGCAGTTTCCCCCATACTAAGAAGAGGAAATAGTTCTCGCATTTTTTTATTGGGAAATCTCCAACCAAAGGTTGAATCATACATTTTATAATCTCTTGCATATCCAACCGATGACTTGGCAATGACTAAAGGAGAACGACTCATACTTTCAACTCCTCCTACTAAAATACAATCAGCAAGATGGGACTTTATTTTAGAAATAGCGTATATAGCTGCATCCATAGAAGACCCACACAGCCTATTAATAGTTGTTGCGGGGATATCAAAGGGGAGTTTTGCTAAAAGTGATGACATACGAGCAATATTTCTATTATCTTCTCCTGCTTGATTAGAGCAACCAACGATTACATCATCAATTAAATTATCATTAAAGGAGTTTGATTTTATAAAGTCTGAAATTAAAAAACTTAGTAAATCATCTGGACGAACGCTAGCGAGAGTTCCTCCAATTTTTCCCATGGGGGTTCTTTTGGCGTAGGTGATATAACATGGTCTTGTTTTCAAAGTTTTTGCTTTAATAGTTTAGATACATTGTATCTTGGATCGCCAGTTTTGTCTAAGAACTCCTCTAACAGATATACTATAGCAGGAGTTCCAATTTTTTCTGCCCACTTAAATGGTCCCAGTGGATAAGCCACACCAGCTTTCATAGCATTGTCGATATTTTCTTTGGAGGCAAGGTTATCTTCTAGTGAAAAAAAAGCTTCATTTATAATCATAGAAATTACTCTAGGATATATAAATCCTAAATCAAATTGCTTTAAAAATAAAATACTAAATTCTAGCTTTTTAAAAAAGCTTTCTATTAATTCTTGATTATTATATAGAGGACAGAATGCCTCAAAAGTATTCTTAGGAGAATAAAATGCAGAGCTGATTTTTGCAATAATATTATTATATTCACTAATATCTTGGTAAATACAGGATATATCAGTAATAATTTTTAATTTATTATTTTTGTTGTAATGTCTTATAAGTTTTATTTTTTCTTTTGATTTAAATAGGGTTAAATCAAATAATATTTCAGTTTTTATCTCAGGAAGATCATCAATAGTAGATAAAATAATAGTTTGAGGATAATTATCATTTAGTTTTTTAAATAAATGATAATTATTAGTTGTTATAATAGATATATTATTCATAGTCATAGAATCCCTTTTTTGTTTTAACTCCTAAATGGTTATTTTTGACTAAAGTCTTTTGGATAAGGTGAGGGGTAAATCTGGGATTTTTATCAAAACCTTGCCATACCATATTGGTGGCATGATAGTTTATATCAATTCCAATTAAGTCCATTAAACTAAATGGGCCCATTGCAAATCCACCTACTTGTTTTAGGATATTATCAACTTCTTTGCATTGTTCTTTATTATGTTTTTTAATAATTCTTAGAGATTCCCCATAATAGTGACGAGCGATACGATTAACTATAAATCCTGGAGAATCATTACATATTACAGATATTTTATCTTTACTATTAAACCAAGTTGCAAGATATTTTATAGTTTTAGGGTTTGTATAGCTATGCTTTACTAATTCTACTAATTTCATAATAGTTGCTGGATTGAAAAAATGCATGCCTAAAAAATTTTTAGCTCTATTTTTAGGTAATTTACTTGCAAGCTTATTTATAGAAAGTGAGCTGGTATTAGATGCAAATATAGTGTCAGAAGAGAATTTATTATCTATATCAAGAAAGAGATCCTCTTTAGCATTGAAATCTTCTATAATTGCTTCAATGACTAATTGGCAATTTTTAGGTGGCCAGGTTGTGTGTAATTGTTTTTTAAAATTACTAATTTCTTTTGTGGTAAATTTATTTTTTGTTAATAATTTTTCCCAAGAGTTAAATATTTTTTCTTTAGATGAATCAAGAATGTCTTTATTGTTATCGTATAAAAATGCTGTACAATTTTTTTGGGCAAACCATTGAGCAATGGAGCATCCCATAGTTCCTGCACCAATTATTGCAACAGTTTTAATATCCATTTATTAGTGAATTTTATATTCAGGTAATTTTAAGCCTGTTTCATCACATAACTTTTCAATCTCTTTAATAAATATATCTCTTACTTCGGCATTTGTTCTTCTCTTTAGGCCTAGTTTGATATAGATATCATTAGATGTTCCTTTGGTTCTTCCAAAAACATTAATTACTCTTTGCCACCATAGATTTAACCTCTCTTGAAGGAATTCTTTTTCTTTAGGATTTTTTGAAAGAATTCTCACCCATTTATCTCCATGGGCCAAATGCATAACCTCTTCTTTGTAAATACTTTCAATTGATTTTTTCCAAGGAATGTAACTTGAATGCAATGTATCTTCTAGTTGGTGTCCTGCGGCTCTGTCCATTAAGAAGTTAAATAGTATAAAATCTGTCCAGTATTTTATATTATAGTAGAAAATGTTTACTCTATAGTCATCTTTAATTCTTTTATGCTCTATATTGATTTGATCTTCATCTAATTTATATCCTAGTTCTGAATTTTCCACATGGGTTTTTGTATCTTCTCCAAGATCATCAAGCATTTTATAGATAACTGATGCATGTCTCATTTCATCTTTTACAATTTGTGCTACCAGTACTTTTTCTTTTAAGTTAGGAGCTTTTTCAATCCAAGGCATATATCCTAATGCCCCAGAATATTCACTATCTCCTTGCATCCACAATAGATTTAATAAATATTTTTTGTATATCTTTGGGAGTTCATCTCCTATATCAAATGTTTTTCCTTCTTGTATCTCATCAAATAATTTTAATTCTTCTTTACTGTATTTGATATCCATGTTTACTCTCCTATAATTGTTTAATATCCTTTAAATTCAGGAGCTCTTTTATCAAAAAATGCTTGAACTCCTTCTTTATAATCATGACTTTTACCTAAATATTCTTGAGACTTTGTCTCCGCAAGTATTGCTTCATTTAGTGGTCTATCAAAGGCAATTTGCAAATTCTTTTTTAAATGAGAAACTGCCATAGGTGCCATGTTACATATTTGTTTTGCCATAGAAGTGGCTTTGTCTAGAGAACTTTCATCACTTAAATAATTTATTAAATTGGCATCGTATAAATCCTGAGCTGTTAACGAATTATTAAAGAGAAAAAACTCACAAGCTTTTTGTTTACCTAGGGCCCTTGATAATGCATAAGTTGAACCACAGTCGGGAACTAGCCCAATTTTACAAAATCCACTTACAAACTTTGCAGATTTTTTTGCTATTATTAAGTCGCATGCCATTGCCATTGATATGCCTGCTCCAGCACAAACTCCGTCAATTGCTGCAATGATAATTTTTGGGCAATTGATAAAAGATTGTATTAATGGATTCCATTCTTTTTTAAGAGTTTCTCCTAAGTTAGCATTATTTAAGTTAGAGCGATTATTTAAATCTTGACCAGAGCAAAAGGCTTTTCCATTTGATGTTAAAATTATTGTCTTTGTATCTTTATTATCAGCTGATTTTTCGATGATAGTTTGTAATTGCTTTTTATTTTCTTTTGATAGTGCATTATAAACATTAGGCTTATTTAAGTGTATAGTTAATACTCCTTCTAAGTTTTCTGTCAAAATATCTTGGCTCATTTGTTTAAATAACCTCTTTGCGTTTGCTCTCTTTCGATAGCGTCAAACAGTGCTTGGAAATTTCCTTCACCAAATCCAAAATGGTTTTTTCTTTGTATAATTTCAAAAAACAAGGGGCCAATATAAGTTTTGGAAAATATTTGAATTAAATATCCTTTTTCATCTCCATCAACTAGTAGTTGTAGCTTTTCAAGAGTTTCAATTTCTTCATCAACAGAAAATCCTCTATTTGGTATATCTTGGTAGTAAGTTTTAGGTATTTTTAAAAACTTAATTCCACGCTCCCTTAATTGAGAAATAGTTTCAATAATTTTTGCAGTGGAACAAGCAATATGCTGAACTCCTGCTCCTTTATGTAAATCTATGAATTCTTGAATTTGAGACTTCCCATTACTGGTATCTGGTTCATTTATAGGTATTATTATTGATCCATTTTTAAGTTGTACTACTTTTGATAAAAGTCCAGTTTTTTCTCCCTTGATATCAAAATATCTAGTAGTTTTAAAACCATATATACTTTGGTAAAAATCTACCCATTTTTCCATCTCTCCTTTAGGTACATTATTTGTTAAGTGGTCAATTCTACTACAACGAGCAGTTAGAGGATGTGATTTTGTATCAGAGGTAGGTGTGAATTCTGGACGAAAATTTTCTTTAGGTCTTTCTACAAATTGATTTAAAATATCTCCAACTCCATATATTGCCGCTGTTTTATATAATCCATATTGGTCCTCTCTAACTTTAAAATCCTCTGCAAGTTTTGCTCCTCTTTTTATGGCTTGGCTTATCGCTTCTTCAGCATCTTTTACTAAAAATGATATAGTACTTACTCCTTCTCCATGTTTTTTAAAATATTCCCGGTCATGACCCTTATCTTTGGCAGAAATTAAAAAGCGAATCTGCCCTTGGGTAAATAATTCTCTATTTTTTGTTTGGGCCACCTTTAAAAAGCCCATATTGTAGAATAAATCTTTTGTAGGAGTATTTAGGTTCTCACAGCAGAACTCTAAGTGATCTATGGAAAGTATGCCTAATGGGTTATCTTTATCTATCATGATATATATTTTATGTATTTTTTGTAATCTAAGCCAAAATATTGCAGTTTTTCAAGTATATTTACATATTTGAGGGTATATTATCTATTATTATGAAAAAGGTATTAAGTGGAAATGAACTAATAGTTGAAGGTGGCCTTGAAGCAGGATTTTCTTTGTATACTGGTTACCCTGGCTCTCCCTTAGCCGATTACTTTAATATTCTCTATAGTCGAAATAAAGAGTTAGAATTAAAGGGAATTAGGGTTGCTATCGCAAATAGCGAGGCTAATGCTGCAGCGATGGCATCAGGGGCAAAACAGGCAAATCGTCATTGTTTAGTTGCCATGAAGTCCATGGGGCTTCATGTGGCTTCTGATGCCTTATCTGTAGGTAATTTTGCAAATCCAGGAAAAGGTGCAGTAGTAGTAGTGGTTGGAGACGATCCATGGTCTATTTCTACTTCAACTCCAGCAGATTCTCGTTTTTTATTCAAGCATTTACATATTCCATTTTTGGAACCGTCTTCTCCTCAGGAGTTAAAGGATTGGATAGCTTGTGCCATGGAATTATCCAAAGAAAGTTCTCTTTATTGTGGAATACTTCTTACAACTTATATGGCCGAAGGTGGCGGAAGAGTTGAAACATATGATTATCAAAAAGTAGATGCAGAGCTATTGGATATAGATATAAGTGGTTTTGATTTATCAAAATCTGTCATGGTTCCTCCGAATTCTTTAAATGCAGATATTGATATGGTCAAAGAGAGATTTCCAAAGTTTATTACACAATTATCTGATTTAAAATTGGATATTGTTGATGGTAATGATAATTCTAATTTGGGATTTATAATCTCTGGCGCTGCTTATTCCACTTCAAGACAAGTATTAGAAGATAGGGGGCTGTTAAAATTATATAGTATTTATAAGGTTGCATCATCCTATCCTCTAGTAGAGAATAATTTACTTTTATGGCTTAAGGATAAAGAGTTTATTGTTGTTATCGAAGAAAAGAGGGGTTTTTTAGAGAGTCAATTAACTGAAGTTTTAGCTAAAAATGCCATTTCTATAAAACTTATGGGTAAAAAACTAGTAGATGGTAGTGAGGGTTTTCCTGCCTACGGAGGTCTTAGTTATGAAATTATTAATCAAAAGATTTCCAAAATTTTAAATCTTTTAAAATTAGATAATGGTAGAAAAGAAATAAAAAGTATACATTCTTGGGATTTACCTCTTCCAGCTAGACTGCCTACTTTTTGTCCCGGTTGTCCTCATAGAGAAACTTTAAGTCTGTTAAAAGATATAAGAAAAACTTTATTAAAAGAGGAAATTGATTTAATTAGCCATGGAGATGTGGGATGTTATTCATTATCTTTTTTGCCCCCATTTAGAGAGATGCATAATTTATCTGCTATGGGGCAGGGAGGCTCCCTAGGGGCAGGGATGGATATATTTAGTAAAAATCCATCGGTTGTTTTAATGGGAGATTCTACATTTTTTCATTCGGGATTAACTAATATTTCAAACTCGGTTCAATTAGATCACAATATTACATATATTATCCTTGATAATGATAATACTGCTATGACTGGACATCAAATGACACCAGTTAGTGGGGTTTCTGTTGAAGGTAAGGCTCGTCCCCGTCAAGACATCATGTCAATTGTAAAAGGATTGGGAGTTTCTGTCGTAAAAGAAGTAAATCCAAGCGATCGCTATTTTTATAAAAGCTTACTTTCTTCTTATATTAAAAGAGATGGAGTTAAAGTTATTATTTCCAATAAAGAATGTGCCTTAACTTATCATGGAAGATTAAAGGCTAAACAAAGAGAAATGTTTGTCCAAGGAAAAAGTATAGAGAGTAAAAGTTTTTATCAAATCAACACATCAGTTTGTGAGGATTGCAGAGAATGTGTAGAGATGACTGGTTGCCCTGGTCTTACTAGAATTGAAGATGCCTATGGTAGTAAAGTTAATATTGACCCTCAAATTTGTGTTTCAGATGGTTATTGTACAAAACTAAAGGCATGTCCTAGTTTTGAATTAGTAGAAGTGGCCAATTATCACCCCTCTTTACATAATAATAAGAATCTTTCTTTGATAGATGGTAATAATATTCCACTTCCAAAAATAAAAAAGTCTTTTGATCATATCTCTTTAGGTGTTGATTGGAGATTAGTTGTAACTGGGGTAGGAGGAAGTGGTGTAACAACTATATCAAGAGTCATTGCTGAAGCCGCCAAAGAGATGGGAGATAGAAGTGATTTGTCTTTTAAATTCTTGGATCAAAAGGGTTTGGCCCAGAGAAATGGTAATGTTACATCACATCTTTGTATATATTCAAATAAACTTACTCGTGGTCCAGTAACTCCAATGGCGTCTGCTGATTTAGTTTTATCACCTGATCTTTTAGATGGTTCTCGCCATGTGGGATTTGTTTCAAATGAGGGATTAATTATTTTAGATAAAAAATTTCAATCACCACTTACTATTATGCTTGACTATGAGTCCAAAAGAGAGGCCATAAAGGAGAGTACATTGATGCAAAAAATGAAAGCAAAATTACATGAAAAGGTGATATTTAGATCATTTAAGGATTTATCCTATTATTATTTTGGTAAAAATATTTATGCCTCTTCTATGATTTTAGGTACTGCTTTTCAATCGGGGTATTTGCCTTTTACAATAGACAATATAAAAAGAGCTTTTGAAAAAGTTATTGTAAAAGATGAATTTTTAAATAACTGGCAAGCCTTTAACATGGGTAGGAGAATTTTTTTAGAGGGAGATGATAATTTTATTTCTTCTTTTGAAAATTCAGTTGATATAGTACAGTTATTAAAAGATAGTATAAGGGAAAGTTTTTTGTTTTCTAGAAATAAAAAAATCTTTCTTAAAATGTATGATCGACAATTATCGAAACTAATTGACTATTTTCCCTTTATAAAATCAGAGTATCTAGCTCAATATTTACATGATATTTATATTTACGATAGAGGACTTTATGTTGAAGATTTTATCAAACAAGCGGGAATGTTAAAGCTTTTATATCAGGAAAAGAGAGAACTTGAACTTTCCTTGAGAATTTTAGCTAAAACTTATTTTATCAAAGATGAAATTATGGTAGCACATATAATGGTTTCTCCCATGCAGAGAAAAATAAATACTAAAAATTATAAAAAATTGGGAACTCGCTATAAGATTACTCATATAAATAGACCTTCATTTGATATTATGGGTAAAAAATTTGAGTTTGATATCAATCCTAAAGATTGGATGTTAAAAGTTATGAGACATTTAAGGTTTCTAAGAAAGATTCTATTCTCTTGGCATAAAAAAGAAAGAGAGATTGCTTTTGATATTAGAACTAAACTTTTGGAGGAAATTCCTAAACTAGATGTTCAGAGCTATTATAGTGAGCTTAAAAAATTAGATAATATTAAAGGTTATAGAGAGATTCGCTATAGAAATTATCATAAGGCCTTTAACAAATGAGACAATCGGTTGCAGCTATATTAATTGCAGAAGGCAAAATCTTTTCTATTAAAAGGCAAAGCTACTTATCTGCATTTCCAGGATATTTTGCTTTTGTTGGAGGTAAGATTGAAGAGGAGGACTATAAAAAAGATAGCAGCTTAAAAAGTATTCCGAGTACTTATCCAAAAGAATTAATTAATGCTTTAATTAGAGAGTTAAAAGAGGAGTTAAATTTTGATTTAAAAGATGAAGTAATAGAAGATTTTTATTATCTAGGAGATGCTATAACTCCTGACTTTAATCCCTATAGGTTTTCTACTAAGTTTTTTGCTATTTGCTTTAAAACAGTAATAGATGTTTCTATAAATAATCAAGAAATTGAATATGGAAATTGGTATTATCCCAATCAATTACTTGAATTATATAATAGTGGTAAATTATTAGCAGTTCCTCCTTATCTACAGCTTATTAAATCTTTAACTGATGATTTATATAATAAAGAAGTAATGGACTTAACTTTTAAATATGATAATAATAAAGTTCCAGTTGTTGAGACTTTAAAAGGGATAATTCAATTACTTCCTCGTTCAAATACACTACCTCCTGCAGATAGAACAAATTGTTTTTTGATAGGAGATTTGGATACAAATAGGATATTAATTGATCCTTCTCCTTGTGATAGAGACGAATATAAAAAACTAATTAATACTTTAGATGATTATAAGTTTTCCAAGATATTTTTAACTCATCATCATCAAGATCATCATCAATTTTCTAATGAATTGGCTTTGTATTATAAAAAACCAATGTATATGAGCCAGGATACGTTTATGCGTATAAAAAATATTTGGGGAGAGAATTATTTTAATGGAATTGAGATTAAATGTATAAAAGAAGGAGATTTGATAAGTACTTATTTGGGTAATGATGTTATGGTATTTGAAGTTCCTGGCCATGATTGTGGACAATTAGCTCTGGCTCCCACTGACTTTAACTGGTTTTTATCAGGGGATTTAACTCAAAGTGTTGGAACGGTTGTTATTGCCTCTCCAGAGGGGGATATGGGCGATTATTTTAGGTCATTAAAAAGGGTAATCTTCTTAAATCCAAAATGTATTATACCAAGTCATGGAATTATTACCGGAGGGGTTGATATTATAAAAAAGACTTTAAAACATAGAGAAGATAGAGAAACTCAAGTAATAAAATTACTAAAACAAAAAAAAGATAGAAAAGATATCTTGCAAATTATATATAATGGTAAAATAGATGAGTCTCTATATCCTTTAGCACTTAAGATTATTGATTCTCATATAAAAAAGATAAAGCAAGATAACTTAATGGATTAAATATTTAATTTACTAAAAAGACCCATTATATAATGGCCAAGTATGCCAAAAGCAGTTAGTATTAATGCTAAAGAAGTTAATATTAAAGTGTTAGTATTTTTATAATTAGATTCAATTTTTTTATTAAGATCCCCTACACTAGTGTCTATTTTATTATTTAATTCGTCTCTAGTAGCATCTGTTTTGTCATTAAGTTTATCCTTTGTTTTTACAATTATGTCTTTAACAGAATCAATTTTTTCATTAATCTTTTCTATTTTATCTTCGAGTCTGTCTGTTTTTTCTCAATTTTGTTTTCAAGAAGTATTAAATCTTCTTTAGTTGCAAACTCTTTGCTTTTAAGTTCATCTTCTTTCATAATTGCTTCCATTATATTATCTCCTCTAGTGATATCAAATTCATTATCGATGTAAATAAAAAAAATTAATTATTTTTTTTGTGTTTGCAAGTGTTTAATTTTATTGACAAAACCCAATGCCCTGATAAACTTTTATACTTACATTAATCATAGCTTTTTATGGGGTATATTTTAGTAAAATAAAAACCTTTGAAAACAGCATTTTCATTTTTGAAAAAAATAACAAATTTAATACTTTATAAGTACTTTTATGGGGAACAGTTAGGGCACAATCCTTTTATTTCTAGATGATGACTGAGATTATTATATCCTTGCTTTTCTAGTTCTTTTTCTTTTTTTACTACTAAGCAGTCCTGAAACTCTTCAATTGTTTTACAATAAGTACATTTAAAAAAGTGTTTGTGGCCATTATTTGATTCTTTGTAATCTAAGCAGTATTTTGATGCTTCTCCATGAAAATTACTTTTTATTACTAATTCAATATCTACAAATTTATTTAATATTCTATATACTGATACTCGATCACAGTTGAAGTTTTTGGATTTACAGACTTTATCATAAATTTCATCGGAGGTAAGAAATATGTTTTTATTTTTAATTAATATTTTAGCTATCGCAATTCTAGATTGAGTTATTCTAAGTTGATTAAGCTTAAGTAATTTCTTTACATCATTAATTGTTTTCATTAAGCAGCTAATACCATTATATTTTAAGACCTACAAATATTTTATATTTTATATAACTATATAAATTTATTAGGATTTTTTATTTTTTGCAATAATGTTGCAATAATAAATAAATAATGCTAGTGTTTGGCTAAATTTTTAATATAGAGGAGTATTTATGAAAAAAATTTTAATTTTAGTTTTATTTTCAATTATTAGTACAGCTACTATATATGCTAAAGCTCTTAATGGCAAAGACTTATCTATCGCTACTGACAAGGTTCTTGCAGAAGCTGCAATAAAACTAGGTAAAAGTAATTTTTCTGCATGGGCAGCTCAAGTTGACAAAGATGAAGTAATAGTAAAAGTTTTAAGTAGAAAGGATGCTTTTTTGGGTTATGGATGTGATTATCATAATTTAAAAATGTTATGTGAACACTTTGCTACTTTTATACCTGCTATAAAAGAAGAGAAAGCACCAATAAGTTTAGATTTTTTTAAATCTGGTCATAAAGCTGCACTTGATAAGTTTGAAAGAACTATGAAAAGACAAGGAAAAGATCTTTCAGTTATGAGTGAGTTAAAGGTTTGGGCAAATCATGAAGAAGAGCATGATGATCATAGTGGACACGGACATCATGGACATGGGCATGATGAAGATGGTGTTGGGCCAGATATTTGGACAAAAATTAACTATATTTCAAATGGTAACAACAAAACAATTTATATCCTTTGCCACCTTCATGGGCATGATGATAGTGATTTTGTATGCCATTACAGAAATAGCGGTCAAGACGAACCAACTTTATAAAAATTAGGATTTGGTTTTTTATCGGAGAGTAAATTGTGAAGCTAGTTTTAAAATTTATTTTATTCTTTATGATTGGTTTCATTCAGATGTCCTGTGGTCAACTGAGCGGAAATAATACTGGTGCTAATCTAGTAGAAAGTCCTGATCGGGAATTAATAGGTGGAGTTGATGCTATTTCCGTCAAAGAGAAGAGCTTTCTTTTAAGTGGTACTGTAGATAATGGAGGAAACTCAGGACATTTTTTTAGATTACGATTTAAACTTCCCGAAGCTAAGTCATTAAAATTTTACTTTTTTACTTCTAGTGATTTTGCTGGAGGAGTAGTATATTTATTTAAAAGGGTCAATGGAGTAGTTAAATTAAAGATTGAACTCAATGACAAATCTCATACTAGAGATCTTTCTGTTTTTAATGAAACAGAGATTGTTGATGTAGATGTAGATATTCATAATAATCACACAGATATTCACCTTTTTGTTTGGAAACATTCAGGACTTCATGAAGATAATGAAGATTGTTCCTTTGATGGAGGATGTCTATACAATAGTGAAGATTTTGCTTTTGATTATTGGTTAGGGGTTGGTAGGGCCAGTGGAACATTTTGGGGATTTAAAGGAGATAAATCTTTGATATTAACGCTGCAAGGACCTCTTTCTGCAATTTCAAATGCATAGATTATTTTCTATTTTATTTTTTTTACTAGTGACTTTTTCTATCTACGGAGGACTTCTAGATACAGGCTTAGAAATTTCTGTATCAGGGGATATAGTTTATAAACAAGGATTAAATCAAGAAAGTCAAGCCGATGAAAAGGTTACCATGAGAGGGGCTGAGGCTGTTTTCTACGCCCCTATAGATCATCAATTTGATGGGTTCCTAAGTTTAGTTGCTCATGATGAGAATGGTGAAACAGTATTTGAACTTCATGAATTATTTATTTCTTCATCAAAAATAATTCCTCGTTCAAATTTTCGCATTGGTCAATTTTTTCTTTCTATTGGACGTTTAAATAGATTTCACCAGCATGATTGGCCATTCATAGAAGCGCCAGAAGTCCATAAGACTTTTTTTGGTGAAGAAGGTGTGTTTGACTCGGGATTTGAGTACAATTTTCTCTTTCCCACTGATCGTGTATTTAATTTAACTATAGGAATAACTAGTGGTTATAGGTATGGACATTCTCATACCAGAGGAAGTAAGCCAAAATTTCCAACTCATTATTCTCGTTTTTCTAGTTTTTTCCCCTTTAGTACTATAAATGGCTTGGAAATAGGATTTAATTATCTAGGAAGAACAGATGCCCAAGAAAATAAAATGAAAATAATAGGATTAGATGCTACTGCCAAGTGGAGAAATGCAAAGATAGTAAAATATTTAATCCAATCTGAACTATGGTATAAAAGTGAGAAAGATACCAATCAAGAGAATAATGAACAAATAGGGCTTTATATATTTAATGAATTTGCAATAAAGCAACAAATGAATATGGGATTTAGATTTGATATTTTTAAAGATCTTTCAAAACTTAATGCAATAACAGGAAAAAAAATAAATAATATTAACTATGGTAGTCTTTTACAGTTAACTTATAGTTCTAGTGAGTTTGCTAAAATTAGGGCCAGTTTATCTCATGAATTTCAGAGAGAAGAAGGCATTACTTTAGATAAAGATACTCGCTTTTCTTTGCAATTTGTATTTATAATGGGGAGTCATCCAGCACATGATTTTTAGAATTTTTTTTATTTTACTTTGTATTCCAGCTCTTGCATATACTAAGATAAATGTCGTTACAACGACTACAGATTTAAAATGGTTAGTTGAAAAAATAGGAGGAGACAAGGTTAAAGTTTATTCTCTTTTAAACGGAACAGAAGATCCTCATTTTGTAGATGCCATGCCTCACTTTGTTAATAAGGTCGCCAATGCAGATATGTTCTGTCTTGTTGGACTTGATTTGGAAGTAGGATGGGTTCCAAGAGTTTTAGCTCGTTCAGGAAACAAAAGAGTTCAACCAGGCGGTAAAGGTTATTGCGATACAGGTACTACAGTTAATGCTTTAGATATCCCTAAAAATAAAATTAATCGATCTCATGGAGATATCCACGCCATGGGGAACCCTCATTATCATTTGGGGCCTAATGCTTTTGTGCAAGGGGGTCAGACAGTTTTTAATATATTGGTATCTTTAGATACTAAAAATACCAAATACTACCAGAGCAATTATAAGAACTTAAAAGAGAACATGAAATTATTAAAGATAAGGGTAAATAAAATACTCTCTCCTTTAAAGGGAAAAAGTTTTATGGAGTATCATAAAGAATTTACTTATTTTTTAAAAGAATTTGGACTTAAAAATATAGGTGCCATTGAAGCTGTTCCAGGAGTCCCACCCTCTGCTGGTAGACTTGCTAGAGTTTCCATTTATGCTAAACAGTCAAAAGTTTCTGCAGTTTTAGCTGCTACAAATTCTCCTAAAAATCTTACAGATAAGTTTGCACAAATGAGTAATATAAAAGTAGCAAGATTGCCAATTAGTATTACTCCAAGCAGAGGAATTAATAGCTATGAACAATTACTGAAATTTATTGCTAATACTTTAGTTAAAATAACTAAAAGTTATGAACAAAAATAAAAAAGAAGATAAGCTATTTGAGTGTTCAAATATATCCATTGGATATTCAGAAGTTTTAGCAAAAAATATAAGTTTTGTATTAAATAGAGGAAAAATTGTATTTATTAAAGGCAAAAATGGCTCGGGGAAGACAACTTTAATTAAAACAATTTTAGGGAAAATACCATCTATTAAAGGTCACTATAAATGGTATCTTAACAGTAATTTTATTTCTTATCTTCCACAAGTAACAAATACATCTTTTAACTTTTCTTTTAATATTGGAGAAATTTTAGATATTTATAATATTTCTAAAAAATATAGAGAAAAGCTTCCTAAAAATTTGATCAAAAAGAGATGGATAGATACCAGTAGAGGGGAAAAGCAAAAAGTGATGTTAATTACTCGTTTGACAAAGTTTACAAAAATATTAATTTTAGATGAGCCTTTTAATCATTTAGATGTAGACTCTATAAAATCTCTTGCTCAATTAATTCAACAATTAGTTTTAAGTGATCAAGAGGCTCTCTCAATTATTTTAGTAAGCCATTTAGAGATCAATATTCCTCGAGATCTATTATTGAGAGTAGATTTGTAAATATGGAGCTTTTAATTTTTTATAAAATATCTTTTTTTGTTGCTGCTTTATCTGGCGGAGTTTTATCTCATATAGGAAAGCATTGCTTTTTAAGAGGAAATATTTTAGAAATCTTTTTTCTCTCGCAATTATCACTTATGGGAAATCTTATCTCTAAGTTGTTATTTCATAGCAAAGAGAATGATTTAAATGGCATTTTCTTAAGTTATTTATTTTATGCTATAGGAAAATTTATTTTATATAAAAAAGAGAAATTTTATGTCCAAGGATCATTTATGATTGGAGGATACCTCTCTCTTTTAGCTCTGCAATATCTTATTATTGGATTTTTCCCTCAACTTGATTCTCATATGAGTCTTGGCTTTTTTGGTAATATGGTGACAGCTTCTTCATTTGAGAATTTTCTTTTAATTGTAGTTTTGTGTGTTTTTACAATTTTATACTCTTTAAAACAAAAAGATATCAATAAAAACTCTCTAGAGATAAACATTTTAAATGCTAAAGATATATCAAAATTTGAATTTATGTTGTTTTTTATTCCACTTGTGACTTGTTTGTATGGATTGGGATTTTTGTATACTATGAGCTTCTTACTTTTACCTTCCTTAATATTAGCGGATCAATTCTCTAGTGAAAAAAAAGCTACACTGGCTTTGATTTTAGTTTCTGTTATTTCTTCTGTATTAGGGTTATTTTTATCTATTGTTTTTGAGCGAATAAGTACAACATCTGTTCAGATCTTTTTACTTGTTATTATTGCTGGGCTTTTTAGAGTTTTTCAAAACAATAAAAAAAACTATATATTTAAAGCTTAATAGAGTTATATTATTATTGTTAAATATGTTGCCAATATTCCTCCAACAGCAATAATTGTTCCCATAAGCCACAATGTATTGCTATGAATTTTATCAATTAATGTTTCTTTGGTGGAATTAATCTTCTCGTTTAATTCTTCTTTAACAGAATTAATCTTTTCACTTAAATCTTCTCTAGTAGAGTTAATTGCTACATTTAATTTATCTTTTAAACTTTCTTTAGTTTTATAATTTAATTCAATCAATTCAATTTTAGTTAAGCTTAATTCAGATTTAATAGAATTTATTTCATTTTTAAGCTCTTTTTGGGAAGAAGTTATCTTGTCTTTTAGGTTTCCTTCTAAAATAAATAAATCTTCTTTAGTTGCAAATTCTTTTTCCATAATGTTCCCTTTCTTTGCCATTAGTGTCATGTATATCTCTCCTTTTTAACATATTCATAACTAATGTAAAGTATGCAATTTACTTACCAATTATTTTTTTATAAGTGCTTAAAACTAAAGGTATTTGTTTTTAGATAGTCAAAATTTTTTTATTTATATATAAACTTGATAGTTTTTTAGTTAAATATGAATTAAGTTTTATAGCTTGTAGTAAAAGGAGGATTAAAATGAAAATAACTTTCTATGATTTTTTAACCATTATTAAACCACAATATAAGGATTGCCCAGAGTCTGATTTGATAGCGGATTCTATAGGGGATTATAAATTTCCTAGAGAGGGAGTAAATAAGGATGAGATATATAGATATTTAATGTGGGAAAGAAATGTATGTGATGAAGTGTTTTGAGAAGCTTTGGAAAGAATACTCTTCAATTTCTTTTTAAATCCATGCTCAATAAACTGATGACAGGGCAAATCAGGGTTTACAAACTTAATATTGATACTTCAGAGGTATATGCATGAAAAATAAAAAATTTCATTACAACAAAATGGCAATATTGTTATCTATACTCCCAAAGGGAAAAAACAGATGCTCATGTAAAACTAGATATAGAGCAAGAAACTCTTTGACTTAAACAAAAACAAATGTCTGAATTTTTTTTAACAAGCCGTAGCTCAATTACAAAACATATCAATAATATCATAAAAATCAAGGAGTTACAGAAAAGCTCAGTATGTGCAAATTTTGCACATACTGGAACAGATGGGAAATCCTTTAGGACAAAAGTAAAGATATGGTCAAAAAAATGAAAGTATTTCCACTTGATACTCGTTTGCAAAAAATGGATAAAAAATGGGGTACTGTACATCAGAGGGCATTGTTAATTTCAATAGTGAAGTTTTATTTTTAGATGAAACTTTACAAGATTTTGTAATTATCCACGAGCTTTTACATCTTAAGGTGCCAAATCATGGAAAGTTGTTTAAATCTTTGATGTCTGTTCATTTGCCTAATTGGAAAAAAATAGAGAAAAGACTATATCAACAAATTTGAATTTATAGTTAATAAATATTTTTTATTTGTTTATAAAATTATTATGTATTTTAAAAATATAATAAAATATATAGTGATATATTGTAGTTTAAAATCTATATTAAACTAGTCGGAACTTTTTATAATAATAACTAAATATACTATCTTTTGGAGGCAACCAAAATATTTGCGTATCCAATATTTTAAAAAATTTAATTAAAAAGTGGATATACCGATATATTATTAATGAAAAATATAATATTAGTTCTATTTTTATTTTTTACAGTGTTTAGAATATTTTCTCAAGGTAGTTATTGTTCTAGAGGAATAGTAGAAGAAGCTAGTACAGAAGATGCTAATAATCAAACATATTTGTCAAAGAGAATAATAGGTAATAATGCTAATATTGCAGAGTTATTTGTAGAATTTAATAATACCATAGGAAATCATTATACTGAATTAGAAAAAAAGAATGAAGCCTTTATAAAAGAAAGGGCTTTAGATTTAAATTGTGCGGTGGAATCAGGATTTTGTGGTGTATTTTCAATAGAAGTTTTTGGTTTTTTCCAAGATGGAGTATTTGATAACTTTGACTTATCAAAGTCTCATATAACTAATAAAGAACAAAATTTAACCTCAATACAAATAGCAAACTATTTAAAAAAAAATTATGCTAATAAGAATCAAGATGTACCAGTTCTTAAAATTCTTAGCTTATAAAAATATACAGAAGAATATATTAAATCAAAAATTAAAGAATATCTTAATACTAGTGGAAAACATGGAATAGTCTATGTTGGTTATACAGAACATACTAGTAATGATGAATTATTTCATGCTTTTAATGCATTTAATCTTAATAGTAGGATATATTATGTTTATGATGATAATCCTATATCTAGTGATATTAATCCAATACTGGTTGATCGTGATTCTAATGTAGATAAAATGACCTTACTTGCTCTTATATATATAAAGCCATAATTTTATTATTTAATCGTTTTATAAAATACTTAAATTTTAATATTTATTCTACTAATATAAACAGAATAAGCTAATAATCTGTTACCTTGAACGAACTAAAGTTTTCTTATTATCAGTATTTTTTGAATCTAATTTAGTTTCTTTTTTCTTTTCTTCTTTCTCTTTTTCAACATAAATAGGTGGCCCCTCAATAGCGGGAGCTCGGGTATTTTCTTTTTTCTTTACAGATGATTGAGTTGTCTTTATTTCATCTTTATTTGCCCATTTAGATAAAAATGCTAATTCCTCTCTAGCTGAATATGTGGAAATTATAGATATTGCTAAAACTCCAGTTACTGCTAAGATTGCTTGTCTGATTAAGGAGTTCATGATTAATAAAGTATCATGATGGAATCGATAGCAAAAGCAGAAGATAATGTGCCTAGAGATTTTCTACTAGATAGCTACAATTATTATTTGCCACCAGAGTTAATTGCACAGCGTCCAGAGGGTCCTAGAGATAGTTCAAAGCTTTTAATTTATTATGTAAAAGAGAATGAGATCATTCACACTAACTTTTTTAATATTCACAAATATATTGATGAAAATTCTCTTTTGGTATTAAACAATTCAAAGGTAATTGCTGCAAGAATTGAGGCCAAAAAACCATCAGGCGGCAATTGTGAAATTTTTTTACTTAGTTTGAATAAAAAGAAATATGGTTATCCCTGTCTAATAAAAACGACAAATAAAAAGAAAATAAATGATAGGTACAATTTAAAAGATAATCATAATGCTTTTATTAAAGCTAGAGATGGGGAAGTTTTTTATATTGAGTTTTCTTTTGAGAATTTAAGTGATTTTTTAAGCAAACATGGAATTACACCTCTTCCTCCTTATATAGTTAGAAGGTCAGATGGTATAGATAGAGATAATTACCAAACTATTTTTTCAAAACACTATGGTTCAGTGGCAGCACCCACTGCTGGACTACATTTTACCAAAGATAGTTTTTTAAAATTAAAAGAGCATAATATCGATTGGGCATATATAACTTTGCATGTAGGGCTTGGGACATTTAAACCAGTTAAGGCTTTTGATATTAGAGATCATAATATTCATAGTGAAAATTTTTTTATTGAAAAACAAAGCTTTGACAAAATAGAAAGTGGCAAAAAAAGAATTGCTGTTGGAACTACTTCATTGAGAGTGTTGGAGTCAATTGGAACAAAAGGATTGGATTTTAGATGTGATAGGACTTATTCTACAGATCTTTTTATATACCCTGGATATGACATCAATTTTGTCGATGGCCTTTTAACTAACTTTCATTTGCCAAAATCCACGCTTTTTATATTGGTTTGTACTATGATGGGAAGAGAAAAAACTATGCAATTATATTCAGAGGCAATTAAAAATAGATATCGCTTTTATTCCTATGGTGATGCCATGCTTATATTAAAATAATTATGTTTAAACTAGAGGCAATTTCAAATAGAGCTAGAGCAGGAGTTTTAAAGACTCAAAGAGGAGAAATAAAAACACCAGTTTTTATGCCAGTAGGAACAAGGGCATCTGTTAAAACTATGAGTGTTGATGATTTAAATGAAATTGATGCCAAAATTATTTTAGCAAATACTTATCATCTATACTTAAGGCCAGGACATAATCTAATTGAAAAATTGGGGGGATTGCATGAATTTATGGGAAAATGGCAACACTCTATTTTAACTGACTCTGGTGGCTTTCAAGTGTATTCGTTATCTTCATATGCAAAAATTTGCGATGATGGCGTAGAGTTTAGCTCTCATATAGATGGAAGTAAGCATTTTATCGATGCTAAAAAATCTATGGAAATTCAAAGAGCATTAGGTAGTGATATTGTAATGGCATGGGATCTCTGTCCTGCACTTCCAGCAAGTAATGCCGATTTAAATAAAAGTGTTGAGCTTACAATTAATTGGGCAAAAATTTGTAGAGATTATCCTCTAGATGAGCATCAAAAGTTATTTGCAATTGTGCAAGGGGGGTTGGATTTTTCTCTAAGGAAAAAGTGCTTAAGCCATTTACAGGATATGGATTTTTACGGTTATGCCATAGGAGGTCTTTCTGTGGGGGAGAAAAACTCTTCTATGGTAGAATTTTTACAGGAATTTACGCCTTTGATGCCTACTGATAAGCCTAGATATTTAATGGGGGTTGGAAAGCCTATAGACATATTAGAAGGTATAAAAAGTGGGATTGATATGTTTGATTGTGTCTATCCTTCAAGAAATGCTAGAAATGGGCAGGCAATAACTAGCTTTGGAACTCTAAACATAAAAAATAAAAAATATAAAGAGGATAGCTTAGCACTTGACCCCAAATGCAAGTGCAAAGTCTGTAAAACTTACTCTAGGGCATATATTCGTCACTTATTTTTAGTGGGAGAGTATCTGGGAGGACAGCTTCTGACATATCATAATTTATACTTTTATATGCATTTGACTCGTAGAGCTAGAGAGGCTATATTATCGGATAGATTTGACGAATTTTATATAGAATTTTATAAGGATATATCAAAGGGGGATTGAAAAATGTTTAATTTATTATCTATAGCTTATGCTCAAGATGCATCGAAAGTGGCCCAGCCTAGTGCTTTGGCGTCTTTAATGCCATTTGCTTTAATATTTTTAATTTTTTACTTTTTAATGATAAGGCCTCAGAAAAAGAGGCTGCAAGAGGAACAAAATATGTTAAATGGCCTTTCAAACGGAGATGAAGTTTACACAAAGTCAGGAGTTCTAGGAAAAGTTGTGGGACTTAATGAAAAGATAGTTACTTTAGAGGTCTCAGAAGGAGTAAAAGTTAAATATCTTAGAAGTCAAATTGGTGGTTTATCTGGAAAATTGTTTCAACCTAAAGTTAAGGACAAAAAATAATGTTTGGATTAGGTGCTGGCGAGTTAGTATTAATTTTATTTATCTCTCTTTTATTTATAGGCCCCAAAAAGCTACCAGAATTAGCAAGAGGTCTTGGAAGAGGTTTTCGTGAGTTTCAAAGGGCAAAAAATGAACTTCAAGATGAGGGAGAAGATAAAAATAAGTCCTTAAATGAAGACAAAATGACTCAAGAGGACGCAAAGTCTTAGATTAAAACCCTATTATTTTTAATGTTTTATTGCTCTTGAATTAACTATCCTCTATACTTTTTTTCTATGGAAAGAAGTTGGTGGGTTAGATTTTTAGTATTAGTCACTTTTATTGCTTGTTCTATTATAGCTTTAACTCCTACAATTTTTGATTTTGATGAGAAATCATCTTGGCCAGTTAAAAGTAAGATAAATTTAGGATTAGATCTACAAGGTGGTCTCTATATGGTGCTAGGGATTGATTTTAAAAAGGTTTATATCGAGGAAACCAAGAATTATGCTATTAAGATTAAGCAGTTATTAAATGAAGAAAAAATTCAAGCGGAAGTAGGAGAGTTTGATAGAGATGATGGAATTGACCCTAAAGTTTGGATATTAATGCCAAGCTTTCAGCATCAAAAGGCTAAGGATTTAATTAAAAAGTATTACCCGGGATATTTGCGAGTTACTGGTGAGAATAATAAGGGAGTTGAGTATGCATTGTCTCGAACTATTAAGACAAATATTGAAGAGCAGTCAGTACAGAAGTCTATCGAAGTTATAAGAAATAGGATTGATGAGTTTGGAGTAACCGAACCGGAAATTATATCTCAGGGAAATGACAGAATAATTATCCAATTACCTGGAGCAAAAGATATTGAGAGGGCGAAATCTTTAATTGGGCAGACGGCAAAACTTGAGTTTAAAATAGTCTCCGATGAAATGTCGGTGGGGCAATTACAGGCATTAGTTGATAAAGCAAGCGATGAGGCAGTATCTTATAAATTGGGAGAGAGGTTTTCTGATTATCTTGTAAAGTTAAACTCTCATTTAAAAAAAGAATTGCCCAAAGGTTATGTAATTGCCTTTGAAAAGTCTTCAACAAAGGCAGATCAGGATAAGGTAGTTAGAGTTCCATTTTTAGTGGAAGATAATGTTCAGCTAACAGGAGAGACACTTCAAGATGCTCGGGTGAAATTTGATGATAAAAATGATCCCTATGTAGCATTATCTTTTAAATCCAAAGGAGCAAAGTTATTTGAGAAAGTTACAGGTGAGAATGTAGGAAAGAGGATGGCAATAATTTTAGATGGAAACATCTATAGTGCACCAGTTATTCAACAAAAAATAGCAGGAGGTAATGCTTCTATTACTCTTCAAGGTTCTTATAATAGAAAAATGAAAGAAGGCAAAGACTTGGCATTGGTTTTAAGAGCGGGAGCTTTACCTGTACAATTGGACTTTTTAGAACAAAGAACTATCGGCCCCTCTTTAGGGCAAGACTCCATTCAGAAGGCAAAGAAGGCCTCGTTAATTGGTATTTTTATAGTTTGTTTATTTATCATCTTTTATTATAAACTTTCAGGGCTTTTTGCCATTATTACCCTATCTTTAAATATTGCCTTTGTTATGTCCTGTTTGGTTGCCTTTGAGGCCACGCTAACTCTTCCGGGTATTGCGGGGATTGCTTTAACTATTGGTATGGCAGTGGACGCTAACATTATTATATATGAGAGAATTAGAGAGGAGGTAAGAAGGGGACTTAGCAATTATAAATCCTCAGAGAGTGGATTTAATAATGCCTTTTGGACAATTATTGATGCCAATATTACAACTGCTCTTGCAGGAATTGCCTTGATAAATTTTGGAATTGGTCCCATTCGAGGATTTGCTGTCACACTTTTAATTGGAATTTTTGCAACTGTTTATACATCTTATTTTGTAGGAAGAATTATATTTGAATATTATATGAATAAAGTTCAAGGGCAATCTTTAAGTATTTAAAAAGTTATGATTGAAATTATTAAAAGTACCACCAATTTTGATTTTGTATCTAAATTTAAGATCACTTCTATAATATCATTTGCACTGGTTTTTTTATCTTTGTATGGAATATTTTTTCATATGAAGTATGGAGTTGATTTTAGAGGTGGTGCTGAAATTCAAGTAAAATTTTCAGATCCTCCCACCCTTGAAAAGATAAGGAGTACTTTAAAAGCAAATGGTTTTTCGGGGTTTATAGTTCAAACTATTGGAGATAGTGGTGATAATGAGTTTTTGATAAAACTCAAAAGTTCAGAGAATGATGTCAATGAAACTGCAACAAAGGCTAGTGCTACTTTAAATAAAAATATGGCCAGCTTTTCTCCTTCTATTCGCAAGGTAGATATAGTGGGCCCAAAAGCAGGAGCAGAACTTAGAAATTCAGGATTTTTAGCTATGTTCTGGGCCCTAATTGCCATTATGATTTATGTGGGAATGCGTTTTGAATTTAAGTACTCCCCTGGAGCTATTGCCGCCTTATTTCATGATGTTTGTATTATTTTGGGAATATTTTCCTTTTTGCAAATAGAGTTTACATTGCAAGTTGTAGCTGCCATATTGGCAGTAATTGGTTATTCCGTAAACGATACTGTTATTGTCTATGATAGAGTTAGAGAGCATGAGGATAAATTTCCCGAAGCTACTTTATCTGAACATATAAATGGTGCCATCAATGAAACCTTATCTAGAACTATTTTAACATCTAGTACTACTTTATTTATCTCTATTACTATGTACATTTTTGGAGGAGCTGCCATCTCTAACTTTTTCTTGGCAATTTCTGCAGGAGTTTTAATTGGAACCTATTCCTCAATATTTGTTGCAGCTCCAGTGACCATGTTTTTTGATCGCTTTAGTGATTCTAAAAAGAATTAAATTTTAATTTATAGCTGGAACACATGCAAACCTTCTATCAGGAGGTCGAACATTGGTTATCAGTCCCGTTTCAGGAAGATCATCTTGTCCTATTTCACTTGGAGCTCTAATAGTATATATTTTTTGGGTAGACTTTCTTATATAGGGTTCATTTATGTCAAGAGGATAATAAAAATGTATGGTCTTTTGATTAGCTGTTGTTTCATCTGGAATAATATGTCTTCCATTTTCAAAATAAAACCAAACTTTCTTTAGGAGATTTTCTCTTATAATAATAATATCTATGGGAATAGTTATGACTTCTCCATTTTGATCTACATAGGATTCATTTTCTCTTTGTGATAGGTAGATTGCCTCAGTATCAACTCCAATGAATTCTTTTAAAATATTAAATATGGGGTCATTACTATTGTAATGTTCTTGTTTAGGGCAAAATCCTCTACCTCTTTGACTATCAATCCAAGGTTGCATTACAAATCCAATATTTGGAGGAGTCCCTTCAATATTGGGCCTATTTGGCCAATTTAATAAACTAAAGATATTTACAGTCTGAATTATATTATGTTCTTCTTTTAAAATATTTTGAATCTCTTCATTTATATCAGGTCTTTGATTTTGGTTTTGATCGGCAAACCTTATATCGGTAGTACTCCACAATGCAAAATGATGAGGACTCTCTTCAATTCTAGGATATAGAGGGCTATCTTTTTCCCCATATTCTTGTTTGTCATGACAGGTTAAAAAAGGATTCCCAGGAGCAAGAGATGGAGGTCTTGAAGATGCTGGAAAATAAAAATGAAGCTTTACTGCTTGTTCAAAATTATTATCAAGTCCTGTTCTTTCTCCAAAAAAAGTTAAACATGAGTATTGAGTAATGGGTTCAATCTTTAAAGGGGTGCTAAAGCTTTCTACTTGATATCTTTTTCTATAGATTTGAAAAGTATCAGATCTGACATTTGATCCCGATTGCATTTCTACAATGCTAGCTACATATGTTCTTTCATAGGCAAGAGAACTTATATTTACGGAGAACTTATTGCTGTCGTTGGGAATATTTATAGTTAAATGTTGAGTGTTAAATCCATCTGATATCTCTAGTACACATGATGGTGCCTCTAGATCGGAATTTGTTATTTTATTATTACACCAATTTTCTAAATTTCCTAGATCCCTGTGCAAAGCAATAGCAGGCCCTACAGTGACATTTCCAGTTAAAGTTGAAGCATTTAAAGATGGATTGTTAGTGCAATAATAAAAACAATGAGCTCCTGTGTTTATTAAATCTGGCTTCCCATCTTTACAGGCGCAAAAGTCGCTACTTATAAATACTTCTAGATTGGGCCTTAAAACTCCGCTACCATTTACACAAACGATATTCGCTGAATTTATGTTTTCAAGTACTTCTTGCTTTAACTGCTCATCAAGTTCAGTTAAGTTTTTAACTTCTTCAATTGCTTGTTCAATCTCTCCCTCATCGGCAGCATGAGTTCCACTGGGACATTCCTCTTTGCACGAGTTATCATTTATTACATAAGCATCAGTACAGGAGCCATCTTCATCACTAGGAGTTGCTAGTTGCCTTAGGGCACCTCTTCCACGTTGCCCGCCTCCATCAGTACAAGATGTAGCAATTAAAATTATAAGTAGTAAAACAGCTTTTAAATTCATAAAATTTAAGACTCCTTTATAGCTTTTCGGATATTTATTACTACATCTTGATTTTTTTCTATGTAATTTTAAGCACTTACCTAGAAAGTCAATTATTTTTAAATAATTTTAGGGGTTTACCTATGTTTTAACTGAGTTATAATAGCTATAACTTGTTGTTTTTTTAAAGCTAAAGGGAGTAAAGACATATGACAAAGGCAGATCTAATTACAGCACTTGAAGAGCGTGCAAATATTACGCATAAACAGGCAGAGGCAGTTGTAAATACTTGTTTTGAATCCATGATTAAGGCCCTCTACAGTGATGATAGAATTGAAATAAGAGGATTTGGATCCTTTATAAATCGCAATTATAAGGCGTATGAAGGCAGAAATCCAAAGACTGGCAAAGTTGTGAAAGTCATCCCTAAAAAGGTACCATTTTTTAAAGTTGGAAGAGAGTTAAAGGAAATGATCAATAAAGGAAAAGATAAATACATCATCCGAGAAGCTTGATTTGACAATTTTCCAATTAAATTTAATTCTTTCAAAGAGAAAACGGAGACGTGCCTGAGCGGTCCAAAGGAACGGTTTGCAAAACCGTACAGCCGGCGGTTCAAATCCGCCCGTCTCCTCCACAACACATAACTAATAAAAATTATTTTGTTATACTAACTTTTTATATATTTATTTATTAAAATTGTTAAATTCTTTAATTAAGAAAAATTTATATATTCCGATGTTATTATGCATGAAGCATATAACATTAATTTTAATATTACTTTTTATTCCTTTTAGTCTTTTCTCTCAAGGAATTGGTTGTTCTAAAGAGGCAGGTTCAGAAACAGAATTAGAAACATATTTGTCAAAAATGATAAAAGATACTGAAGAGAGAAAACTAATTTCCAAAAATCAATGATACTATTAGTAAAAAATTTCTATAATATAAAAAAAAGAAATGAAAAAATATTAAAAAGAAAAACATCTAAATTATGATATTGAAGAGGGGTTTTGTGGTCCTTTAGCTATAGAGAATTTTTCATTATTTTCAAAAAAGGAGGTTCTATTAAATATGATTTATCAAATACTTATTTTAAGTATGAAGGTTCAACCTTAACCCAAGGATTAGATGAGAAAATAATTATAGAGTTTCTAGAAAAAAATTATGTTAATAAAGACCAACAGATTGCTACTATTGAACTTGATAATCCATTGCAGTATATCTCGGCAATAATTAGTGTAAGGATGAAAGAATTCCTTGTTAATAATGGTGATCATGGAATACTTTATATTGATTATAATATAGAAAGTAGCGGTGAAAAGACTCATAAAATAGGGCATTATACTAATGTATTAAGAATTAATGATACAATTTATTATATTAATTACTTCTGTTTTAACTACCAATTTGGATAATATTTTGGAGTCTATTGGCGCAAGTTTTCAAGATTTAAATTTTTTAGGTTTTATATACATATTTAATAGAAAACTAATAATATGATATGTAAGAATTACATATTACTTAGCATGCCTTATAAAATATAAATGTTTAGCTATATTGTGATTGTGATTGATTCTTACATGACTAAAATATTTTGATGCGATTTTTTTATTAATTAACAAGCAGAAATAAATAATTTTTTGTAGTTCTATATTATTAATGTCAGACAATTATTGTAATTTCATATAGCAAAGAAAAATTTTCCGAGTTTTATGATTTTTTAAAGATAATAAACTATAATTATAAAATAATATACATTTTGGGGCTACTTTTGTTATTGAAGTTTAAAATAATAGTTCTTTTATTTTTAATTAGTTCAAACCTCTATGCTAGAAGAGGTAAAAAAACATTTAAGTATTGGGTTTTCTTTTGACAGGAGCAACTACAGTAAGTGGAAATGTTTAAATCGATAAGAGATCCCTCTTTGTGGAGAAGTGGAGAGTGGAAACAAAAACATAAGTCAGGAACGGGAATATTTTTGGAATACTTTTAAAATGAGAAGGAATTGGTTTTCAAGTATAGGGTTTGATTATGAATTTAAAAGGACACTAGAAGAAAACTCCAATACCTTTATTAGTCCCAGTTTCAGGATATTATAATGTAGGACTTAAAGGCAAAAATAGGAGTTCTAGATATAAAATTTTTATAGGATTAGGTCTTGGTTCTTTTAGATATGAGGAAGATTTAACTACTAATGTTAATCTCTTTGGCTATGAAAGTAAAAATATTATGGGTCCTATGTATCATGTAGGAATCGGTTATATTTATAATAAATTTAATTCAGACTTTCTTTATAGATGTATATCTAGTGATTACAAGGCAGATGTTAATGAAGTCGTAGGAAGTCGAACTTCTAAAATTAAAGCTAAAACCAAAGGGTGTTATTTGCTCTTAAGAACAGGTATTTTTATTTTAAGTTTTCAATTTGATTTTTTAATTATAAAGTTACTTTGATAATTATTTTTAAGTAGCAGTCGTAGCTCAGCTGGATAGAGCACTTGACTACGGATCAAGAGGTCGCAGGTTCGAATCCTGCCGACTGCGCCATCTTTTTGAAGATCTAAAAATATAAAATTTTAAAAAGGAGACTTTTTAAAGGTAATTTTTAATATAATTTCTGCTTTGGTAAATTTAACTTTAAATCTGGGAATATGAGATACTTTTTATATACGGAATTATATAAAATGGAGTATTGTTTTTCAAATATGGAATTAGATCAAATTTATTACCAGTTCCAGTCTCTATTGTAACGGCATTATCAGCAGATATTCTAGTTGCGGCAGTATTGCCAGATAAGTTTGCAGGGTTCATTCTTCTTTCCATATCTTCTCTTACTTGCTCATTAGAAGGCATCCCTTCTGAAAGAAGAGGATTATTTTTTACCTCATTTAATTTATAACTACCATCACTGATTAAAAAATTAAGTTTACAAATTTTCTCACAATTATCATCTTCTAAAAATTTTAATAAGTATGGATATTTTGAATAATATCCTGCAAGTAATACAGATTTTCCTTTTTTAAATTCTTCTTCACTAGCAATATAGAATTCTAGCTCATTTAAAAAGTTTAGACTTAAAAACCAATTAAATGTCAAAATATCTGAGATTAAACTTAAAAAACTTCCAGTTCTTTCTAATTTAATATCAAAACTTAGCGATTTAATTACTATTGACTTTATATTATCATAATTAGTTTCGTCTAAAACTATTTTACTAGGATTTAATTTTTGTTTTCTAAAACCTCCAAAACTAATAATGTGTAATGTTGAAGAAAATATTTGTATTAGATTATCGATAGGTTTTATGTTTAATATGGTACCTGAATAGCTTTTTTCTTCTCCTATATCAAAAGGTACTTTTATTTCATAGTGAAGTAGTCCATCTGATGATTGTACTTGTTCTGCTAGAGTTTTAGGAGGAACTATGGGAGTAATTTCTTCTTTGGTTTTAAGGCAAGAAAAAGTACTTATTAACATTAAGATATACAATAATTTTGTTAATTTTTTTATGCATATATTTATATTCTATTTTATAAAATACCTACTTAAATGTAGAGGAAATTAATGCCCTAGATACGCCTTTTGTATCTCTTTATTATTTAATAGATTTTTTGAGCTATCTTCCATAAATAATTGCCCAGTAGTTAAGACATATCCTCTTTGAGCCACCTTAAGAGATATTCTGGCATTTTGTTCCACTAAAATAATTGTAGAGCCTCTTTGTTTATTAATATCTACTATGGCATTGAAAATTGTTTTAACCAAAATAGGTGCAATTCCTAAAGAAGGCTCGTCAAGCAATAGCAGCCTTGGAGATGCCATAAAGGCCCTAGATATGGCCAACATTTGCTGTTCTCCCCCAGATAATGTTCCTGCTAGTTGTTTATGCCGCTCCTTTAGTCGTGGAAATAATTTAAAGATATAGTCTTTATCCTTTTGAATTTGTTTTTTATCCACTCTTAGATATGAGCCCATATCTAAGTTTTCTGCTACTGTCATTTCAGGAAAAACCATTCTGCCTTCAGGAGAATGAGATATTCCCTTTGATACAATGTAGTGAGGGCTTTTATTATGAATTTTTTCTCCATCAAAAATAATTTTTCCACTTTTTAATTTTAAAAGCCCCGAAATAGCCTTTAGAATTGTAGTTTTTCCTGCACCATTAGCACCAAGAATTGTTATAACTTCTTTAGGAAATACTTTTAGACTTAAGTTATAAATGGCTTTAATAGAGCCATAATTTATATTAATGTTCTCAATAGATAATAATGGTTTAGTCAATATCTCCTCCTAAATATGCTTCTATAACTTTGGGATTACTTTGAATTTCTTTAGGTGTCCCGTGAGCTATTAAATTTCCATAATCAAGTACATAGATTCTTTGGCAAACTTGCATAACGAGTCTCATATCGTGCTCAATTAAAAGCACTGATATCTTAAATTTGTCTTTTATCCATTCAATTAAATTTGTTAGGTCTTTAGTTTCCTTATTATTCATTCCGGCGGCAGGCTCATCAAGAAGTAAGAGTTTTGGTTTTGTGGCAAGAGCTCTTGCAATTTCTAGCCTTCTTTGGGCCCCATATGGTAAGTTTTTTGCTATGGTATTTGCTCGATTATCTAGCTTCATTATAGTAAGTAGTTCCATAGACTGGTCTATAAATTTCTTTTCCTCTGTTTTGTATTTAGATGTTTTAAATATGGATGCAAGTATTCCATAAGTTGTTTGAAAATGAGTTGCTAGACGAATATTATCTAAAACTGTAAGATTATTGAATAATCGAATATTTTGAAATGTCCTGGCAATTCCACCTCTGGTTATATTTGCTGGAGTTTTATTATTTATTACTTCCTTATTAAAATTAATAATTCCAGAAGTTGGGTGATAATGACCAGTTAGCATATTAAATACTGTGGTTTTTCCGGCACCATTTGGCCCTATTATTCCGATTAATTCATTTGAACCCATTTTAAGATTTAACTTGTTTATTGCGGTTAATCCTCCAAATTTCATAGTTAAATTTTTAATATTCAATAAATTACTCATAAAATTTCAAATCTTTTTTATTAATTTAAAAATATTTATCTCTTTTTGTCCCAATATTCCTGTTGGTTTAATTAACATTAAAATGATCAATAACATGGAATAGACAACCATGCGCCATTGAGAAATTGTCTCTCCTAAAAATCTAAGAATCTCTGGCATTAGAGTTAAAATAATAGCACCTATAATAGCTCCACTAGTTGAGCCCATTCCTCCTAAGATGATCATAAGTAAAATTATTACCGACCACATAAAAGTAAAATTAGTAGGACTTATAAATTGAGTTATATGAGCAAATAAGGCCCCTGCTATTCCGGCAAATCCTGCACCAACTACAAAGGCAAAGGTTTTATACTTAAATGTAGATATTCCAATACTCTCAGCGGCTAGTTCATCTTCTCTGATTGATATTATTGCTCTACCGTGAGTACTATTTATAAGGTTTATCATAAAGATAATTGTTAAGATGGTAAAAAATAAAATCCAAAATGGATTTGTTAACTTGGGAATATCTGTAAGCCCTCTAGGTCCACCTACTATATCCATATTCATGATTATAATCCTGATAATCTCACCAAACCCCAGTGTAGCAATGGCTAAATAATCACCTCTTAAACGTAGACAGGGAACCCCTATTATTAAACCTGCTATAGATGAGCATATGAAAGCTATTATGCAAGATGTTAAAAATAAAAGTACATTTGGAATTGCTATGGGAAAAAATATACTAAAGGCTGCACTACTATAGGCACCTACTGCCCAAAATCCAGCATGCCCCAAAGAAAATTGGCCACAATATCCATTTATTAAATTTAAACTCATAGAGAGTATGGCAAAAATTCCACACATTTGAATTAGATATAAAATATAATCCATTAAATTTTTTCCTTTATATTCTTGCCAAGTATTCCACTTGGTTTAAATAATAAAATTATAATTAAAATAGCAAAGGCGATAGCATCTCTATAGGTTGATACCCAGAAACCAACTACTAAGTTTTCAGCAATTCCCAATATAAGCCCACCTATTACTGCCCCCGGAATTATTCCAATTCCTCCTAAAACGGCGGCGATAAATGCTTTTAGACCTGGGATTAAACCCATCATAGGATCAATTGTATTGTAATAGATTCCTACTAAAACTCCAGCTGCACCCGCAAAGGATGCACCAATAAAAAATGTTAAAGAGATTATTTTGTTACTATTTATACCCATCAATTCTGCGACATCCTTATTATAACTACAAGCTCGCATAGCTTTTCCTGTTTTTGTTTTACTTACAAACCACCATAGAAATAGCATTAAAAGAAATGTGGAACCAATGATAATCAATTGAATATTTGTTATAATCATTTCTCCAATTTGATAGCTTTTAATTTCAATTATGTTGGGAAAAGATTTAGGGTCTGCACCTAACGTTCCTTGTCCTAAATATTGAAAAAATAGAGATGTTCCAAGAGCAGTAATTAGAGCAGGGATTCTGCCAGCACTTCTAATGGGTTTATATACTAACTTTTCAATTATTACTGCTATTATTCCTGATCCAATCATGGAAATGGGAATGCATATAAAAAGGGGAATGCCAGATGTTGCACAATAAAAACCTATAAAGGCTCCAATCATAAAGAATTCCCCATGAGCAAAATTTATTAACTTTATGATCCCATAGACCATAGTATATCCCAAAGCTATCAATGCATATATTGAGCCTTGGGTAAATCCATTGAATAAGTAGTTTATAAAATCGTAGAAAAAATCTTCCATTATTTATGGGCTAACTCTTTGCTTAAAGGTCATGCCATCAGAGGTAGTCTCTAATACAACAGCAGATTTTTTAGCGTTACGATGTTCATCAATTGTTATGCTCCCTGTTATTCCAGAAAAGTTTTTTGTAGATACAATGGCATCGTTAATGTCTTTTTTATCAAGAGATTTTGCCCTTCTTAATGCCTCTATAGTAAGAAGCATTCCATCATACCCTAATGCCGCCATTGCACCAGGTTTTTGGCTGTATTTCTTTACATATTCTTTAACAAATTCTTGAACTACAGGATTTTTATCATCTGCAGAAAAATGAGAACTAATATAATTATTTTTTATCCCTTCTTTTCCTGCTAATTGTTGAAGTTTAGGAGAATCCCATCCATCTCCACCTAAAAATGGTACATTTAATTTCATTTGCCTAGCTTGCATTAAAATTAATCCTACTTCTAGATAATATCCTGGAAGAAATATTACATCAGGATTTTTTCTTTTTACTTTTCTAATTAAACTTCTAAAGTCAGTATCTTTTTGGGTATAGGTAAAGTTTTGATTTATAATTTTTCCACCAAGATTTTTAAATTCTCTTTTAAATACCTCCGCTAACCCTTTTGAGTAATCTGATGAATTGTCTACAATAATGGCCGCATTTTTCTTTTGAAGAGATTGGTAAGCAAATTTTGCCATTACTACACCTTGGAAATCATCAGTAAAACATGAACGACTTATATAATCCCCAGTTTTAGTAACTTTTTCGTTTGTAGATGCAGGAGTAAGTAGAGGTACTTTCGCTTTTTGAGCAATTGGGGCACCAGCTAATGTGTTACTTGAGGCCACGGAGCCAATGATCATTGAAACCTTATCAATATCAATTAACTTTCTAACAGAATTTGCCGACTCTGAAGGCTCGCCTTTATTATCTTCTACAATTAGATGAATTTCTTTTCCTTTAATTTTTTCTCCTTTTAATTTTTCAAGGGCCAACTTAATACCATTGACACTTTCTTGACCATAGGTTGCAATGGGACCCGTCATTGGAAATACAGCTCCTATAACTATTTTGTCTCCAGATAGATTTTCAGATGTAGATTTACTACTATCTGTACTTTTTTGTTGCATACAAGACAAACATATTAATAATAGAAAATAATTTAAAAATTTTAATTTCATATAAAACTCCTTTATAGTTAGCCTTATAACTTTATCTTTTTATTTGTAAGTTTGTAAATTTTTACTCTTAACATTATTATGTTTAACACATTGCATATCATACGATAGATTAAATATAAATGACATTGAATATTTTCTTGTAAGATGATAAGGTCATTTCATCTTGAAAATATGTATCTTCTTTGTATTTTTTTTAGTTTGTTTTATCTCTTATGCCAAAGAAAGGATTATCATTACCGGCTCTTCTACAATAGCACCAGTTATTTCTGAATTAGCTAAATTGTATGAGTCACAGAATAATAATGTTAGAGTTGATGTGCAAACAGGAGGCTCTACTAGAGGATTAAATGATGTTAGGAGAAAGCTGGCTGATATTGGAATGGTTTCAAGGGGCCTAAAAGAAAGTGAGAGAGATTTAAAAGGAATTGTTTTTGCCAAAGATGGCTTAGCCATTATTGTTAATAAAGCAAATCCTTTAAATGAATTATCTAGTTCTCAAATTATTAAAATTTATAAAGGGAAAATAAAAAACTGGAAAGAATTAGGAGGTGTTGATGGTAAAATAGTTGTCGTCAATAAAGCAGAGGGTAGGTCTACATTAGAGGTGTTTTTGAAGTTTTTTAATCTGAAAAATTCCCAAATAATACCAACAATCATCATTGGAGATAATGAACATGGTATAAAAACAGTTATAAATAACAAACACTCTATTGCTTATGTCTCTGTAGGAACTGCAGAATATAATGTTTCCAAAGGACTCCCTATAAAGCTTTTAAAATATAAAGGAGTTATTCCTAGTATTAAAAATATAATAAACAATAGGTATAATTTAACTAGAGATCTAACTCTTGTATTAAAAGATAAATCAAACAAGAACATAAAAAGCTTTTTGAAATTTATCTCATCCTTCCATGCTAAAAAGATTATACAAGGTCATTTTTTTGTTCCATATAAACAGCACTAATAAAAGAGATTCAATTCTTAATTTTATTTTAGCTATAAATAGCTTTTTTGCTGCTATAACAGTTGTTTTAATATTTATTTTTTTATTTAAAGAGAGTTTTTTGTCTATTAAAGAGGTTAACACCTCTTTTATCTTTTCTACATCTTGGCATCCTACTGAAGGGCAATATAATATTTTTGCAATGATTTTAGGTACATTATTTGTGTCTTTAGGTGCAATAATTATAAGTATTCCTATTGGCCTTTTTATTGCAATTTTCTCAGTTTTTTACTTGAATATTTCTGCCAATTTTTTCTTTAGAAGAATTATTGAATTATATTGTGCTATACCTTCAGTTATTTTTGGATTTTGGGGAGTTGTGAATATAGTTCCTTGGATTAGTAAATTTGAGCCACCAGGCTATAGCTTAATAGCAGGAATTATAATTTTAACTCTCATGATTTTTCCTATAATTTCTTTAAATTTAATTGCTGCCTTTGAAACATCTTCTCGATATATTTTAAAGATATCTATGTCTCTTGGTCTATCTAAGGGAACATATATTTGGAATATCTTAGTTCCATATTGCAAAAAACATTTGATAAGTTCTGCTCTCTTGGCATTGGGAAGGGCCATAGGTGAGACTATGGCAGTTTTAATGGTCTGTGGAAACATTGTAAAAATTCCTAGTTCATTTTTTGATCCTATTAGAACATTAACTGCAAATATTGCCCTTGAAATGTCATATGCAATAGATATTCACCGTTCAGTATTATTTTTTTCAGGTATTGTTCTTTTATTAATGGTTGCATTAATAATTATTTTTTTAAGTAGATTAGAGCATGAAAAATAAACTAACTTCAATTTTTTCCTATTTGTCAGGAATATTTATTATTTTAATAATATGCTTGATTTTAAGAGATATCTTTTTAGCTGCAATAAAGGATTTTAGTTTTGATTTCTTAATAGAAGATACTTTAAGTGCTGGAAGAGAAGGAGGAATTTTTCCCATTATAGTTTCTACATTTATGATTTTGCTTGTTTGTATAGTCTTTGTGCTATCTATTGGAATAAGTTGTAGTATATTTTTATGTCAATTTAGGTTGATTTATCCTAACTTTGTTAAGCTTGTCAGTAAGTCTATTGAAATTTTATCTGCAGTTCCGTCTATTGTTTTTGGGCTCTTTGGAAATGCAATATTTTCAGTCTATTTTGGATTGGGATTTTCTATACTATCTGGAGGACTTACTTTGGCAATAATGTCTCTTCCTTTATTTATAAAAACTTATGAAGAGGGAATTCAAAGCATACCTGATAATTATAGAAAAGTTTCATCAGCTCTTGGTTTAAGTAGATTAACTACTATTATAAATATTACTATTCCATGTTCACTGCCATCTTTAATTATTGCAATTGTTTTGAGCATTGGAAGATCTTTAGGAGAGACAGCAGCACTTATTTTTACTTCTGGTTATGTTGATCGTCTGCCAGAGAGCTTTATGGATTCAGGCAGAAGTCTTTCTGTTCATATTTATGACTTATCTATGAATGTACCTGGTGGTGATAGAAATGCCTATAAAACTGCATTTGTATTAATTACGCTTATATTATTTATAAATGGTTTTGTTAACTTTGTTTTAAAATACTGGTATAAAAAGAAAATAGCTTTATGAAAAAAAATAGGTACCCTTGGAAAGATCCTTTATCACATGAAAAGTGCTGTGATTATAGTGTAAAGATTAGAGTCAAAGACTTAAATGTTTTTTATGGTAAAAAACAAATACTATCTAATATTAATATGCAAATAAATGAAGGATGTATTAGTGGAATTATTGGGCCATCAGGATGTGGAAAAAGTAGTTTTATTCAGAGTTTTAATCGTATAAATGAATTGATTTCTAATTCAAAAGTAATAGGAGATATTTTTATAAATGGAAAGAGTGTTTTTGATGTTAGAGTTGATTTGATAGAGCTTAGAAAAAAAGTGGGAATTATTTTTCAAGAACCTACCCCTCTTCCTCTTTCTATTGAACAGAATATATCTATATCCTTAAAGGAACATGGGTTTGATAATATAAAAGATAGAGTTGTTAAATCTTTGAAAGATGTAGGTCTTTTTAATGAGATTAAAGAAAATTTAAAGATGCCGGCTAATAATTTATCTGGAGGGCAAAAACAAAGACTTTGTATAGCTAGAACAATTGCCCTTGGTCCAGAAATTATTTTAATGGATGAGCCTTGCTCTAGTTTAGACCCTATTTCTTCTGATAAAATAGAGGAGTTAATAGATAATTTAAGGGGAAAATATACCATTATAATAATTACTCATAATTTACCACAAGCAAGAAGACTTTGTGATTTTGTGCATGCATTTTGGTATGATTATAAAACTCATTCAGGTAAATTAATTGAATCAGGTACTTGTATTGATATTTTTGAGAATCCTAAAGATCCAATATTACAGGATTATATTAGGGGCTTAAAAGGATAATATTATGATGATTTTTTATTTAATAATTTAAAGTCCCAAGCAGGAGTTTTATTATTTTTTGAAAATTTTTTTTCTTTACTAATTATCCAATTATCTAAATTAAAATAGGGAAAATAGGTATCTGCTTTTCCATAATATTCTACAATGCTTAAATATAAACGAGAGGCATCTTTTAAAAATAGTTGGTATATGTTTGCACCTCCTACAATAAACACCTCCTTTTTTCCATTACTATGTTCTTTTGCTAGTTTTAGGGCCTCATCTTTGGAGTAAGAGATAAGGACATTTTTATTTTTAAAAGAATAATTTTTATTCTTAGTTATAATAATTGTTTTTCTGTTGGGAAGAGCTTTTCCTATTGATTCAAAAGTTTTTCTTCCCATGACTATGGGATGATGGCTAGTTATTTTTTTAAAGAGCTTAAAGTCTTCAGGGATATACCAAGGAATTTTGCCATTGAGTCCTAGTTCTCTATTTTTTCCAATAGCTGCAATTAAGGATATAATCACACACTTACCTCTCCTTTAATATGAGGATGGTGTTGATAACTTTTTAGCTCAAAGTCTTCAAAGGTATATTGGGTAATATCGTTGAGCTCTCGCCTTATTATCATTCTTGGCAGCTCTTTGGGTTTTCTTGATAACTGTTCTTTTACTTGTTTTAGATGATTTAAATAAATATGGGCATCCCCTATGCAATGAATAAATTCATTTGGTTTTAATTTGCAAACTTTTGCAATCATTAATGTTAAAAGGGAGTAGGATGCAATATTAAAAGGAACTCCCAAAAATATATCTGCTGATCTTTGGTAGAGTTGGCAAGATAAATATCCATTATTTACATAAAATTGCATAAAAGCATGACAAGGAGGCAGTTTCATCTTATTTAAATCCGCAGGATTCCAAGCAGAAACGATTAATCTTCTAGAGGTAGGATTGGTTCTAATGTCATCGATTAACTTTTTTATTTGATCTACATCGCCATCTGGACTAGACCACTTTCTCCATTGTTTACCGTAGATGGGCCCCAACTCTCCATTATCATCTGCCCATTCATCCCAAATTCTAACTTTATTTTCTTTGAGATATCTTGTATTAGTTTCGCCTCTTAAAAACCATAAAAGTTCATGTATAACTGATCGTAAATGAATTTTTTTTGTAGTAATAAGTGGAAAATTATTTTTTAAGTCGTATCGGGTATGATGGCCAAATAAAGAGACAGTTCCTGTTCCGGTTCTATCCATTCTTCTTTCACCGTTTTTAAGAACATATTCCATTAATTTTAAATATTTCTTCATGACTCAATTAGCCTAAATGCTACTATTATTATTTCATTTTTAAAATACTAAGTGGTAATATGTAATAAATGTTATAATATGTTAAATATAAAAAATAATGCAAACAGTAACAGGCCTTGAAGTATTAATTGGTGATAAACATCTACAAAAGAGTATTAATGGTAATATTGCTTATTTATGTCACAATGCCTCAGTAACTAGAAATTATCAATGGGGCCCTCAATTATTAAAAGATATATATAAAGATCGATTTAAAAAGATATTTTCTCCACAGCATGGTTTATTTACAGATGTGCAAGATAATATGGTAGAGAGTGATAGTTTTTATTTTGATCCCTTAAAAATAGAGGTTTGTAGCTTATACAGTAATGTCAGAAGACCTACAAATAAAATGCTTGAAGGTATTGAAACAGTTTTAGTGGATCTACAAGATGTGGGTACTCGTACATATACTTATATTTCAACTTTGGCATTGTTGATGGAGGCTTGTAGTCAAAAAGATATAGAAATTATCATTTTAGATAGACCAAATCCCATTGGGGGAGAAATGGTAGAAGGTAATGTTTCTACTTTGGAATTTAAATCATTTGTTGCTCATTACCCCATGGCTAGTCGGCATGGGATGACAATGGGAGAAATTGCAAGGTACTTTCAAAAAAACTTTGTTGAAAATGCAAAAATATCTGTTATTAAAATGCAGAACTGGTCTAGGGCAACTAATTTTTTTCAAACAAATTTACCATGGATAAATCCATCCCCTAATTTGCCTACTATTGAAAGTTCTTTTACTTATGGTGCAACGGTGTTTTTTGAGGGAACTAATATCAGTGAAGGTAGAGGCACTACTAGAAGTTTAGAATTAGTAGGGATTCCGGGAATAGAGCCCTTTTCCTTTGTTAAAAATTTACAAAAACTTGCGGCAGATTGTGGATTGGATGGAATGGTTTTAAGACCTATTGTATTTAAACCCACTTTTAATAAATTTTCAGGGGAAAATTGTGGAGGAGTTTTTATTCATGTAACTGACTTTAAAAATTTTAAGGCATGGAGATTAGGACAATTTTTGTGTCGGCAATTTTATGTAAATTTAGGTGATAAGTTTGCTTGGAATCATGCTCCTTACGAGTATGAGTTTGAAGGCTATGCTATAGATTATATAAATGGCAGCTCTAAGATTAGAGCGTGGATAGAGAGCTCAGGAGATGTTGATGAATTGGTTGAGATGGAATATGAGTCACTTAAGAAATTTTTAACTTTAAGAAGTGATTGTCTAATATATTAATAATATTCTAAAAAATTTAAAAAGCCCCTTAAGAGATTAATACTTTTAATTATACTATAAAATAGATAAGGTATTTTTGTTTATTCTAATTGCTAATACTAGTAATTCCGATAGGAAACTAGTATGAGAGTATCTATTGTCAATTATTTAATTAAGGCAGTATTGCTTTGTTCATTGTCTCTATCCTGTATAGAGAATAATACTACTAACAATACAAGGCAGTCTCAAGGGGCAATTCCTGAAGAGGACTTTCAGAATAATTACCAAGATCCTCAATTTGTAAATGATCTGAATTATTTTCAAAATGGTAATTCTATTTTTGAAGGGGTATTTTCAATGTCTTACAATTTTAAAGATACCTTTTATTTAAAGGGGAAAGGTATTCATTTTCTTATAAAAGGTATAACTCAATTTACTTCTCAGTGTTTGGTGGCATATTTTCCTAGCAGTTCTGGTAATACTACTTTGGTAATGGCAGCAGTAGTTAGAACAAGGGATACTTCTAATGGAGAAAGGGAGTATTATTTTTTAGTATCGCCATATGATGAATCGTATAATAGAGGTGTTTGTCAAAGAGCAAACTTATCTAACGCTCTTGAAAAAAAATACTCTACAACAACAATTTCATATTCATTAAAAGCTCTATGTCCAAGATGTACAACAGGTATTACCTCTAGAGAAATATTTCTTTATGGCCAGTCTGGAATTAAAGTCGATAGTTTAAGACTAAAAAACTTATCTCTAAATTTAATTTCTAGACCAGAAATTAGTACTTCTATTCGTATGTGTAATAGTTCAGCATATTGTAAAAGTATTGGTTTTGAATGTTGTTCTCAAGGGCAATGTGCTAATGACGGTAGTGTTAAGGATAATATAGATAGAGAATCTCAAGCCTTTATTCAAGCTGTAGAAGACATTAGAGATAATCCTCAAAGGATTATCAATTATCCACAATTTTTTCATGTATGTCCTAAGGTGGAAAAATTTCCTGAAGATGCAGAGGATGAAGATTTGGAAGGGAAAATAGAGGATAGATTTTTGCGATTAAATGATTTGTATAATTGCTTAAACCCTCAAGAAGGAGAAATGTCCATATGCACTAAAGTTTATAAGAAAGCAAAAATAGCTGTAAATAAGATTTATACAACTGACGCTGATGATAGAAACTTTAATTCAACCTATTCTGGAACAGCAAATATTTTAGGTCATAGTATTGTAGATGTATTTTATGGAGATAAAAATCTAATTGAAACGGACAATGCTAGCATTGGAGAAGGTAATGATAATTTAACTGATACTCAGTCTATTATTTTTAAATTTAATTCAGGTGATAATGATCTAAAAGATTTAAGAATAAGATACAAAATTGATGGAAGTTGTAGAAAAATTAGTACTTTTAGGGCCAGATGTAAAAAATATTATATTCAAGGTCAAAATAAATCAAAAGTTACTGATCATTTTCCAGCTTCAAATCACTTTTTATTGCCTTATTATGTGGATTTAAACAGTAATATAAAAGTAGAAGTAGACGAGGCAGTTTATTATAGAAATTCAGATTGGGAATTAGTAGTAGGTCCTCCATCTATGATCAAATTTTTAGGCAATAAGCTTAGAGTAAATGATCATCAAAAGGTGATAATATCTTTTTCTGTAGACACAAGTGTACATCAGAATATTCTCAATATTAAGCAGTCAGCACTAGAGGATGTTAAAAAGATATGTAACTGTAACCATACAGATTGTAATCTTACACCAGTTATTAAAAATGATAATATTATAGATTATCATTGTCATTATCCTCAGCCTATTAATGCTCCTCCACCTAATCAACAAACAATTTATGTTAGTGCAAAATCAGTGCCGCATAGATTTTTTGATGAAAATGGTAATGTAGTTTTAGAAGAGAATTATAAAAAGAGTACTCAAGAGGGAATACTATTTGAATACACTAATAATGATCTGCTAAGGCCTAACAATATTGATAAGTATGTTGGATTTAACGAAATATACGGCTCTTTTACAACTAATGTTAATTCAGCAAAACCGGCTAAAGAAGTGAGAGTTGAGAAGGGAAAGGTTTATGATATTATAGTAACTAGAGGTTCTTATTCTAGTTGTCTGATCTGTGGTACAGATTATTATTCCCAATTAGCCAGAATATTTCCTAGTAATATAATTAATAAAGGTGGAGGATATGTTCCCGACTCTACTACAACTAGTCGTTTTTCAACGGATGTTTATCGTGCAGATGATTTGTTATTTGGTAGGGCATGTTTTGTTCCAGCTACTATGATTCCCTGGACTCACTTTCCATTATCTAATTTAAAAAACCAAAGATTGCGAAGATTAAAGGCACAACACTTTTTATTTAGCAATGGCTATCATAGAGATTGGTATGGTTTTGATTATGGGGCATTAATTGGTTCATTTGATGGAGTAGCTTGGTTTTCAATTGGAAATCAAAGGAGAATAACTGCACAAAGCAATAAATTATTTATAGCAATTAATTCATATCTTGGGGATTTAACTGTTGAGGATAATTACACGGTAGTCCTTAGTTCTATTTCTAGCGGAGCTCATAATACGGTTACCTCTATTGATGATCATAATAATGATGGGGCTCAATGTAGAAAATATTATCAATGTAGAACTGATTTAGATTGTGCTAGACAAATCGGTTGGGAGTATGCTTGTGAAAATATAGGCCAACTAAAAACTAATTGGCCAGTTTTTGATTCCAATGGACTAGAAATTGCCAATAGTTCAAAAAACTTATCACTTGTTTCATTATTTAAAGTTAGAGATGGTGGTAGTAAAAGATGTGTATATCGAGGTAAGGGAGCAATATGTACTCCTAATTATAATTCAATTGATATTGATTCAACTTATGCTGGTTCTTCAAGAGTAGGATTACATGCTTGCAATAGTGCTTATTTTTGTCAGAGCTTCTTTGATGGAATTTTAAGAAAGGCATTTAATAATAAAATTTCTCGTTATGGAAAATCTATTACCCAACAAAATGCTAGTCCAATTGTAAGTGAATCAGATGCTGACACCTTTGGAAAGTCAGCAAGAGTTATTGGTAGATCTTTGAATTATCATGGAAGAGAGGAAATAGAATTAGAAACACAAGGTAATTTATCATTTAATAAAGTTTCGGCCATTTGCTTACCTGGAAGAAACTTAACCGATGGTGATATCGGGGAGTCTCATTCATTAAATCCCTCTATTGCATATTCAGGAGATAGAGTTACAGGAATTGGACTGGCTATTAATGAAGATAACAATACTAAGATGTTGGGAATGTGTTCTATTTTTGATTCCGCAGGTAATTACTATTATAAAGATCTAAACAATTATACAAAAGATTTAGATGATTCTGCATTATCAAGATTAGCAGGCTCTCAGTCCATTAGTAGTAATTCATTATTATTGTTAGAATCTTTAACAGGATTTGACTTAATTAAAGTTTTTGGTATTGATCAAACTAATACACCTATTTTAGAGCGATCAAGATGTCTTAGAGCTCCTGGCTCTGCTTGTTTTTCTGATTTAGATTGTGCCCCTTCAAATTTTATTTCTAATAAAGCGTTAGGTATTGATAACAATTCTGATTTATTAAATATTTATGAAATTAAATATTGGAAGGAAAAATTAATTTGTTCTAGAAATTTATTAGAAGAGGAACAAAAAGATGATCCCCTAGATGATCTTAGAAAAAATAGATGTTGTAGAGAAACAGGAAATAATCTAAGTATTGGAACTTTAATTGATCAATCAATTTTAAACGCTGGAGATGTTAACAATCAATTGCCTTTTTTTGATAATGTACATGTTCCCGGTTTGGGAAATATTGCCCTAAGCAGTGCTGAAAGATATTCCAGAGTTGCCACTGTTTATGATTTAATGAGCGATAGCAATCTATATCCTCCATTGCAAATAACTGCTAATAATACCTGTTCTTTAGCCCCAGGAGGTTGTGCAAATGCTAGTTTACTTGATAATCAATATAATACCTTTTCTGCTGTCGCTGAAAGAACTTGTTGTAGTGGTCATTGGATTAGAAATTTTCATAAAGAAGATAATGGAGGTGGACATATTTGGAATCCGAGAAAGCTTCAGGCATTTCCAAAGTCTGCATTTCGTTGTTTAAATTGGATTCCATGTTCAGGCAATACTTGTGGTAATACTGCATTTACTTGTGATCATACTGATGAGCCTGATGATCCAAATTGTTTTGCCCGTTCTATTTCTGATACTGAGGCCAGAGGCATTTTAGAATGGGTGTCAACAATGGAACTTTTAGGTATTCCACAGATAAAAATCAAGACTTCTGATTGGAATGATATTTTATGTAAAGTTGGGCCAGAAGACCAAACTATAGTTGCCAATCAGTCACCCAACAGAACGGTTCCTCCTGGTCTTATTGCTCAATCATCTACTGACGCTGAGTATACTCAAGGAACGCTAAAGTATTTTTCAGCAATTGATATGGATAATTTTGGCGATGATTTAAGACGAGTATTTTCTTTTGACGAGATTACTTGTTGTTATCCTCTAGGCTCAAAACCTCCCAAAGGAAGTGATAAATCAATGTGTTGTAGTGGCCTTATAAATGCAGAAAATGATTTATGCCAACTTCCCGATTATGCTAATGTTAGTTTATTTTTTAATCGCTATATATCTTCATCTGCTAAGGATTTAAATGCAAATCTATTTGATGAAAATGGGTTCATATCTAGTCCTTCTGCGGTTGAAAGTCTTGCTTGTCAATTAAATGCGTGTGCCTCTGGTAGAATGGCCAGAGGAATTGCTTTAAGTGAGCTTAGAGTGCCAGGACATATTAACAGTACAAAAACTACTCGTCGTTTTATTGATGGAGATACTGATTATAATAATTTTAATGGGCTAGCAGATTTATTTAATGAGGGGCTTAGATGGAATAATCATGTATATTGTATTCCCAGTGGGGAAGGTGGTCTAGATTTAAGTTCTGTAGTTGAATGTGATGAAGAAAATTAATCTTAAAATATTAATAAGATTAATATAGCTAAAAATATTCTATATATACAAAAAGGGATTAAACCTTTATCCTTTATAATCCAAATAAAAAAATAAATAGATAATAATCCTGTTATAAATGAAGTAATTAGCCCAATTATAAAAGAGCTTAGTGGAAATCCTACATTTATATTATTTATAATTTCAGAGGATTCTAAAATGGATCCTCCTATAATAATAGGTATAGATAATAAAAATGAATAAGTAGTAGCTTCTACGATATTTAGTTTTAAAAATAATCCACAACAAATAGTTGTTGCTGAACGGCTAACTCCTGGAAATATTGCAAATGATTGAAAAATGCCAATTGTTATTGCTTTAATAATTTGTAAATTTTTCATTTTATTAGGGTACTCTTTGTTAAAAAATTTATCAGCAATAAACATTACAATTGCAAATACTATTAAATTAATAGCTATTAACTTAATATTTCTACCATAAGATATAAATGGCTTTATTAAAAACACTATTATTGCTGTTGTAGTTGTTGATATTATTAAATTAATTAAAAAGTTTTTAGATTTATTATTTAAAGATAATATAGAAATAATTTTTTCTCTAAAGGCAATTATAACTGCAAAAGATGTTCCTATATGCATTGATAGATCAAACAACACTCCGGGATCTTCAATGTTCAAAATATGTGGTAGTAATGCTAGGTGACCACTGCTACTTATAGGAATAAATTCACTTATTCCTTGTACTATTCCGTATAAAACAGCGGAAATGTTATTTATGGGATTCACTTCCCTCTATCCTGTAAATAAACTCGCTCATCTTTCCAGCAAGTAGTAATTGATTATTTTCTTTTGCTAGCATATATAAAGAGATTAAATAACTTTTATATTCTTCTTTAAATTTATCATCATTTATCGTAATAAAGTAATCGGTGGCCTTTTTATATTTTTGCTCTAGCATATGATTTAAATCTTGTTGTTCTACATTTGAATTACTAAAAAACATATTATCTAGAATATATAAACTATTATCTTTATTGCTATAATTGTCCTTAATGTTTGTGTTTAAAGAATATAACCAAGTTGAAGTTTTAAAAAAATAGTCAATAAATTGTTCAAAGCTTTCTTTATCTTTCCATGACCATTTTAAAACAGGGGTTAACTCTCCACTTAAACCTACAAATCCAGAGTATCCCAACTTATTCCAGTTAAGCCGCAAAAATAAATCATTACCAATTTTTGTAATTGATGCTATATCAGCAGGAGGTAAATCATTAAAGAAGTTTAAAATTTCATTTTTAAATAATAAGTGACTTTTTATAAATGGACCATTGTCTTTTATATGATATATTATATTTTTAATATTTAATAATAATGATTCTCTGATAAAATCTTCTAATTGATAAAGAAATTTGTCTTTTTTAGACAGTTTTTTGTAATTTTTTGATTTTATTGCTCTTACTAGTTCAGGGTATCTTTTTATTAGAAGTGGGTTTTTTGGGATAATTTTTTTTAAAATAGTTTTAAAGGATATATCTTTGGGACGGGTTAGTTTTATTATTTGTTTCTTTGAAGTATCTATAACTAGCAATTGATTCTTTAGCAAGAGATCTTTTTTATTTTTAACTTTATAAAAAGATGGTAGTAAAAAATAGCGATTATTATAAAGAGAAAGCTTCGTTTTAAATTGAAAGGTTTCAGAATATATATTATTATTGGGTTTTATAGAAGATTTTTTAATTCCTATTTTATCAATTATAATATTATTTTTTATAGGAATTGTTTTTGTAAATATTAAACTTGAAAAAGAAGAAAGTATTACAATAAAAATAGTGATTATTGGAGTAAGTGATATGAATATCTTACTAAAAAATCCTATAGAAATCTTTTGCTCTAGGCGATGTCCAGATATGATTTCCTTTGCTGTTTGTCTATTAAATAGACATGGTAATTCAAATAAAATAAATGGAGTTGTAAAAAATTCAATAAAAACTCTTGAAACTCCACCAAGCCTTTTATCTGTAAATGAACCAGAGGTTCTTATGCCCATGAGAACTTGTCCGATACTTATAGATAAAATAAGCGTTGACCATAATCTAGTAATCCAAGTAAAAATGTAGAGAATAATAATAAAGGATACTAAATCATATAGATATTTATTATCTATAAATAGAGTAACTTGGGATATAATGCTTATTAATTGATCATTAAATTGTTTGTAATAAGGTATATTTTGGATGGTATTTATTACTATATATCCTATTGAGATATCAAAAATTAATGCCATTAATCTGGCCTTAGAACTAGCTATTTTTTTACCTTTTTTGTCCAAATTCAACCCTTTTTATTTATTTTAATATTTTATTGGTATTTTCACTTAAATGCCAAAATAAGTTGTAAGATTTTAACCTGATTTTTTATCTCCCTATTTTTATCCATTATTTTTAAACTATTGAAATTACTAAATTTTCAAGGTTTTCTACTAAAGAAGGACACTATTTAGGCAGTTTTTCAGTTCAAAATTTAAGAAGGAATTTAAAATTAAATAAATTAGTAATTTTAACCGATAAAGAGAGATGTATATGATTAATTTTAAGCTTTTAAGAAAACTATTGTCTGTATTTATATCTGTATCTATGCTTTTTAATTCACAGATTGTGTTTGCACAACAGAGTAAACCGACAGTAGTTAAGAATGAATTAACTAGTAATATAATTAAGGGAATAGATACTCTTGGCAAGGCATTTGATAAGGCCAATCAAACATTTAGAAATAATCCTAGTTTAGGACAGGCACAGATTTATGGATCTTTAAGGCCTGCTTTTCAAAGATCACAGTATTTTCCAGAATGCTCTCTTCCAGTGCTTCATACATCCCCTCTTAATAATTTATGTGCTAGAGGAGACCATCCTCAATCATTACAAGGTGTTAGAAGCTTAGCTAGTGCTCATGTTGAGATACTTGAAAGGAGTGCAGCTCTAGGACAAACTAAAAACCCAAATGAAGGTATTCAATGTTTAAAAAATAGCCATAATTCATTAAAGCAAACATTGCAAGATCAAATAAATAGATTGCAAAGATATAAAGATACCATTGCAGAAAGCCTTAAAAAAGGTACTAATTCAGTAGAATCAATTAAAGAAGGCATGGATAAAGTAATTAGTAATTTGTACGGAGATAAAGGAAGAAAAGATCTCGATAAAAGAGCAGATATATTTGCAAATCAATTTACCCCAAGTTGTCGTAATATAATTGGAAATGATCTGTTAAAAGCTCAAAGTGGTTTAATTGATATTAGAGATAAAAATTTAAGTGATGCAAATCAGGCATCATCTAATTTAATTAGTAATCGCACTAGTATTGAATCTGATTTAAATAGAGAGATTCAAACTATTAAAAATGAAATACTTAAGCAAGGGATATCTTGGTCTACTAAAACATCTGTTGCGAAGTTTCAAATGTTTAGTGGTTTAAGAGGTATTGCTGCAATAGAGAGAGCTAAGTTGATTAAAGAATATGAAACTGCTAGAGCTATGCTTAAAAAAGATGTTGGCTATGAATTACCATCGTTTGATAAGGCTGATTCTAATTTTTCAAAAAATATAAATGATTTTTCAAGTCATGCAAAAGATTATTTCAGAAAAAAATATATAAATGAATGTGTTACTTCAGCTGACAGTGGAGTATCTGTTGGTGTTGAAAATATCTTAAAATCTTTAAAACATGTAAATAGAGTTAAAGGTGATAGATTAGTTCGTTACAGAAATGCATTGAGATCTATATTAAATAGTGACTCTTATATTGAAGATAAGTTGGATAGCATTAGAAGATTAGATCAAGAATATCGTGAGCAGATTAATATAACTTATCAAGATGGATCATCTAATAGAATTTCTAAAACTCCTTATGGGTTGTTTCAAGATTTGGTAGCAAGTTGTGATAAAAAGTTAAGTGAAAACGATTCTTTTTCTACTAAACAATCTGGGTTGCATGGAACTCAAGAGCAGAGAATTGCTAGAGCAAATAGATATATTAATAAGGTTAAAAAATTAGCATCTACATACGCAAGTAATATGGGTAATGAGATTTATAATCAAATTATAAATTGTAATGGTCAGGAGTTAAAATCTGGTGAATGTACTAATAAAATTGAAGGGGGAGTTCTTGATGTTAATAAACCTAGTTACTGTATCTCAAAAGCAGTAAGTTGTGCAGAAAAGGTTAGAACTTGTTATAGGGAAGTTGATAGTAAAGTAATTAAAGAAAAGGCAAAATTAAAAGTTTTAGCTAATGATTATAATAAACGGGTAAGTAGAATATACGAGAATCAAAAAAAGGTTTTAGGAGTATTTAACGCTCAAGTGCAGACAGTTGTTAATTATTTGAAAAAGTTTAGTTTAGATAAAGCTTATATATATCCTAAAGATGTTTTAATTCAAGTTCCTAATAAAAAACTAAGTGAAAAATATGGTGTTTTATTAGTTGGTGATGAAGAAAATGGTATTGAGAATTTAGCAAAGGAATTGCCAATAAAATTGGATAAATTAATCGCTTCACTTAATAATCAAAGGGATAATGTTGATAAGAGTATGGCTAATTATTGGCAATCAGAACAGAGGAAATTTAGAGATCATATATCAAAATGGAATGGTTTAAATAAACGATGTGTAAGTTCACTTGCATATGCTAAACAACAACAATTAAGGGCCCTGAAGGCTCAACAAAATATAATGAGTCAGCATAAAGAAATGACAGGTGATTTTTGTGCTAACTTTGAAATTATGCAGAGAAGTCCACGATCTGCTTGTAATGATGAGGCAGCAAGTCCTGGAGCATTATTTCGTCAGATGGGGAAAATTGGGAATGTATTAGATCCTTCAGTGGGAGAAACCCTTGATAGACATATAAGATATTGTGATGAAGTTGTGTCCTCATCATCTGGAGAAGAAGATTATGAAGCAGAAGAGGAAGATCTAGAACCAAGTAAATTATCTCAATTATGTATTAATAATGACTATGATTCAGAGGCTATTTTAAATGATTTAAAGGATAGGTTATTAAATATTGCTGATGCTAAAAGTGAGGTTAGCAGAGAACAAATTAGTGATTATATAAGTGCTAAAGAAGAAAAAGATTTAGAAGAGGCAAAGAATTCATTACCTGATGGATTCTTTTCAACTAAGTATGGTGCCCAGTTATATAGATTTCGTAGAGATTTAATTGATAATGATAATTTAAGTAAAAATAATAGTATTTTTTTCCAGAAAATTAATGGTACAGATTTTATTTCTAAAGTAGAAGGTTTTTGCTCTAAAAATTCATCTTATAAAAGTTCATGTACCACAAATGATGGTAAAGGATTTTTAGATAAACTCAAAAAAGGAGAATATTATACTTATAAAGCTTTTAATAATGATCTTGCTAAGTTTAAAGAAAATACAAAAGGGGCATTTAATGAGTTTCCTGATAGTTACACTGAAATTGAAATATTAAGTAATGCTTATGAAGCAAATAGTGTTGAGAAAAAAGGTATATGTGAACTAAATCATAATATGGCAGTGAAAAGAGCAGTAGAAGAATGTTTTTCTAATGATAAAGTTGATAAATCATGTGTAGAAACTAAAACTATGGAAAACTTAAGTAGTAATAATATAGCAGATAATATTTATGATATAAATAACAGAATTAAGAATATAGAGTTATATATTGATAGAAAACATGATGAAGAGTTAGGAGAAGATATATCTCCTTGTTTGGCCTCGGAAAATAGTTCTCGTAGTTTTATTGAAGAATTTAATCGTAGAGTATTAGGGCCTCAACAATATAATAGTTTTAACAAAAGTGGTTTATTAGAATAAAAATAAAAATGATAAAGGGATTTTATCGTGTTATTATTAAGGAAAGGGAGATTCTGCTATAATCTTGTCTTAGTGGTAATTTTTATTATTACTGCTAGTTGTATTGAAAATAATAGTAAAAGGACTAAAAGCCAAGGAGCTACCTATCATCCTAAAATGGTAGATATTGGTCATGCTAGAATTCTTGAAGATAATCCTATAATTTTATCAAATTATGGTAATTTAAGTAGTGATTATAATTTATCACTACTTTTTGGCCCTAATCAGGAGTTTATAACTGATAAACAGTTTTTAATTGGAGATTGTAATTTCTCTGATAATACAATTGCAAGGGATTGTTTTTATATTAAAAATAAACCCAATGATAATTATCTAGTATCAATTCTTAATCGTTGGGGATTTTTAGCAAATACTGAAGAGTTTCTACAAGTAAATAGTTTTGCTCATGTAAATAGAATTGTAAAAAAGTTTTTAAAATCACTAGCATGGGGTCATGATAGAGCATATACATCTATGGTTGCTAATTATTCTTCATCTTTGCCGTTTTTATTAAATGACAACAGTATAAAAGCCTTTTGGTTTGGAGATAAAAAACTCTCTGTGTTTAGTAATTGTGATATAGCAGATAATGCTTATTATGATATGGCAACTACATCTATTTGTATGGGCCACTTGTCTCAATATCCTAATATATACTTTGCTCATGACAGTACTATTATATATCATGAAATGGGGCATGCTTTTATTCAAATAATGTTAAACTTGAGAAATCTTGCCTCTGGTTTAAATACTGAAACTGATTTAGGATATATATTTTATGATGAAGCAGGTGTTATAGGAGAGGGAGTTAGTGATTTTTTTAGTTATTTTATAAATAAGAGGACTCATATAGGAGAATGGGCCTTGGGTAATTTTTTAGAACAATCAAGGCCTATGAGCGAGAGAGAGGATATTCATATTGCAGGACTTGATACAAGTTTTGGTTCCAGACTTTCATATCCTGACTATGTTAATTACGATCCTAATTATCATAATGAATTAATAGAAGATGTGCATATTGGGGGACAGATTGTATCTCATTTTTTAGTGGCATTTGTTGAAGATTTAGTAGATGCTTGCTCTTATGAAAAGGACCACGCAATAGAACAAGTAGTTATTTTGCTTGCAGAAACTTTTGCTCACCTTGGAGATCAAACATCACTTTCTATTGATGGAAATACAAATTTGATAGTAAATTTAAATCAAATTCATTCTTCTGAATGGATAAGAATTAATAATCCTATAAATCTTAGAAGTTTTGCTCAAACTCTTGCTAGAAAAACAATGGCTATTTTAGGTGATGCAAATGCTAATGATTGCAATGATTCTATATATCCAAAAGATCGTTTAGAGAAATTGTGGGATGGTTATGGTCTCTTGTTATTTAAAAATTACAATGAAAATGGTAATGGTGAAGTTGTTGGCCATGTGGGAAATACAAGTTTAGTTTCGGAGCTAAATCGTAGAATAAGCTCTCTTATATTAAAAGATTTATTAATATTAGATCCAAGAAATAATGCTATTTCTGCATGGATATTTGATAAGCCAGGAGATATGAAAAAGTCATTGTCATTAATGCAACAATCTGGACAGGTAACTGAACTATCACCAGTTATTCCTGGAGATTTAAGATATAATAATAGCAATGGTAGAATTAGCCCGGGAGAATTAGTAGGTGTTGCAATAAATCTATATAATAATTCAAATTTAACTATGGGTGGAGTGCATATTTTGGCAAATGATTGGGATCATACCAAAGATGGGAAACCTTGTAATAATTTTTCTGATAATTGGCCATCAACCTCTGAAGGAGGAGTAAATACCAGTTCTGAATCAGGTAATTCTCCTGGTGAATGTAAATATATTACTCGTAGCAATGGGGATGAGGTTCAAGAAGAATTGTCACCAGTGTGTTTTCTGCAAGTAAGTGATGAAGGTGCTAGCAAGTGGGTTAATCAAGAAGTTTTGGTAGATGATATTGCTCTTGATGCAAAAAATTGTTTAGGAGGTGAAAGCAAAAGAAGTGATTGCTTTGTCAGAGTGTTAAAAGGTGCAGATCAGTCATATTATAGCAGAATTGACTCTAAAAAAAATTGGGCGGAGACATTATATCCAGATGGAAATAATATTAAGTTTTTATCTTCAAGTATTATATTTTTTGAAGTTAGTCCGTGGATCCCCCCTGGAACTAGGTTTTTATGCAGACTAAGGGCCCGTTTTAGTAATTGTGAAGATTGTTACATAGATAATTCTAGAGTAGATAAGGATGATTTTCTTGACTATCAGTATAGCGGAGGAGATCCTTTTAAGATAATCCATTTTGAATTTACAGTAAATGACTGATATGAAAGCAATAATTAATTCATTTTTAATATTTATACTAATAGTTGTAGGATATCTTGTTTTAAGAGAGAAGTTTATTAATAAAAGTAAAGATAATAATTATATGACTATTTATACTAAAAATATAAAGAGAAAAAATAAAAGAAGCATAAGTAGTGTTAAAAGTTTTTCTATAGATAGTAATAACTTTAATAATAGAGAAATTGTTGGTGAAAACTTAGGAAAGATTTCTTCAAAAAAACTACCACTTATAAATTATGTTAGTTCTCAATGGGTAAATAAATTAACTTGGCAATTAATTCGTTCTCAAGTATCAGGTATTAATGTAATGGTAGATCATAAAAAAGAATTAATCTTGGTAAGAAAAGGACAAGGGCGTTATGTTGAAAAAGTATTAGTTACCTATAAAAATAAAGAAGGAAAAAAAATCAGTAGTTTTAATGCTTTAGTAGATTCTCAAACGGGAACAATTATTAGATCATGGAATAGAACCATTCATGAAAGAAAAAATAGATTTTTCTTGGAATTATAATATTACTTTAATTAAAAGGTAGAAATATTAAAGATTCTTATTTACTTTGTCGATGAAAGTTATAATAAATGAGGACTATTAATGAATAAATTAAAGATCAATTTTTTCTTTGTTGTAATATTTACATTTATTAACCTATATGCCGAAGATTCAAGTAGTGAAATTTTTGAGGCATGTGATGAAACATTTGAAACAGGAATAATTTTTGATGAAAACCCTCAAATAGAAATAAGTTGTAGATTAAATGCAAATTCTAAGGATTTAATACTTGCATGTAAAGAAGCTTTCTCTACTAGTATGCCCTATGCACTTCAGTGTATTAAGTTAAAAAAAGATGTTGAGCGTGTAGAAATATGTAGTAGAGTACTTGGACACACCGCTTATGATAAAAAAATATCTTGTATTAATTCAGATAAGGCAAACGATCTTATTATAGATTGTGATACATACTTTAGAGGAATTGCTTTTTATGTAGATTATTGTATTAAAGATGTAGATAGAAATGTAATGGATATATGTAAAGAAAAAAAATTCTTTGACGAAATTGCTTCGTGTGTTTTTGATAGTCTAAGCCTTCCCAAGCCTAGATTTAACTGGTTAAATAGTGGGTACAATACCGATGACTTTTTAAGATAAAAAATGAACTTAATGAAAAATATTTAGTTGTTTGGATATTTCTTTATATTCATCTAAACACTTTGCATTTGAGATAGATTCAATGTTATCGACAAGTTCGCCATTTATAATCTTATTAATGGCCATTTCTACTTTTTTCCCACTGCGGGTATAAGGAATATCTTTTACTTCAATAATTTGTTTAGGAACATGCCTAGGAGTTGTATTTTTCAAAATTACAGATTTTATTTCAGAAATTTTTTCATTGGTTAGTTTATTTGTATTATTCATCTTTATGAATAATATTATATCAATATCATGCTCTTTATTTTTGTAGCTAGCACAAAGGCTATCATTTATGTAGGATATTTTCTCTACTTGTCTATATATTTCAGAAGTTCCAATACGAACTCCTCCCGGATTTAATGTTGAATCACTTCTTCCGTGAACTATTACCATTTTATCGCTATCAATAGTTATAAAATCCCCATGGTGCCAAATATTTTTAAATCTAGAGAAATAAGCATTATGATATTTTTTTCTATCAGGATCATTTAGAAAATATAGAGGCTGACTTGGAAAAGGTTTTTTGCACACTAATTCACCTTTTTCATTTTCAAGAGAATTAGCATTGTCATCAAAACAATCTACATCCATACCTAGGGCAATACATTGTATATATCCACATTTGACTGGTAGCATGGGATTTCCTAACATAAAACAACCTATAATATCTGTTCCTCCACAGATACTCGATAGATAGATATCTTTTTTTATATTTTTATATACAAAATTAAACTGTTCTGGGGCCAGAGGAGCTCCAGTACTTAAAATAAATTGTAAATTCTTAAAATTAAAATTTTTATTATAACCAAAAGTTTCTAATGCTTTCAAAAACTTAGGACTGCATCCAAATATATTTACTCCTTCACTGTCAATTTTTGAGAAAAAATCAATAATGCTTGGAAAATTAGGAGAACCTTCATATAATAATACATTGGCATCAAAAAATAAAGCACTAACAAGCCAATTCCACATCATCCAACCACAAGTAGTAAAGTAGCAAATGATTTTATCATTTTTTAAGTTACAATGAAGACCATGCTCTTTAATATGCTTAAGAAGCACTCCACCGACACTATGGACTATACACTTTGGTTTTCCAGTTGTTCCAGAAGAATACATTATATATAAGGGAGAATCAAAACTAACTTCTTCAAATTCAAGTTCTGATTGGTTTTGCATGCATTTACTCCATAGAATTGCATTTTTTATTTTTGATATATCAGGAGATAAATTTAAAAAATTTATAATGATAACTTTTTCTATAGAAGATATGGAAGAAGATATTTTTATTATTCTATCCATTAGGTCATAAGTTTTTCCATTATATTGATATGCGCTTGCTGCTACTAAAACTTTTGGCTTTGACTGCCCGAAACGATCTATAACTCCATCAATGCCAAAATCACAAGAAGTAGATGTAAATACACCTCCTAAAGAAGAAGTAGCTAGCATAGAAATAATAGTTTCAGGGATATTAGGGGTATATGCTGCAAGGATATCACTATTTTTAATATATTGTTTTATTTCCATTTGCAAAGAAGCCACCTGTTTCTTTAGTTGGCCATAAGTTATATTATTTTTAAATCCAGATTCGTGTAAAAAGGTTATGGCGGTTTTATTCTCATTAGCTTTTAATAGATTTTGTGCATAATTTAGCTTTAATTTTGGAAACCATGAATATGAACAAAAGCTTAAATCATTAAATGTATTACTATTATCACCACTGTATATTACATTAAAGAAATCTAAAATACTTTGCCAAAATAAAGTAATATTGTCGATAGACCATTTATGAAGAACTTTATAATTATCAATATTTAAATTATATTTTTTATTTAGATAATTTATAAATTGAATAATATTACTATCTGAAATATCTTTAGGATTATATAAGGTTTTACTCATTATAATATATTTTTTAATCTTTTTAAACTTTCATTTTCCACTTCACAGTGAAGAGAATTACCATGACTATCCATGGTTACTACTGCGGGAAATTCAGAAACTGTAAGTTCCCAAATGGCTTCAGGAGAACCAAATTTTTCTTTTAAGTATACATTATCAACAGAGATAATTTTTTCTGCTAATACTTGGGCCGCACCACCAATTGCATGAAGATAAATGCAAGTATAATCTCTGCATGCTTTTAGTGTCTTTTCACCCATTCCACCTTTGCCAATAACGGCTAGTATTTTATGATCACGGATAATCTGCCATTGATATGGCTCTTCTCTAATAGAAGTTGTGGGTCCCGCTGCTTTTACAATATAAGTTTTAGTTTTTTTATCTTCAATAACAACTGGGCCACAATGATAAATTATTTGATTGTTAAGATTTACAGGAGACTTATTGCCTTCATGTAGATATTTATGGATGGCGTCTCTTCCTGTAAATAATTTTCCACTAATTAACACCATATCTCCAGTTTTAAGTTTAGAAATTTTTTCTTTTGTAAAAGGATAATTTAATTTCTTAATTTTCATTTAATATAACCATTTCTTTATTTTATTCTTATGATCAAGAATAATACCATTTCGGCGATATGCCCAACACATATAGGATATAGAGACAAAATATGAAGCGGGAAGACGGTTGAGACAACTTACTTTACATCCAAGCAGAGTAGTCTTTCCTCCAAACCCCATTGGGCCTATGCCTAATGTATTTGCAGTTTTTACAATATAATCTTCCAATTTTTTTAATTCTTTATTTGGATTTTTATCATCTAGTTTTCTCAATAATTGTTTTTTGGCAAAACTATGTCCGCTGCCTCTGTCTCCACCAATACATATACCTAATACTCCGGGGCCACATCCTTTCCCTTGGGCCTTAATAATTGCATCTAAAATACATTTTTTAACCCCTTCAATATCTCTGCCAGCAGATAATTCCACATTTGGTAAGGAATATTGAGCACTAACATTTTCACAACCACCGCCTTTTAACATTAAAGATATTTCTAAATATTTTTTATTATGCTCATTAAAATAAAAAGTTGGATGTCCTGGCCCCACATTAAAACAATCGTTTTTTTCCGTCATAATATTAACTGAATTCATCCTTAAATATCCATCTTTAGTGGCATTGTGTACAGCTTTTTGTGTCCATTTAGTAAATTCTAATTGAGAAAAGTTTTTAGGATGATTTACATAAAATAGTATTGTTCCAGTATCTTGACATAGAGGTTGAGTTTTCTTTTTAGCAAGTTCAATATTTGTTTTAATTATTTTCATTGCATATTCAGCAGTAGTATTTTTTTCTTCTTTCTTTAGTGATGATAAAATAACTTTTTGTATATCATTTGGTATTATAGTTGAAGTATTACAAATTAATTCAAAAATAGAACTATATAATGGGGAGCTTTTTGTTTTTCGTTTAGTTTTTTTCTTAGACATACTTTAAATCCTATAATTAAAATTAAAACTGGCCTATTTAAAAGGCAAGCTATTTTAATGTTTTTTATAAAAAATATCCTTAGCTAGAGGCTGAATCATAGAAATTTAATCCAAAATTCCAGATAATTCTTAGGATAATTCCAAATACTATAATAAATCCACTCATAATTAAAAGCAAATGCCAATTAGAGAAGTCTAAAATAAATTTTATTGAAGCACTGCCAATTAGTAGTATGGGAAATATTCTAGAAAATATCAAGCGAATATTTGGCATATATATAAAATCAGGATAGCGAGAAAGGGTTTGAAATTGCATTCGTAAAAAATTAATCCCTAATCCTTCTACCATCCAAAACATTCCACAAGATATTATAATTTCCATTTCTATAAATAAAATAAATGATAGTATAAATACGGGAGGTATCATTAGCCATTGGTATATAGATAAATTAAGGGTCATTCCGTATTTTATCATTAAGTAAGAGACAACTATTCCATTAAACACCCCCGAAGGTCTAAAAAATCTAAAAAATACATTAAAGATAGTTCCAATAGGCTTTATTAGATAATAGTCTAATTCTCCAGTCCTGATTAGTTCTGGAAATGACCAATGTCCTGTCGCAAGCGAAGTCATTTGTAGATTATTGATCGCTAGCATATAAGATAAGAAAAATAATAATTGATTTTTATTCCAAGGTCCAATATGTGTGACATGATTATATATAAATCCGATAGATGTTATAGATATAATATAAAATGCTACATCCATTATTATTAATAAAATAAAATGTGCTCTAAAGCTCATAGCCATAGTTGTTGAGTTGCTCATAAATAATTTATAGACATTTATATAATGAGCTAGTGTTTTATACATTATATTCCTGCTGCTTCATATAGCTTAATTCCTCTTTTCCAAACAAAGTGGCAAATAACTATTATTAGGGTAGTCCATAAGATTAAAATTATTAGAGGTGCGCCTATTAGAGAGATTTCTCCCATAAATATTTTTACTGGATAATAAATCATATATGGGAAAGGAGTGAATTTTAAAATTTCTACAAAAGTCTCTGGAAAAAATGATAAAGGTATAATTGAGCCTGATAAGAAATTTTTTATAATCATAAAAATTACTCTTAAAATCCAAGTTTCTTCTAACCAAAATGCCATAATTGCTGTTAAATACTGAATGGAATACCAGAAAAAAGATGCTACAAAACAGTATATAAGCCCTTGAGATAATATAGAAATACTTATACTGTGAAGAATTCCTGATGACCATAACACTCCTATAGTAATAATAGATATTAAAGTTTGTATTGCTTGAAAACTTAAAAAAGAAGCAGTATGAAATTCCCAAAAATTAAAAGGATAAATCAAATAAGTAGATATTTTTCCTAACCTAATGTCTTCTGATAATTTATCGCTACTATATGTGGAAACCATAATGCTTATAATCAGCACCCATAAATGATAAAAAATCATTTGTTTTAAGGTAAATCCCGCCAAAACAGTAGTTTGACTCCCTTGATAGACAGATGTCCATAAATTATATTTTATGAAGAAAAAGACAATACTAGGACTAATTACTTGTAAAAAAAAGTTCATCCTATATGATGACATTCTTATCCAGTTTACTTTTATAGTCTGCCACCATTTTAAAAAATTATTATAGTATAAGTTATTAACCATCTTTAATATTTTTGATTAATTTTGGATTATTCATTAAGGTTTTTATAACTCTTTCAATAGGCATTTTTTCTGTTCCAAAGTGAGTTACAGGATAGTTTTTAATGATGGAGCTCGATATCTCTCTAAGGTCTGAATCGGGAATTCGTAATTCAACTTGAGTATAATCATTTTGCCATTTAGCATCGTATTTTTTCCACAGATCATCACTATATTCAATAGGTATTGCAAAGTTAAAATGGACTACTTTTGAATTCCCTAATAATTTTTCAAATCTGTTTAAAGGGCCATCATAAGATTTTTTTCCATTTAACATTAGGACTAGTCTAGAACATAAGGCATGGACATCTGCCATATAATGAGAAGTTACAATTATAGCACATTTATTACTCTTTTGATAATCTTTTATAAATTGTCTGATATTTTCTTGAGAGATTAGATCAAGACCAATCGTTGGTTCATCTAATAATATTAATTTTGGAGAGTGCAGTAAGCTTGCTACTAATTCCATTTTCATTCGCTCTCCTAATGATAATTTTCTAACATGAATTTTTAATAAGTGTTTTACAGATAAAATTTCTGTCATATGATTTAGGCGTTTTTTAAAAATATCTTCGGGAATTTCATAAAACCTTTGCAATAATAAAAATGAGTCCATTGCAGGGATGTCCCACCATAATTGAGACTTTTGGCCCATAACTAGAGAGATTTGTTTTCTAAATATTTTTAGTCTTTGATAGGGAGCGTATCCTAAAACATTGAGAATTCCACTAGTTGGAATAATTATTCCACTTAACATTTTCATAAAAGTTGTTTTTCCAGCTCCATTTGGCCCTACTAATCCTACAATCTCTTGTTCTTTTATATCTAAAGAAAAATTATCTACTGCTTTTTTTAATATTTTATTTCTTTTTACAAAAGACTTTAAAGTTCCTATAATTCCTGGTTCTTTGATATAGGTGATAAAGTCTTTGTTTATATTAGAGGAAGTTATAATAGACTCTTTCATTGTGAAAAGTTATAACTTTTATTATTTAGCTTTGCAAGAAAGCTCCTAATTATTGGCATATTCAGCCCCATGAGTTATTAATATATGTATGAAGTATAATTTCCAAGAAATTCAGCAAAAATGGCAAGGTTATTGGAAAAAAAATCATTGTTTTAAAACTACAGAAGATAGTAAAAAGGAAAAATATTATATCTTAGATATGTTTCCCTATCCATCAGGAGCAGGTCTCCATATAGGGCATCCTTTGGGCTATATAGCCTCTGATATTTTTGCTCGCTATAAAAGATTGAAGGGATTTAATGTTCTTCACCCCATGGGATATGATGCCTTTGGCCTTCCAGCTGAGCAATATGCTATTGAAACAGGAAAACACCCAGCAGATACTACAAATGAAAATATAAAAAGATATCGTGAACAATTGGATAATTTAGGATTTTCATTTGATTGGAGTAGAGAAGTTATTACTTGTGATCCTAAATACTATCATTGGACTCAGTGGACATTTATAAAAATGTTTGAGCATTGGTACGATAGGGATAAAGATTGTGCTAGAGAAATTTCAGAGTTAATTGAACATTTTAAGGAGCATGGAAATAAAGGTATTAATGCCCATACATCTGAAGAGATAAAGGAGTTAAGTTTTGATGCAAATTATTGGAATAAATTAAATGATAAAGAAAAAGAAGATATTCTGCAAAATTATAGATTGGCATTTAATAAGGAAGTTGCAGTTAATTGGTGTCCGGCATTGAAGACAGTTTTAGCAAATGATGAGGTTAAAGATGGTCTTTCAGAGAGAGGGGGTCATCCTGTAGAGCAGAGGATGATGAAACAATGGTGTTTGAGAATTTCTGCTTATGCTCAAAGATTATTAGATGGTCTGGATAAGTTAGAATGGAGTGAATCTTTAAAGGAAATTCAAAAAAATTGGATTGGGAAATCAGTAGGTGCTAGTATTAGCTTTAAAATAGATGGCCATAGTGAAGAGCTAAAGATTTTTACAACTCGTCCAGATACGATCTTTGGAGTAAGTTTTATGGTGCTTGCTCCTGAACATAAATTAGTTAAAGCTATTACTTCTGATGAATATAAAATGGATGTCAAAGAATATGTTGATAGAGCAAAGATGCGTTCAGAGAGACAGAGGATGGTAGAGATAGATGATATAAGCGGAGTTTTTACTGGAGTTTATTGTATTCATCCTTTTACTAATAAAAAAATTCCAATATGGGTTAGTGATTATGTTTTAGCTAATTATGGAACAGGTGCTATTATGGCAGTTGCCGCCCATGATAATAGAGACTACTTGTTTGCAAAGAAATTTTCTCTTCCAATTATTCCAATTATTAAGGAAGCAGATGTCTCTAAAAACGCTTATGAAGAAAAAATAGGAGAGCTAATTAACTCTCAAATATTAGATGGGTTAAATGTGGAAAGTGCTATTGATAAAATAATATCATTAATTAGAGAAAAAAATATCGGAAAAAAAGAAGTTAATTTCAAACTGAGAGATGCTATCTTTTCAAGACAACGATATTGGGGGGAGCCAATTCCAATTTATTATAAAGATGACCTTCCTTATGCTCTTGAAGAAAAAAAATTACCACTTTTGTTGCCTAAAATTGACACTTATCTTCCTACAGAAAATGGTGACCCACCACTGGCAAGAGCTAGTAATTTTAAAATTGATAATAATAATTTGGACTTAAATACTATGCCTGGGTTTGCAGGCTCCTCAGCTTATTATTTGCGTTATATGGATCCCAATAATAAAAAAGAACTTGTTTCAAAAATTGCTAATAATTACTGGAGAAATGTTGATTTATATGTAGGTGGAGCTGAACATGCTACAGGTCATTTAATTTATAGTAGATTTTGGAATAAGTTTTTATTTGATTTAAAAATTATTTGCGAAGATGAACCTTTTAAAAAATTAATAAATCAAGGAATGATTCAAGGAAGAAGTAATTTTGTTTATCGGCTAAAGGATAATGTAAATACTTTTGTTTCAAAGGGATTAAAAGATAAATATAATACTCAAAGCCTAAGGGTTGATGTCAATATTGTAGATAATGATATTTTAGATATAGGCAAGTTTAGAGATTGGAGAGATGAGTATCAAAATGCAGAATTTATACTAGAGGATGGAGTATATAATTGTGGATATGCTATTGAAAAAATGTCTAAATCGTTTTTTAATGTAGTAAATCCCGATGATATTATAAAAAAACATGGAGCAGATTCTCTGCGTCTTTATGAGATGTTTTTAGGGCCTATTGAGCAATCAAAACCTTGGAATACCAATGGGATTGAGGGGATTAATCGTTTTCTAAATAAGTTTTGGAAATTATTTATTAAAGATAACAATTTTTTTGTTTCAAATGAGAAGGCAAATAATGAGGAATTAAAAATATTGCATAGGTGTTTAAAAAAGATGACAGGTGATATTGAAAGTTTTAATTTTAATACTGCTATTTCTGCAATTATGATTTGTGTTAATGACTTAACAAAGATTTCTTGTAGAAAAAAAGAGGTACTATCACCACTTATTATTACTTTAGCGCCATTTGCTCCTCATATATGTGAAGAATTATGGAGTAATATTGGCAATAAAACCAGTATTCAATTTGCTTCTTGGCCTGAAATTGATGAAAGTAAATTAGAGAGAGATAATATTATTTATGCTGTAGCTTTTAATGGAAAGACTAGATTTACTATTAATTTACCTATTAATCTTGCTGAAGACCAAATAAAAAAAGAAATATTAGGAAATGATAAGGCAAAAAAATATTTAAAAGAAAAGCAAATTATAAAGATAATTGTAGTTAAAAATAAAATTATAAATTTTGTCCTTAAATAGGGCAACGGCCACCTTGTTTTTTTAGATAATGTTGATGATATTCTTCAGCTGGCCAAAACTTTGAAGCTTCTATAATTTCTGTAATGATAGGGTTATTATATATTTTGGTATCTGATAACTTTTTTTTGGAGGCAATTGCTAATTTTTTTTGTTCTTGATTATAATAAAAAATTATAGATCTGTATTGGTGCCCAATATCTGCACCTTGAGCATTTAAGGTTGTAGGATTATGGATCTCCCAAAACAGATCCATTAATTTTGGATAAGATATAATATTTTTATCAAATTTAATTTGGCATACCTCTGCATGGCCAGTTTTTCCTTTGCAGACATCTTTGTATGTAGGATTTATAAACTCTCCCCCTTGATATCCGACAATGGTATCTATTATACCTTCTAAATTAGAAAAATGTTTTTGAACTCCCCAAAAACATCCTGCTCCAAAACTTGCAAATTCTTCACTCATAAATTTATATTTTTAAAAGCATTCGCTTATTATCTTGTTCTACTATTTTTGCTTTATCTCCAATTTTGTATTGGTGAGAGGACTCACATTTCCAAATTTCTCCAACTACTTTTATTTGATAGTAAAATTTACTATCGTATTTTTCTATAACTTTTACAATTTTTCCCTCTTTATCGATTAAGTTTAACAAGCTATCTTTTTTGTCTTTTTTACGAGTTTTATAAAAGAAGAACCCAATTATAGTTACAAAAGAACAAATAGAAGCAATTACGGAATACATTATTTCTGGAGGAATTTGTTTTAAATAAGAGTCATCAGTTTTAAATAAAAATAATGAGCCGACAATTAGTGAAAAGACACCTCCTAATGTTAATATTCCATAGCTAATTATATATGCTTCCATAACAAATAATAAAAAGGCGATAATTATTAATATTAAAGCTCCAATATTTAAGGGAAGCAACTGAAATGCAATAGCTGCCAATATTAATGATATTATGCCAATTGCACCTGCGATTAGTCCTCCTGGACTTTGTAATTCAAAATATAAAAGAGCCGCACCAATCAAAAATAAAATGTATGCTAAAGAGGGGTTTGCTATAATATCGAGTAAGGATTGACCCATAGACATTTTTAAAGAATCAATTTTAATATTATTTACAATAAGTTTATATTTAATTCCTTTAATATTTACTATACGATTGTTTATAAGTGATTTTAAATTTTCTTGATTCTCAACGATACCATCTATTAAGCTTAATTTTTTTGCTTCTTTAAAAGTAAATGAAGAGCCTTTAGTTATCATTTCTGCAAACTTTTTTGAATTTCGCCCTCTAGCTGTTGAAAGCCCAGAAATTAGTGCTACTAAGTCATTTATAGATTTTGCTCTTATGTCCTTTTGTTTTATATCTCCACTTAGTTTTATGGGTGTGGCGGCTCCTATATTTGTTCCTTTATTCATCACTAAAATATGTGCTGAACTTGCAATAATTGCACCAGCACTGGTAGCAGAGGCTCCTTGAGGGGTAATCCATACCATTATTGGAATATTGCTTTCTCCAAATATAGTTAGTATTTCTTTAGTAGATGTTACAAAGCCTCCAGGAGTATTTAGCTTTATTAAAAGCATTTTATAATTATTGGCTTCAGCATGTTTTAGAGATTGTTTTATAAAATTGCTGGTGGAAGTGTTAATAGTAGAATTAATGTTTATACTTAAAATATTATCTACATCAACAGTTTTTCCTAAAGTAACTAGTGAAGACAGAAGCAAGATAGTAGTTAAAAGCTTATTCATGATCTTTTTTACCATAACTTACAACATCATCAGAAGATATTTCTTTTTTATATAAAAATATAATTTTGTTGATTTTAAATAAATGTAATATTTTTATATAAACTATTGAAACTATAGTATTGACACTATGTTTTTGCTATGTTAGAAGCTTCTTAATTATTAATAATATTAATTTAATAACAAGGGAGGATTACATGAAATTAATAAGATTACTAATTTTTACATCTATTTTTTCTACATCTATTTTTTCTGTAGAGGCATCTAGAGAGTTTAAGGGCTTTCTATATCTTGTTTCGAGCAGAGCTGAACGTGCTGGAATTAAAAAAGGAGATATTTGTACACTTCGTACATCTTCAAATCGAGATGGCTCTATTAATGCCATATTATCTATTGTAAATAGGCCAATACCAATAACATTTAGTGCTGCTCAAATGAGCAGAAGAAATAGTCCAGCTAGAGCAAGTTGGGGCAAAATGTTTATTCAGCACAACCCTAGAACAACTGAAAGTATAACTACTCGTTTTGTTGTTGAAGCTGCAGATGCAGATAGAGATAATAATATTAGAGCTCATGTACATATTCAGGATGGTGGTTCTTTTGATATTTTTTCATTTTATTGTAAATTGCCACAATAATTAAAAGCCTTCTTACAATATAGAAGGCTTTTTATATAGTAAATTCTAATGTGATAGGGCAATGATCAGAGCCTTTTATTTTTTCTTGATGATATACTTTTTTTATTTTTTTAATTAAATTTTTTGTTATAAAAAAATAATCTATTCTCCAGCCTATATTTCTTTCTCGACAATTATTTCTATAAGACCACCATGTATATTTATCAATTTTTTTTGGATGAAGAATCCTAAAGATATCATAAAATCCTTTAGATAAAAGTTCGTCAATATATTTTCTTTCAATAGGTAAAAACCCAGATGTATTTGAATTTTCTTTAGGGTTTTTTAAGTCTATTTCATTATGGGCAGTATTTACATCACCAGTTATAATAATTTCTTTTTTAGTTTTTTTCTTTAATTTTAAAGCGGACTTTAGAATTTCTTTGCTATATGAAAGTTTATAAGGCACTCTTTTGTGCTCTCTGCCTCCATTAGGGAAATAACAGCAAAGTATAATAAATTTAGGATACTCAGCAATTATTGTTCTTGCTTCGTTATCATATATTTTTTTATTTAAACCAATAGTTATTTTAGGCCGAGATAGAGTTTTTTTTGAATATAATGCTACTCCTGAATATCCTTTTTTAACAGCTTCTGCAAAATAACTATAATAATTAGAAGGAGAAAGTAGTTTTTTATCTAATTGTTCTTTATGAGCTTTAGTTTCCATAAGACAAACAATTTCTGCATTTTGTTTTTTAAACCAAGGTAGAAATCCCTTTTTTTGACAAGCTCTAATTCCATTAACATTCCATGTATTAATTTTTATATTTTTCATTAAATATTTTATATCATGAATTAAACCTATTCTGTACTAAAACAGTACAGAATAGGTTCAAAAAAATTTTAACTTTACAATTTATGTATTTAATTAAATTCTGTTTGAGTAAAAGAGAAATTAATGGTGAAATTATTACTTTTGATATGTTTTTATATTATCTTAGAGCAAGTTTACGCCCACAAGGGAAATCCTAAATGTAGCAATTTATGTTCTTTAAATAGTACTGATGATTTGATTGGTAAAGCATTAGATCCTGTTTTGTGGGTTCAAACCTCTGTTGAGTATAAAATGATGGCAAGACAGGTTTATAAGCTCGCAGAGATGAACATAGACACAGCATTAAAAGATAAAAATTGGACAGCAGCTTTTGAGCAAGGAAGAAATTATCAAAATTTACCACCTGCAGTAATATTAGATTTAGATGAAACAGTAATGGATAATTCTCCTTTTGAGGCAAGGTGTGCAAAAGTAGGCGTTGAATATGATTTTGATCTATTTTCAAAATGGGTTAATGAGGCTAATGCCGATATTATCCCAGGAGCAAAATCATTTATATCGAAACTAAAACATAAAAATATTAAAGTATTTTATGTATCAAATAGAGTTGCTTCATTTAAAAAGGCCACATTAAAAAATCTAAGGGAGAAACTTGATAAAAATATAACGGCGGATGATATCCTTCTTAAAGCAGAAAGAAAAAATTGGACCTCTGCTAAAAAAAATAGAAGAAGATTCATTGCTAAAAACTATAGAATAATTATGTTAGTAGGAGATGATTATAATGACTTTGTGTACTTGGGAAAAGTTTCCCCATATAAAAGAAAATCTCAAGAGGAAATACATAGTAAATATTGGGGGAAAAAATGGTTCTTATTAAGTAATCCTCTATATGGGAATTGGAAAAAGTCTTTAAAAAATTATAAATATAATTATTCTGATAGAGATAAATTAAACTTAAAATATCGTAATTTAAACTTAAAAACACTTAAAAAATATAGATAACTTATAAGGTTTTTTCTTTTATTCTCTTATAGTCATCTAATGTGCCTTTAGAGTCTTCCTTATCATGTGCATAGTCGTGATTTTTTTGGGAGGGTAGCATATGTATATTTTCTGTCTTTGATATATCAACTTTTTTGTTATTTGTTGCAAGACTATGATTAGTTGAATATGTTAAATCCATATTATTTTCTTTTTTATTTGGGTTTCTTTCTTCAAACTCTCTAAGTTGTTTTAGTGAGCGATAAAATGCTTCTTTTGATTTTCTTGCCTCTCCTTCAGTTCTATTGAAGAGATCAAAATATTTTTTTCTTGCCCTTAGATATTGTTCTTTTAGTGCATGATATCGCTCTTGTATTTTGTCCGCACCTGTTTTTTTGTAATTTTTATTGGGATTTCTTTTATGGCCCTTTTTGTATGGGCTTCTTCTATTATATCTTTTATTATGATTTTTTTTATTATAAGACATAATGCGACTTCAACGCTGTTTTTAAAAATGTTATAACTTTTTACTAAAAGGAGTTTATATGGTCAATCGTAAAAAAATTGCAATAACTGGTGCTGCGGGACAAATTGGTTATTCTTTATTATTTAGAATTGCATCTGGGCAGATGTTTGGCCCAAAAATGGAGCTAGAGTTAAATTTAATTGATTTGGAAAGAGCATTGCCAGCTCTTAATGGAACTGCCATGGAATTGGATGATTGTGCTTTTTCTTTACTGAAAAAAATAACTTGTACTTCTGACTTAAAAGAGGGTTTTAAGGATGTAGATTGGGCGTTACTTATTGGTTCTGCTCCTAGAAAAGATGGAATGGAAAGAAGCGATCTTTTAAAATTAAATGGTAGTATATTTGTAGAACAGGGCTCTGTTATCAACGATTGTGCAGCAGACGATGTTAAGGTTTTAGTTGTTGGAAACCCTTGTAATACTAATTGTCTAGTTGCAATGAAAAATGCCCCTAGAGTAAATTCTAGAAACTTTTATGCTATGACAGCTTTAGACGAATCTAGAGCTCGTTATCAATTAGCATTAAAATCCAATAGTGAAATAGAGGATATTAAGAACATAACCATTTGGGGAAATCATTCAGCGACTCAATATCCAGATTTTTATAATGCTAAAATTAATGGATTAAATGCTGCCGATAAGATTAATGATATAAATTGGCTACAAAATGATTTTATTAAAATAGTGCAGCAAAGAGGAGCAAAGATTATTAAAGCAAGAGGGGCATCATCTTCTGCTTCAGCGGCAAATGCAGTTATCTCTTCAGTTGTTAATATTTGCAATGAAACAGAAAGTGGGGATAGTTATTCATTAGCTCTTGCGTCTAATGGAGAATATTCTGTAGAAAAAGGGCTTATATTCTCATATCCTTGTTATACTAAAAATGGGCAAGTTAATGTAATGAAAAATGTTGAACACAATAGTTTTGCTCAGGAGAAACTGCATAAAACTTATCAGGAATTATTGGAGGAGAAGCAGCAAGTCAGCTCACTTGGGTTGATTTAGTATATTCTTGTAATTTTTTATTATATAGCCTTTCCATTTCAATGCTTAATGTTTCTACATTATTTTTATGATCAACAATTCCTTTTTGTTTTATAACTTCATTAGTATTTCTTATCCTTTCAATTATTGATTTGGATAATTCAATTAACCATGGAGGAATGCTTTCTTTGCTTTTTTGAGGAATTTTAAGCAATGTGGTTTCAACAAGGCAGATGGCATTGGAACTTCTTTTATTATTATCAATGAATGAAAATTCCCCCAAAAATTCATCAGGCTCAATAGTAGATAAGGGAATTATCTTTGTTAATTTTGTTGTGAAGACCATTACTTTTCCAGATTTTACCAAATATAAGTCGGATTCTTCTTGGTTTTCAGCAAATATAATGTCGTGTTTTTTATAGGTCAAAAGCATTTTTTATTTCTCCATTAATTATAGATACTAACTTATTATAGTATTTTTCTTGGGGTTGATATCTATTTAAAAATAATATATCTTTTCCATATTTTCTATTTAAAATTCTATCAAAGTCAATAATACCTACATCTCTTTCCTCGGATTTTGTAATTAAAACCTTATTAAATATTATATTGGGGCCCTTTGTTGTACAGCTATAAGCGGTAGCTCTATATAATGCATTTTTAGCTCTTCTAAATGAATTCATTTTTTTTGCGACTTGTGCATATAGATAATATGTTTTTGCGTTTGCTAGAGATATTTGTAGCAACTCATTTACTTCGATTAGTGCTAGCTTAGGAGTTTTCATTAATAATTCTACTTTTTCTTGTTTTTTTAATATTTTATCAGTTATAGCATTAGAGCAAGTTATAGGTTTTATATCTAAGTTTATAGGAGGAGTTATAACTAGTAATTTAGAACCCTTGTCCTTTATATAATTTATCATGCTAATTAATTCCATTTCAAAGAGGTTATAAGTAATTTTAATTTTTTTTTGTAATTGTGATGCGGAGTACTCTTTTTTATCAGGTATAATGTCTTTTTTAAATTTAATATAATCTACTAGTTTATATATAATTCTACTTAAAAAGGGGAATATTATGATCGTAGAGATGATATCAGATTTATAAAAAATATCTATATTATAATTTATCTTTTCAAAATTTTTTAAGTTAAATCTTTTTTCAAAATGTTCTTGGCTTGCTCCGTGATAGATAATTAAGGGGGGAAGCTTTTTTAATGACTTTATTTTGTAAACAGTTCGATGTAATCCTTCATTTGTTTGTGACCAATTAAATACCTTTAGAGGGTGTCTTAGGTTTTTAGCTTCTTTTTGAGTAAAATTGTCATTAAATCTTTTTAAAGCAGCTCCCATTTGATCTCCCACAATTAATACATGGGAATTACTGGCCATCTCTAAAATTTCTTTATTAAATTGTAAGTTTTTAAAATAATAGGGAAAGGGTATGATAGAAGTATGCATACTGATGATTTTATAGGCAAAAATAGAAACAGCTCCTAAAATACAACTATATATACTAATTTTAATAAATCTTTTTAGTTTATAGAGCATCAATATTTATTGTATAGTGTTTTTTATAAGTTTAAAGGGCAATAATAATTATTTTAAAATGACGCATTGGGTTCCAGAATTATTATCTCCAGCAGGAGATTTGCAAAAGTTAGAATTAGCACTGTTGTATGGGGCAGATGCTGTTTATTTAAGTGGTCATAGATTTGGACTTAGAACTAGGGCCAGTAATTTTAGTAGAGAAGACATAATAACAGCAACTCAAATGGCACATAAACTTAATAAAAAAGTTTATATCACTTTAAATATATATGCTTTTGACGATGATTTATCAGATTTACCTAATTATTTAATATTTTTAAATGATATTAAAGTAGATGCATTAATAATATGTGACCTAGGAATTTTAAAAATAGCTAGAAAGTATGCAAAGGATATTCCCATTCATTTATCAACTCAAGCTTCTTGTCTAAATTCTGAAGCAGCAACTTTTTATAAAGATGTAGGTGTAAATAGGATTATTTTAGGTAGAGAATGTTCTCTCTATGAGGCGGCATTAATTAAAAACAAAGCAGATATGGAAGTTGAATTATTTATTCACGGCTCATTGTGTAGTTCCTATTCTGGAAATTGCATAATTTCTAATTATACTAGAGGTCGAGATTCAAATCGAGGTGGTTGTGCTCATAGTTGTAGGTTTAATTATGATTTAAAATTTAAAGATAAGAAGGTTTCTAATGTTAACTTTATTAGTTCTAAAGATTTAAACGGGTTATCATTAATTGAAAAATTTATTGAATATAAAATTGATAGCTTAAAAATTGAAGGTAGAATGCGCTCTGTTCATTATATAAGCACAGTGATTTCATCTTATGCTAGTTTATTAAAGCACTATAGATTAAGCAAAAAAATTCCTAAAAAGGTTTTAGTAGACAAATTATCACAGCTAGAGAAAGTTTCAAACAGAGGATATTATAATGCCAATTTGGATACCAAAGAACAAGATAGTATTTATCATGATAGAAATAGTAAAAAGGGATATAGTGTTGGGGGTATAGTATTAGAGGCCAATAGGGATAATTATTTGCTTGTAAATGTTCTCTCTTCCTTTAAAAAAGGAGAGTTGTTGGAATTAATTACTTTTGATGGGGAAAGTCATAAGTTTGTTGCAAATAATATTTTAGATGTAAAAAATTCTAAAATTAAAAAAACCCGTCCTGGAACATTAATAAAATTACCTTGGATAGATAATGCTTGTAATAATAATATTATAAGAGTAGTAGCACAATGAAATATATTGTAGCTATAAAAAGCAAAGATCAATTGAATTTTTTATTAAGAAAAGATGATGAATTAAAAATTTATTTAAATGAAACTTCCTTTGATGGAAAATTAACTTGGAAAGAGATAGAAAAGAAGATATCAAGTTTCAATTGTAAAGTTATACTACAATGGGACATTTTGATGCGAGAGGTGCAATTAAAAAATACTATAAAATTTTTAGAAAAAAATAAAATACTAGATAAAATATCAGCAGTTTCTGTTTATGATATGGGGGCTGTTAATTATATTAAAAGGGAAAGACCTGACCTTGCCATTCATTTAATTATGGGCAATAGCGGACATAATAGGGAAAGTTTATTATTTTTAAAGCAATACTTAAAAGACCAATTAAAAAGATTTATTTTATCTTCTCTTTTAAGCGTAGAATCTTATAAGAATTTTAAAGATATAAAAGTAGAAAAAGAGACATTAGGATTAGGAAGTGTTCTTTTATATGCTTCTCCCAGAAGGATGCTATCATCTTATAAAAAGGGGGAAAACATAGTAGCATATGCCGACACCATTGATTATCCTCAGAAAAATTTACCAATAAAAGAAACTATCCATGGAACTTTTATGTATAACAATAGAGATTTATCTCTTTTTAATTATATTGATGAAATAGAAAATTATGGGATTGATTATTTATTGCTAAATCCTCGAGATCAGTTTTATCCAAATATGATGGAGTTTTATGAGCTTTTAACTTCTTCCAGAGAAGATATAAATTTATTTTTGAAAAAATATTATCCTTGTAAATTATTCTCAGGATTTTATAAAATAAATCGAACTGATAAAGTTTTCTCTCGTCTTCCCAAGCTAAGAAATCGAAAATCTCCGGTGGTTGGTGATAATTCTGTATATATGGGAGAGGTTATTGAATACATAAAGGGCCACCATATTGGGCTACATTTGAAAAATAAGGAATCTCTTTGTCTTGGTGATAAGTTGAGATTTTATACTCCTGATGGAATAATTAAAACAAAAGAAGTGGTTAAGATGTTTAATTCCAAAGGAGATAATATAAATAAAGTTAATTATGGTGATATTGTTTTCATTGAAAATGTCTCAGGAGTTACCGTGAGATCGTCCGTTTATAAAGTTTTAGATGAAAGGTAAATTGACATTAGTTCCAACTCCTATTTCTGATAATCTACCCCTAGAGATAATTGCTTGGGAAAAATTAAATTATGCTCTAACTAAGGGAGTAAAAAAAAGTATAATTGTGGTTGAAGAGCTAAAAGTAGCAAGAATAAGATTTAGCTCTTGGGGGTTGCCTTTAGGTTCATTAGATAAATTTATAGCATTAAACGAACAGACTTCTAAAGAAGTGACAAATGTTCTTTTAAAAGATCTCAAAATTGGAAAAGATATTTTTTTATTAAGTGATAGCGGATTGCCAGCTGTTTGTGATCCAGGAAGGGAACTTATATCTTTATGTCATAAAAATAAAATTAAAGTTACCTCCACCCCATTTTGCTCTGCCCCATCGCTGGCAATAGCTCTTTCAGGCTTTGATTGTTCAAAGTATTATTTTGCAGGGTTTGTATCTGCAAAATCACAAATTAGAAAACAACAGCTAACTAATATCTTTAAAAGAAAAGAGGTTATAGTTTTAATGGAAACGCCTTATAGATTAAAACCATTATTAAGTGATATTTCTAAAATTTTACCACTTAACACTAAAATATTATTAGCATTTGATTTAAATGGAGAACATGAATTAGCTATTTGTGACCAATTAAAAACTATATTGAAGTTATCGGAATCTTTAATAAAGGCTCCGTTTGTTTTGGTAGTTGATTTAAATTAACAAACTAGTTTAATCTTGTAACTTATTTAAAATCATTATAAGGCTTGTAAAGGTTATATTTACTTAGAGAAATATTAGTATTATATATAAAATATATATTATGTTTACTTAAAAGTAGGAAAGGAATTATTATGAAAGTAATAAGTTTATTCCTTTTAACAATGCTATTTTCACTAAATTTAGAAGCAAAAAATAGCTCTTATTATCTTTATGAAAAAGAAGTTAAAAAACAGGACAATTGTCAAGAAAAGGAAGTAGTATATTATATCTATTTTGTTTCAGATAAAAATGAATATATTGAAGAATTTACAGATTATCAAGATGCTATAGATGAATTGCATTCTATTTGGGACGAAACTGGTTGTTATACAAACCACTATTAATTAATGACAAGCATATTGATAACTTTATTTTTATGACTTAAACTTGCATCAGGTTTCAACTTCAATAGAAGAAGCAGGAAGCCGTTCAATTTTTCTTGTTGTATCTGATTCAAATGGTAGCAAAATTCGTATTTAAAAGAAAAAGAGTAGTGGTTTTTAATAAAATCTAGGATGTCGTAGTAACTAAAAAGAGGACTTATAAGAGTTTCCCTTTTTTGTTTGATATATTGCAAAGCAAATCTTAATATATGGTTAATATCAGTAATTCTAATTATTTATTAATTAAAACTTAATTATGCGTTGTTTCTTTAAAGATTTTGTAAATTATCTGTACGCATTAACTATTGATATTAAGAGTATTTTAAGTAATAACACTACTTAATATGGATCAAGAACAGATAAGTAAAAGTCGCAAAGATCAACATATTGAACTAGTGAGTAAATCTAAATTTAATGATAACAAATTAGATAGAAGATTTAATTATGAACCTATATTTAACCCTCACCCAACTACTAATGTTATAAAGTGTAAATTTTTAAAAAAAGAATTAAATGCACCATTATGGATATCTAGTATGACTGGAGGAGCAGGAATTTCTTATAAAGTAAATAAAAATTTAGCTAAAGCTTGTAGGGAATTTAAACTAGGAATGGGGCTTGGATCCTGTCGCCCTCTTTTAATTAATGACAAGTATATTGATGACTTTAATTTAAGACCTATTATTGGAGATGATTTGCCTTTTTATGCTAATCTAGGAATTTCTCAAATTGAAAAATTGATAGAGGAAGATAATTATATTTTGATTTCAAGATTAGTTGATAAGTTAAAAGTTGATGGATTAATAGTCCACATTAACCCACTTCAGGAATGGTTCCAGTTAGAAGGTGATATCTTAAAAAGACCAGCTCTTGAGACTATTGAGAGGTTACTTGAATTAGTTAAATTTCCCATTATTGTTAAAGAAGTAGGACAGGGCATGGGGCCAATGAGCCTAAGATCGTTAATGAAATTGCCTCTTGCTGCTATTGAGTTTTCAGCTTTTGGTGGCACTAACTTTAGTAATTTAGAAATAATGAGAAATCCTAAAATGAATATATTTAAAGAGTTTTCTTATATAGGCCACAATGCTGAAGAAATGGTTGATATGGTAAATAATATTTTAAAAGAGGAAAAGCTTACTTGTAATAATTTTATTATATCTGGAGGGATTGAATCCTTTATTCAAGGTTATTATTTAATTAACAAATGTAATTCTCCTGCAATATATGGGAAAGCATCTGAATTTTTAAAGTATGCTGTTGAAGGCTATGATCAGTTAGCAGAATATATAGGACAACAATTACAAGGATTAGCTATGGCAAATAGCTTTTTAGATATAAGGCAGTAAATGCAATTAATTAGTGGATTTTCTAAACTGACAAAAGCAGAAAAGATTGACTTAATTTTTAATAATTATATAAAAAATTATGACTTCGAAAACAAATCCAAAGATATTATAAAATCTTACTGGCATAAAAATAATGATCATCAACAAGTTTTTGATGAGTTTTCAGAAAATACTATAAGTAATTTTTATATGCCGTATGGAGTAGTTCCAAATGTTTTATTAAATGGAGAATTTCTTTGTGTTCCCATGGTGATTGAGGAGAGTTCAGTTGTAGCTGCTGCTTCTAATTCCGCTAAATTTTGGAGCAGTAATAATAGGGAGGGCTTTTTTGCACAAGTTATTTCTACTGAAAAGATCGGGCAAGTTCACTTTACATGGAAAGGATGCAAAGAAGATCTTTATAAATTATTTAATAATGGTATTAAAGATTTAATAAAAGAAGAGTTATTTAAAAACACTTCTAGTATGCGTAAAAGAGGCGGAGGTATTGTTGATGTTCAGTTAGTTGATCGAACTTATCTATTAGAAAATTATTTTCAATTAAAAATTACTTTTGAAACTTGTAATGCTATGGGTGCTAATTTTATCAATAGTAATTTAGAGTTAGCATCAAGGATTCTAAATGATAAGATTTCTGATGATAGGCTTGATATTATTATGTCAATTCTTTCTAATTACACTCCAAATTGTTTAGTTAGAGCTTATGTTAATTGTCCTATTGAAAAATTAGAAGATCAAAACCTCAATATGTCATATAAAAAGTTTGCTCAGAGAATTTACCAAGCGACTATAATAGCAAAAAATGATATATATCGTGCAACAACTCATAATAAGGGAATATTTAATGGTATGGATGCTGTTGCTTTAGCCACTGGAAATGATTTTAGAGCTATAGAGGCATGTGGACATGCCTATGCTTGCAAAGATGGAAATTATAGAAGCCTTACTGATTGTACTATAGAAGATGATATATTTACTCTTAGTTTAGAAATTCCATTATCATTAGGAACAGTTGGGGGATTAACTAATTTACATCCACTTGCTAAATTTTCACTTACTCTTTTAAATAATCCTGATGCTTCTAAGTTGATGATGGTGGTAGCAGCTATTGGATTGGCTCAAAATTTTGCAGCATTAAAATCATTAGTTACTACAGGGATACAAAGAGGACATATGAAAATGCATTTGATAAATATATTAAATAGCCTATCGGTATCAGATTATGAAAGGGAACTTGTCAAAGAGCATTTTTCAAAACATGTTGTCTCTTATAAAAGTGTTAAAGAGTTTATTAGGTCTCTAAGGAAATATCATTAATTTTGGAAACAAAACCTATTAGTTCGTTTTATGCTAATGCCAAATTACTTCTTTTTGGAGAATATGCGGTATTGGATGGTAGCTTAGCTTTAGGAATTCCTCTTAAATTGGGACAAACTTTAAAGATTTATAATTTAGGTAAAAAAGATTCTTTGCGTTGGATTGGTTTTGATTGTCAAGATAGACCATGGATTGATTTTACTCTTTCTTTAAAAGATTTTTCTATTGATATTATTGTTTTTGAAGAGAATTACAATAAAAGTAGTAATGGAGCTGAATTTGTATCAAAGCTTTTGAAGGCCGCAAGAGTATTAAACCCAGACTTTCTAACAAGGTCTTCGCCAATTACTATTAATACCCATCTCCATTTTCCATTATTTTGGGGAGTAGGATCAAGCTCAACTATAATTGCGATGATTGCAAAATGGGCCAATGTTGATTGGTTCAGTTTAATGAGATCAGTTAGCAATGGTTCGGGATTTGATGTTGCTTGTTCTATGGCAAAAGGGCCTATCTTTTATTTTTGTAATTCAAACGGAGCAACTTCTAAAGGTGTAGAATTAAATTTTTCATTTTTATCTCAATTATTTATAGTATTTCCTAGCAAAAAAACTGACAGTTCTAAAGCAATAAAAAAATGGAATGATATTAAAGATGATAGAGAAAAAATTACTAAAAAGTTAGATGATATTATTAAAAATATCTTAACTACCAAAAAGTTAGATAAGTTTTGTAAATTAATTGATAAGCATGAAAATATTCTTTACAGTGTCTTAAAAATGCCTCCTGCTAAGAATCGTTTTAGTGATTTTGATGGTTCGATTAAGAATTTGGGAGCATGGGATGGTGATGCGTTATTAGTTGCAACCTCTAGATCTTTTGAATATGTTAAAGAATATTTTAAGACACATAGTATTCATCATATTTTTTTAATGAAAGATCTAATGTTAACTCCAGATATTAAGAAAAGGAAAGAATATGCATTCTGGCAATAGTATAATTGCTTGGCATTCTCCAGCTAACATTGCCTTAATTAAATACTGGGGGAAGCTTTCTAGTCAAATTCCCGCTAATCCATCAATTAGTTTTACTTTAGATAAGTCGGCCTCTGAAACAAGAGTTAGCTTTAAGAGGAAATCTATTAACTTAAGAAAAATAGAATTTTATTTTAATGGGGAAAGGAATGAAAAATTTAAATCTAGAATTTTAAAGTATTTCAATAGTTTAAATGATGAATTGCCATTTTTACAAGACTACGATTTAATTATTGAATCAAAAAATAATTTTCCTCATTCAACAGGAATAGCTTCATCGGCATCTTCTATGAGTTCTCTGGCATTATGTTTGGCTTCTATAGAAAAAATTATTTTAAATTCAGAACAAGATTTTTATAATAGGGCTTCTTATCTAGCTAGACTTGGGTCTGGAAGTGCTTGTCGTTCTATTTATCCCAAAGTTGTCATGTGGGGGGATAATTTGAATTTAAATTCTAGTGATAAATTCGCTATAGAACTAAAAGATGTAAATCCTATTTTTTATGGTTATAGAGACTCTATCTTAATAGTTTCAAATGAACCTAAATTATTATCATCTAGGGAAGGACATAAATTAATGAAAACTCATCCTAAAGCAGAAAAGAGATTTAGTAGAGCAAAAATTAGAACTAAAGAAATGCTAAATGTGTTAAAAAAAGGAGATTTAAATAAATTTATTTCTATTGTTGAACAGGAGTCTCTTGATTTACATGATCTAATAATGAGTTCTAAAAGAAATATATGCTTAATGCTTCCTCAGACCTTTTCTATTATAAATGCTATTTGTAAGTATAGAGAAAAAAGTGGAGTACCTATATGTTTTTCTTTAGACGCTGGGCCTAATGTCCATCTACTTTATCCAGAAGAATATGCCGAGTCTGTTAGGCGTTTTATAAGCGATAAACTATTTATCTATTTAAAAGATGATAATTGGATTGATGATAAGGTAGGAATGGGGCCTTATTGTATTGAAAATAGAGTTATTCAATGAATAAAAAAAAGGGGTTTCCATCTAAGATTTTATTATTTGGTGAATATAGCATCATTAATAAGTCTATGGCGTTATCTATCCCTTATTCTTTGTTTGAAGGGCATTTAACTTTCCCAAAGAATAAAGAATCTAGCAAGGATTCAGAACTGGATTCTCTAGCAAAGTATTTAAGGAGGCTAGAATCTAAAGCACAACTAGGATTTAAAATAGATATTTCTTCTTTTGAGTTTGATATAAGTCAAGGTCTTTATTTTAATTCTACTATCCCTCATGGCTTTGGTGTTGGAAGTTCCGCTGCACTTACTGCTGCTATTTATTATCGTTATGGTGATAATAATGATGACATTTTACAATTAAAGAAAAATTTATCAATAATTGAATCACATTTTCATAGCTCTAGCTCTGGAATTGATCCTTTAATTAGTTACTTAAATAAAACCATGATTGTTAATGAAGATCAGGGCCTTGAAGAGATAAAAATTCCTGAGGAAAATAAAGATAATGATGGAGCAATGTTTTTGCTAAATACTGGTCGCTCCCGAAAAACAGAGCCTCTAGTTAATCTTTTCCTAGAAAAGTGTAATAATAAATCTTTTTTGTATGTTAGTAAAAATCAATTAAATCCGATAACTAACACTTGTATCAAATTATTTATTAACAATGATTTTAATAATCTTTATAAATATTTTAGAGATTTATCAGAATTTCAATTGAAGTATTTAAATCCTATGATACCTAATTTATATCAAGACATTTGGCGACAAGGTCTTTGTGAGCATCATTACTATCTAAAACTCTGTGGAGCAGGAGGAGGAGGATTTTTGATGGGAATGACATTTAATTTTAGCTCTACTGCAAAACTTTTAAAAAATTATAATTTAAGACCAATTTATAGATTTTAATTTAATCCTTTATTTATTTTGTTGCTTATTTGTATAGCTAGTTCTTTTGCTATAGTAAAAGGTTCTTTTTTGATTGCTTTTTTCCAATCATTGCTAGTCATGCTGGCAAGAGAAAAAGATGTTTCATATTTAGAAGATCGTTCAAGTTCTGGAAGTAAGAATTCTAAGAAACTTCTTTTACATTGAATACGGGATACTTGAGATTGAGCATTTATTTTAATTAAAATCTTTTTTATAATATCTTTTGGAGACTTATTATAAACTTTGTATATAAACCCACTATCTATTAATTTTTTGCTACTTACTTTTTCTGATGACATTATCCAGTTACGAGCAAGACTGTGGCCAATCATAGCACTTAAAATTGATATACCTCCACAAGCTGGCACCATCCCTCTATTTAAGAAATCAAAGTTTAAATTACATTTACTATGGCAAATCCTTAAATCACATACTGTCGCTAGCTCGATACCTAAATTAGATGCTCCATAATTTAAATCTACAATAACTGTTTGAGGCAGATACATAATACCATGAATAATTTTTTGTAATTCAATTAGATAATTATGTAAATCCTTATTATTCATGTCTTGCATTTCTTTGTAATCATAACCAGAGCAAAATTGTTTATCTTCTGAGGATATGACAATGTTATTTATTTCTAGATGAGATGCTGACCATGCTAAGATACTATTTAGTTCAAAAATCATATCTATACAAATAGAATTATTTTTGTTTGTTTTACTTAGGATTATATGTAAGCTCTTTGTACTTTTTTTAAGATCAACCTTTATGGTTTTATAATTATTCATTTGCCATCCTTAGCTTTCTTTTATTATTTCAAAATAAATATCTGAATGTCAAAATACTAAGAGTTTTCTTCAAGAAATCTTTCAGCTCTTATGGCAGCCATACATCCAGAGCCAGCTGCAGATATTGCTTGACGATAATAAGAATCTTGAACATCACCACAGGCAAAAACTCCCTCTACATTAGTATCAGGATGATTTCCCTTAGTAATTATATATCCTTGTTTATCTAGGTTTAATTGCCCCTTTAAGAAAGCAGTATTGGGAGAATGTCCTATAGCTAGAAAGAATCCATCAGTTTCTCTAGTAGTGATTTGATTTGTTTTATTATTTATTACTTTAATGCCAGTTACTCCACTATTATTGTATAGTATTTCTTTTACAGAACTATTCCATATAAACTCAATTTCTTCTTTTGCAAAAGCTCTATCTTGCATTGTTTTTGATGCTCTTAAAGTCTCACGACGATGAATTACATAGACTTTTTTTGCAAATTTTGTCAGAAATATTGCTTCTTCCATTGCAGTATCACCGCCACCGACAATATGAACTATTTTGTCTTTATAAAAGAAACCATCACAGGTGGCACATGCACTTACTCCTTTTCCAATTAGCTCTTTTTCGTGAGGTAGCCCTAAATACTTTGCACTAGCACCAGTCGAAATAATTAAAGTATCCGCTTGAAATTTTTCTGTATTTTCACAAATTATTTTAAAAGGCTTAGTGTTAAGGTCAACCTCTACAGCTGCCGTGTTTATATAATTGGCACCAAAACGTTGAGCCTGTTTCTTCATCTTTTCCATTAGATTAGGTCCCATTATTCCATCTGGAAAACCTGGAAAGTTTTCAACGTCTGTAGTAGTAGTTAGCTGTCCCCCAGGCTCTTTCCCTTCAATTATTAGAGGGTTAAGGTTTGCTCTAGATGCATATAGCGCAGCCGTATGTCCAGCAGGCCCTGAGCCAATTATTATAACTTTTTTTGTTTGCATCTTAGATATCTGATGTGGAATATTGTTTCTTTATTTGCTCTGGTCGGTCGTCTTTTTCAGGATATAGCTGGTAATATGCTTGAATTGATATTAACTCATCTGTTTTTTTTATTTTTCGAGTAAGCTTAAACTCTTCCTCAGTAATAGAACATTTATAGGTATAAGTTTCAGTGTAATGTTTCTTATTATATTTTGCCATGATGGGGAATATATAATAACTTACAGAAAAATGCAATTTTTACCCCACCTAAGTTAAATCTACTAAGTAGTCGTAAAATAAAGAATATGAAAGCTTTTTTCATAGTATTTTTTCTATTGTTTAGTTTTTATTGTTATTGTCTCGATATGGAAGGGGCTGAAGTAATTTCCTTTTCAAAGTCAAAAAAATCAGTAATTTTACAAACAGGAGCTCTTGATGGATTAAAGGAAGGACAGAGAGCATTATTTTACATAGCTAAACATAATAAGGATAAAGACCATCCCTCTTTTATTAGACAGGGACTGGCAGAAGTTATCAAGGTTAGAAATTCATTTTCATATTGGATTTTTCATATATTAGAGCCAAGCACTTCTTTTAAAAAACATCAATGGGTTGTATTTATCCGTGATTCTGTCTTGGGGGGAAAGAAAAAAATTCAAGCTACCAAAACTGATATTATTGGAGGAAATGGTGGTGTTAATATTCCTAATAGGTACATTTTTAAAAGAGAAAATTATAAAGAAGTAGTTGATTTAATTGAATTAGAGTTTGTAGATCAGAATATAAATATTAGAACTCATGGTGGTTGGAATAGATTGTCTAAAAGTTTTGATAAAAAATTTCTTCAAGATATTGATGAGCTATCTATTGATAAGAAGAAAGTAGATTTTGATTTAGAAGAATTGGTAACAGAGAATACTATAGATGTTTTTGTTAGACAGGTTGACGGTAGTGTTCAAAAGATAAATCAACTTGAATATGGCTTAAAAAATGATTTATATAAAAAGACAGAAGAATACGCTACAAAAGATTATGAAAAAGGCTTTTATGCCCGTTCTCTACAAAAGCAAAGTGAATATAATAGAATAGATCCTGCTTATATAAGGAGAATTGTTCGTCATGGAAGTCGTTGGTCGGAAGGAATGACAGATAAGCAACTGAGAGAATTTTTAATTGACAGTGGACTTGCTAGAGAAATTAGAAGAAGAAATAGAGTATTGAATCAAAAAGCAGGAGATAATTTTAATTTTTCTTTTGAAACTAAAGTATATAATGATAATTATGAAAATTTTAAGGCCAATAGCTTTTTTGTTGGCTATGAACATATGCTGGGTTGGCTTTTTGAACTTGATAGTTTTAGTATATCGCTTCAACTTGCAATTGGTTTTGCAAATGGTAACTTTTCAGATAGAGATAACTCTTCAACTGCTAGTAGAAAAAGTGAGTTTTTAGTTAGTTGGTATCCAATTAGGTCTCCTCATATGATAAAAACTTTAATACCCATATTTTCATTGGGCTATGGAGAGGGAAGACTAAATGTTAAAATGCCAAATATTTCTAGGAAATACACCTATAGAGCAAAAAGTCTCCCAATTATTAAGGCAGGGCTTAGATATCGTTTTAAGGCTGGAGACACTAGGGATGAGCTAGTAAAAATGGGTATGGGGGCAACTTTTTTTATAAAAAAAGAATTTAATCAGCTTAAAGTTTTAGATTTTCTAAGAGATAATATTAATGATAAAATTGAACAAAATCCATGGAGTATTAATATTGCTTGGAACTTATACTATTAACTTAATTAGATATATCTTTACATTATTATCAATGGTGGTTGTCTCGTCAGTTTTTGCTTTGGAAGTTGATGAGAAGTTGACTACTAGATTTTTAAAGATTTCAAGTAGTAAAAAAACTATTTTAATAAATCGTGGATTAGAAGATGGGCTAGTAAAAGGAGATCATGGAAAATTTTTTTTAACAACAGGGGTTATTGCTAGAGGAGTCGTAATAAAAGCAACACCTAGTCGTTCTATTTGGTCTCTATACAGAATTATAAAAAAAAATGAGGTTATAGTAGACAAGGTTGTTACTTTAAAAATTTCATCTCCAATTAAATTAACAAATGACCCAACTAAATCTTCTAGAGCAGAGCATACAGAGAAGATGCCTAATAATTTAAATGATTCTGATAAATTATCTGCAATGGAGAAAGTGGAAGTAGCATCCTTACTAGAACAACAAGTTCCCATTATAGAAGCTGTTGATAAAAATTGGGAAATTTGGATGACATCAAGCATTAATAATTTATCAACAGAAATTAGGCCTTCAAATTCGGAGCAATCTACTAATTCAGGAGTTTTTAACTTATCACTGGGCATAGAAAAGTATTTTTCAAAAGAAAGTATTTTAAATAATTTTTCAATCCTATCTTCAGTTTTTATTCAAAGATCATCGTTAACCATTGTTCAAGGAGATAATATATCTTCTAATTTAATTGGCTTTTCTGGTGGAGTTAATTGGCATTTTATTAATTCTGTAAATTATACAAATCATCTAATTGGCTTTGTTGGAACTAATTTTGGTACGGGGACAGTTAAAGATGAAGTTGGAACTTCGGTTAGAAATGGAAGTTTTATCTTTTATAGTTTACCCATAGGATTAAAATATTATATGTCAAATGGATTTGGATTGAGGGTGTTTGGAGAATATTATTCTCATTTGGAATCTTATATAATAGAGGGAAGTGACTCTAAAACTGAAAAGCAAGTAACTGGTCCAAAATTTAATATTGGTATTTCTTATCGATGGTAATTAGTAATGTTATTTTTATCTACCTCAATATATTTGTTAATAATTTTAATATTATCTATAAAAAATTTATCAAAGTTTTGTGAATATTTATTTTCCCAAATTCTTTTATTTAAACTATCCATCCTTCTTATAACTAAGTCATCAAATGTTCTAACTGCTTCATTTTCAAGTAAGTAAATCAACTTTTCCCTATCTAGGTTTATCTTTTTAAATGGTAATGATAGAGGTCCTTTGTTTAATGGTTTATAAAATATTGTTTGATTGAAATTATAGTGTCGTTTTAAGCAGAGTCTTTGACAAATGTCTACTGCCATGGCCCTAGCGGTAGTATATTTCCCGCCAGTTATAACATATATACCTTGATGAGGTTGAAATAATCGGTGATATCGACTCAATTCTCCCTCTTTTTTAAACAAAGAGATTTCATTTACAAGAGGCCTGATACCAGAGAAACTAGCAATAACATCTAAGTTACTTAATTTAATATTTAGAAATCTTTTTACATAATTTATTAGATAATCAAAATCTTCTTTATTAGGATACTCATCAAAATTATAATTATTAACACTAGTCTCTGTTGTTCCAATTAATACCATATTTTTTTGTGGTAATAAAAATACAACTCTTTTGTCATTTCCTATAAAGGCAATTGGATATTTAATAGGTATGGATTTGTTTGATATCCAAATATGACTCCCTTTTGAGGGTTTTAGCACTTTTTTCCACTTTATTAAAGATATTTTACTCATTACTTGATCTGTAAATGGGCCTACAGAAAATATGATATCGTGACAATTAATAGAATATTTACTATTATTGATATTATCTTCTAAATAAACAGTGTACTTATCATTATCATATTTTATATCATTAAAGGTTGTATAATTGTATATATTAGCATTTTTATTTTTGGAGGTATCAAATAATATATCCAAGGCAATTCTTTTATCATCCATAATGGTATCATTATATACATGACAACCTATTAAATCGTCTTGTCTTATTTGAGGGAATCTTTTTAAAGTTTCTAATTTGTTTAAGTTATAGCTTTTTATTTTCTTATCGTACGATAATAAGTCATATAGAATTAGTCCTATTTTTAATTTGAAGAATCCATTAGGAGAGTCTTTGAAAACTGGAATGTGGAATTCTTCATTATAACATAGGTGTGGTAAAAAGGTTTCCCAAATTTTTTTTTCTCTTAGAGCCTCTTTTATTAATTTAAAATCAAACAATTCAAGGTAGCGAAGACCTCCATGTAATATTTTAGAGCTTTTAGAGGATGTTTGTGATACGAAGTCATTTTTATCAATTATTAAACATGAAATATTATTTAATACTAAATATCTAAAGATTGAAGCACCAGTTATTCCCGCTCCTACTATAATAACATCATAATGTGATTTTAGATTATTCACTACTAATTTTTTGCACAACTACTGCATCGGCTGTAGCATCTATTTTGAATTTATTTCTTTCAATGGCAATTACTTGAAAGCTTACACCTACAATAGCATTGGCATTTAACATAATAGCACGAGATTTTAAATCGAGACAGAGTTGGTTGTAGTGATTTATAGAAATATCTCCAGAATTTAAGAGTTCTTTTTTGTTTACTATTAATTCAGAGTTGATAATTCCTAGATAAGTTTTTACATTATAGCCATCAAGTTCTGGGTTGATAGTTGCAATTATAGAGTTTTCAATGGGATCAATATCAGTCCCTCCTTCTATCGTAATATTTTGATTTAAGTTATATTTAGATACTAATCCTTTAAATTCAATATTATCGTAAAATTTTGAGGGATGGATTTCGTCCATAAGCCCCATCTTTATTTGGATATTTAAAGATCTAAACTTATGTGCTAAAAATATAGCTCCATACTCATTTAATTGTGATATCATACAATATCCATTGTTAATATTGTTTTTAATTTCTTCTTTATATTCGTTGTTAAGTAATTGATGTTCTTTTAGAGTTTTTAAAATTTCTATTCCATCTTCAGCATATATAATATTGGTTATAATTATTCCATATGGAGGATTTCCTGATCGAGCAATTACACCTGAACTAATATGTGCAGAGATATCATTATTATTAGAATTCTCATCTGGTTTTCTATCATCTAAATTAGAATTATTTGCAAAATCTTCCTCGTTTATTTTTTCTTCTTTAGCTACTTCATTTTCTGGGCTTAATTTTTTTACTGATTCAAACAAATCTTCTTTTTTTATATTATGTTCATCATTTTCTACAATTTCATCTGTGAATGCTACTTGAGAGACATCTTCTGTTTGAGAGAATTGATCTTCATCAGGAAAACTTACTTGTTGATCTTCTATCAAATTTTCCTCAAATTGTTCTTCAGTTTCTCTTTCATCGTTATTTAGAGGTTCTATAAATTCTTCTTCTAAATTTTCTTCTTCATTTTCAGGTTGATTATTTAGTTGCTGATCTATATCTTCGTATTCTTGATGTTGAAAGTCAGCTAGGTCTTCTATACGAGTAATATCATTTTTTTTATTTTTTTTATTTTCCATAAATTTCTAATAATTAAACATAACAACAATGTTTGTATTTTTTACCACTACCACATGGGCATGGTTGATTGCGTCCTACTTTTTTGTTTGTCCTTTTTTTAGGAATATTAGTTTGTTTTTTTGCAATCTTTGCCATTTCTAATTGCTGTTGCATTTGTTCTAGATGCTGTTCTTGTAATTGTTTTATTTCTTCTTCAGTGTATAGTCGTACACTAAAAATATTTTTTACTATGGATTTTTTTACACTAATTCTCATAGCTTCAAATAAATTAAATGCTTCTCTTTTATATTCTGTAAGGGGATCTTTCTGTGCATATGCTTTTAAGTTTATTCCTTCTTTAACATGATCCATAGCAAGCAAGTGATCTTTCCAATGTTGGTCAAATGTAGATAGGAGGATTTCCCTAAGAGCAGCTTTTACTTGCTCTTTAGGATAAGTATTAAATTCACTATTAATCATATCCTTAGCCTTTGTTGCTATATAGGTTGCAATATTATCATCGTAATTTTTTGCACATTCACCATGATTAATAATATCTTCGGTATGAAAGATATTTTTAAATGAATGATTAATTTCTTCCCATGGCCAAGAGTTGATAGGAATTTTTTTATCCGGACGGTGAGTTTCTACTATAAATTCTGCAACATCATCTATAATTTCATATAAAAATTCTAAATTATCCTTATCACTTAAAATGTCCTTTCTAATACTATAGATGACTTTTCTATGTTCATTCATAACATTATCATATTCTAAGAGATGTTTTCTTATTTCAAAATTATGTGCTTCCACTTTTTTTTGTGATTTAGCAATAGCATTAGTTATCATTTTATGCTCAATAGGTTCATCATCTTTCATTCCTAGTGTTGTCATAAAATGTTTAATTCTCTCCGAACCAAAAATTCTCATTAGATCGTCTTCAAGTGATAGAAAAAATTTTGATCTTCCAGAATCTCCCTGCCTGCCTGATCTTCCTCTTAATTGGTTATCAATCCTACGAGCTTCATTTCTTTCTGTTCCTACAATAAATAGGCCATCGAGAGATTTTGTTTTATCTGTCAGTTTAATATCAGTCCCTCTTCCTGCCATATTTGTTGCAATAGTTACAGCATGCTCTTGACCAGCGTTGGCAATGATATTGGCCTCTCTTTGGTGATGTTTAGCATTTAAAACTTCATGTTTTATTCCATACTTTTTTAGGCTAGTGCTAAATATTTCTGAACTATCAATAGAGTTTGTCCCTACTAACACTGGCTGACCCTTTTTATGTAGTGACTTTATCAAATCACAGGCAGCTTTTATTTTAGCTTCCTTGGTCTTATAGATAACATCAGGTTCATCTACTCTAACTACTGGGACATTAGTTGGGATTACCGTTACATCGAGATTATAAATCTTTCTGAATTCTTCGGCCTCTGTATCAGCAGTACCTGTCATTCCTGCTAGAGATTTATATAATTTGAAATAATTTTGAAATGTGATAGATGCCAATGTTTGGTTTTCAGATTTAATTTCAACATTTTCTTTTGCCTCAATAGCTTGATGAAGTCCATCGCTCCAACGAGACCCGTGTTTTAATCTTCCTGTAAATTCATCGACAATAATAATTTGTCCATCTCTTATTACATAGTCTACATCTATTTTAAATAGATAATGTGCTTTTAATGCTTGATTTAGAGAGTGCAAGAGTTCTGAATGCTCTAATTTATAAATGTTTTCTATATTTAGAGTTTTTTGAATTTCAAGTATCCCTTCATCATTCATCATGATAGATCTAGATTTTTCATCAACAGTAAAATGTTTGTTGGCAGTTAATTTTGGAACTACTAAATTTGCTCTTTGGTAGATATTTGAATTTTCTTCACTGGGCCCAGAGATTAAAAGAGGGGTTCTTGCTTCATCAATTAAAATGGAATCAACTTCATCTACTATGCAATAATTATGATCTCTTTGAACATATTCATCTAGGGAAAATTTCATATTGTCCCTTAAATAATCAAAGGCAAATTCATTATTAGTCCCATAGGTAATATCGGCAGCATAAGCTTTTTTTCTATCTTGGTCTTCCATATCAGAAATAATGCAGCCTACAGTTAGCCCTAGCCAATTAAAGAGTTGTCCCATATCATTAGCATCTCTTTGGGCAAGATAATCGTTGACAGTGACTAGATGGGCCCCTTTAGAAGTTAAGCCATGCATATATAAAGGAAGAGTTGCACAGAGAGTTTTTCCTTCACCAGTTTTCATTTCAGCAATATTTCCTCTCAAGAGGATAATTCCTCCCATCAGTTGTACATCAAATGGACGAAGGCTTAAAACTCTAATAGATGCTTCTCTTACTGTTGCAAATGCTTCTGGTAGAATTTCATCAAAATTTGATCCCTTTTTTAACATTTCTCTAAATTTAGGAGTGTTGTCTTTTAATTGTTGATCGGATAAGTTTTTTATACCTTTTTCAAGAGAGTTTATCTTATTGATAATTGGCATCATTCTCTTGATGTCTCGTTGGTGTTTTGAACCAAATATTGTCTTAAGTAAATTCATCCTTGTCTATAATAGCTTTAGTTTAATATATAGTAAAAGGGGTTTACAGGTGTTCCATTGACTCTCACCTCATAGTGAACATGTGGCCCAGTTGAAGAGCCTGTATTTCCAATAATAGCAATGGTATCTCCTCTTTTAACTGCCTGTCCCTTCTTTACTGTGACTTTTTTAGCGTGGGCGTAAAAGGTTTCAATAGCATACCCATGAACTAAATGAACAAATTTTCCAAAACCAGGCTTAGTTCCAACATAAACTACTACACCATCTGCAGGTGCTATAATTTTTGTCCCCGATACTGCTCCTATATCAATTCCTTCGTGCATTCTAAGCCTGTTATTTATCGGGCTTATTCTAGGGCCAAAATAGCTAGTAACCCATCCAGTTGTGGGAATTATAGTAGGTAGAGAGTTCCAGCGAGAACTATTATCTAACATATGCTGATCTAACTTATGGATCTTTGTTTCAAGTTCATTGGCATAATTATTTAACTTAGATATTTTATAGCTAAATTTTGCAAACTCTGGTGCTAAATTAAAACTACTTTTAACTAAGTGTAACCACTCTTTGGTATAGGTATAGCTTTTTTCCATTCCAAAGCTAGCTGCCAATTTTTGCTCATACAAGTGTTTTAAATTTATATACTTTTTATCTTTTTTAAAATCCGAATTAATTAGGGTTTTTTTTTTGAGTCAGGGAAAAATGCCTCCTTTGGAATTTTTTCAGAAGATTTCCTGATATTCTTAAGTCCCGTAATATGTCTTAGCTTCTTTTCAAAGACTTTTATTCTATCTAAATCTTGAGTTAAAGAATTTATATTTATATTAAATAATTGTAATTGTTCCTTAAGTTGATTATTTTCAATAGTTAAATGTTTATTGATGTAAACTTGTTTAACAACTTTCATATAGTCATAAGTTAAAATGGAAATAAAAATTATGATTATAGTGGCAATAAATAAGATTGAATTAAATAAAGTTTGAGGAATTCTAAGAGTTTTAACCTTTTTTTCTTGGTCTGGAATTAACATTAAGGTAAAGTAGCGTCTCATAATTTAAAATTTTAACAAGGTTGAATTAGGTAAGACAAGAGCTGTATAGAGGATAAAAACAGTCTGCTATGTGGCTAAAATTAAAATTATAGCAATATTATCTTTACCTCCATTTTTATTGGCATATTCGACTAACTCATTACAGGCATTATCAAGGTGTTCTTTGGCCATATCTACTACATGATGAAGGTTCTTTTTAATAATATATAAGATATCGTCATCGCTTAGCATCCCATAAAGTCCATCAGAGCATTGGACAAAGATATCTCCCTTTTTTACTCGATACTTGTATGTGTCAACTTCAAGATTATCTTCAAAACCTACAGCTCGAACTAATATGTTTTTATGGGGGTCTTTTGCTGCCTTTTCTCTATTATTTATCCCTAAGTAAATCTTTTCTTGAACTAATGTATGGTCACGAGTTAATTGAAATATTTCTCTTTTTTTAAATATAAGGTAAGTTCTTGAATCTCCTACATTGCCAATGTATGCATATCCATCTTTAAAAATTATAGAATTTATCGTAGTCCCCATGCCTTCAAGTTCAGGCTTTTGTTTGGCATATAGCTTTATTGTATTATTAGCATTTGTTATTGATTCAACTAATAGTTTTCTAGAATCTTTATTTAAATTAGAAGTTATATATTTTGATACATTCTTAATTGCCATGATAGATGCAACATTTCCACCTTTATGTCCACCCATTCCATCAGCAACGATAAAAAAATTATGTTCGGGACTGGAATATATAGCATCTTGATTACTAGAGCGAACTTTTCCAATATCTAATAAACTTGAATAAAGTAGTCCCATTTACATTTTATAGTATCATATTGGTTTAGCTAAGGCGAATATTTAGGTGGGTGGAAAAATTCTCGAGAGCTATATTTGGTATCGGCAAAGGGTTTATAATAAAAACATAAGATGGAGGTTTCATGACTAAGATAAATATCAATGATTTTATTGGTAATCATTTTCGACCAAGTGATTTTTCTCATTTAAATTGGTCTGGAAGTTTTCAAGATTATTTAGACATGGTAGTAGCTCATCCGAAAATTTGTAGAAATGCTTTTCAAAGAGTTTATGACATGATCATTAGTCATGGTTATACCAAGTATACAGAATATAAAAAGGAAATTATTCGTTATAATTTTTTTGATGATCCATTTGAAAATGGAAAGGATGCAGTATTTGGAATTGATGTCTATCTTATGAAACTAGTTAATTTCTTTCAATCTGCTTCAGCAGGTTATGGAACAGAAAAGAGAGTTTTGCTATTACATGGACCTGTTGGATCTGCAAAATCTTCTATTGCTAGACTTTTAAAAAAGGGGCTAGAGAATTACTCCAAAACTGATGAAGGAGCACTATATACCTTTGAGTGGCGAGATGAAGAGGAAAATAATATTTTAGGAGGAAATAAAATCTTTGTATCACCTATGCATGAAGAGCCACTTAAATTAATTCCCGTTGAAGTAAGGGAAGAGTTTTTAAAAGAAATTAATAAAAAGAATAAAGATCAAAAAATTATAATTAAAGGTCAAGTATCTCCAGCAGATAGGTTTATCATGAAAAAATATTTAGAAAAATATGATGGCGATTGGAGCATGATGATTAATCATATACGAGTTAAAAGGCTTGTTTTGTCAGAAAAAGATAGAATAGGCATTGGAACTTTTCAACCCAAAGATGAGAAGAATCAAGATTCTACTGAGCTAACTGGAGATATAAATTTTAGAAAGATAGCTGAATATGGGTCAGATTCAGACCCCCGGGCGTTTAATTTTGATGGAGAGTTTAATATAGCAAATAGGGGAATCATTGAATTTATTGAGATGCTAAAACTTGATGTAGCTTTTTTATATGATCTACTAGGAGCATCTCAAGAACAATCAATTAAACCTAAAAAATTTCCTCAAACTGATATTGATGAGGTTATCTTAGGGCATACCAATGAGCCTGAATATAAAAAACTAAAAAATAATGAGTTTATGGAGGCGTTAAGAGATAGAACAGTTAAAATTGATATTCCCTATATTACTCGTTTAAGTAATGAAGTAAAAATTTATCAAAAAGATTTTAATCCTGAAAAAATTCCCCATATTCATATTGCTCCTCATACTATTGAAATGGCATCAACTTGGGCGATATTAACTCGTCTTGAAGAACCTAAAAAATCTGATTTAAGTAGATTACAGAAGTTGAAATTATATAATGGAAAGACTTTAACAGGATATAATGAGGATAATGTTAAAGAACTCAGAAAGGAAGCAATCCGAGAAGGACTAGAGGGAATATCTCCTCGTTATATTCAAGATAAAATATCAAATGCTCTTGTTAAAAATAGTCAAGAGGGATGTTTAAATCCATTTATGGTTTTCAATGAACTTGAAGCGGGACTTAAACATCATAGTTTAATATCTAGCTCTGAGCAATTAGAGCATTATAAAGAGATGTTAGTTGTCGCTAGGCAAGAATATGAAGATATTGTAAAAAATGATGTTCAAAGGGCCATAAGTGTCGATGAAACGGCAATTCAAACTCTTTGTGCTAATTATATTGATAATGTAAAAGCTCATACCCAAAATGAAAAAATTAGAAATAAATACAGTAATACATTAGAGGATGCTGATGAGAGGTTTATGCGTTCAGTGGAATCAAAGATAGATATTCCGGAATCTCGTAAAGATGATTTTCGTAGAGAAATTATGAACTACATTGGGGCATTAGCAATTGAAGGTAAACAATTTGATTACATGATGAATGAAAGATTACATAAAGCATTAGAGTTAAAGTTATTTGAAGATCAAAAAGACTCAATAAAACTAACAACTATTATTTCAAAAGTTGTTGATAAAGAAACTCAGGAAAAAATTGATGTTATAAAATCAAGGCTAATTAAAAATTATGGTTATTGTGAAGTTTGTGCAACTGATGCATTGAACTTTGTAGCTTCAATTTTTGCAAAAGGAGATCCGGTTTCTACATAAAAATATATTGTTAAGGATTTACTATGAGTTATCCTATAAAAAAAGATCTGGCTCGTTTTAAAAAGATTATAAAGGGAAAGGTTAAGAGTAACCTTTCAAACTATATTTCAAACAATAAAATTCCTCAAAAAAAAGGGGATAAAGTTTTTCAAATTTCTATGTCTAGAATTGAGCCTCCTCGGTTTCGTTTCGGAAACAAAAAAGATGGTCTAGGCCAAGGAGATGGCAATAAGGGAGATATTATTGATGATAAAAGAGATAAAAAGGCACATAAAGAAGGAAAAAAGGCTGGAAATATTGAAGGTGACAAAGAATTAGAATTAGAAATTAATTTAGATGACTTGGCAAATATTTTAGGGGAGGAATTACAGCTACCAAATATTATTCCTAAGGGTTCAAAAAATCTACTTGGTAAAAAAGATAAATATATCTCAATTTCAAAGAGGGGACCAGATGCATTAAAAAATTATAAGAGATCCTATAGGGAAGCATTAAAGAGACAAATAATTTGCGGAGAATATAATTACACAGATCCAAGAATTATTCCCCATAAGAGTGATCTTCGTTATAGAAGTTGGTATCCCTCATATGAAAATCAAAACTCAGCAGTAATTATTTACATGATGGATGTCTCAGGCTCTATGGGGGAGGATGAAAAAGAAGTTGTTAGAACTGAAAGTTTTTGGATAAACCTATGGTTAAAAAAACAATATAAAGATATAGATGTTCGATATATAATTCATGATGCTACAGCAAAAGAAGTAAATGAAGATACCTTTTTTAAAACTCGTGAAAGTGGAGGAACATTAATATCTTCAGCATTTAAATTATGTAGTGATATTATTAAAGAACATTATGATATAAATAATTGGAATATTTATCCTTTTCATTTTTCTGATGGAGATAATTGGTCATCGGACGATACTGGCTTGTGTTTGAAAATATTAGACCAAGAATTACTCCCAATTTCTAATGTCTTTTGTTATGGGCAAGTTGAAAGTAGATATGGTTCAGGGCAATTTTATAAGGATTTAAGTAATAAATATGGTGAAAATAATGAGAAAATTATTTTAAGTAAAATAAAAGATAAAAATGCAATAATTGATTCTATTAAGAAATTTTTATCTAAGGGGAAATAATGAAAGGCACTAAACCATTAAATGGAGACCTTTTAAAGCTTCAAGAGCAAATTGTAAAATACGCAATGGACTATGAGTTGGATTTTTATCCAGTAGTATTTGAGTTATGTGATTATGACACTATTAATGTATTGGCAGCTCAGGAAGGATTTCCAAGTCGTTATCCCCATTGGAGATTTGGAATGGAATATAATCAGTTATCTAAAGGATATTCCTATGGAATACAAAAGATATATGAAATGGTAATAAATACTAATCCTTGTTATGCATATCTTTTAACTTCCAATAGTTTAGTAGGTCAAAAGCTTGTTATGTCTCACGTTTATGGACATGCTGATTTCTTTAAAAATAATTCTTGGTTTTTAAATACTAATAGAAATATGATGGAAAATATGGCCAATCATAGTAGCAAAATTAGAAGATATATGGATAAATATGGACATAATAGAGTTGAAAGCTTTATTGACAAAGTTCATTCTGTTGAAAATCTTTTAGATATTAATTATTTATTTAAAAAAAATATTGATAAAGATGCTGTAATAAATGTATCTCATAAAGATACTAATTATAGTAAGGCATTATCTTCTTTTATTAGCAGTAAAAAGAAGAATGAAAAAAAAGAGGATAAAATCTTAGAAACAGAAAAAATTAATCATGAAAAACCCTTTAAAGCTTCTCCTAGAGATATTATGGGGTTTTTAATTGAAAATTCTCAACTTGAAAGTTGGGAATTGGATATTCTTGGCATGTTAAGAGAGGAAGCATATTATTTTTTGCCTCAACGATTAACTAAAATTATGAATGAAGGTTGGGCCAGTTATTGGCATTCAAATATTATGACAAAAAAAGCATTAGATTCATCAGAAATTATTTATTTTGCTGATGTTCACTCAACAGTCATGGAGATATCCAAGCAGCAAATAAATCCCTATAAAATTGGCATTGAATTATTTAGAGATATTGAACATCGTTGGGATACTGGGAAGTTTGGAAAAGAGTATCTAGAATGTAATTCTCTGAAAGAAAGAAATAATTGGGATTTAAAAATAAACAAAGGAAGAGAAAAAATATTTGAAATTAGGAAAAATCATAATGATATTACTTTTATTGATGAATTTTTAACAGAAGAATTTTGTAATCGTCAAAAGATGTTCACATATAAATATAATGCCCGTTCTGGTAGATTTGAAGTAGACACTAGAGATTTTTTAGCTATTAAGGAAAAACTTCTTAACCAACTTACAAATTTTGGCACACCAATAATTGAAGTTGATTCTACAAATTTTAACAATAGGGGAGAATTACATTTAGTTCACCACCATCAAGGAGTTGATCTAGATATGACATATGCTTGTAGAACAATGGAAAATATTGTCTTTTTATGGAAGAGGCCCGTTAATATAACAACTATACAAAATAATGTAGAGGTTATTTTTTGTCATAATGGCAATGAGTTTAAGGCCATATCTTAGATATATAATTTATATGTTTTTTAAGCCTTCTTCAAATAGCTTTCTCGCATAAAAAAACTCATGTAAAAAAAGATTATTAAAAAATTAAAATCTGCAATTGCCTACTCCTACAACTAAATCTTTAGAGTATATGTAAATAGCACTAATTTTAGCATCTGTATTATCATAAGATATAAGGTTAATTTTTATATCATATTGTGTTTTTGTTGATTTAATTTGTAATGTTCTAGTTCCGTAAATAGTTTCTTCATCAGGATTACGATCACATGTAATATCATCGACAATACTGCAATAGGAACTCCTAGATGGACTGTGTACAGTTTTTGAACAAACTTCCTCTCTGATCTCGTCAAAAACCCCTAAAGCTTTACTATTGATTGTGACATCTGCAATATAATCTTTTTCATTTATGGAAGTATTTGATCTATATTGCTTTTGTAAATTAGATTCCTGTCTCTGTTCTATAAAAGGTCCTATATTAAATGGTGTTAATATCAAATTCTTTCTTTTTGATATGGGGTCTGATAAAGTTAGCTGTAAATAATAGTCCTTATTTTTTAAAAAAGCTATAGCTTGCGTATCATATCTTCCTGATTCTAAAATGATTCGCTTTTGAATAAATTTATTAGTACTTCCAATATTAGTACTATAATTATTTGATATTTGCTTATAAGAAAATGCCATGGGTTTAACTACTTCTAGTGTTGCTTTAAAATTTAATTCATTTTTACAAGAAACAAAAGTAATAAAACTTAAAAATAGTAGTATTTTTAAAAAGCTCTTCATAATATCCTCCATATTGAATATTGAGGCTTATAATATCACAATTATTAATAGATTTATTAAACTATGTAATATTTACATATTAATGACTGAAATCTAATTACTTACAGAGCAGAAATCATTCAAAATTATTGTTTTCAAAGATAGGTAAATAGTGGTTATTTTTTCAAGTATCATAGGCATACTTTTAAGATAAATCAAAGGAACACTACTTGGGAGCAGCTAGGATGTATATATTTATAGCTTATTGAAAAAAAGTAATTATTGCTGTTTAAGTTAGAGCTTTGTTTAGTAATATGATGAAGTCGGGTTAATTTTTAGCCTCTCTTTTTTAAAATAATTAGATTTTAGTAATTGTTACAGAGCAAATATCTCTGACATTAGTACCCACAGTACATTTTGCAGAAGATTTCCCTCTTAAAACATTTGATAGGTCACTTTGGTTTATAATACAAAACCCTATAGAATCATTAAAAATTAAATCATCTTCATAGATATCAAAACTAATAGAACCACTATGATTTATTGGTAACTCTATAATGGCTCCTTTTTCAATTTCATTATTTATTGGTTGACCCTGTGTTGAATACGCAATATTAGCATAAGGTTCAGAATTAGGTGAGAAAAAATCAGTAGAACTAATACAACTAATATTAACATAAAGTTTTATAATCCTATTTGTGTAACTTAAGGTGGTCTCCATTACATTTTTAATTAATTGCATATTTTCTCTGTCAAAAGTACTGTTTAAAGATAAAGAGCTTCCACCAACGCTTACCTCTATTAATGAGTCTTTAGTGTTTTCTGGGACTTTTATATTTGTTACATTCTCATGATGACTATGATTAATATGCTTATTGCTATTAGTAGCGGGTACTTTTGCCTTTGGTATTTCTTTAAAGTCTTCTTTTGGTATTACAACTACATTGTTTCCTGATAAATCTGAGCTTAAATTTGATGACAATTCATCTAAAGCTCCTAAACATTTTAATGCGTAATATCCGTAGTTGTCATCAGCACATTTTTTAATCTGTTTTGGCATAATATTTGGATTATTTTTAGCTATAATATTTATACACCTTGATTCAAGCGCCGCTCCAGTAAAACTATCAACGCATTGTTTTATTTGATTTAATGAGATAGTGTTTATGTGTTTTAAACATGTCGGTACATTACCAAAGCCCATGATATTATCACACGCTATAATTTGTTCTACTGTAATCTTCGGATTTTTACCTACAATATCTATACAAATTGGTTCATTCATTCCAACAAAACTAACAATACATTGGTTTATTTTACTTAATGAGATAGTATTTATATGTTTTAGGCATATGGCATCATTCCTATACCCCAAATCAGAGCAATATTTAACTTGTCCTACTGTAATCTTAGGATTTGTAGCTACAGCTTTTATACATCTCTCTTCCCCACCACGAGAAAAATAACTCTCAATACATTGTTGTTTTATATTATCTTTTGCTATAGCGTTTGCACTTACTAATAAAATTAAAAATAATAAAGTTTTAAAATTCATAAAAATTCCCCTTTTAATGCTTGCTAAGCATTTCGTCATAAGTAAAAGGAAACATTAGCTTTTACAGACGTTCCTAATTAGCATTAGTATTAATACCTTATAACTGCCTGAAATTACATTAGAAATATGTAATTATTACATAAGTTTAGGATAAATATATACAAATATAGCACTCATAGTCAAAGATACAATCTTAAATTAAGTAAGTATGTTTTCCCGACTTCATCACATTGCTAAACAAAGCTCTAACTTAAACAGCAATACTTTCTTTTTTTTCAATAAGTTATAAATATATACGCTCTAGCTGCTCTCAAGTAGTGCCCCTTTGACTATACAGCTTAATTATAATTTTTTATCTTTAAATATGTGTCTATGATGCTTGTAAAAAACAACCTCCACTTAAAAGATTATGTTGTAACCAAAAACCTATTTCCCCCTTAGATAAAAACTAATTTAAAACTCTATTTTTTATTGAAAATTAAATTTTAAAATCATATCTATAACCTAAATTGTAGTGCCCTTGATGCTTCTAAGTGCTTGTAATTATTATATGACTCGCCGCAAACTGAGGAAGTCGGGATCTTAAATTAGGTAAGTATGTTTTTATCAACAAAAAAGAGAGGTAATATTTTATGAAAACATTAAAGATTTTATTAACATTTTTAGGCCTATATTTTGCAGGTCTTAGCTCTACATTTGCTCAAATTAGCACTATTTCAGTAGAAGATTCTATTAGTAGCAATATTAGAACAATTGCTAGTCAAACTATAAAAAAGAATGCTCGTAAAAATGATATAGCTGATTCCTATGAATTAGATAAAAATGGAAATTTTTATCGCTATATAGGTAAGAGAAAGTGTCAAATTACAAATAATGTAGATAGTTTCAAAGTATCTCAACATCCAGAAGATGAAGCGGTTGTTTACTTTGTGAAAGATAGAGACTTGTATGTATTACATAATGCAAGCTTTTCAGGGAATTGCCCTAAAACATCTAAGAAGAATATCCTTCATAATGTAAAGAAATATTCTATCGTTCCTAGCGCTAAAACAAATGTTGTTAATGTAGCTCTTGATAATAATGGAATACTTGTTGCTTGGGGAAATAGTAGTAGATTATATCGAATATATGGTATAGAAAATTATCATATAAACAATTGCTTTGGCTCTGGTAAAAGTTTTAGTTCTTATCTGTTATTTGCAAGTAATATGTTTTTTAATATAGTATACAAAATTAAAAGCAATGGAGATAATAAAGCTCATCCTGGATTTTATGAAAGTATTTCTGATTTCAAAGAATCAGTAGGTGTTTGTCAATAATCTACTTAAAATAAAGAAGATCCTTAATTTTTTAAGGGTCTTTTTTTATTTAATAAACTTTCTTTAAAATAGTTATAACTTTAATAATCTAAAAGCTTCACTTATTCCTAACTTCATCATATTGCCCCGACTTCATCACATTGCTAAACAAAGCTCTAACTTAAACAGCAATACTTTCTTTTTTTTCAATAAGTTATAAATATATACGCTCTAGCTGCTCTCAGGCAGTGCCCTTGGGGCTTGTAACTACTTGTAATTATTGTACAACCCGCCTAACCTAGGAAAGGTTAGGATTGTTTTAAGCGGTATAAATAGATTTAAAGTTTTTGTCTTTTCTGTCGATTAAGGAATTTAGTGTAAAAGGGGGAAAAATGAATAAAGTAAAATTATTTATATTAGTTTTATCGCTTATATCTATTAATTTATATGCAACATCTGACAGAATTTTTATGGCCTGTGATAATACATTTGAAACGGCTCTAGTATTTGATGATGATCCATCTACAGAAATAAATTGTAGATTAAACGCAATATCTGATACTGCAATCCTTGCTTGTAGAGATGCATTCCCCAGTAATACAGATTATATAAGCAAATGCATTAATTCAAAAAAGAGTGTTACACGGATAGCTCTATGTGATGATACTTTTGGGGATATCCTATATAATAATAAACTGCATTGTATTAACACAATAAAAAGAGATGATCATATTACTAATTGTGGAATATATTTTGAAAAATTTGATGCTAATGTAAATTATTGTATTAGATATATCGATGAGAAGAAAATGATAAAATGTTTAAAAAAGTCTGGAGTTTATAGTGTTGATTTATATAGTCATAATGTTTCTGAATGTCTAAAAAAAGAAATTATGAAAATATATAGAAATAAAGGATTTAAACAGACTCCGTACTAGTTTTTACTATTGTCTTAATGTCTCAATAATATCTTTACTATCTAACTCTTCTAAGTCACTTTGTAGTATAAATACATCTTCATCTAAAGATTTGTCATTATCTACTAATTTCAAATCATCAATACTGGGAGTTTCCATTATAACCTCGTCTCTTTTTGCTGTTTGAGATAATTTTGGCCAGTTTAGAGATTCCATTAGATACCAGCAGTTAATTCCATCTAGACGATTACATTCTTTAAAAGAGGCATTAAAAGCATCAAGATATCTTTCTTCGATAAATGCTAAATATGATTTTATTAAACCAATTTCTCTAGGAAGATTTGTGTCAAAAGATGATTCTAAAATACGTATTTGATCTTTTGCTTGGCGATATTCTTTTAATCTAATTTTGAATGCAGTATTTAATGTCATTTGTTTACGCCAATCTTTCTTGAATATTTTGTAATACCAAAGCATTTTTATTCCTTCTTCCCATCTTTCAAGTAGCCATGCAAGAGGGAGTACTCTTTCTAAAGAATTTATAGAATTAGGTTTTTTTATAAGAGCTAAATTAAAAAAACCATAGGCAAGTTCTATTTTATTTTCTTTTAGTTTAATATTTCCTCTAATATTCTCTGAGTTAGGAGTTTCTATACCTTCAATGAAAGATAATGCTTTTTTATCATTTCCTGTTCTATAATAAATCATTGCAAGAATTTCTCTAAAGCTCTTTGATAGTAAGCTTTTGCTAGGAATTTTTTTTACAAGAGGAAGCATTTCTTCTTCTAATTGTAGATAAAACCCCAATTTAAACCATGAGCGAAGAATGGGGGTAGAGGATTGAACATCTTCAAGAGTTAAGATAGTTTCTCTATTAAATTCAATATTAGGGTCTTTTAGTGAAACAAGTGTTCTTATCCATAGAGAACCACCCCCAAGATTCTTGCTATTTAACTCTAAGCATTTGGGAGCTTCTGATAAAAAACTTTGATCGTTAAATAATGCTAGATGATTAATTAGACGTAAATTGCAAATGTGCTTATAATAATCATTTTTCAAAAATAATGGATATTCTAGATATTTCAAACTTTTTTTAAATTCATCTTTTATAAAGTGAATTAGGGCAAAATAACGCTTTTTTACTAAAGAGAATGATAAAATATTATCAGATACTTGATTTAGATATCTAGTGGCCATTTCTAAGTTGCCGCTTATAATATTTTCAAGAGCATATTTTAAAAAGTAATAGTCACTTTTATTATTTTTAGCCTTGGCTTTTAATGTTTCATAATCTATTTTCTCTTTACTATAGTCAAGTAACCAATAACTATCTTTTGCATATAATTTTGGTATTAATAAAATTATACTTAAAAATATTATTTTCATATTAATTTATTCGGGAAATTGTTTGATTTTCATTTGAATTTCTATAAGACAGGAAAAAATTATCTACTTTTTTTTTAATTTTCTAATTTCTTTACAAGAGATATCTAAATTTCGATAAGTTTCATATGTTAAAGATAATTATTATATGTCTATTATCAGTAAATACCTATGCTTTTGCGAGTTCTCTGCAATCACTAATAATTGAGTCACTAAGTCAGAAAAATAAAAGAGATGAAAAGGATATATTAAAGCATTTATTTACCGGCTTTATAGATGTAAATAAGATTAATCAAAATCATTATAAAAAATTGGCTTCTTATAAGACTTATTTTTATCAAGGATTAAAACTTGCAAATTATTGTAAGAATTATCAACCAATAATTTATGAAAATATTTATGCCAAAAAACAAATAATTAGAACTATTCTTGCTAATATTCAAAATATCATTCTTGAATTACTAGCAAAAGCATTGCCACTGTATGCTAAGCATTTTGAATGGAGCAAAGAAGAATACAATAGTTTTATTGATAAAATGCTTAATGGATATTGTTCTAAGAATATAACATTATATAGTGAAAAGACATTAAAATATATTTTTAAAAAAACTTTTGAGCAAAAGAGTAATTATTCATTACCCTCAGTAGAGAGTAATATTTTATTTTTAGAAAATCTGAGATTGCTTGATAATAAAGAAGATTCACTATTAAGAGAATTTAAATTAACTTTAGATATTTTTAAATCCTCTTGCTCTTGGGGAAATAATCCTGATAATGCTAGGCTTTTATACTTATTTGCAAAGAACCCTGTAATAATTGCTTATGTGATTGATAGAATCAGTGACCAAAAGTTTGTATGGGATCAAAAGCAAGATGAGTTTATTAAAAAAGAAGTAAAAGGCAGTTCAATTGCCTGTCAGGATTTGATTTGCAGAAAAGTTCTTTCTAAAAAAGCAAGAATTATTATACCTAGAGGACTTGGTTCTGAAAATATAAGAGAAGATATTTCTCGATTGTATTGTCAAGATTTAAGGTTTCTAAAATTTACATCTTTTGGGCAAGAACCTAAAATTAAAAAATTATATAATAATATGAGTGTTGATTATCAAGCCCTTCTTGTATCTCAATTAATTGCTTTAAAAACCTCTATTCCTAGTTTTTTAGTACGAGCTAAAAAATTTTCTCAATTAAATGACATTTTAAGAAGTGGACTTGATCTTCGCTTGACTAATTGGGCCAGAGAGGAAACTAAAAAATTTAATCGCTATTTATTTTATGAGGATTCTTTAAGTATGGAATTGATTAATAGAAAGCATTATTATAATCCTTCTATTAAAAATTTTTCAGTGTCTTTTGATGTAAATTTTGGGGAACTTGATCGTATAAATTATATGGTGGGTAAATTAAAAGCTACTTTTGATTTATATATTGCAAAAAGTTTTTTAGCTTGGTATAGAGAGCAGCTATACATAGTGGCTCCTTTTGAAAAAGAAAAGAGAAATAAATTATTACAAGTATTTATAAAGAAAGTCTCAAGCAAGATATTTGATATAAAACAAAAATTTTCTTATGCCCCGTGGAATAAAGGGCTTGATAGATTAATTGCCATTGAGTTATCTTCTCAATTTGAGCAGTTTGCAGGCGAATTTTATAATCAAAGAGATAAAGGTTTTTTGAAAATTCCTATAAATATCTATTTTTCACCATTTGCTCTAAAGTTTTTGCATATAAAGGCAAAATCTTTTTATCTCCCAGAGATTACAAATAAAAAAATGCTTAATGTAAAAGAGCAAAAAATGCAAAAAGATTTACAAAAATGATGTAGTTTTAAGATTTTTTATGTTATGGCCTTTATATAGATGAAGAAAAAACTATTAAAAAATTTAATTATAAAAAAAAATGATCAATTAGTTCCTCATAATAAAGAACAATTAGAGTTAGATAATTACCTAAGGCAAATATCTCGTTATAAACTGCTAACTAAAGAACAAGAACAAGAACTAGTTAACTCATTTTTAGAGAGTGGAGATATAAATATTGCTAAAAAATTAGTTCTAGCAAATTTAAGATTAGTAGTGAAGATTGCTATGGAATATAGGTCTGCTTGGCAGAATGTTATGGATTTAATTCAAGAAGGTAATATTGGATTAATGAAAGCAGTCTCAAAGTACAATCCTCAAAAAGGCGCAAAATTGTCTTACTATGCCAGTTGGTGGATTAGATCCTACATTTTAAAATTTATTCTAGATAATTTTGGCCTAATCAAAATAGGTACAACTAATGAAAAAAAGGCACTGTTTTTTAATTTAATGAGGGAAAAAGCAAAACTTGAACTAGCAGGTAAAAAGGCAGATGCTTTGGCATTATCAAAAACTTTAAATGTATCTCCTGAATCAATAAATGCTATGTTTACCCAATTAGAGGGCTCAAAAGGGATAAGTCTTGATACTCCTATTGATGATCAAAAAAATGGCAGTAAATCGTCATTACATGATATTTTATCTTCTAGAGAAGTAGGCCCTGAAGATGCTGCTGCACTTAGTCAAGAGCTAAAGATTTTAACGGATAATTTAATAGGATTTTTAGAGGAATTATCAGATAGAGATAAAGAGATTTTTAAAAAACGTCTTTTAAATGAAGTTCCTCCATCTCTACAAGAGTTAGCAGATAAATATGGAGTTAGTAGAGAGAGAATTAGGCAGATAGAGGAACGACTACTTAAAAATTTAAAGGTTTACATGTCTAAATATATTAGGTAGATAGGTGTCAATGGAAACAAAAGCACAGGTAATAGAAAAATTTGGTAAGAGTTTTGGTAATGGTGCAAATGACACTGGACACTCAGCTGTTCAAGTAGCTCTTTTAACTAGAAGAATTAATAAACTTATCCCTCATTTTTCTGAGCATATTCACGACTACCACAGCAATAGAGGATTGATGAAATTAGTTGGTCAAAGAAGAACTCTTTTGAAATATTTGAAAAAAAATGACTCTAAAGCTTACCTTGCTCTTATTAAAGAATTGGGAATGAGAAAGTAATTGGATAATTTTAAGTATAATTTAGAGAAGCTACAGATATTAGAAATTTTTTAAAAACAATTTAGAAATTTCCAATATCTAATGTAGCAATCCTAAATTTACCTATAACAATATCCACATATTAATTTTGTAGTGTTTCTCTTTGTGAGTGAGGAGGTTAAATGAATGATAAGAGAGAATTTAAAGCAAATTTTGCTGGAAAGGAAATAGTTTTTGAAACAGGAAGATTGGCAAAGCAGGCAGATGGTGCGGTTTTAGTTTCCTGTCAGGGAACACAAGTTTTAGTTACAGTGTGTTCTTCGAAGGAATTAAAGGATGGTCAAGATTTTTTTCCTTTATTAGTTGAATATACTGAGAAATTTTATTCCGCCGGAAAATTTTTAGGTGGATTTAGAAAGAGAGAGGGAAGGCCTACTGACCAGGAAATTTTAGTTGCTCGTTTAATTGATAGACCACTAAGACCTCTTTTCCCTGAGAGCTATATGTTTGATACGGTTATATCTTGTACCGTGTTATCATATAACGCTGACGGTGGAGATCCAGAAGTGCTTGCTAGCTTAGGCGCTTCAGCAGCACTTTCTATATCAGATATTCCTTTTGCTGGCCCCTTGGCAACATGTAAAATTGCTAGTATAGACGGTAATTTAATTATAAATCCTACCAACTCTCAATGGGAACAATCGGATATTGAAATAGTATTATCAGCATCAAAAGATGCTATTTTAATGGTGGAAGGTGAGGCAAAAGTTATCCCTGAAGAACAGATTTTAAAGGCCCTTTGGTTTGGACATGATTGTATTATAGAGTTCATTGAAGTTATTAATGAAATGATTCGTGAAATTGGAAAGAAAAAGAGAGAAGTTGCTATTTTAAATAATAATGATGATGTCTCAATTGACAAGGTGCAGGAGTCTTTTTCAAAGGAGATTATAAAATGTCTTGAAACAAATGATAAAAAATTAAGAACTTCAATGGTTAAATCTCTTGAAAAAGATATTGCAGATAAAATGGAACAAAATCCTGAAAGTTTTTCTTTAGGTAATGAAAGTAATTTTTCAAAAGAAGCATATAAAGGATTGGATGGTGCTCTTTACAACATTATGAGGAAGGATATTCTTGATAATCAAAAAAGAATTGGTGGTAGAAAAATGGATGAAGTTAGAAATATTGCAACTGAGGTTTCGATTTTATCTAATCCTCATGGTTCATCGCTATTTACCAGAGGAGAAACTCAAGTTATATCCATTATTACTTTAGGAGGTTCTAGTGGCGAACAAATGAGCGACAGAATTGTTGGAGTAAATTATGATAGTTTTTACTTGCATTATAATTTTCCTCCTTATTCAGTAGGTGAGGCCAGAGGAACTCGAGGAGTTGGAAGAAGAGAATTAGGCCACGGCAATTTAGCAGAACGAGCTATTAAACAAGTTATGCCAACCAAAGAAGAATTTCCATATACTATACGAGTTGTATGTGAAGTATTAGAGAGCAATGGCTCAAGTTCTATGGGATCAGTTTGTGCAGCTTCTATGGCACTAATGGATGCAGGTGTTCCTATAAAGGCCCCAGTTTCTGGGATCGCTATGGGACTTGTACATGATAAAGATAATAATAAATTTAAAATATTAAGTGACATTTTAGGCGATGAAGATCATTTAGGTGATATGGATTTTAAAGTGGCTGGAACAGCAGAAGGGATAACTGCTATCCAGATGGATATAAAAATTAATGGATTAACTAGAGAAATAATAGAAGAAGCCATATCTCAAGCCAAAGATGGAAGGATGCATATTTTAAATGAGATGGCAAAGACTATAAAGACTAGCAGAGAAGAGCTAAAGTCAGGAGTTGCCATGATTGAAAAACTATCTATCCCTGAAAGCAAAATAGGGGCTTTAATTGGTCCTTCAGGCAAAAATATTAAGGGACTTCAAGAACAGTACGATGTTACCATTGAAGTAGAGGATGACGGAAAAATTAAAGTACTAGGAACAGACTCTTCTAATTTGAAAAAATGTGCTGAACACATTAATTTGCAGATAAATGGCCCTAGCGTCGGCTCTAAATTTAGTGCTAAAGTCATATCAATAAAAAAATATGGGGCATTTGTAGAGTTGGCACAAGGCATTTCAGGTCTGGTTCATATCTCTGAAATCACTGATAAGCGTATAAATGAAGTAGAGGATTATGTTAAAGAAGGAGATACCATGGATGTTAAAGTTGTAGAGATTGATAAGTTGGGAAGAATAAAATTATCAGCAAAAGCAGTTGAACCATTGCAACCAAGAGAACACTAATAATGAAATATATGGAAGTTGATATTAAACTTATGCCACTTGATAATTTTGATCCAAGCATTGGTTGCCCTAGATATTTAAGTTCTTTAGCTGCTGGAGCAGACATCTGTGCTTGTTTGAATTTGGAAGACAGAGAGGATGGATTGAAAATTTATCCCAAGCAAAGAGTTCTAATTCCTACAGGATTTGCAGTGGCAATTCCTAAAGGACATGAACTTCAAGTTCGTCCACGTTCAGGATTGTCTTTAAAAACGGGGCTAATGGTATTAAACAGCCCAGGAACTATTGATGCTGACTATCGAGGAGAAATTAAAATAATAATGGGTAATTTAGGAGAAGAGGCAGAGATAATAAAACATGGAGATAGAATTGCTCAACTTTTAGTTGCCCCTGCTTATAGAGCAGTTTTTACTCAAGTAAAACAACTAGATAATACTCCTAGAGGAACAGAGGGATTTGGCTCTACGGGGATATCAAGTAATGACAATTAAGTTATCAATTCCTTATACTAATTCTAAAACTTCCAAAGAAGCATTTAAATTAGTTAATTTACAAATTGAAAGAATTCTTAAAGACCTTTCAATTAATGCAGATATTAATGGCCATTCCAATAGAAATAGTATTGATATAAAGGGCAAAGGTTTTGAATCTTGTTTTAGATTTACAGATGATTGTTGTGATATTGAAATAAGCTTATCTACACTTTTGAATACATTTCAGAGTAAAATAACCCAAGTTGTTGAACAAGAAATAAAAAAAATTTTATAATCATGCCACAAGTCACATTAAAAACTAATTCAGAAGATATTTCTATTGAAATAGCGAATAATAAGTCTTTGCTTGAACAATTACAAGAAAGAGATATTTATATTAGATCTAGTTGTGGAGGATTTGCCAATTGTAGTGAATGTATTGTCAAAATTGTTGCAGGTGAAGAAAATATAAATAAAATTACCCCAGGAGAAATTAAATGCTTAGGAAATGTATTTCATATAACTAAAGAAAGATTATCTTGCCAATTATATTGTTCAGAACAAGCTACTTTCGATATTAGCCACCACAATAGAAATATTGATATAGAAAGGCTTAAACAAAAAGGTAATATTTTTGTAAAAAAATCATCTGATATAGTAAAACCAGAGAAGCCTCCAGAAGGGCCCAGAGATGGAGGAAAAACACTCCCTCGTCGCAGTCGCAAGAGATAATTTTTAGTATTTATTTAAAAGAGACATCATTTTTTTTAATTCTCTAGGTTGAGAATGTCGATCAATTAAGATTTTTTTATTATCAACTGTAATAGCAAATAATTGGTAATAACCTCTGTTTTTAAAAGCTTCCATATCTTCTTTGTTTTCAATAGCGGCAATATTAGGAGAATCAAAGAAATGTTTTATAAACAGCCCATCTAATTTTAGATTAAATCTTTTTTTACTAACAGTTTTCCAAAACACTTTATGAACTATAAAAAGATTATTTTTATTTTTTATAATATTTTTTTCATAAAATAAGTAACATACTATCGTAGTGGGAGTGCATATTAATAGCAAATATAAGCTATAAGAGAGAGAGAGAGAGAGTATGTTGGACTCAAGAATTAAAAGTTTTTCAATAGGAATTCTAATAGCTAAATATAGTATGTATATTATAGCTATTATTGTTATTGAATAAAACCAAAATAAAAAAGGTGGGCCATAGCTTTTTAAGCATATTCCTCCATCTGAAAGAAGCTTAACTCTATCACTCTCTTTAAGGTCAACAGGAAATTGAATTAAAAGTCCCATCTTTATATATCAATAGCATATATTGCTATAATTGTTTATATAAAAAGAACTTTCAAATGGCAAAAATATCTAAGTTATTATTTTATTTGTCCTCTAGATGCTTTAAATTCACGTCCCGGAACTTTATTATGTTTATCATATTCATTATCATCGGATGCTTTTTTAAGTAAAATTTTTCCCTCTTCCTCAAGCTCTTTAATAAATTTTACAACATCTGCTCTTTCTCTTGGCAGTATGGAATGGTTAGAAAAAGAATCAATGGCAATATCTATGTTTTCTGTATATTTTAAAAAGGCGTTGTATATATCTTGGCCATATTGCTCTTTTATAGTTGCTAGGATTTGATTTTGTTTTTTACTATCTTTATTAATATTGGCATCAATTAAAGATTTTACTAAATGTGATAAATTTTTGTCATTTGCATGATTTGTTTCAACAATATCAATTAGTATTGAATCTATATAATGTCTATATCCTTCTGAAGATAAGTATTCTATTATTTCTCCGTGATGTTCAGCATAACCCCATTCATCACGAACTTTAAGTAGTTCATTTAACAAATATTGAACTTTTTCTCGATATTCAGGATCTTTTGTATAAATATAATCCTTATCCATCCTTGCTTTATGCACATAGGAAGAGGTATGCTTTAATAAAAATTCTGCTACACAAAATTGTTCAAAAGTAAATTTTCTACTAGCTTTAGCACACACTACCATTTGTGGGGTTAAACCAAATATACTCAAAATAATATCATTATAGCTATCTACTAATACTCCCTGAGAATACTTTAAATAGGGAGTTCCTTCCACAGGCAATAATAACAGCCCTAGGAGTCCAATTACTGCTGAAGATACAGCAGCAGTAAATACTATTCTTAGATTTAATTTATTATTCACTTCATTTTCGGTGATAGAAATAACATCTTTTGCAAGTTTATATTTGACACTTGAACGGATTTCTCTTTGACTTTTTCTAGATCTAAGGAGTGTTTTTAACTCCGATCTGAGCTCTCTTCTTTGAACTGCTGCAACAGCATCACTCCTTGGTAAAATTTTACTGTTTTTTAAAGCAGATTCAATTTTTATTAGAAGATTTTTTTGTTCTATACTTCTTTTAGAAGGATTAATTTCTTTTATTGCGTATTTTAAGAAATTTAATTTTCTATATAATAATGCTTGACTGATAATTTCATTATATACTTCACTTTTATAAAACCATTCTTCTAGAATGTTCCTAGTAAATATTACTTTCCTTGATTTTGAAGCGTCCTTTAAAGCAGCTTTTAATGCTAAATGATCTCCATATTCTATTTCTTTGTATATAATCTTATTATCTTCTACAAATGGCATATTTACTTTATATGTTTTTGTTCCATCAAAATTACTAAAACTTGGAGATTCTATTTCTTCATAGTACTTTTCTAATGTTTTTTCATGTAATTTTGCAGTAAACCCTTCATCAATTTTTGTAAATAGTCTCTCTTTGTAACCATTATATTTCTTTATCCAAGAAGTGGCCCCGCTCATTGCTTCTTTTAGATTTTCAATCTTTTTATGATCTTTTAAACTCTTTTCATGAATTATACTATATATAATTCCAAAGACATCTTCTTCATCGTTAAATTGATAATAAGATGGAATAAATTTTATTCTATTTTTATCTCCAAGCCATGCAGAGGTTCTTGCCCTTAGAATATTGAATCCCTTCATTGGCTCTTCTCCTAATTTAATTTTAGAATTATCATGGGATGTCCACACCATATCTTTGAATTCTTTAATATTATTTTTATTATATTGCTCCTTTACTTTTTTTAAGTATTTAAGTCTTTTTATACTAAACTTTGAAATATACTTTATATTTTTACGACAATTGTCTGTAGATGTCGACGGTGTTGAAGATATATCTCTTTCTCCAAAGTTGATGTGACAACTATTTAAAATGAGAGAACTTAATATTAAAAATACCTTTTTATACACTACTTTTATTATCGGCGATTTAGATTTTGGGCCTTAAGAAAAACTTTTAATTACCAATTTATAATGTAGGAAACCATAGAGGTAAATACATTACCTGAAAGGTCGTGATATCCAAATCCTCCAGGAGTTACAGGTCTATATGTAGTTGTATATTTATCGTGAAAGTTTACTGTATGCCATAAAAATTCTACTCCTAAGTAAGATTTCTTAAGTTTTATGGGAAATTCCATACCAAAACCAATGCCCATTCCTAAAGAGCCTCCAGTGTCATTTGGCTGATCTTCTCGGTCAGGATATTTGTTTGTTAGATACCAGTATTCCATACGAGATATAAAATATGGATTAGCATAGGTAATAGCAGCACCTAAATCAGAGGTATCAATATAATATGAATATGAAAAGTATAGCCTTAATAGACTGACATCTATAAAAATAGGATCTTTAAACCCTTCTACTTCATCGTCAATATAAAAGTGATGCTTAGAAAATGAAAATCCTATTCCATAACTTGATTGAAAGTCCATAAAATATTTTATTCCAAGCCCATATGATGGAGGGTGATTTTTATAAGCGGTTCCTCTGTTTCCATCAAAAGTGGTTAGACCCATAGTCATATAAAATGAAAAAAACCTTCCATAACGATAATATCGTTCATCTTCAATCATCTCTGCCGACTCAATGTCTTCATTAAAGTCAGTAAAGATATCTCCCTCTTCTATTCCCACAGTTACATTATCATCTAGCGAATCAACAATTTGCCCACATAGCAAATTTGAAAGCATCATCATTAAAAAGATAATTAGTGTTTTAACTATCATTATAGATAAAAATGAATCCCTGCATTTATAAGATTATTCCCTATAGTATTTAATGAAGAGTTATCTAATTTATTATAAGATAAACCAAATTCAAAACTAAATCCTAAGCTTTCAAGCCCTTGGAAGCTAAATTCTGACCCCAAAGTTATATCCATTTGAGTTCCCGATCTATCCATAGATTTATCCTTTAAATTACCCACTAAGAATGCTGCATAAAATATCTGCTGAGGCTCTTCAAAGACATTTCTATATATCTTTATCGCCCAGCCAGAACCTCCATCTTCTCCTCCTTTGGTGGCAATTGCACCACCAATGGCCATAGACCGAGATGATGCCAGTTTAAAGGATATAGCACTGAATGGCAGATCTAATTGATTAGTTGCTCCAATGCCTAGACGGTGGAGTTTTATAGGAGACGCTATGGATAATACGCTATAGTTAGATATTACAATGAGTATAATTAATCTTGTTACTTTCAAATCTCTCTCCTTGAGATCACATCTATATTTTATATAAATACTTTATTTTTGACAACGCAAATTGTTGTTTTTAAAATATCTTTTATGTCTAATGACGCAATCTTAACTACTAATGCCATTTTGAAAATATATAATAAGTATAAGATTAAAATATTATATATATTTTCTACATTAGCCGTTGGTCTACTTGTATATGGTATATATATATATATTCAATCCATTAAAACAAAAGAATATGATGTTTTAATTACAACTTTTAATAACCAAAAGTTGCAAAATTTTATAGAAGCTCCCAACAACTACTCTCAAATAGCAAAGAGTATTATTTCTTTAAGTAAAGAAACTAATAACTATACAGGTATAATTCCTATTGTACTTAGGGTCTCAAAGGTAATGATAAAAAATAAAAAATTAAATGACGCATATTTATTACTTAGTTATTCTTACAAAAATTATAAAAATAGTAATTACATTAGTTATATTTTAGCAATGAGATTAGCTGTGGTTGCTGAGAATTTAGAAAAGTTAAATGAGAGTATTACATATTTAAGACATATGGAATCTTCACCAATTAACTTTATGAAATCTAAAATTTATATAGATTTAGGAAGAGTTTATAATAAATTAGGCAATAATACTAAAGCTCGTTTAAGCTTTAATGAAGCCGTAAAATTAAACGAGTCACCATACAGCAGATTAGCAGAATTATATCTGCAAAAGATTCAAGATAATAAATGAAATATTTTATAATACTATTAATTTTATTTGTTTCGTGTTCATCGCTGGAGCATATTAAAGATGAAAAAAGGGCCTTGCCTTTTGCAAAAGTCCTTTGGTCAAAAGATTTAACACCTATACATAATACAGGAAATTTACCTATATATTTAAGCTCTCCTTATATATATAAAAACTTAGTATACTTTGGAAAAAATGATGGAAAAATGGCCGCCTATCATATAGATACTGGCAGAGTCATCTGGGAAGCAGAAGAGGATTATCAACAATTTTTTTCTACACCAGTTGTTTATAAAAATATTCTTATATATTCAACAGTAGATGGAAGGCTTTATGCAAGAGATGCATTAAAGGGAAATCTTATTTATAAGGTAGATCTAGGAGCAACTATTGAGTCTCCTGCCGTTATTTATAAAGATCGTTTATTTGTGCATTTAAGAAATCATCAAGTTTTTTCTCTAGATGCAAGAACAGGAAAAATACTATGGGCATACAGAAGATCAATTCCAACCTTTACAACTCTTCAAGGAGTATCAACCCCCCTAGCATATAAAAATAGAATCTTTGTGGGGTTTGCTGATGGCTTTGTAGTATCATTATCGGCAAATGATGGAACTGTTCTCTGGGAGAGAAACATAAGTAGTAATAAAAAATTTACAGATGTAGACCAAACTCCTGTAATTTATAAAAAGCATATATACATTGGCGCCAATGAAAGTCCAATGGCCATTTTGTCTTATAAGAATGGAAAAATAAAAAAAAGATTACCCTTTGAGTTGTCTGCCTCTCCTTACAAGTATCAAAATAAATTACTACTAGGAACTCCTCAAGGAGAATTAATTAAGATTGACAAAAAATACAAAGTTATAAAAAGGAAAAAAGTTTCTAAATCAGCCATTATGCAAATTGTATTATGGAACAATCAATTAGTTATAACCAATAGTAGCGGTGAATTTGTAATAGTATCACCTAAAGATTTTTTAACTCTTGGTAAATTTGAATTTGGTCACAAATATTCTTTAGTTTTTGGACAAATTAGTGTTAAAAAGGATCGCTTGGCAGTTGTTTCCTCAAGGGGCAGATTGTATGTATTCTATAATAATTATTTTGCTAGTCGCTGATTTATAGTATTTATATAATTATATGCCCAATGGGCATTAAGTCTTCTAACAATTTCATCTAGGTATTTATTATTTATTGATGCAGGCATCCTAGAGCTTTTATCTCTAAGAGATTCAATTAAAAGCTTATTTGAAAATAATGTAGTTTTTAATAATATTTTCATATTTCTTTTGCTACCAACAAATTTTCCTTTATTTTTTTTTATATATGAGAATAAATTTTCATATATTCTATAATTCTCACTAGAACCATATTCACATAATTCATCTAGCTCTTTATGCATTTTTTGTAGGTGAATTGCTAATGCTTTTTTAAGTAAACTCTTGACCTCATCTTTACTTTTAATCACGATATCCTTTACTGTAGGATATTTTGAATTATGAACAAGAGGAAGAGATAATTCAGGATAGTTTTTTGTAGATATATTATTATAATTTTTATTTAAGTTTAAAGCATGTTTTAAAGGAGTTCTTTGTTTATAGTTTACAACTGATGTATGAAAATTTGGACATGCATTTATGGATGGCAATTTTATGCCTTCAGAATAATTTTTTAAAAGGTTATATTGCGATAACATAGTTAAAAAATATAGTCGTTTATTTGATAAAAGGTTCTTAGGTTTTTTTGTTATTGAACTAGGCATTCTGCCTCTTGATGTATTTGGAATTTCTAAATTATTTAAATCTGCTACTACATTTGTATTTATATAATTAGAGGCCCTATATCTAGAAATTTTTGATTCTATAGATTCAGGTCTTTTGTAATTAGAAGCACAGCTGCTAATTAAAATGAAAATTATAATATTTAATAATTTAATGATAAGTACCTCTAAACTTTACTTTATAAGCTCTTATCGTCTAGGAGATTTAAAAACTTGAAAAAATTATACTTAAAAAAAGATTTATAAAAGAGTTTCCCTATGGAATTAATCCCATAGGGAAACTATCAGTTACTTTAAAAAACTTTGAGTGAAAGGGTTGCCCCCAAAGAAAAATTTTTCTCTGGAGCATCTATAAAAGTCCTTCCATCATAGGAGGCAATAACATTTCCAAACCCTGTATATAATTCAGCACTAACTTTTTTATTAAATACATGGTATAAGGCGAAAGTTAAATCTATACTTTCAGAATAGTTTTCAGTGGCATTACTACCTTTAATTGATCTAAAAAATTCAGTTATTTGATACATTCCTGTTTTCGAGGTGAAATCATAGCTAAGCACAACTGGAACATAAAAATAATACTTGTTAACATTGTCATCCGCACTGCTGGTTTGGTCATATATAGCAAAATGTGTTTCAATAGTTGAGTTTACTTTTCCAAGCATTTTTGAAAAACTAAGGCCTGCTCTATTATATCCCTTTAACTTCTTGCTATTTTTATATGCCCCTTCAACATAAAAACGTTTTCTGAGTTTTAATTTTGCCTTTGTATTTGCTATTTTCAAAGGATAGCTATAATCAAATTCAACTCTATCATTTTTCCATTCCTTTTTTTTATGCTCTATTGTGTATCGGCTTTTCAAATCTAATTTATGCTTTCTTATTTTATAGCTAAGTTTTATTTCATTTATGCTTTCCCAACCAGAGAAATCTTTTCTTTCATTTCTAGGGATAGTTGCTGTCGATTTTGCTGATAAAGAATATTTAGGTTGTAGTTTTTTATCGTAAACAGTTTTTTCAATGCTTTGCTTTTTAATAGCTCTTTTCTTTTTATTTGTTGCGTAAGATTGATAAGATGTCAATGGCCAAAGAGAAGCAATTAACAAAGCTGTAGTAAATTTTTTCATAATTTCCCCCTTGAATTAAATTTCTCTACACAAAAGCTTTTTATTAACTTTGATATATATTGTCAAGCAATTGAAATATGCTAAATTAAAAGGTAACTTATTGATATTAAAAGGGAAATGAGCGATAGTAATACATAAAGATTTTGTTGACGTTTCACTTAACTAAAATCTTGCTATTATTGTTTGAAATTTTGCAAGATTATCGCAGTTATCAATGAGAAAAGTACTTATTATATCCATATTTAATATTATTAGCTTTATCCGTACAGTACTGTTCTTTTTCAATGCCATTGGCATGAGGTGTCTATTTCCTCCCATTAATAGACGTTGGAAAAAAGAAGGATATAACTTTAAAAAAAGAAAATACTATGACTTAAATTTTAATGCTGATTATGCATTTGAAGTTTCAAGTCAAGGAGAATTAGAGCAAAGTTTGCCTATAATTGAATATTTAGTAAATAATAATAAAAAAGTGGAATTGATTTATTGTTCTGAAAGCGTTGATATTGAATGTAAAAATTTAGAAAATATTTATCCATCTCTAATAAGAACAATAATGCTTCCTATTGTAAGATATTCTTTTTTTTATATTTTAGGGGGACAAAGTGTGCATAGATGGCTTAGTGCTAAGAAACTAATCTTTTGTCGTTATGATTTTTTTCCAGAGTTATTAAGTCTTAAATTTAAAGGAATAGAGCTATCTTTAATCTCTGGCTCCTTAAAAGGAAAAAATATAAATGTATATAATAGGTGGCTATACTCTTTCATCTACAATTTCTTTACTAAGATAATTTTAGTTTCAAATCATCAAAAACAATTATTTTCTTTTGTTAATCATAATGCCATGAACTACATTTATGATTTTCGTATAAACAGAATTCAAAAGAGGCTAGAGGTTGCTAATAAAACTTTAAATAATAATGAATTTTATTTAAGGTTTAGCAAATGGTTGTTTAATTATGAAAAACATCAGAGGATTATAATTGGCAATGCATGGAAACAAGATATAGAAGTTTTAAATGACAATGAATTTATAGAAAAAATTAAAAAAGGAAAATTTTCAGTGGCAATTGTTCCTCATAAATTATCTCATTCATCTATAATTAAAAAGAAGATAAAAGATATTGGATTATATAATTGTCAACATATAATGGTTTTAGAGGTAAAAGGAATTCTTTGTGAGTTGTACTCATTATTTTCATGGTCCATGGTAGGAGGTGGTTTTAATAGAAGCGTACATTCTCTATGGGAGGCACATTTAGCAAATACTTTTGTGTTTTGTGGCCCTAAGGTTTTTCGCTCGACAGAATATGATTCTATCATTGAGAATGATGGAAGAATTGTTGTATTAAAAAGGGCAAGAGATTTTTATAAACACCTTTGCATAAGCAATATAGATGTATTAAAAGTAAGAAATTATCGCCAAAACTTTCAATCTGCATTATCATTTATTCTAGGAGAGAATAATGATAGATAAAAGCTTTGACACTATAGTAATAGGCAATAATATTAGTTCTTTTTTATTTTCTCTTGAACTGTTGGAAAAAAACAAGAAGGTTTTAATTTTAAATGATCGGCGAGTTGATTATGGATCATTAGATAATTGCTTAACAAATCAAATGGAATTAGAATTCTTAAAATCTTGGGGAAAGAACAAAAAAATTTCTTGCATAGAAAATATTGAGAGCTATTTAAAGCCAATACCATTATTATTTGCAACTAAAACCTTCCGTATACACTTTAGTAAAAACCCTAGTTTGAATTTAAAAGAGCTCTTAAGAAAATTACCTATTAAATTTAAAGACAATTATTCAAATTTAAATTTACTTCTAAATGATAGTGAATATTGTTTGAAATTTGATAATATGCTTTACAAAGCATATCAAAATTTTGGCTTAATACTTTATAAGAAAAATTATTTCAACGAACCTAATATTAATGACTTGATAAAGATTTTCCCTAATAAATTAATTGAGATATTCAATGCCTTTAAAAATGCTATCTTACATTTTAAGGATCAGGACTCTAGAAGTTTTTGGCAACTTCATAATTTTTTATATATGTGTAGAGGGATATATCATAAGCGATTAACCTCACCATATCACTTTAATGATAGCGAGCTATTTTATATATTTTTTTCTATATTATCCCCCTATTATTATATTGATATTCCTAGGTTAAAAACAAATTTAAAAAGAATCTATAACAAAAGAGGTGGTAATTTTCAAAACACATGGGTTAGAGAGTGGTTGTTTTATAAAAACTCTCCATGGTATTTAGAATTGGCTGGATATAATGGTGTTGTTCATTCCCAAAAAATTGCTTTTATGGGCAATATCTCTGATAGAATGCCCATTCGTTTAGTTAATAAGAAACATTTTTATAAAACTCTAATACTAAATATTAAGTTAAAACCGGAAGCAAAGCTTCTCATGGAGAATCAATTAATTATATTTTCCAGTATCCAATCTATGGGAACATCTTCCCCTATTTGGATAGGGCATTATAAAAAAGATTTTCTTCAGGTTAGTTATTTTATTCGTAAAAAAATGGGCTCTAAAGAAGCATTTATTAAAGAAAAGATTATTAACAAACTACTAAAGGATTTACCTCATTGTTCTTTGGTTACAGAGGATAACATTTCCGATATTAGATGTAGTTTTGGTAAAGATTATTGGACAGATACAAACCAAACCCTTAAAGAAAAGTTTCATCCATACTCTTTGATTGGTAATTTTAACATAGGTGAAAACTTTAAAATAAAGAACATCTATCATTTACCTATATTTGAAAACAACAATTTGGGTATGATTTCTTCTCTTATAAATATTAAATATAGTCAAAGGCTATTTAATTAAGTTATTCATAATAAGTACCTTATTTTTAGTCATTAGTATGTAATTTTTACAAAATACTATTAAATTTAAAATGTTCTAGGATATATAAAAGAAATAAAAATATTAAGGGAGGTATGAAATGAAAGCATTATTAATTATTTTTTCAGGATTATTTATCTTAAGCTCTTGTCAAGAATCTATTATTTACAAAGGCAGACTATATACCAATGAAAAAGTGTCTTTAGAAGATAGTTCATCAAATATGATAGATATTCCTTCTGGCATATATAATGTGGATATCTCTATAATAGGCAATCAAATCAATTTAGGAATAAACGAAGATATTAGTAATAACTTTAAACTAATTGCTAATGAAGATATTGTTTCTCTTATAAAAAGTAATGTTAGTAATTTTGATGTTAGTATTACCAATCAACCCTATGATATAAAGGCTGTATACAATTTCTCTTTGAAGACAAGTGAGCCTATTGAAGGCGTTGAAAGTTGTTATCGTAGAATATATTCTTGTGATAGATTTACAAACAATAATAATTGCTCTTATAGAAATATTTTTGGAAAAAGAAGAACCATTTATACCGTTAAAACAAAGAAAATCTTGTTTAAATTAATATTTTTTACTAAAGATTTTAATGATCAAGTTGCTACATTTAATCTAACCCCTATCATTACAACTAAGCGAAACTACTTAAATAAGGAGGAGTGTAAAGTTGTATTAAGTAGACCTAATGATGCTATTTTATTTTAGCTAAAATAAAGGGCCAATGTATTGATTTTAGGGAAGGAATATTTTTTCCTATTTATAATTAAATAGCAACAGTATTATTCTAGTAATGGAATGAGTAAATCTGGTCAAACCTCGGTAGAATATTCTCTGCTTCTTTTAGTAGTTATAACTTTAATTATCTCTATTATGGGACATGTTAGGAGCTATATTTTGGCAAATCAAGGCAACTGTAAACCTACTTCTAAGTCTATTGCCTGTACTCTTGAAAGGCTATATTCTCCTGATAGCTATAGATTCTACACCTTATTTAGATAATTAGGGCCATAACTACCTTATTTTAGGTGAATGAATATGGAAAATAATGCTCTAAAAAGGCTATTTATAGCTGTTTCACCTAATTTTACTTAAGAAGTAGCTAAGCCATTTTTCTGATAACTATTTGATTTTACATAGATGACCATGTATTATTTACATGGTGCAGCTTAAGAGAGTGAACTGGTCCTTTATTTGCTGTATAACTATAGCATAGTATTAAAATTAGGCCAATAGGTCTACTAACAAAGGAGATAGGAAATGAAAAATTTAACTGAAAAAAAGACCCTTATTATGGCTCTTTTGTTTGGTTTAGCTATTTCACCAATTGCAGTGTCGTTTGATGAAATAGATGATCCAACAATATATGAGTCCGAAACATTACCCATCGACGGACAATATAGTGGCGTACAAAGAGCAAAACAATCCAGACAAAAACTCGAAAAGCAAGTTGAAAACATGGTTGGGAAAAAAATTGAGGCCATTAGAACTAGAGCAGAAAGAAAGCTTAATCGTGATCTAAGAAATGCTTTTGCCGGAGAATTTGGTCTAGGAGAATTATCATCTGGTTCATCAACTTCAACTACTAAAAAAGAAACCCCTATTGTTGTTGTTAAGCCTAAAAGTTCTTTTGTAAAAGGCAAAAATAAGGTAGCAGTTTATGTAGGTGTTCCTCAACTTGATGGTAAAAATACTAGAGGATTCAACCCTCAAGCAGGTGCAGCACTTGATTTTGAGACTCGTTTAACTAAGAGGCTTGCCTTTACTTTAGGATTAAACTATTCAAGCTTTCAAGAGAAAGGATCATATTGTGATAGCTATTCTTGTAATACCTATTATGATGATAGTTACACATTATCTGCAAACACTATGGGCGTAGATGTTGCCTTAAAAGCATATATTTCAGGCAATAGCAGAATAAACCCATACTTTTCAATTGGTGCTGGTTATTCTAGAAGCTCTTTAACTTATCATCATGAAAATGCCTACCATAACGGTAGATATATTGGATATCACCCTTTTTATGGAAATGCTTATTATAATGATAATCATTATGATGATGCTTCAGTATCTCTAGGATCAGCGAGAGTATCTGCAGCAATTGGTTCAGATGTATTATTTAGTAGAGAAATTGGTTTAAGTATAAAAGCTAGTTACTCTAAAAATGTTTCAGGCGGAATAAGAGATGACAATAAATACACTGCAAATGAAGCAGAAGATAGGCTTAATGATATTGCTAAAGATTTACATGATGCAGGTCACATATTTCTAGGATTAGGACTCTTTTTTAGATTTTAATCCCTTTTTATATATACGCCGTCATACTTAATTTATCTCCTTCTTATTAATTTGTATGACGGCGTTCTTTCTCTAATAAAATAAGACTAGATTGATACATTTAATATAAGCTTTAAAAACATTAAAAGATGCCTTATTATCTTGATAATGGAATATAAAGCTGTATACATTGTCGATGCTGTAAGGACCCCTCATGCCAAGGCGGGAACGGATTTAAAAGGGGTTCAAGTTCCATTTTTAGTATCTTATTTAGTTAGACATTTAGTAGATAAAATTCCTGATGACAGTTTAGTAGATGAAGTCATTATTGGTAATGTAGGAAATCCTATGCAATTTCCAAATATATCTAGAGTAATAGCTCTTGAGGCTGGCCTACATAAAAAAACTAGTGCTTACACAGTTCATAGAAATTGTGCAAGTGGGTTGGAGGCAGTTTCTCAAGGAATGTTAAAAATAGCCTCTGGCATAAGTAACTCAATTATAGTTGGGGGAGTGGAATCTATGTCTCAATTGCCTCTTATATATTCAAAAGAAATGACAGATATTTTTATCAATTTAATGCTAGCAAAAACATTAAAGGCAAAATTATCATCTTTAAAACGATTTAAATTAAGTTATTTAAAACCAATTATAGCTCTAGAGCAGGGGTTAACAGATCCATTTTGTGGTATGAATATGGGAGAAACAGCAGAGCTGTTAGCAACAGAATTTAACATAACTAGGGAAGAGCAAGACATTTTTGCCAATAACTCCCATAAAAAGGCAATCTCTGCTATAAAAGATTCAAAATTTAAACCAGAGATTCTACCTATTAAAGTTGGTGAAAAAATTCTAGACAATGATATAGGCCCAAGAGACAATTCAAGTGTTGAATCCCTTTCAAAATTAAGGCCATACTTTAAACCTAAATGGGGAACTGTTACCGTGGGAAATAGCTGCCCTATAACTGATGGAGCTTCAGCTATGCTTCTTGCATCAGAGGATATCGTAAATAAATATAATTTAGAGCCAATAGCTGTTATTAAATCTATAGTTTTTACTGGACTTGAGCCAGAAAGGATGGGAATGGGGCCACTTCTTGCAATGGATAAGTTATCTATTAAAACAGGATTTGACTTGCTAAATGCTGATTTATTTGAATTAAATGAGGCTTTTGCCGCTCAGGTTTTAGCGGTCCAAAAGGCATTAAAAGATAAAAAATATGCTCGAAGATTTTCAGTAGACAAGATCTATGGAGAAATTCCAGATGAAAAATTAAATGTAAATGGTGGAGCTATAGCCTTAGGACATCCCATTGGTTCAACGGGTTGTCGGCTACTTGTTACTCTAGCTCATAGCTTGAAAAATCAAAAGAAAAAACATGGAATAGCATCATTGTGTATTGGGGGAGGGCAAGGAGGAGCTTGCTTAATAGAAGGTGTTTAAATGCAAGTAAACTGTGAAATTAGCTATGAATTAAAAGATGATATTGTTTATATAGGCTTTGGCCATCAAAGTAGTAGCTCTGTTAATGTTTTAACCCTAGAAATGGTAGATGTCTTAAATAATTATATCGAAAAAATAAACTCGAATAAATCCATAAAGGGATTAATATTTCACTCTCATAAAGATAAATGCTTTTTAGCGGGTGCCGATATCAATGCTATAGCTAATATTGAATCCGAAGTCGATGGAGAACAAAAATCAAAAATGGGACAAAAACTCTTCAATAAAATAGATGATTTAAAAATTCCTACAATAGCTGCTATCAATGGAGTGGCATTAGGCGGAGGACTTGAACTTGCATTATCCTGTAAATCTATTGTAGTTTCAACTGATAAGTCCACTATATTGGGATTGCCAGAGGTGAAACTAGGGCTACTTCCAGGATTTGGAGGGACATACCGATTACCTGTTAAAATAGGTCTTATTGCTGCTTTAGATTTAATATTGACGGGCAAAACTGTTGACTTTAAAAAAGCTCTCAAGCTAAAGCTCGCTCAAGGAGCATATCCAAAAGAAAGACTTCTTGAACTTGCATTAAACCACTTAACTAAAAATAAGTTTCAGTACAAAACTTCAGTTATAAAAGATAATATTATGACAAAAAAAATTATTCTTCAAAAAGCCAGAGAAAAAGTCATAAATACTACTAAGGGATTTTACCATGCTCCCTTAAAAATTTTAGACACTATGGAATTAGCACTTAATAAAAATAGAGATAATTGTATGTCTATTGAATCTCAAAGTTTTGGAGAACTTGCTGTTACTGAACAAAGCAAAAACCTGCAACACATTTTTTTCTTAACAGAAAAATCTAAAAAATATAAAGACGATAATAATGTAAAAATCTTTCCTATAAAAAGAGCGGCAGTTTTAGGTGCAGGAACTATGGGAGGAGGGATTTGCCATCTCCTAGCTAAAGAAAAGCTCTATCCCATACTAAAGGATATAAAAAGAGAGTCACTGGAATTAGGGCTAAAACAATGCAGAAAAAACTTCGAACATTCAGTTAAAAGAAAAAAGTTAACTAATTATCAAATGGAAAGCTTAATTAGTAGCATATCTGTTGTCCAAGATTATACTGGATTTAAAAGAGTGGACTTGCTAATTGAAGCAGTTGTTGAAGATTTGCAAATTAAAAAATTAGTATTATCCGAAACAGAAGAAAATCTTAAAGATGATGCTATAATTACAACTAATACATCTTCACTATGTGTTTCAGAGATTGCAAAGGCTTTAAAAAACCCCGAGAGATTTGCAGGGTTACATTTTTTCAATCCAGTCAATCGCATGCCACTAGTTGAAATTGTAAGTCATGAAACAACTTCTCCTGAAATACTAAAAACTTTGCACTATTTTATAAAAAATACCGGCAAGACTCCTATTGTTGTGAAAGATTCACCAGGATTTTTAGTTAATAGAATCTTAGGTCCTTTTATCAATGAGGCCTGCTATATGTTAAATATGGGGGTTGATGCTCAGGACATCGATAAGGCATGCCTTGATTTTGGAATGCCTATGGGACCCCTTGCGTTGCTTGATCAGATTGGAATTGATATAGCTTGCAAAGTTTCAAAAAGTTTATATCAAGGATTAGGAGAAAGAATGACCCCATCGGCAGTTTTTCAATCTATGGTGGATAATAATTTTTTAGGGAAAAAAACTTCTATAGGCTTTTATAAATACGAAGAAAAGGTTCAAATTAATCCTAAACTAAATAAAATATTAGATTTAGATAATAAAAAAACACTTTCTTCCAAAGAAATTCAAGATAGCATCTTTTTATCAATGATTAATGAAGCCGCTAGAGTTTTAGAGGACAGCATTGTCAAAACTGCAAATGATGTAGACTTAGGTTTAATTTATGGAATAGGATTCCCTCCATTCAGAGGAGGTCTTCTTCGTTATGCTGACACCCTCGGCATCAAATATATTGTGGAGAAATTAAATAAATTATCTAATATTGAAAATGGCCATAGATTTTCTCCATGTAGTTACCTTAGAGACTTAGCTTTAAAAAATGGTAGCTTTTATGGGCCATGATTGTTAACTTTTGTAAATATTTTTTTGGGTATGTAGTAAAGGCAAAAACCAGACAACATCTGTTATGTATTGCTATTTTTGGAATAATTCTATCTTCTTTTTCGCTTCTAGTTTTGCAATCAACTATGCAGGGATTGCAAAGTAAACTAATTAACAGATCAAAAGAAGTAGTAGGCAATGGAAAAATTATTATTAATAATTTTAGTGATAAATTAGATTCAGATATTTTATTTTTTTTAAAAAGTCTAAAATTAAAAGCATATTCAGAACTTGAAGCAGAAGTTCTTGCTCGTAATGGTAGTTATTTAACACCTATAATAATTCACGGAGTAAATATAAATGATCCTAATTTACCAAAAGTGATAAAAAATACAAATTTTTCAGAATTGATCTTGCCAGAAGACATTGCTTTTAAATTACACTTAACTTCAGGAGATAAAATATCTCTTATTTCTCCTGCAAAGGTCAATTTTCTTCTAGGAGAAATCCCTCAGATTATTTCTGCTTTTTTAGATGAAAGTATAAAGACGGATGTTCCTCAAGTTGATAGCTTTCATGGGTGGATTCGTAAAAGTTTATTACAAAACTTATTAAAGACAAAAGAAGTCAATCGTATCTATTATTTTGGAGATGCTCCAAATTTAAAACAGAAATTATACGAGCGTTATGGAGACAAGATTACTCACTTATCTTGGGAAGAACAAAATAAAACCCTTTTATGGGCACTAAAACTGGAAGCAACAATAATGTTATTTTTATTTTCTGCAATGAGTTTACTTGTTTCATTATGTACAATATCAGGGCTATCTATTTTTTTAAAAAAAGTACAATTAGATATGACATCTTTTTGGATTTTAGGCTGCTCTAATTATAAATTGCATACAGCATCTATAGTTTTCATTATATTAATAAGCATAATCTCAGCACTAATAGGGTTATTATTAGGGTATGTCTTTTTAGTAATTTTTAAGAACTATAGTGGTAATATTATGCCCGATATTTTTATAGACAGAAAAATACCAGTTCAAATTACCTCTATGGCAATATTTATATCTTTTGTTATTCCATCACTTGTTTCTATAGTATTTTCAATTATAATTTTTTTAAAAAACAAAAACGATGAAGCAGACCCTCAGCAGAGATTATCTTTGCTTAGATCTGCTTTTTAACAGTAAATATTTTATCTGATATTTTTATGCCTAGATTTATAAGAAGAAGGTTTTCTTTTCTTCTTTTTTGCTTCATACTTCTTTTTACACTTTTCCTTTTTACACTTGCTTTTTTCACATCTTTTTTTGTCACATTTGTGAAACATTTTATGGTACATAGAGCATGAAGAAAATAGTAAAAACATAGCAGTTAAAAACACATTTAATTTCATAGTTTTCTCCTTTGGTTGTTCATATTTATCGACACTTAAGAATATTTCTTTAATAAAAAAGTATAATTATTATATAAGGAGCTTGCTTATTTGCTAAGCTGCTGATTTTTAAAGAGTTTTATTAGCTAAAGTAATCCATCTCTTATTTGCATCCAAATTTTATAATATTGCCATGCTGGCGGGGGATTATCTTGGTGGTGATCGGGCAATAATATAAGACCTTTAGTTTTAAGGAGAATTTCTCTTACTTTTTTGTTTTGATTTAATTTTGCCTTCATGGCATTTACAATTAATTGATAAAACTCACCTTTTTTATGTACATGATATTCCATCTTTTTATTTTTAAAGGTAATATAATTGATATTATTTTTAAGCATTATTTCCGAGGCAATATCTCCTGCTTTTTTTGCTTCAAATCCATGCATAGATGCCACTTCTTCTCTGGTAAATTTATTAATTCCTAATTTATATCTAATATCTGTATCATCCTCTGGATATTTTAGAGATTGCCAAAATCCTTCTATACTAGCATAGGTTGTGCCATAGAGTTTAAATGGAGTTGGTGCAAAGTTTGACAGTATTTTTAACTCATTTCTTTTAGAGATAATAACCTCCCCTTTACCCGCTTCTTGAGGGAGGATCTCCCAAGAATATTTTTCTCCATCAAAAGAAATAAACCATTCTTTAGGGTATTTTTTGTTATTGCTAAGAGTTTTATTATAAATAGAACATGAAAAAAATAACAAAAATATAATCAATTTCATAAACCTATTCCTGTAAAAATTAGAGATAACTTTTATCATAAAAATACAAACTTTTATATAGCTTTATTTTTTAGCTCTAATAGATTCTCTTTTTCCAGCATATCCTTTAACTACTGTTACATGCCAGCCTGATAATTTTAAATAATGCTTGGCTAAAGATGAGGCACTATATGTAGACAAAATAGCATCCTTTTTACTAATTTTAAAAAGTTGTTTAAATATATCAATAGTCCATAATTCAGGGTTTTCTTTGGGGCAAAATGGATCAAAGTATACTGCTATAATCTTCGGGATTAAATTATAATCATATGCATATATTAGAGTTTTTCTTGCATCTCCTACAAAAACCATTAGCTCTTTTGTCCCTAATTTTGATTTATAATATGTCAGATTATTTATAGATTGCTTTTTTAACTTTGATATTAGGGGACAAGTTGAAGTTGAAACCACCCATTTTATTAAGAGTTCATCTTGTTCAAATGAGAAAAATTTTACAGAACTATCAATTAACTTAAAACTAGATTTTGCTCCTAATCCAGTTCCAAAACCTATCTCTAGAATATTTAAATCTTTATGAAAACATTCTTTTTTTATATTAATAAGATTGCAGCCTTGAATATAATTATATAATGTTTCACTATATGCCCCTGCCATGGAATGACAAGCTTGTTTATATTTTGTTGACCAGAGAGTAACTGAGTTATCGCCTGTCTTTTTTATAGTATACTCTTTAGGTAATCTCATTATTTACTTATTTTCTTCCTTAGGAATTATATTCAAAAGATGTTGGTTAATTTGATCAACGCTTATTCCTGTTTCATCATTATTTGAATCAGAGGGAGACGATTTGATTTGATTTTCATTTTGCTTTTTTACATTTTGATAATCTTCACTAGTTATACTGCGACTGACATCTTCCCTCATATTTTTGGGATCAAAGGCACTATCTGCTAACTCTTGTTGTAATATTTTAGTATTTTTACCTATAACTTTTCCTTTGCTATCTTCAAAAGATAAATATCCAGAAATTATATTATTAAAATAAACTAATTCTTTGTATCTTTCTGCCTCTTTTGATACTTCTTCTTCTAATTCTCTTAATTTATTATTTGCAATTTTAGGATCGTCACTGCTAATTGAAGTTTTATCCATCTTAGCCTTCATTGACTTGATTAACGCTTCTCTTTCTGCATCATAACGGTTTTGAATCGTTTGCTTTATCTCTCTTATTTTTTCTTCACTTAGTTGTGATATCTTTTGAGTACTGTAACCCTCTTCTTTTAGATATTCTTCAACTGCTTTTTTATCGGTATTGTCACCGGTAACTTGACTTTTAAGCTTTGAAGCAATTGCCCTTGAACGCAAAGAATATTCATCAATTAATTTATAATCTTTTTCCGATAAAAGCTTTTTGCAATTTTCGTCATCAGGACTTTCTTTGCAAGAGGATAGCTGCTGCTGCATTTTTTCTACTTCTTTTTTATAATCAGACTTATTAATAAGCTCATTAGAAGTCATATTTGTAATTTTATCAGATCTAATATTGTCAGCATTTACTGCATTAATTAGAGAAGGGCCAGCTTTATTTTTTTCGTACTGTTTATAACCTCGTTCAATTTGATTTAAGGCAATTAAATTTTGCTTTGCTGCTTTTAGATAATTTGTAACTTCACATGCCCGTCTTTGTTGATAATCACTAACAGAAATTTTATATTTTGCTTCTTTATAGCATATATGCTGTATTGCCAATATACATTTGCTCCAATGAGCATAAGCAGTATTAACTACTTCTTCTTGTTTGCTAGAAACTTCAGAAAGTCTTTTTAAGTTATTTTGTCTATTTTTCTCTCTTGTTTTTCTTGATTCGGGAATTTTATAGTTTCCCTCATTTGCTTCTATGCAATAACTTGAAAGAGAGGAAATTATATTTTTCCCTAATTGTGACTCATAAATTTTATTGAATTTTCTTTGAGAAATATTTACTATTTTTCCACCTTGATCTTTCTTTAATACCTCTTGTAATTTCTTCCTAAAATAATCTTCTAATTTTTTTAAAGCAGACGTTTGGGTTGATGTTGCTGTACTTATATCAATACCTTCATATTTATTATTGCCTTCCGATAGCATATCTTGTAGTTGTTTTTTTGTCGCCTCATCTAAGGAGGGAATTCCCTTTTCTTCATTTCCATCCCAAATACACTTACCCATATCATCACTTTTTTGATTAATTTCTGCAGCAATACATTTTTGATATTGCTCTTGAGCTTTTGGATGGGCCAAAAGCTTTTTTAATTTTCCCTCAGTTGCTATTAAATTTGATACAGAAGTGACTTGGGCAATTATTATTGTCGGTATTAAAATAGATAATAAGGATAATATTCCATACATAATGTTATTATAACATATATCGGAATCTTATAAAGTAAGCTTAACTTCCACAGGATATACAATTTTCACTATCAAGAGAACACACTTCTTCCGGAGCCGGAGTAGATACCTTAGTATTACTAGATATTGAGGAGTTATCATCTTGTTTTACTGTGAATTGAACAGCATTTACAACAGACCTAGATCTTAGGTAATACATCCCAGTTTTTAATCCTTTTTTCCACCCATAAAAGTGCATAGAAGTAAGTTTGCTAAATGAAGGGTCTTCTATATGAATATTTAAACTTTGACTTTGATCGATAAAAGGAGCACGTGCTGCTGCCATATCTATAATAGCTCTTTGTTTAATTTCCCAAACAGTTTTATAAAGGGCCTTAATATCATTTGGAATTTCATCAATGCTTTGAATTGAGCCATTGTTACCAATAATCTTATTAATGATATTCTCACTCCACAAATTCAAAGAAATTAAATCTTCTGCTAAATAGCGATTTACTACGGCAAACTCCCCAGACAACACTCTTCGAACATAAATATTACTAGTTATAGGCTCAAAACACTCGGTGTTTCCGAGAATCTGAGAAGTAGATGCTGTCGGCATGGGAGCAACTAAAAGAGAGTTTCTAACACCATATTCCTTTACTTGTTTTTTTAACTCATCCCAATCCCAATTTCCACTTTTAGGAACCACACCCCAGAGATCAAACTGAAACAGTCCTTGAGAAATAGGAGAGCCATGGTAAGTTTCATAAACTCCATCTTTTTTAGCCAAATCTTTTGAAGCACTAAGAGATGCAAAGTAAATAGTCTCAAAGATATCTCTATTTAATTCTAATGCCTCTTGTGAATCAAATGGGTATCTCATTAAAAAGAAAGCATCAGATAACCCTTGAACACCTATTCCTATTGGCCTATGGCGCTTATTAGACCTTTCTGCCTCAGGGACTGGATAATAATTAGCATCAATTATCTTATTTAGATTTACTGTCATACGATATACTACATCATACAACCTTTTGTGATTGTATATTCCATCTTCTATAAATCTATTTAAAGCAACTGATGCCAAATTACATACTGCCACTTCATCAGGAGATGTATATTCTACAATTTCAGTGCATAAATTAGAAGATCTAATAGTGCCTAAGTTCTTTTGATTTGATTTTTCATTTACAGAATCTTTATATAAAATATATGGATTTCCAGTCTCAACTTGAGCTTCTAAAATTGCAAACCATAGAGATTGGGCCTTAATAGTCTTTCTAGCCTTGCCTTGCTTTTCATATGAAGTATAAAGTTTTTCAAATTCTGCTCCATAACAATCAGCTAAACCTGGGCATTCATGAGGGCAAAATAGAGACCAATCTTCGTTTTGCTCAACTCTCTTCATAAATAAATCTGGTGTCCATATCGCATAAAACAAGTCTCTGCTTCTTGACTCATCTTTTCCTATATTTTTTTTAAGCTCTAGATAATCAAATATATCTGCATGCCATGGCTCTAAATAAATAGCAAACGCCCCTTTTCTCTTTCCTCCACCTTGATCTACATATCTAGCAGTATCATTAAATACCTTTAACATGGGAACAATGCCGTTGGATGTACCATTTGTACCCTTTATAAATGATCCAGTGGCTCGAATATTATGAATTGAAAGCCCAATTCCTCCTGCCGATTGGCTAATTAATGCTGTTTGTTTTAAAGTCTCATATATCCCATCAATACTATCCTCTTTCATAGTTAACAAAAAACAACTAGATAATTGTGGCTTATTAGTTCCTGAGTTAAATAGAGTAGGTGATGCATGAGTAAATAGCTTTTGTGACATTAAATCATAGGTCTCAATAGCTTGGTCAATATCATCTAAAAAAATTCCTAAAGAAACTCGCATTAGCATCTGTCCTGGTCGTTCTGCAACTTTGCCATTTAATTTTAAAAGATATGAGTGTTCAAGCGTTTTAAATCCAAAATAATCGTAATTAAAATCCCTTTTATCCTCTACGACATTATCCAATCTTTCCGCATGCTTCATTACAGCATCGTATAATTCTTTTGAGACAGCAGGAGAGTGTTCACTTGTTATGGGATTTACATGATTATACAGCGCTTTTATATTTTCAGAAAAACACCCTTTGGTTTCTTTGTGCAGATTTGACACTGCAATTGAGCCGGCAAGCTTTGCATAATCAGGATGTTGAGTTGATAAATAAGCAGCAGTTTCAGCCGCTAAATTATCTAACTCTCTAGTTGTAATGCCATCGTAGATACCCTTAATAACCTTTTGAGCAATAACTGATGAGTCTATATACTGAGAATTTAAATTAGTTGCAAGTAGCTCAATTCTTTCAGTTATTTTATCAAATTTTACGGGTTCTCTTTCTCCACTTCTCGTTTTTACATACATTTAAAAATCTACCTCCGTTGTAAATACTCTTTCCTCTTTATTACCTACAATTCCTGGCTTTTGATACTCTGAAACTCTTTTTTCAAAAAAGTTAGTTTTTCCTTCCATAGATATAAGATCCATCCAGTCAAATGGATTTATAGCATTATAAACTTTTGAACACCCTAACTTAACTAACCAGTAATCGGCCACAAATTCAATATATTGAGACATAACATTAGCATTCATTCCAATCAAAGATACAGGTAGAGCATCTGTAATAAATTCTTTTTCAATTTCCACAGCTTCTTTAATAATACTTTCAATAGTTTCAGGTCTTGCTCTGTTTTCAGGAGTAAGTAATTGGTGCATTAAACAGGCAAATTCACAATGTAACCCCTCATCTCTACTTATGAATTCATTGGATGTACAGAGCCCAGGCATAATACCCCTTTTTTTAAGCCAAAAAATAGCACAAAAACTACCGGAGAAAAATATGCCTTCAATGGCTGCAAAGGCAATTAATCTCTCGGCAAAGGAATTATTGGACTGAATCCATTTTAATGCCCATTTTGCCTTTTTTGCTACACAAGGAGTGGTTTCAATGGCATTAAATAAGCGATCCTTTTGATTATTGTCTTTAATATAAGTATCAATTAATAAACTATATGTTTCACTATGAATATTTTCCATAGCAATTTGAAATCCATAAAAACATCTGGCCTCAGGAATTTGAACATCATTGTAAAATCTTAAAGCAAGATTTTCATTTACAATCCCATCACTGGCCGCAAAAAAAGCTAAGACATGAGATATAAAGTGTTGTTCATCTTTGTTTAATTTTTTCCAATCAGCAATATCAGGAATTAAATCTAATTCCTCAGCAGTCCAGAATACTGCCATATGTTTTTTATACATCTCCCACACTGAATAATACTGAATAGGAAACACTACAAATCTGTTTTTATTTTCTGTAATAATAGGATCCATAAACTTACTTCCTTATAATAAATAACTTATGATTACTTATTTTATTTTTTTGCAACCTATTTGAAAAATTAAAATTGATTACATTAGAATATTAATACATAAGGTTATTAATATAGCGTCATGAAGTAAATATTTAATATAATTATTTATTGCACAATGTCTCTAAAATCTTTTTTAGTAAGGTAATTTTGATACAGGGCTATCTAAGATACTTTTTTGCCTTTTGTCGTACTCTTGAGTAGTTTTTACAGAGCTATGTCCTACCTCTTTTGCAACTTTATAAATATCGACCCCTGCTCTTAAAAGTTCACTTATAAATGTAGCTCTTGCACTATGAGGAGAGATTTTAAAATCAAGGCCAATTTTTTTTGCATAATAATTCAGTATTTCGTTAATAGTTTTAGGATTTAATTGTTTATTTGTATTTTTGGGATCAGCAGGATTTTTTGTAGGCTGAAACAACCAATCATTTGGAGCATGTCTTCTGTTATTATCTGCCATCCACCTTATATAATTATCTAATTCTTTAACACAAATTTTATGGAGAAGCTTGTAGCCAATCTTTCCACCTTTTGCTCTATATTGAATTACCTTTTTTCCATTTATTGATTTATAATTTTTAAACTTAAGTGATAATACTTCATTCCTTCTAAGACCTGTAGTAAAAAATGTAGTTAAAAGAGCTAGATGTAATTTAGAACTATTGGTATTTCTTTCAGCTATAGTTTGAAAAATTTCTTGAACCTGTGAACTTGCAAGAGCTGTAGTAGGGGAGAGAACCTCTTGACGAGGACGTTTTATACACGAACAAGGATTTACTTTAAAAACACCTTTTTCAACTAGAAAACTAAAATAACTCGACAATGAAGCAAGAGATCTACCAATAGTTTTAGGAGATGCAGGCTCACCATCTCTACCGCCAATTTCAGAAAGATAATTTCTATATTTTACTATATATATTCTGTCTACCTTTTCTATGGAGTCTATATCTGGCCATTTTCTAGATAAATATTTAAAAAATTTTTCTATATCTCTTTTATATGAACATCTGGTATTTTCGGAGGTAAAATTTTGTAAAAATTCTTCATCAACAACAAGTTGTTTATCTCTTTTACCCATAATTTTATTTTAATTTAAATAGTAAAATATTGCTTTAATAGGGAAATTTATTCATTTTTTAAACTGTATATTTCTGGTAGCCTACTACCAGAAAATCAATATTTTTTGGTAGCCTACTACCAGAAAATATTGATTTCCAAGTAAATAATGTGTATAATTTTTGTATGATACTAAATAGATATTTATTAAATACCTTAAAAAAATATATAAATATGAAAATTCTCTTAATTTCTGGCCCAAGACAGAGTGGAAAAACCATATTAGCGAGAAATATATCTAAAAACCATGATTATATAAATTTAGATTATGCAAAGGATAGAATTTTATTAGAGGAGCAATCTTGGAATAGAAATAAATCATATATTATCTTTGACGAGCTTCATAAAAAGACAAATTGGAAAAGATGGCTAAAAGGAATCTTTGATGTGGAGGGTATTCCTCCTGGGCTAGTTGTTACAGGTAGTGCAAAGTTAGACACTTATAAAAAAGTAGGAGATTCTATGGCTGGACGTTTTTTTTCATTTCGTCTTTATCCCTTTGATTTAAAAGAATTAATACAAGTAGATAAAAGTACTAAAAATCCAGAAAAAATACTCGATAATCTCTTATTGTATAGTGGGTTTCCAGAGCCATATCTTAAAAGAGATAAAGCCTTTTATAATCTTTGGGAAAAAACTCATATTGATACTATTATCACTCAAGACCTTATAACTTTAGAAAGTCCTAAAAATATATTAAAAATTCAGACATTAATAGAATTACTTAAAGAAAGAATCGGAACTCCTATTTCATATTCTGATTTAGCTGAGAAATTAGGAGGCTGCTCACATAAAACAGTTCAGCAATGGATGCAATGGCTTGAAAATCTATATATCATTTTTAAGGTAGTACCTTATAGTAAAAAAGTTACCAATTCATTAAGAAAAAAACCTAAATATTATTTTTATAACTGGGTATTAATAAAAAAAGATCATGGACTTATGTTTGAAAATTTTATTGCATGCTCACTTTTAAAGCAAAATCATTGCAGTGAAGATACAAAAGGTGAAAAAAATGGTCTTTTTTATCTAAGAGATAAAAATAAAAAAGAAATAGATTTCTTACTGACAAAAGATGATAAGCCAATGGCCATGATTGAAACAAAATGGTCTCAAGAGACATTAAGCTCTAATTTTAAAGTATTTTCAAAATACTTTAAAAATATAAAGAAAATTCAGCTTGTTAAAAATCTGAGAAAAGAAAAAACTTATCCTGATAGCAGTGAAGTTAGAAAAGCATCAAAATGGCTAGTAAAAATGCTTTAACGAAATATATACCCCATATAATTACTCTTATATGGGGTATATATGTTATTTAAATTTAAATATAAGTTATAAAACTAATCTTCAATTTTTATTTTTAATGGCTTCTTTGAAAGTGTTCCCTTATTTTCTAACTGAATACTTCCATCAATATAGATGTGACAAGGATTTCCCTTGCTACAATCCAGTGATGCAATATCTCTTTTTTTACTTATTCCTGATTTTGAAACCCAATAGCCTAGATAGAATATGGATGAGCCCACAAAAAGCATCGATATTGTAAGTAGTATTTTTATCATATGAATATAATCGTCAACTTAATAGAAAAACTTTAAAAAAGACTAATACAATACATGATAATTTAAATACATTATGTAAATCAATTCTCTAGAATTTGCCTATAATTTGAGTTAACATGAACTATATGCGTATTAGCAAAAAGTTTTTTCAAAAGACTAAATATATTGTGTATCCTAAGCTTCAATATTATACTTTTGCTTTTTTTAGCATAGTATTTTTATTAATTTATACTTTATATGCATATTATACATATGACGCACTTAAAACTATCGCTTTTAATCGCCCATCAGATATAGATAATTTTTTAGAGGCACATATTTATATAAGTATTTTAATTGGAGCTTGTGGAATATTTGTACTTTTTATTAGTACACTTTTAATTACAAATAGAATAGCTGGCCCCATTTATAGAATAAATGCAGAAATTGCCAAAGCTCCATCTTTTGATAAATTGCAAAAAATTAAACTTCGAAAGAATGACTTTTATGATTTTTTTGCAGATAATATCAATAAAAAAATATCAAATAATAATTAAAAAATTAAAATGGATCTTAAAAAGTCAGAGCATATAATCAGACAAGAAATTGCTGGCAGTTATTTTATAACATCTTATAACTTAGATTCAGGACAAGACGGCCCTCATGTTCATATTCAATCAGGTATGCATGGCTCAGAACAACAGGGACATTTAGTGATTTATAAATTAATAAAAATGCTTCAAGAAATCCCCTTTGTTGGAACAATTACAATGATTCCCTTTGCCAATCCCCTCTCTATTAATAATAGAGGTATTTCTTGTACAAATGGGCGATTTAATCCAGAAAATGGAAATGATTATAACCGTCAATATTTAGATATAATGAAGTCTTTAAAATTAGATCCTTTTATAAAAGCAAATCTAAAGAATAGTATTTACAAAATAAAGGATAATTTCAAAAAAGAACTTTATAAAACTATCTCAAATTATAAAAAAGATTCAATTAAAAGAGGCTTATGCTATGATAAATCCTTGAGTTTATTTTTACAACTAAAAGCTTGTAATGCCGATATTGTTCTCGATCTACACACTGGAGCATATAGCACTAGATACCTATACAGTGCAGAATATCAAAAAGAATCTGCCATGGCATTTAATCTTCCTGGAAATATCATAATTCCCAATGAATTTGCAGGAGCAATGGATGAAGCATGTTTTAATCCTTGGCATAAGTTATTTGAAAGGTTAAAAAAACATAAAGTAGAAATAGAAGATAAATTTGAAGCACATACTATAGAGCTAGGAAGCAGTGAATGCATTAATAGTTCTCAGGCACAATTAGATGTAAACTGTATTTTAAATTATTTGCAATACAAGAAAGTAATTGATAGTGAATATAAAATAAACTCCCCTAAAAAACCTCAATACTATTCCGATTTGAAAAACTATTGTCATTACTATTCTGACTTTCCAGGCCTTGTTGAATACGAAATAGCACCTGGGGATTTAGTAAAAAAAGGCCAGATTCTTGCTAAGATATTCACTCTAAATAATTGGGAAAGCAATCCATTTAAAGAAGTTTATGCTCATTCTGATGCCATGGTTCTTAATATTTCTAAAACTGCAAGCAAAGCACAAGGCTCTTGGCTATTTAGTTTGCTTGAGAACTATAAAATAAACTAGTCAATACTACTTTTTCTTATCATAGAGATATTTAAAATATATCAATAACTTTAAAGATAGAAGCCACTAAAATACCTATAATAGATACGCTTGCTCCAAAGATAGATAGGCCTATACCTATTACCCATTTAAAATTATTATCAATTTTATCAATTTTATCATTTAAACCCTTTTCAACAGAATCAATCTTATTATTAAGAATCTCAAATTTATTATCAATTTTCTCTTCGACCTTTTCTATTCTATGATTGAGCTTTCCTTCTATTTCTCTCATATCAGATCTAATACTAGACTCTATTTCCTTCATATCAGACCTAATACCATTTTCCATTTCTCTCATATCAGATCTAATGCTATTTTCCATCTTCTCCATATCTGCCCTAATACCTCTTTCCATCTCCTTCATGTCTGCTCTAATTCCAGATTCCATATCTTTCATATCCGATCTAAGTTCATTATTGATAATTCTTATATCTGCTTTAAGATCAGTTCTTAGGACTACTAAATCATTCTTAGTGGCATATTCTTGTGTTTTAATATCTTCTTTCATAATAGCTTCCATTTATTTTATCTCCTTTTTTCTAGCATATTGAAAATTAGTGTAAATAAAATAATTTCAATCTTTTTTTCATATTTATAACTAGTTAAAATTATTAATAAAAAAATTATGTTAGTTAAAGTTTTTCTTTAATAATCAATAATTTATTTTTAAACTAGAATACATTTAATAAGAATTTTAGATAATTAAAATAGCTTTTTCATTTTTGAAAATATATATAAAAGTTAATTTTTATAAGGAAGTATTATATAAGCAAATCAGTAGTTTGATATGTTAAGTAAAAGTGTTTTTAATTATTGATTGTGCTAGAATTGCTTTTCTTGATTGTCTAGTGCCCTAAAAAACTATTCTTACCTTTGGTTCTTCATACCTCTTGTTAGTAAATGAGATATAACTCCATTTTACTCATAAGTATCTAAGAGCTAGGCCTAAAATACTCATAATCTCGATAGCTTAATTATAATAATTGTTAAGCAAAAATTTCTCTTATATAATAATTTTATGAAATATTTTTTACTATTTGCATTAACTATATATGTAAGTTCTCTTGAGGCCTTTCATTGTAACAAAAGCAATTATCATAAATTTGTAAAAAATTATTCCCTGACTAAAGAATTAATAAAAAAGACAGGAAACGGTTGTATATTGACAGGAATTAACTTTGCAAATAAAGAGGTGTCTTCCGTTTATTTACTGCATGCAAATTTAATTCTATCAAATTTTAGTTTTTCTTATATAAATAAATCTGATTTCAAGGATGCTGATTTTAGTGGAGCAATCTTGTATAAAGCAAGAGTGTCAAATAGCCAATTTGTAAATGTAGATTTTAGAAATTCTCAAATCAAAGAAGGGGAGTTTATTAATTCAAGTTTTATAAACTCTAATTTTAGAAATGCTAATGCTATAGGTAATAATTTTCAAGGAAGTAAATTAATAAATGCTGTCTTTCATGGGGCCAATCTAACTAATGCAAGTTTTAAGGATGCAGATTTAAGCTGGAGTGATTTTAGGGGAGCATATATAAAAGGAGCAGACTTTTCTGGAGCAAATCTAAGAGGCACTAAGTTTTAAAACCTATCTTATAAAAATTAACTTTTATATATATTTTCAAAAATGAAAAAGCTATTTTAATTATCTAAAATTCTTATTAAATGCATTCTAGTTTAAAAATAAATTATTGATTATTAAAGAAAAACTTTAACTAACATAATTTTTTTATTAATAATTTTAACTAGTTATAAATATGAAAAAAAGATTGAAATTATTTTATTTACACTAATTTTCAATATGCTAGAAAAAAGGAGATAAAATAAATGGAAGCTATTATGAAAGAAGATATTAAAACACAAGAATATGCCACTAAGAATGATTTAGTAGTCCTAAGAACTGATCTTAAAGCAGATATAAGAATTATCAATAATGAACTTAGATCGGATATGAAAGATATGGAATCTGGAATTAGAGCAGACATGAAGGAGATGGAAAGAGGTATTAGGGCAGATATGGAGAAGATGGAAAATAGCATTAGATCTGATATGAGAGAAATGGAAAATGGTATTAGGTCTGATATGAAGGAAATGGAAAGTAGTATTAGATCGGATATGAAAAGCATGGAGCAAGGCCTTAAAAAAGATATAGGGATTCTAGATAATAAAATTGAATTTATTGAAAAAAGTTTAAGTAAAGACATTAAATTACTAATGAGAATATGTTTTGTTATTCTAGGGGTTTTGGTAGCAACTTCTATTGACAAAATATTTTAAAAGCAAAAATATCCTCATCTCTTGAATTTCATCAATCAAATTTTGAATATTACAATCTTTATTTGATAAGTAAGGCAGATCTTCTATTTCTAAATCAAATCTAATTAAGTCTAGCCTCTCCTGCTTACTAAAAAGCTCAATCAGTGTGGATTTACCTACTTGTCTCGCTCCTCTTAAAATTAAAGGCTTCCTAGTGGATGAGTATAGCCAGTTTTTTAGGTCATTTAAAGCAATTCTTCTCATACCTATATTATAATGTATTGTAATCACTATTAGAAGTATTATTTTATAGGTAAATTTAATCTTTTTATGTATTATTTTAGACTTAATTTAATACTTTTAACTTATAGATTTTTATGTAAATTTATAATACAATGATAAATATACATAAAATAAAATCACAGCAAGATAAACTTTTAAGGGACAGTGCCAAAAATTTACCTCGTCTTATTATAACTATTTTAATTAATCTATCAAGGTTATGAGTATTTTAGACTTGACTCCTAAATACTCATGAGTAAAATGGAGTTATGTCTAATTTACTAACAAGGTATCTTGAAAGTTTTATTAAAGAAGATCTAAAGGTAAGAATGATTTTTTTAGGTGGCCCTAGACAATCAGGAAAAACAACTCTAGCACAATCATTAATTAAAAACTATAAAGATGGCCACCCTGCTTACTTTAATTGGGATTTAGATATCCATCGCAAACAAATAAGAAATAGAGAATGGCCATCATCTGAAAAACTCATAGTATTTGATGAACTCCATAAATTTAGTAATTGGAGAAACTTTATTAAGGGCATTTACGATACTTTAAAAAATACCCATTCATTTATAATAACGGGTTCAGCAAGATTAGATCACTTTAGAAAAGGCGTAGATTCTCTTTTAGGGAGATATTATTACTACAGGCTTCATCCTTTATCACTCCCTGAAATTGGAATAAATAAAAAAAATTTAAATAGACTCTTCAAATACGGAGGATTTCCAGAGTCTTTTTTAAAAAGTAGCGATCGCTTTCTAAAAAAATGGCATCAAGAAAGACTCAGCAAAATTATAAAATTTGATTTACGAGACCTAGAAACGGTAAAAGACTTAGATAAGGTAGAGTTACTAGCAGAAGAGCTTCCAAGAAGAGTGGGCTCTCCCCTATCAATAAAGTCTCTCTCAGAAGATCTTGAAGTAGATTCCAAAACCACAAAAAGGTGGCTTGGGATATTAAATTCCCTTTACTATTGTTTTCAAATCTCCCCTTATGGGTCACCTAAAATACGTGCTGTAAAAAAGGAACAAAAGCTTTATCTTTGTGATTGGACTCAAGTAGAAGATTTAGGGATAAGATTTGAAAATATGCTTGCCTGTCAACTTTTAAAATATTGTCATTTTCATGAAGACGTTCATGGAGAAAAGATGGAGTTAAAATATATAAGAGATACCGATAAAAGAGAAATAGACTTTGTAATTCTTAAAAAAAATATCCCTCTCTTTGCAGTAGAGGCAAAACTTAAAGAGTCACAGATATCGCCTAATATATTTTACTTTAAAGAAAGAACATCTATTAAAAAGTTTTATCAAGTATCTCTAGAGGCAAAAGACAGAAAAAAAGAAGACAATGTTGCATTAACTTCTTTTGAAAGCTTTTGTAAAACAGAAAAAATGATTTAGCAATCCTAAGAAATAATCTTAAAGCAGATATTAAGGCAATAGAGCAATCACTTAAAAAAGGTTTGAAGAAAACAATTTAAACAAAGACATTAAATTACTAACGAGAATATGTTTTTTTATTCTAGGGATTTAACAGCAACTTTCATTGATAAAATATTTTAAAAGTAAAAAGCTTCTCCATTTTTTACAAAAATAAAAAAAGCCATCGATATCGATGGCTTTTTAGTACTTTTTTATAACGGAAAATTTATTAAAAAGATCTATTAAACAAGGCAAGCTGTCTTAAAAATCCAAGAGTTGTAATTTTAGTTACATCTTCTCCAGTACAACTGCCAGACGGTCCATTTGGATTAAAAGTTTTACAATGATTAACTCTATAGCATTGCTTGTCTTGGTCATAAGCATAATCTCTAACACCTCTGACTAATATTCCTTCTACTTGAAAAGTTCTAGTGTTAAATACGGGTGAACCTGAATTTCCACCAAAAGCATCAACTGGAACTCTAAAAAAAGTATCATCTTTGAAGCTAGTATTATATGCCGCAGTCTGTGTAACTTTTAAAGGCATTCCCGATGGATGTCCCAGTAGTATTACTGGTGCACCTTGAGGAATTACCCCAGAAGTTCTATATTTTAAAATTGGGCTATTTGATTTTCTATCAAGTCTTATTAATGCATAATCTGCTCCATTACTTACAACTTCTCTTGCTAGAACTTCTTTACATTTGTAGATATTAGAAGTCTTTATATAGATATCGTCACTTATTTTTCCCGTATTATTAAAACCAAATGCCCATACTGCCCTTGTTCCACAAGCAGATTCTACGCAATGGCCCGCTGTTACTAAAAGGTCACTTCCCACTAAGAAGCCGGTACAATTAGCTATTGAAAGGTCATCTGCAAACCTCTCCCCTGGGCAAAGCTCATATGAATCCCTTAACTTTTTTCCAGAGATTTTCAAATAATCTTTTCTGTTTTCAACAGATGTTATATTGCCTTTAGGAATCATAGCAGCAACTGAAAGTCCCAACCTTGCCCCTACTCTAGCTGTTACCGTGCTATTAATAGTCAAAGTTGAAACATCAACTCTATCATCAGTTCCATATATTACTCCTTTGAAATCCTTAATTTTCATAGAAAATCCAAGGCCTGAAACCGATAGTGTAATAAGTAAAATTAGCGTTTTAATAATTATCTCCTTTGTTATAATTAACAAACCCTTATATTAGAACTAGTACTATAATTGAACTTACAAATTCTTACATTGCTTAGCAATTTTAGGTGGTTATAAATATTTTTACATATGCTTTGTACATTTAATATATATTGATAAAACTCTACTTTTACCAAAGGCATAAATTCGAACTTTAAAAAAAATATATCACCTCTAAAGCTATTATTATATGAGGTTTATAACTTTAGCTTTTAAATATACTTCAAGCAAACCTTCTATCTACATTCTAGCAAGAAATATCATAACTGTTGTCATTATTCCCACTGCCCAAAATGTATTTTTAAAAACTATTTTTGACAGCGAATCAACTTTATTACTTAGTCCTTTTTCAACAAATTCCATTTATTATTCTCCTTTATTGATATCAAACAAATGCTGAATTTTTGTTAACTCTGTAGCGTTGCTTATTTGGGTTATATATTATAATCTTTAACGCTTCTAGCTAAGATATTCTCTATTTTAAAAATCTTGGCATTAGAAACAAGGTAGTTTTTGTACTATTTTACCTATTCAAATATATTTAGTATTAGTTAAATATGAATATTCTAGTAACCGGTGGAGCTGGATATATAGGCTCTCATGTTTGCAATTTACTTTCAGAGCAAGGCCACTGTGTCTCAATAATAGACAACCTATCAAATATTAAATCTGGAACTAATCCTATTATTTTTGGAAAACACTACAACAAAGACATCTCTGATTTAAAATTCATTGATGAATTAATGTCCTCTAAAAAATTTGATGCTTGCATACATTTTGCTGCATTAACAATAGTTTATCAATCTGTAGAAAAACCTCTAAATTACTATAAAAACAACACTGAAAACTCCTTTAATCTTATAAAGCTATGCTTAAAGTATAATATAAATAAATTTATATTCTCCTCAACTGCTGCAGTGTATGGAACGCCAATAGACAGAATTTGCCACGAAGAATCTCCTGTCAATCCTATAAATCCATATGGCAAATCAAAACTTATAACTGAGTGGTTTTTAGAAGATATTGCTAAAAAAAGCTCCTTAAATCATATAACTCTTAGATACTTTAATGTTGCCGGAGCAAACATGAAAGGAAAATCAGGCCAGTATACAAAAGAGTCAACTCACTTAATAAAAGTTGTCTCAGAGTGTGCTACTGGCAAAAGAGAATATATGAATATTTTTGGAAACAATTACGATACAGAAGATGGAACCTGCATTCGTGATTATATTCATGTTGATGACTTAGCTTATGCTCATATAGACGCTCTTAATTATTTAAATAAAAACAATATCTCTCATACTCTAAATTGTGGCTATGGTCATGGTTATTCGGTAAAAGAAGTCATAGATACTGCTAAAAAAATAAGTCCTAAAAAGTTTGAAGTTAAAATTGCTGAAAAAAGAAAAGGAGATCCTCCTTGTTTAATAGCAAAAGCAGAGAAAATCAAAGAAATTCTTAAATGGTCGCCTAAATACAATGATCTTGAGCTTATAATAAAGACAGCTATAAAGTGGGAAAGCAAGTAAGCATTATTTCCTTATGAAAACAATTGGCATAATACTTGCTAGAGGTGGCTCAAAAAGAATACCTAAAAAAAATTTAATGCCATTAAATGGAATTGCTCTAATAGATTATACAATAAATGCTGCTATATCTTCTAATTGCTTTGACGAAATTATAGTAAGCACAGATTGCCCAGAGATAAAAAACCATTGTAAAGACAAAGCTATTAGATACATAGATAGGCCAAAAGAACTAGTAGATGACAATGCTAGCAGTGCTGATGGTGTAATACATGTTTTAGAAAATATAGACCAAAGTTATGAAGTAGGTTTTTTACTACAACCAACATCTCCTTTAAGAACAGCTAGTCATGTCAAAGAAGCTATTGAGCTATATATCAAAAAAAATACTAAAACATTGGTAAGTGTAACGGCCCATAGCTCTCCTTCTCCTTTTAAATCCTTTTATTTTAAAAAAGATAAATTAATCCCCTTCAGAGATTTTAAAGATCTGTCAACTCCTGCTCAAAATCTTCCATCCTGCTATTTTCTAAATGGAGCTATTTATATATTTTCTATTTCTTCTTTTTTAAAAACCCCTGAATTTATTAACAAAAATACATCTATTTATATTATGGATAAAGTTTCAGGAATTGATATAGACACCATGGAAGATTGGCAAAAAGCGGAGGAATATATTAAAAAGAATAGCCTATTTGCAAATACTATTTAAAACTTAATAGAGAAAAACACTCTGTTAAGTTTTATATTACAAATCCAAATACAAAAAATATTAATATTAATAATAGAAAAATTATTTTAAAATTAATTGAAATGAAAATTATAATTCAGATACCTTGTTATAATGAAGCTCAAACTCTTCCAGCAGTTTTTAAAGACTTACCATCTTCGTCTCAAATAGATAACTATTCCATTGAATATTTAGTTATAAATGATGCATCAACCGATGATACTGTTAATGTAGCTAAAAATTTGGGAATCCACCATATTATCAGCAACAACTCTCGCAGAGGATTGGCAGAGACATTTATTAGAGGAGTTGAATATTGTCTAAAAATCGGAGCAGATATCATTGTCAATACTGATGGCGATAATCAATACAAAGGACAATATATTATAAAACTGGTTAAACCAATTATTGATAATAAGTTTGACTTTGTTGTTGGCTGTAGAGCAATTATGGATATCGAAGATTTTTCATTAGTTAAAAAATATTTACAATTGATAGGAAGTGGCTTGGTTAGAATGTTGTCTAGAACAAATATTCCTGATTCCACATCGGGGTTCAGAGCATTTAACGCTGATGTAGCCTTAAGATTGTTAGTAACAGATAAATATACATATAGCCTAGAAACACTTATTCAACTAGGAAACACCCCCCCTATTCGTATAACTTACATTCCAATTAAGGTTAATAAGAAAACTCGGGAGTCCCGTTTAATAAAATCTAATATTAATTATATTTTAAAATCTATAATTACTATGACACGATTAGCATTGTTTTACAGGGGTTTTGCATTGCTTTCATATGTCTCTATTATCTTTTTGTTACCAGCATTATTTTTAAGTACTCGTTTTTTGATTAATACATATTATTTTAATATAGAAAATAGAACTTATTTACCTTCTATTATTTTAGTATCTATTTTGTTGACCATTAGTGTTACTGCTTTTGTATTGGCCATAATAAGCTATTTAATTAATCTTAATAGAAGAATTTCACAAGAATCATCCTACATGATAAAGAAGCTGTATTACAAGAGATAAGAATATTATGAGATATGTATGGTTAGGTAAAGCACTTACATATATTCCACGAATAATACAGCTATGTGATACTAATCCTCTTAGTAGAACTTATGGTTGTTTTGATCGTTCTTACTGGCATTATAAAACTATAGATTTTCCTTCGGGAATGTATCAGGAATATATTTTACCACTAGCTATAGTCTACTGCTTAAAAGCAAATAATAACAGATGGTATAAAGAGATTAGGCTAAAAGAACTCTGTAAAGCGGGTGTTTTATATTCTATTAAAGCAGCTAACTCTGATGGATCTTGTGATGATTATTATCCATTTGAAAGAGCGTTAGGTGCAACATCCTTTGCTCTTTATTCCGCAACAGAAACTTTTAAAATATTAAATCTAGATAGTCATACAATAATAGATGGATTAAAAGAGCGAGGCAATTTTATTTTAAAACATAACGAATCAGGAAAGCTATCAAACCACCAAGCATTATGTGGATTAGCATTATATAACTTATTTAATATTACAAAAGAAAAAAAATATTTAGACGGTGCTATTGAAAGAGTTAAAACATGTCTTTCTTGGCAAAATAAAGAAGGATGGTTTTATGAATATGAGGGTTGTGATCCAGGATATTTGACAGCAACAATCTCTTTTTTAGCAAAGTACTATTTTCTGTCATCGGATGAACATGTCTTACAATCACTTCGTCAAGCAGTTAGTTTTGCATCCAACTTCATTCAACCTGACGGAAGTTATGGCGGAGAATATGGTTCTCGTAACTCATATCATTACTACCCTCATGGGTTTGAATTGCTAGCAAAGGAGTGTCCTGAAGCTCCTTTCATGAATGATCTTTATGCTAAAGGAATCTCTAATTATAAACATCATTGCAATGATGATGATAGAATTTTTTGCCATTTAGTATATGATTATCTTCAAGCATATATAGATTATGCTCATAGAACAAATCAAAATCAATATAAAAAAACATTTAAATCTATTTTTTTTAAAAATGCAGGTATTTATATAAAAGAAAATCCTAAATACAAAGCAATAATTAATTATTATAAAGGAGGAGTTATAAAAGTTCATAATAATAAAAAATGCCTACTTTCAGATACAGGCCCAGCTATTAAATATAATAATGACAAAATTGCAGTTATTCACATGATTCAAAAAAATAATATTATATTTAAGGATAATAATATATTACAAATCAACGGAATATGCCATTTAAGCAAGTCTAACTACCTAACTCCTTGGAAATTTATTATTTTTAGACTACTAGTGCTGTCTATAGCATATTTTAACTCTAACCTATTTCGTATATTACTACAAAGAATTTTAATTACATATAAAAAACCATCGCCATTTAAATTTACTAGAACATTAGCTTTTTATGATAATTATTTTTCTGTTGAGGACAAATTAGAAGCTCAAAAAAAACACAATATAAAAAAAATATTTATAGGAAGTAATCAAACATCAATTTATACTGCTGTAGGAAACAGCTATCAAGAATCTATATTACACCCATGGCATGAAGTCTCAGAAGATAAAGTTCAAGAGCTAAAAGATTACGGTAAATGCATCATTAAAAGAGTTTTCAATGCTTAAAAAAATTATTAGTTTTATTATTAGTATAATTTTGCTTTTTATTATTTATGCCAATATAGATATATCTAGCCTTTCAACTCATGTGGCTAATATAAATACTACTTACTGCATATTTGCCATATTATTATTTTATGTAACTACTCATCTTACAGCTATTCGCTGGAAATCGCTAGTAAATAAACATTATGAAATTTCTAATACAGAATCTATTAAACTCATCTTAGCTGCATCTTCTCTAAACCTCGTTTTTCCATCTAAACTAGGCGATATACTTAAATGCTTGTTCGCACCAAAAAAAAGTCGCAAAATATCATTTGCTCTTACAATTTATGAGAAAATATTAGATTTTGTTGGACTTTCTATATTATTCCTACCAATGGCCTTTGTTAATTCATCACCAGTGATTAAAAAGATATCTATAATAATTGTATGTATAGTTATTATAATTTTTATTTTATTGTATACTCCATTAATCTTGCAGCTTACAAAAATTTTTCCTAAAAAATTCAACTCTATCATTGAAATTATTGAAATCATGACCTATATAGCACAAAAAAATTATCTAAAAAATACTAGCATGATAGTATTTTCATATTTTATTTGGTTCGTTCATATTTTACAATTCTTTTGTTTCTTTTATATGTTTAACTTACAAGTGCCATTTTTGGTTGTTTTAGTTAATATTCCTGTAGCTATCTATTCAGGATTAATTCCTATATCTATAGCAGGTATTGGCATAAGAGATTGGACAATAATTAAACTTCTAAGAGAAAATATAGGCTTTGAAGGATCTGCACTTATTGGAATTATGGCAACTTCTCGATATATTATTCCAGCATTTTTTGGCATTCCTTTTTTGGCAAAATATATACAGCAATACAATATAAAAAAAGGATTTTTTTGAAGATACAAAAACAAGAAAATTTTAAGTGTATAAAAATATTAACTATATATTGTATTTTAATGTTTTGCTTTTCACTAGCTTTACGAAGTCAATGGTTTGCCAAGTTTGGCCCTGAAAATCACCATTTTATTTCCGGAACAACTTTGATTTCTGCTAAAAATTGGTACAGAGAAGGCATTTGGAATCTAAAATTTTCTAAAGTTCGCGATCCTAAATCTATAGAGAAATCTAAATTAGCTGACAGAGAATTACATTTTTCTTATCCATCGGGATTTGTTATACCAATCTTTATTTTAGGTAAAGTCTTTAATAAAGAGCCTAATCCTAAGATTTTAATGGCATATAATCTAATGAATCACTTTAGCGTTGCTTTAATCATGGGAATATTTACTTTGTTTATATTATTGCGACTAAATATTCGAGCAAATATTGCTATTTTAACATCTACAATCTCTATTAATTTAGTCTTTTTCCTCAGAGGCCCATTTTACTTATTTCAAAACATTTATTTTGCTGATATGGCAATTATGCTTCCAATAGCAATTCTTTTTTTAAACGAAATTTTAAGAGATATTTATACTGCATGGAAATATAATGTGTACTCAAAATATCTCTTTATCTTCGCATCATTTTATAGCAGCATTACTGATTACTTTATATTTTTTGTATTAATTACTATATATATAAAAAGGATATGGTTAAAAGACATTAACCTATCAAAAAACTTTTTTAAAAACAGCTTTATTTTTTGGTTAGGACCTATATTGGGTATTTCATTATTGGCAATACAACATACAGCACTAGGAACATGGGAGGCAATCTTTAATAAAGCTGTTTATCGTATGGGTATTAAAAGTTTGGAACAAATTAAAGGAACGCAATTGGTTCCAGATAAAAACTTCTTAGATTACTGGGAATGGTTCCATCACAGCATTGTTAATTATATTAAAGCAGCCTTTAATAAAGGTGGCTATATCGTAATAATAATTAGTATTTTTTTATGGATATATGAATTAATTTATAATTTTTTTAACAAAAGATTAACTGCCTCTAAATCGTATTTAACTTTAATAATGTCATTAGTTAGTCTACCATGTCTTTTGCAAATATATACTCTCTCTCATCATTCAGCAATACATTGGTTTAGTATACTTAAATTTATCTTTATACTAACTTTAGCTTTTATATATATTCCAATTCATATTTCACAATATAGTTTTTTTAAAACAATAATCAACATTATATTTGAAAAAATATCGATATTAAAAAAATATAACATAACAGTCAGAGAAAAATTTCTTCTGATTTCTTTTTTTATTTCAATTAGTCTTATTTCATATGAATTAATAAGCAAAAGAATTTATATTCACTTTGAAGGAGCATTCCCCAAAGAAGAAAAAAATATTCATATTTTATATGAATGGGTTGGTAATAACACGGATTATAATGATATTATATTTTCTAATTTCTTATCACTCACAAACACCCCTCCTTGGAAAATCAGTTTAACCATGAAAAGGATTTATAAAATACAAAACATTAAAGACATGAAAAGCTTTTATAGTTTCTTTAAAAAAATTAGTTCCAAAATTTTGCCCGATCAGCAGTGGACACTTAATTTTCTTATTAGAGAAAAGATAAAAGGAACTTCAGATACTTTGCCTAAATATTTAAATGTATTTAAAAAAGAATCGACATTAAAAGGCTTTATAGAAATTCCATCACTTAATTATAAATATTTTTTATATGAGATTGATAAAGAAAAATTTAAGAAAACATTATTAAATAATAATCTAACAACCAACAATTCCAAAAAAGCAACATCATAGATAAAATTATTTAAATTTAACAGATTTATTAATCAAAAATTTTACTAATAATTATTTGCTCGCCATTCTAAAAAAACAGATAAGAACAACACAAAAAATAAAGCTCTAAAGTTTTTATTTATTATTAAGTCTTATATATAGAAAAAAATCACTTCTATCTTTATTATTAAAAACCAAAAAAAAAGCAAATACTAAATAAATACAATGTATTCCTATGTGCTGAGATATGTCTTTTAAATTTCCCCAACAAACAATTCCTTTTAAAAAACAAACTAGTATAATGCATATACAAAATGATTTGAGCATTAAAGCTCCATCATAATTTAAAATATTTTTTGAAGATTTATTGATAAGATGATAGCAAGTAATCAAAGCCAGCTGAAAAACACTTACTAAAGGAAAAGCATATATCCCAAAAATTTTGTAAGTAAAAAAGACACTCCCATTTGAAATTAATGCAACAACAAAGAGCATACAGACAACTTCCTTTAGTCGCACTCCCTGCCCCATAAGACCATGAGTAATAACAGATGATAAAGGGTGAAAAGGCAAAATAAAAGCACTGCAAATAAGTAAGTTATTTAAATAAATAAAGTCTTCACCAAGCCATAATTTTAGTATATGTTCTCCTGTAATCAAAAATATTCCAAAAAAGAATATAGCTATAGTTATAAAAAACTTAAGTATTCTTGTTGTAATTTTTGTCATAGTTTCTTCTTGCTCTTTATAACGGCTAGCTAATGGAAAAAATAACTCTGCACATTTACCTAGCATAGTTTTAGCTGAAAAAGGGAACTTGCTAGCTACTTCATAGCTAGATACTGCTGAAGGTCCTGCTAAAGCATTTATCAAAATAATACTTATATGCCTAAAAGACAATCCTAGAAATTGAATTATACTCAAACTACTCATTAATTTTTTATCTTTCCTAAAAATTTTCCAAAAATGCAATTTAGGCAATGACAAGGGCATTTTATAGATAATGGAAAAAATTAATAGAAGTATAGTTGAGATCATGCCAATAATAAATATTGACCAAGCAAAATTTACCAAGCTTATTTTCTTATTAGAAAAATAAGCGAATAAAGAAAATTTTCCTAAACAATAAAATAAATCTACATATCTAACAATTGAAGTTTTAAAAATACCATTCAAATATCCTATAGGAACAAAAGACAGAAAACCAATAGGAATAGAGAAAGAGATAATAACAATACTATAAATAAATTCTTCTTTAAGACTTAAGTCATCCAAGTTGCTCCAATTTAAAATATATGGATTCAATAAATATATGATTATTCCAAAAATAGTGCCTAAAATAAAGCATGCAACAAACGCATTAGAGAAATATGCTCCATTTATATTCCTTTTCCTGTCTGCTGATATGTTCTTTGCAATAACATTGCTTATTGATAGATTAAAACTTCCAAAAAATTCTTTATGTGAAAGAAATGCAAAAAAGATAACTATTCCAAAGTACTTCTTTCCAATCGATTCTAGTATAATAGGAACACAAAAAAAATAAATAACTCCCGAAAAAAAAAAGACAATCATCGTGCTTAGGATATTATATATAAATTTTTTTTTCATTTATTAAACCATTCTCATATAATTATCAATCGAAGCTCTAACTTAAACAACAATACTCTCGTCTTTTCAAAAAGCTATAAACATGAACTAAAATATTAAATTTATAGTATGCATAAAACATCTAAAAGGCCACAGAAAAGAAATCAAATATATACTAATAAATCTTTTAATGATTTTTTAATATTTTTACTTTTATAACATTAGCTAACCCTGAAAAGATGTATATCAACATATAAGTAATTTTATTTAAAAAAGTAATTTTTTTTGATTTAAAAATAATGTTGTTATATACATTCCACCTTTTCTTTAGCATCGAAATTTTAGACTTAGACAAATTATTATTATAAACTCTATAAAACAAAAGGTTTTCTTTAATTTTTATACATGAAATGCCCTTGCCTAAAAGATGCACCCACATTATATAATCCTCTACCGCAGAAAATTCTTTTTTTTCATTAAAATAAAGTCCGCTGTCAATCAAAACTTTTTTTCTTACAAAAACACTAGAGTTAGCAATTATATTATTTCTTAAAAGAGTAGATAAGTATACTTTTTGAATCTTAATACAATTGTTTAATTTTTTAAAATTAGAAATTTCTTTTTTAAAAACCAACAAGTTTGAACAAACCATGTCAGCATCATATTTATTTATGATTTCAATTTGCAGTCTTAACTTATCTGGATGCCATATATCGTCAGAATCTAAAAATGCAATCCATTTTCCATTTGAATTTTTCAATCCCTCATTTCTAGGAATAGCAGGCCCTCCTGTATTAAACTTCATTCTTATAGTTTTAATTTTTTTATTATTATCTATTGTTTTTAATAATTTTTCAAAGTAATAATCAGAAGAGCAATCATCTACCAATATAATTTCCCAATTCTTATAGGTTTGATTAATTACAGAGTTAATGGATTCAGAAATATAATAAGAATTATATGTTGGAATAATAATACTAACAAGACCAAAATCTTTCATAGATTACCTATACTAACTGAACCATATGGAAAAACATTACAATCAAATCTTGGCAAAGATTGCTTTGAATATAAAAGATCTTCTTTGTTAATAATCCTATTTTCAACACTAAATGAAAAATCATATTTATATTTTTCTAAAATTTTAATACTATCCTTATTAAAAGAGTGAGTCCCTCCATAAGGATAACAAAATGTTTTGTATGTCACTTTGCTGATAATATCTTCTATGTAATTACTAGAGTTAATTATTTCTTTTTTTTGAGCATTATAATTTAGTTTGCTTAATACTGGATGAGTTATACTATGTGACCCAAATATCATTCCTGATTCGCTCATTTCTTTTATTTGTTTTTTTGTTAAATAAAAATTATTAACATCACAACTTATTTTAAAAAAATTACATAATTGATTTACAACATGCTCTCTATATTCATAGTCAATAAAATAGTTTAGTATTCTTTTGACTTTAATAGTATTATCGTTATCATTATGTCCTACATATGTATTATCTCTAAATTCTTTAATTTTTATATCTGGAATCATTTTTTTATTTATAATTTTCATTATTTTATTTAACAAATCTGTTCCTAAAATCTTACCACATAGTAAATGAATTCTATGCACATATAACATATATCCATTGATATAAGGCCCAGTTGGAATATAAAAAATTCCCCACAAATCTCTTTTTTTTAATTCTTTAAAAACATTAGTATAATGATCAACGAAACCATCATCAAATGTAAGAATAATTTTTTTATAAGGCACTTTTTTTTCTTTAATGAAGTTATCAAATTCATTCTTAGAGACAAATCCATATTCTTCTTTAAAAAAATCCAATTGTTTTTTAAAGTTTTTAATATCTAAAAACTTTAAATATGGGAACTCTTTATTAAATTTTCTAACATAGTGGTACATTACTGCTATCATAAAATTCAATCATTCCTAAAAATAAGATTATTAACTATATAAGGAAGTTTTTTATCTTTATTTTTAATATAATTCAATATTTTATCATTAGACATATTTTTATACAACCTCTCACAAGCAATTGCATTGAAATCTTTTTGATAATAAACTTTTCCTTTAGAAACAGGTTTCTTTTCTTTGGAAAGGTGTGTGTAATTAGCAATAATATCACAATATATATTTGTCATTTTCATTATAAGTCTATTGCCTATTGAATGGGGACTGTCTCCTAATAATATATCTGCTCTTATTTGATGTATTATCTCTCCAGAGTCTACTTCTTCATTAATATACATAAAAGTGGCCCCTATCATATCAAATTCATTGTTTATTATTGGCCAAACATTAGTACCGCTTCCTTTATAATAAGGAGATAAGCCTAAATGAACATTTAAGAATGATTTTTTAAAAACTGTTAAAAGCTTAGATTTTATAATAGAAGAACCATAGCATATTATTATATCTGGTTTTAACATTACAATTTTATTTACAATTTCTTCATTGTTTATTTCACCTTTTTTTATAAGATGTGGACAAGATTGATCATCTAACCGCTTAACAATATTGCCAAAAAAATCTATCTCACTTTGAGTTCTTGCTCTTACATGAAATAATTCAAGTTCAGTAGAATTTTCATTATTTATAACTCTATTTTCTAAACTTTTTTCTGTACTTTCGCAAAAACTAGCAACAATTTTAAAACGAGAATCGTGAGAAAGTATGGTGCGAAAAAATATGTGTCTTAATTCATTACCTGTAAGTACAATAATTTTTTTCAACTATCTATTCCTCTTTTATAAAAATTAAAACCTTTGATCAACAAATGCCTTTTGTGTTGACATATCCCAAACCCATTTCTGATTTAAAAAACTTAAAAATTTTTTAGCACTTTCTCCTTTTCCAAAATAATAATCTTTTGAAATATCATTTTTACGACTTAACCTCAGAGAAGAAATCGAACCAATAATTTTATCAATCATAGGCTCAACATTAATTATATTTTTTCCATTATATCTTTTGTTTTGTCTTGAGCCTATATTTATACTAGGAATATTATAAACAGGAGCCTCTCTAATACCAACACTAGAATTTCCTATAATAAACTCACTATGTTTAAGCAAAACTAAAAAGAACTCAAATCTAATAGAAGGATAGAATTTAAACTTATTGAATGTTGTGTATTTACTATAAACAGAAAAAATCTTATCTGAGCCATAATCATTATTTGGATAAATAATGATGAAATTATTATTAATTTCTAATAGAGCTTTCATCATTTCATCACATTGAGACTCAATAGTGTCTATTTCTGTAGTTACTGAATGAAATATAACTATGGCATAATTTTTAAATGGAATTTCATATCTATCTTTAACAAACTCTATGGATGGAAGATTTTCTGAAATCATAACATCTATATCTGGAGAGCCAATTATAAAAATATTTTTCTCAACCTCGCCCAATTGTATTATTCGTTTTTTAGCATTTTCATTTGCCACCAAATGAAAATGAGCTAATTTTGAAATAGAATGTCTTATTAACTCATCAACAGTTCCAGAAACTTCGCCTCCTTCAATGTGAACTACTAAAGTATTTCTTAGTGCTCCTATTATTGCTCCTGCCAATGTTTCTACACGATCTCCATGGACAACAATCAAATCATGTCTGTTTTCTGATAGATATTTAGATAATCCATAAATTGTATTAGCTAAAACTTCTTCCATTAAATTGTTATTAGATTTATTAATATAAGTAAAAGTATTACTAAAACAGCTCTTAACTTCTTTAACTGTATATCCATATTTTTCTACAGTATGCATCCCTGTAATAAAAATTGAATAATCAAAGTTTTTGGAGTTGTCTACTTTCCTAATAAGAGGTTTTAGTTTTCCAAAGTCTGCTCTAGTTCCGGTTAAAAATAATATTTTTTTATTCAAAATCACTCCAACAAAGCTGCTTATCTTTTGCTATAAATCTTTTAGCAACTTTACCAAGAATACTCTTATAATCACCTGCTAAAATTTCTCCTGTACCAGGTCTTTTTACCCAAATATTATTCTCACACAAAATGTCATTTTTTTTTATATCTTTTATGCTTACTACTGAAGCATAAGCAAAGTCAATTGTAGATCTTTCTTCTTTTAGTATCTCTTTTTTTCCTCCTTTAGATAAAAAAATGATCTTTGATGCATTTACTAGTTCTTTTAATTCATTCGGTGTCATAGATATTTCTATATCTGGCCCTTCCCAACTTTTATCTGATGTAAAGTGTCTTTCTAAGATACAAGCATCTAGAGAAACAGCACCAAGACAAGGGTATATTGTCTTAGAGTGATCAGATAAACCTAAAATAGCATCAGGGAAGTGTTTTTTTAATTCTACTATGGCACCGAGTCTAACTTGCTCATATGGCGTAGGATAAATGCTTGTACAGTGAAGAAGTGCAAATGGAACTTTTTTATCTCTAAATATATCAACAGCTTTTTTTATTGACTTAATGTTATTCATTCCTGTACTTAAAATAATTGGCTTACCAAAGTTAGATATATGTTCAATTAAAGGATAATTGTTACATTCTCCTGAACCAATCTTAAATGCTGGAACATTCATATCATTTAATCTATTTGCGGCTTCCCTAGAAAAAGGAGTACTTAGAAAAATCATGCCACATTTTTCCGTTACTTCTTTAATTTTAATCTCTTCTTCTTTAGTCAATTTACATCTTCTCATAATGTCCCAAATAGAAACATTTGCATTAGCGGGTATAACATCGTTTTTTATCATTTCATCGTTGATTACATGAGATTGTATTTTTATACACTCAGCCCCTGCGTCATAAGCATCATAAATCATCTTTATTGCTTTGCTTATATCCCCTTCATGATTTATTCCAATTTCTGCAATTACCAACGGAGGAAAATCAAGGCCAACCTTTCTATCTTTTATTTTTATATAGTGAGTCATAAACAAGATTATATATTATAAAGTTTACATTAATCTAGCAAAATAAATATACTATTTCTATAAAACCTATACTATATAGCGTTAATAAGAAAATGTGGAATTATATTATAAATGAAAAATTTAAATATAGTTAGCTTTATATTTATAGCACCAAAAGAAGCTGCATTCTACTTTAAAATAGGAGAATTATTAATAAAAAATAATGCCATCCATGATGTGGTATTTATATCCTTATGTGACCCTGGAATAAAACATATAAAAAACTTTAAAGTATATTCTACATATAATTTCTTAAACAAGAATCAACCAACTTTTAATTGGAATATTCCAATTAGTAAAGAAAATTTTATTTTGCATGAGCGAATTACTTTTGGGATAAAGTCTAAAGAATTACTGTATAAAAAATCTATAAATTATCTGACAGCAAGTGCAAGTATTCTAAAAAAAATTCAACGAGATTATAATAATTATAATATTACAGTTTTTCAAGAAGTCGGTGGATTTATTGGTCCTTTATCATATTTTTATAACGCTTTAAACTTAAAAATACGCCATGTTTTTTTTGAATCATCATTCTACAACGATAGAGTAAATTTTTGTGTTAATACCTTAGAGACAAATGTTGCAAATTTAATCCCTAAAATAGAAGAAGTAAGTAGCATAATTACAGGCAAAAAAAATACTTCCTCTATTAGTATACCAAGACATTTAACTCATCTTCATTCAAGAATGACTGTATTAAAAACTTTCAATACAAGAAATTTTTCTAAAATATTTTATAAGCTATATCATAAATATATTCGAAGACAAAAACAAGAATACGACAAGGTTTTAAATCATGTTATAGAGAATTTAAAATCCAATATTAGACATTTTCTTAATAAAAGCATATATAGTAATAAATTAAAAACAAACTCAAAAAAAATAATTTTCTTTCCTTTTCATGTCCCCTATGATTTTGCTCTAACAACAAGAGAGCCTAAGTATTTAGACCAACTAAAGTTAGTAGAAGAAATCATTAAAATCATTCCCAATGATTGGATATTCGTGGCAAAAGAACATCCAACTAGTGTTGGGAAGCTGTCTCATAAAAGACTTAAGGATTTATCTAGAAACAAGAACTTTCTTTTACTTGATCCTAACAAAACAAATACATATAAAATTTTAGAAAAAGCTAGTGTAGCTTTAGTAATAAATTCAAAGGTGGGAATCGAAGCTTTAAGTTACAATAAAAAGGTCATAAGTCTTGGAAAAACTATATATATGAAACACCCTAATAATTATTTTTGTAGTAATATAGAGAGCTTTTTAAAAATATTAAACTATTGCAATAAAAAACCCTTTGAAGCTGATAATAAATGTATATTTTCAGGCATTTGGGAGACAAGCTATCCAGGAGAAATATACGATATGAATTCTGATAATATTGTGGCTTTTTCTAATTCAATAATAGATTTTTTAACATCTAATAAATCATAATCTCTACTTATATAAATTCTGGATTGCAAGCAAAAGTCTTCGACTAGGAAATCTAAAGCAATTGCATAAATATATGAATTAACTTCTTTAGAGAGACACATGTATAAAAATTTGGTTTATAACAAAGCAAGCCATAATGAACCAAAATTTTTTCAAATAACTTCAATTTTTACAACTGTCAGATGCATCAGATATTAAAAAATTCTTTAATTTTGTTGTAAATGATTTAATATTAGATTAATGATAAGATTTAAAATAAAAAACTTGTTACAAACTTTATTTTTCTTTATTTTGATAAGTAAATGGTTCTATCTTCTTCAACCAAACTTTCCCTACGTAAATCCTCATGACTTTTTTCCTTGGTATGTTTTTTTTATAAGAGATGTCTTAATAGGGTTTTTTTTCTCAATATATTTATTCGAGTATAGATTTTTAATTTTTAAAAAATACAGCTATATTTTCACTTTATTTTTAATATTTATGGTAGCTATTTCACTAGTTCATTTATCTGATAGAGGAGTTTTTTTGTGGGGATATCAATCTATAAGAAATACAATATATTATTTGCCTTTTTTTTGGATAGGACTATCTTGTGATAATGCAAAAATCAAAAAAGAGTTGCTTAGTATTATAAAGATATTATCAATATTTTCTACTGCATTTATATTTATTCAAACAATTTTTATAAAGGAAAGTCTTTATGACAATGCTAGAGCTACAGCCCTATTTGAAAACCCAAATATAGCAGGAATAATTTTAGTACTATCAACCTTTGTTATATTCTTCTCATATGGAATAAACAGATTTTCAATTGTATTTTTTTTCTTTACAGGTATAGCACTATCATTAACTGCTAGTGTTGGTTCCTGTATTACTTTTCTATTTATATGGATATTATTATTGTTAAAATATATAAGACCTTATAAATTTAAAAAACCTTTACTTATGGGTATTATATTTCTTCTAGGCCTATCTTGTCATGGGTTAATCTACAACAAGTCATCAAATTCAGTTTTAGGAAAAGTAATAGAAATAATTAATTATAAAACCAATAATTTAAAACATAATACTATTGATTATAGATTAAAAAACTATAAAAATTTTACTAAATCAATTAATAACATTTCTTTCAAAGAAATTCTCTTGGGGGGGTCAAAAGACTTGAAGCAAATGGATGGGATTTTAGAGGTTTTTTATATTTTTGGTCTTGTTGGTATTGTTATATTTGTAGTATATCCAATATTGATTATATATCTAATTTTATTTAAGAAAAGTTTAAATCAGACAAATTTATTAACCACTAGTGTTGTGTTTACAGTTGTAATATCTGGAATATTTTATAATTATTCTAATAGATTTCCAATAAATATAATTTTTTATTTGTTTTTGGGATTACTACAAAAAGAAATTATCAATAACAAAAAATCTTAAATATTTAAAGTTAGTTAGAGTATATAACAAGAAAAGATCAATACCCTTATTGGCCAATCCTGAAAATAATAACTCGGATAGTTTTAAGAATAATTAACAAATCAAGTAAGAGGGAGAAATTTCTTATATAAAATAGGTCATATTGTAGTTTTACAAGTTCTTTTTCCTGTGAGTTTGCGTAAAAATAGTTTACTTGTGCCCATCCAGTTATTCCAGGCTTAATTAAACTTCTCGTGTTGTATAAAAGAGCCTTACTTTCTAAATAATTATAAATTTTAACTTGTACAGGCCTAGGGCCAATAAAACTCATATCACCTTTAAAAACATTTATAAATTGAGGAATTTCATCAAGTCTCAAAGGTCGAAGAAATTTGCCTATCTTAGTTATTTTTTTATGACCTGCCCAAAGTTTTTTTGATAAGTTCTCTTCATGCATATTATACATAGTTCGAAACTTATAAAGATTAAATTCTTTTTTATTTTTTCCATATCTTTTGTCTTTATAGATGATGCTTTCTCTTGTAGATAATTTTATCAGCAAAGCTATTAACAAAGCTAATGGAGACAATAAAATAATAAATATTATCGATAAATTTAAGTCTAATATTCTCTTAATTCTGATGTTAAAAGAGCTATATAATAATCTATAATTATAAGTAAAAAAATCTTCACTTCTTATTAGTTCAAAAGGTGTTTTTTTACAATATATTTCGACAAAATTTAAAATAGTATCGATTTTCGAACTCGGGTTTTTTTCTGCTAATAACTTACTTAAAATAAATTTGTTACCTACTATATCTTTGCCAATCAGAATGCTATCCCATGGCTTTTTTATTAAACTCTCTATACTGGGATCTTTATAGGCTTTTGCAATAATATTAAAAAAATTAAATTCATTTTTATTTTGGTCAATAACATCTAGTTCTTTTTTGTTACCCAAAACAAGATAATTGGTATAAATCTTGAATTTTTTTCTTACAAGGAGGTATAAAACTCTATTAACTAGACAAATAACAAATGCCCCTAAAATCACTAAAAAATACATTTTGTTAGGGAAAAAACTATTAAAAAACTTAGGGGTTATAAAATATATTGCAAAGACAGATGACAAAACAGTAGCAAGTAGAGACAATAATATATCTCTGATGATTTTTTTTATTTTTTGATAGCAATTAACATTATAAAGGTTAAAAACATAAAAAAAGTTTAATGCAATGATTACAATTATTAAAAGCTCTCCAAAAAAAAAATTACTAATATCTGTCCAAGATTCAAATCTTATAAACCAAAAAAAATGAAAGCATATTAATAACGATAAAGCATCTAATACTAAGAAAAAAAATTTATGAAGCAACAACATTGTCTTGCAAACTTTTTACCATGGAATATTTTTTTCCGTATATCCTAATTTAAGTAATATACTTTCTATATATTCTGCTTGCCATAACATATCCACATCAAATCCAAAGCCTAATTCAATTCCCTTGATTTTCCTTCCTAAATACCTAAATGGAAGCATTCCTATATCCATTCTTTCTAAGCAGTAAGGCTTTATTACCTGTATAGAAAGTTCCTGAAAATATGTATGTCCTATAGACTCCCTACTAGAATTTGCACTTTCAAAAATATCTTTATAATCTAATTCATTTAAAAAAGGCAAAACCTCTCCGTTTCCTGTTAGTTTTCTTGCTCTTATAGGGCTAAACATATCTAATTTAGTAACGGAAACACATGAATCAAACTCTTTATTACTGCTACTTAAAAAATCAATAGCTTCGTCTAGAACTTTTGGATTAACCTGAGGAACATTGCAGTGCAATAAAGAAATGGTGTTTATTCTTTCGCCTAAACTGCAGTTTTTTAAAATTTCATTATATGCATGCAAATAAACATCTTCATTTATAGCACTATCGGTAGACAAAGAGTCTGGTCTTTTTATTGGAGTAGCTCCGTAGCTTGTCGATATTTCTAAAATTATGGGACAATCTGTACTTACATATAGCTTATCAACTTTAGATGAATGTTTAAAGGCAATACATGGATATTCTGCAGAGGGTCTATTTAAATATAACTTAATATTTTTTTTTGGAACACCTTTGCTTCCTTTTCTGCCAACCAGTAGTGCTATGTTCATTTAACCTCTTAAAAAATGTTACGGCATATTACTCTATTCTTTATGATTGTTAAAGCAAATAAGTTCTTATATAGTTAACAAATGTTTAGCTTTGAAGAAAAAATGCTTAGTCAACTAAATCTTCTTAAAAAGTGCTATGAATTATATGGAATAAAAGCAGAGTTCGAAGCAGAAGGCTCAATGTTCAAAGATTTAGTCAGACTAAGACGCATCACGCTACAATCAGGAACAAAGCTTTTTTTAAAAATAGGGGGTGTTGAGTCAAAAAGAGACATTAGAGATGCTTTAGAAATAGGAGTTGATGGATTAATTGCTCCAATGGTAGAAACAGCATTTGGTGCTAAGAAGTTTTACGATGCATATAAATCAATTTATAAAAATCATAAAATTTTTTTAACTTTAAACTTAGAAACCAAAACAGCTATTGAAAATATGCACTCTATTGTAGAATATGCCGAAGGAAAAATCGATAATATAACTATTGGAAGGAGTGACTTATGTGGTTCATTTTTTCCAGAAAAAGTTGACCCTAATGATTATTTTATTTTTGAAACAATTAAAAATGCAAGTGAGATTATTAATAAAAAATCTATGTCTTTAACCATTGGAGGTTCTGTTAACGCAAAAACTATTATGTTTTTAAAAGAAAATCCTGCTTTTTTTGATAACATTTGTAAACTAGAAACAAGAAAAGTTATGTTGCCAAAAGATTCTTTTTTAGGCAAGTCTTCCGCATTAAAAGAGTCTTTAAAGTTTGAAAAGCTGTATATATTATCAAAAAAAGAATTCATGGATAATTATTTAGAGTCTGAGATTAATAGATTAACTGAGCTAGAAAAAAGAGTTTTATGAGTACATCAATAATTATTCCTTCCCTAGATTCAAATAGATTTAGCAAAGAGCTGGGAGATTTGTTTCCTTTTGGGCAAACAACTTTAATAGAGTGGAAAGTGGCTCAAGTAAGAAAAATGAACAATATAAAAAACATTTATATCTTATCAGATTCAAATAAAATTAAAAAGCTAGCAGAAAATTTAAGCGTTTCTTTCATTGAACGTTCAGCTTCATTAAGCTTTATAAGTAGCATAAAAGACTCTTTAAATAAAATTTCTAGCTCGGAAACCATCCTTTTATGTTCCGTTACTCATCCTTTTGTCGATGACATAATATATGAAAAAGGCATTAAATTTTACAAATCTGATAATGGCAATAGCTTTGTTTTGGCCACACAATCTATTAGAGAATATATATACTATAAATCAGAGCCTTTAAATTTTAGTTATGATAATTATATCTCTAGAACTAAAGTAGAACCTGCTTATTATGACACTACTGCTTTTTATGTATTTAATTGCGAAAAATTTATAAAATTTAAAGGAGTTTATGGAAATAGGCCAATTTTTTTAAATCTAGATCACTTTAATTGCTTAAACATAGAAAATATTGAAAATTTAAAATTAGCTGAAACTCTTATACCGTATTATTTTTATAAAAAATATCACCAGTGAAAATATCTGAACATAATTACAACATAGGACTCATAGTTGATCATCCTTTAAGAGATTTGAAAGGGATAGTTTTAATTGCAAAACATTTATTAGAATTAGGATATAATTGCTATTTGATACCCATGTATAATCAAGATGAATCGATATTTTTAAATTTAGATTTTCTGCTTTTAAATTATATAAGAGATTCAAATATGTCCTTAGTAAAAACATGTATTAAAATAAACTTGCCGATTGGAGTTCTTGATACCGAAGGAGGAGTATTTCCAAATATAAAAAACCATTTTTCTAATATTGCAAAAAAAGTAAAAAAATATCCAAGTATATATTTTTTTTGGGGCAAGGAGCAATATGAAGGGTTCTTAGAAAGCACACTTTTAGAAAAAAAGAGGTTAGTTATAACCGGTTCTCCTAGACATGACTTTTGTCACCAAAACTATAGACACATACTTATTAAAAAAGCTCTAAAGTTTAACAAAAAAAGCATTGTTGTCTTAGTAAACACAAACTTTCATAGATTTAATTCATTTAATAAGAATAAATCTTCCGTTAAAAAAAATCTCATAAGTGATAGATTTATAAGTGAATCGGAATATTATGAAGTTCAAAGACAATCTGAGATTGCACTAACTCAGCTAGTTCAATATATTAAAAAGCTTTCAAGCTCATTTCCTAATTTAATATTTATAGTAAGGCCTCATCCATTTGAGGACATTAATTTCTATTACAAAAAACTTTATTCATATAAAAATATCTATATAATTAGAGAGAACACTTCATTAGATTATATAAATATTTCTAGTATTGTTATTCAGCCCCTTTGTACTACTGCAATAGAAGGAATGCTTCTTTCTAAGCATGTAATTAACCTTGTTTGGAAAGAATGCCCCTCGCTATATGAACAAATTCCAGCATTATGCGGAATTAACTGTTTTTCATATGAAGAATTAAATCAAGCAATTGTTTCTTTTTTAAATGAAAACAAGAAGAGCAAGACTAATCTACAAGTCATAAATGATTATTTTTGTAAAAATGATGGCCAAAGTGCCTATAGAGTAAGTAATGAAATAGCTTCCTATATGAAAAACATTTCTAGCACTTCCACAACTAAAAGATTGTCTCTGTTTAAATATTATTTTTTATTAAAATCAAGATCTTTGAAAGCTTTTCTAAGAATGCTTTTTATGATTTGTTACTTAGAACCTCTATTAGACAGATTAAAAAAACACATTTCACTTACTGATTCTAGCATTAAATCTTTTTACAAAGAAGATATCATACAGGTTTTAGATAAAATTTATAATAATAAAACAAATTTTTTTGTAGATGAAAAAAATATTTTAACTAAAAAAATCTATTTTATAAAAAAGTAATTTGAGAACAAATATTAAACATAGTTAAGAACAGGTTCAATTAAAAGGCAATCTATATTAGCATTTAATAGCAACTGCTTTGGCCTCTAGGCTTTGCGTAACAAATCTAAAGGGAGGGAGCTTGCTTAATATTTGGTCGAAAGAATCTAATAAGTACGGACATGTATTTACTATGGGTAAAAGACTAGGTAAAGATTGTAATCTTCTAGGCAGAAAGGATACATTTTTAATATGTGAAACTTTAAATGAATTTTCTTCAAGCTATTTTTTTAATAAATATTTAGAATATAATAATTTATGATGTCTTTTATTCATTTTTCGTCTAAGAAATTCTCCTATACTATATTTATTAGGTAATTCATAAATTAATAACTTGCCGTTAAGTTTTAAGATACGATGAATTTCTTTTAGTGAAACTCTTGGGCTTACAACATGTTCTAAAACTCCTACACTAACAACAACATCAAAGAATTTTTCTTCATAAGGAATTATTTTTTCATTGTCACCATATTTTACATACTTGTTTAATTTGAATTCATTTAATAATAGCTTCCATTGGTCTGTGTTTTTATTATATCTATTGGTTGATAGCTCGTAACCAAATATCTTAAAGTGTGCATTACTTAGTAAGTATAACATAGCTCCAAACCCGCAGCCCCAATCTAACACTTTACCTGAGGGCGGGCTATTCTCTATAATTTTTTGTGCAATTTTTTATATTCTAGAAGAACAAATTTGTTTCTTATATTGGTAATTTCCTTTGATATAGCAAGGTTTTTCCGTTCTACCGAAGAATAAAAGTCTTTAAGCTCGGCACATTTTTTATCAAGATTATTTTTTATTTTTTCAGAAAGAGCCATTTCGTAAATAATGAAAAAGTTTTTTAAAGCTTTTATAATTTCTCTTAAACTCATTTACATCTGAGAAAGATTGAAATATTTTTTTTGATATGTAGGAGAGTCTTAGGTAAAATTTACGTCTAGCACTATCGCAAAACAAAACAAGTTCTTTATGAGTCACATTAGGTAAGTTTACGACACTATTATGCAATCCTTCTCTAGTTAACCACTGTTCATAATTCTCTGTTTCTAATAATCCTCTCTCTTTTGCCTCGTTATAAGCTGCTGTTCCGGGGTAAACCATTATTGGAAAAAATTGAGCAGTGTCTGGATTTAATTTTAGAGCCAAATCTAAGGTTTGTTGTAATGTTTGTTTTGTCTCATTAAGGTTTCCAACCATAAAACAGCCATGAACCATAATCCCCGCTTTTTTACAGTTTTCCATAAAAATTTCTGCTGTTGAAAGATTTAGTCTTTTTTTCATGTGCTTTAGCACTTCGTCATTACCCGCCTCAAAACCCACACAAAATAGTCTGGCTCCTGATTTTTTTAGCTTTTTAAAAAAGCTTATATCTGCTTTTACATCTGCTCTACAATTGCTATCATAAGGTATCTTATTTCCCCTTTTAATAAGTTCATCTGCTAATTTTAAGGTTCTATTGCGATCTATAATAAAAGTATCATCCTCTAACATAATAGTTTTAACTTGGGGAAACTCTTTAGCTACATAATCAAATTCATCTGCGACATTAGAGACAGATCTATATCTCATCTTATGGCCACTAAATGTTTGAGGATATACACAAAAGGTACACTTATATGGGCAACCTCTGCTTGTATCAAATACAACTAAAGGGTACTTAGAATGACCGTAGAAATAATCTTCTATATTCAAAAACCTCTTATAAACCTCTGAAACAAAAGGAAGTACATCTAAATCTTCAATGGCTGGACGATTTTCATTTGTTATTATGTTTCCGTTTTTATCTTTCCATACAAGTCCTTTTACTGACGAAAAATCACTGTTTCCGACTTTTAAAGCATCTAGCCAATCTAGAACTGTGAATTCATACTCTCTGACAGCAACATACCTTAAAAGAGGACATGTTTTTAATGTGCTTGAGGCTAAAACAGAGACATGCCTTCCAACTAAAATAATATTTAATGAAGGATTTTTATTTAAAAGCTGATTTATAACAGAGATATCATTTTGAATACTAGGAGTAGATGTATCACAAACAACTGCTTGAATGTCTTTTTTTTCAATTCTATCTTCTACATATTTAATATTAACACACCAAGCAGGGGCATCTATAAAATCAACATCGTAACCAGCTTTGATTACTACTCCTGCTGCATGAGCTAACCACTTTGGATAATATAGCGTATCACTTTTTGTAACAGCAGGACTTCTTGACTCTCTTGAGAACCTATTATGATATGGAGGATTTAAAAAGAGAACTTTCATTAATTTAGCTTTTAAAACTTTCAATGTAAAATACTAACATATATAATCAAATCCAACAATCTTAAATATGGTAATTCCTGCTATAGCAAAAGCTGAGCCTAAAATATTAGAAACTGTTATTTCTTCATTAAAAAACATCTATCCTCCAACCAATTTATCAAACTAATAACACAACACATCACTTCCCACAAAGAAAGGATTTAGCAATATGTCTAGTGGATTATTCAAGATAACCTTTAAAAAAGGCTTATCTAAAACAGTTCTTTTAAGCAAAAGCTGTCCCACAGAATTAAGCAAAACTGATAAAAATATTACTTAGATATTTATTAATTTTATATTTGCAAAAAATATATAATATTAACTGCTATGGTCATTAATATAATTAAAACCAAATTTATACTTAAATTCAAGCTAAAAACTATAGTTTGGTAATTTTTTACTATTGATAAAGTTTATTTTTTAGGATAACTAACATTGCCATACCCTTCTAACCTAGAGCTATACATTTATACTCTAGTATACAATAAAATAACAGCTAACCTTACTTAAGCTTTAAAGATAAAGCAATACTATCTCTATCTAAATTGTACTTTATAAACTTATCATTAGAGCAATTTAACTTATAAATATAAAGGCCCTGGGTTTCTGACATAAGGATTTCTCCACACATAAACATGCCTAGCTTTTTTTTACGAAGAAGAAACAAATCCACATCATTTCTTGATCTTATTTCAACAAAATTATTTATATGCAACAATGATATAACAAACATACTGTTTTCACAAAAATAACCAATACAATCTATCTTTTGCTTTTTGTTTGTTTTTGTGCGTATTAAAAATGAATTATTATATGGAAAACTAATATCATTAATAGATAAATTTTCATTAAAAAAAATTGATTTCATATATAGAAAATATTTAAAAGGTTGTTCTAGTCTTTTTTTTACTGACATCTTGTGCTGTTTTGTCAAATAAAATTTGCTTAAGGTTTTACTATACAACTCAGCTCTTTTAAGAGGATAAAAAGGCTTAAAAAAATTTTTATAATCTAAAGTCATAGTATGTATATACCGACTAGTTTTGGTTAACATATTTCTATTGAAAACAAATAAAGAACTAATAATAATTAAAATAATATATGAGTGTCTAATTATCCTTTTATTTGTTATTGTTTCTAAGACTCTGTATGAGGCCAAGATATAAAAGGAAAGAAAAATATAATTCCATATAGTATCATTAATAAATGAACGACTTGTTATTAAGTTAAGAAAAAGAAATATTGTAACCAACAAATAACACATCCAGTCTTTTTTTCTTTGTTTAATTTTTAAAAAGTATGAGTTAGTAAAAAATAGTAACAAGCTAGGTACAAGGTATGGCCAATAGTGTTTTAATTTAAAATATATACTTTGATTTCCCTTAAATTCTTTTGACAAGGGAATGTCATATATAGAGAACTTTAAAAAAATAGTTTTAAAAAAAGTTATAAAATAATTCCAAAAATTGCCTGAAAATACTCCCATACTACTAAAAAATGCTATAGATAAAACAAAAGTTATAAACAGTATAATAAAATGAGGTTTTATGTATTCTAAGATATTATTAATAAATTTACTTCTAAAAATATTATTTTTCCTAGAGTAATAAAAAAGAAGTAATAAAGATGGCATGCCGATAAGATGGTTGAAGAAATGGCCTCTAGCGGCATTAGCTACCGGATAGCTGTAAAGAAAAGCAACAATACAAACAGATAAATAAATTATTAAGATAGTCTTTGATAATTCTTTGGAAGACAATCGGATTTTAACAGTATCAGAAATAGGATAATAAAAACATAGTATAGTAAATATGGAAATCACTAAAAACAAAGCTTGTATTTTTGTTGTATAGGCAAAGCTTAAAAAACTTAAAACAAGTATATAATTAACTATATTTTCTTTTTTACTAAATAATGCATATGAAGCCAATGCAGATCCTATTGAGAGAAAGAATATAGAAAAGTTTTCCGTTCTTATTCTGTGTAAATTCCATTCCATAAAATTTATGCTATATATAAAAAAAACACTTGCAATTAAAAAAGGGATTTTTCGGTTAATATTATATAAAGATGTTACGAGTATAGCCGGTATTGATATAACAATTACTGAATTAACTAATCTTAAAAAATATATTTTATTCGCAATAACCAACATCGGCTCTAATGAGTTTTTTAAAACATCGTATGAAAGCGTATTAGACAATGAGAACAAAGCTAAAAACTTTTCAGTGACATAGTAAACAAAAAACATGCCTAAACTAGGGTGAATAATATGAATTGGTAATTGTCCTGAATGTATAGAAATGATATCAATCAGTGTGGTTAGATCCATATCAGCGGAAATATAAAACGGTAAGTTGGAGGCCAAAAACAAATATAGTATTGATGAAAAGACAAATAAGAATATGAAAAATAAAAATTTAAACAAGCAGTGTTATATTATAAATATTTAATAAAAAAATCTATAAAAAATCTAAATTTAAAAAAAACTTTTTGCTTATATTCATTTTTAAATGAAAAGAATAAAAAATACTCTGCAAAACAAATTGCTCTGTCAGAGAGGTATATATAAATAATTACAATTTTTAGATTGATATAACACTTAAAATATCTGATTATACTTATATGAGAAAAAAATGTCTAATCACAGGAATCACAGGGCAAGATGGATCTTATTTAGCTGAGTATTTAATAGAAAAAAATTACGAAGTTCATGGCATTATCAGGCAGTCATCTGGTTTTAATACTGGAAGAATAAAGCGTATTTTTGAAGATATTCATAAAAAAAATAAAAGTTTAATATTGCACTATGCTAATTTGCTAGATGAAAGCTCAATGGAAAGAATTATAAGTAAGATAATGCCTGTTGAAATATATAATCTTGGTTCTCAAAGTCATGTTAGAACTTCTTTTGATATACCAATTTATACCAGTGATGTTGTTGGTCTCGGGGCATTAAGACTGCTAGAGACCATAAGAAACATATCACCCAGCATAAGATATTATCAAGCTTCTAGCTCTGAAATGTATGGAAAAACACTAGAAATACCTCAAAAAGAAGAAACCCCTTTTTACCCTAGATCTCCTTATGCTTGTGCTAAAGTTTATGCTCACTATCAAACAATTAATTATAGAGAAGCTTATGGCATCCACGCTTCTAATGGAATATTATTTAATCATGAATCGCCTAGACGTGGTGAAACTTTTGTAACCAAGAAAATAACTACTGGAATAGCTAAAATTCTGGCAGGAATTGAAGATAAAATTTATCTTGGAAATCTAAAAGCTAAAAGAGATTGGGGTTACGCTAAGGATTATGTAGAAGCTATGTGGCTAATGCTTCAACAGCAAAATCCTGATGATTATGTAATTGCAACAGGAGAAACTCATTCAGTCAAAGAATTTCTACAAAAAGCTTTTGATATGGCAGGGCTAGATTATCAAAACTATGTAGTCATTGATAAAAGATACTATAGGCCAACAGAAGTTGATATTTTACAAGGAGACTATTCAAAAGCAAAACAAAAGCTTGGATGGAAACCAAAAACATCTTTTGAAGAGCTTATTAGAATTATGCTATTAAATGACTTAAAAACCTTTAATCTTGAAAGTAAACTAAAATGAATGTTGCTCTTTGTATTTTAACCCTAAATGAAAGACCTTGCCTTGAAAAAATATTTCCTTTAATTCCTAAACCAAGTGATAATAGTGGATATGATAAAATCTATGCTATCGACGGTGGATCAAAAGATGGAACTGTTGAGTATCTTAATAAACATAATGTTACCTGTATATCACAAAAAAACAAAGGCAGAGGAGATGCTATGCTAACGGCATTTGAAAAAATCAAATCAGATGCATATATATTTTTTTCTCCCGATGGAAACGAAAATCCCAAAGATTTACCAAAATTTAAAAGGTACTTATCCCAAGGAAATGATTTAGTTATTGCTTCTCGTATAATGAAAGGCTCTCATAACGAAGAAGATGATAATTTTTTTAAACCTAGAAAATGGGCCAATATATTTTTTAATATTCTAGCTAATCTATTTTTTAAGAAATCAGGAAATTATATATATGATACTATAAATGGATATAGAGCCATAACTAAAAAAGCTACTAATATTATGAAGCTTGATGCTCCTGATTATACTATAGAATATCAAATGACTATTAGGGCTTTTAAAAATAGCTTATCGATTGCAGAATTTCCTACATATGAAGGAAAAAGAGTTGCCGGTGAAACAGGAGTTCCTAGTATTCCTACCGGAATAAGATTTATTAAACGCTTTTTAAAAGAACTTATAGGCTAAAACTATGAACATTTTACTGTTAGGCTCTAATGGAATGGTTGGAAGAAACATCCAAGAACATCCAGAGTTTAAAGAATATAATTTTTTTTGCCCAGTTAGAAAATCTTTAGATATTTTTAATAAAAATCATTTAATTAAGTTTATTAAAAGTAGTAATATCAATTTTATTATAAATGCCGCAGGCAAAGTTGGTGGCATAAGATATAATATTGAAAATCCTTTTAACTTTCTTCATGAAAACTTAATGATTGGAATGAATCTAGTTACAGCTACAAAAGAGTGCAATGTTGCTAAAGTCTTAAATCTAGGAAGTTCTTGTATATATCCTAAAAATATATCAAATGCTATAAAAGAGGCAGATCTTTTGTCTGGCAAGCTAGAGGAAACAAACGAAGGATATGCGTTGGCAAAAATCACCACTTTAAAATACTTTGAATACTTATCAAAAGAAACCAATTATAATTACAAAACATTAATACCTTGTAATTTATTTGGAAGGCATGATTATTTTGACATAAATAAATCTCATCTTATTTCCGCAATAATTTTAAAAATGACTTCTATAAGCAATACAAACTCTATTGAAATTTGGGGGGATGGGACAGCTAGAAGAGAATTCATGGATGCCTATGATTTAGCAGATGCTATATTTTTTTCTATAAAGAATTATGAAATACTCCCTAATATTGTTAATGTTGGAACAGGAGTTGATTACACCATAGAAGAGTATTATAAAAAAGTTGCAGAAGTTATAGGATTTACAGGAAATTTTGTATTTAATAAAGAAAAGCCGACTGGTATGAAAAGAAAACTTCTAAATGTAGATATCATGACAAAACTTGGTTGGAGTTCAAAGATATCATTAAAAGATGGGATTAAAAGAGCATATGATTATTATATGGAGTTAAATAAATGAAATACCCCTTAGCCTTATCTACATGGGATAAAAAAGAATATGATGCCATTAAAAAAGTAGTTAATTCAGGCATATTTACTATGGGAAAATATGTTTACAAGTTTGAAAAACAAATGGCAAAGTTTTTAGGAAGTAAATATTGCGTAATGGCAAATTCTGGATCTTCTGCAAATCTTCTAGCAATTGCATCATTATTTTTTACAAAAAATCAACATCTTAAATCAGGCGACGAAGTTATTGTTCCCGCAATATCTTGGGCCACAACTTACGCTCCACTGACCCAATATGGCTTAAAATTGAGATTTGTTGATGTTGATTACAATACACTAAATATATGTCTTAATAGCCTAAAAAAAGCCATCACTAAAAAAACTAAAGCTATTTTTATTGTAAATCTCTTAGGAAATCCTAATGATTTTGATGAAATTAAAAAAATTTGCAAGGAGAAAAAATTAATTTTAATAGAAGATAATTGTGAGTCTTTGGGAGCAAAGTTTAAAGGAAGACAAGCAGGAACTTTCGGACTTTTAGGAACATTTAGTTCGTTTTTTAGCCATCATATATCAACAATGGAAGGAGGAATAGTATCTACTCATAATCAAGAACTATATCATATACTTTTATCTCTTCGCTCTCATGGATGGACAAGGCATCTTCCTAGAAAGAATCATATTACAAAATTAAAATCAAGAAACGAGTTTGAAGAATCTTTTAAATTTGTATTACCCGGATACAACTTACGACCACTAGAGCTTTCAGGAGCTATAGGAATAGAGCAACTCAAAAAGCTCCCCTTATTTATAAAAAACAGAAGAAAAAATGCTAAAGTTTTTTATCAACAAATGGAAGATTTTTCCGATATCTTTAGTTTCCAAAAAGAAATCGGCGAAAGTAGTTTTTTTGGATTCTCATTAATATTAAAAAATAAATCACTTAATTTAAGAAATAAACTAGTTAATTTTTTAATAAAGAACAAAATAGAATGTCGACCTGTAGTTGCAGGAAATTTCACAAAAAACCCTGTAGTAAAATATTTTAATTACAATATTTATGAAAACTTAAAAAACACTAACTTTATACACAATAATGGTTTTTTCGTAGGCAACCATCATTTAAAAATTGAAAGTCAGATAAAGTTTTTAAAAAGCAAATTAAAGCAATTTTTCAGATAATTATATTATTTTTTTTTTAAATTATTTTACTTATAAAAACCTCCATACAATTCAAATCTGTGTGTGGTTTTCATTAATATCGATATCATTATCAGCATAACCTAGCAGAGGATTCCCTAGAATGCTTTTTATTTCAACCTCCATTAACCTATATTCTCTGTGATAAGATATGTTACTCATTAACTTACTTATTTCTATCTTAAGATTAATAACCTTCCTTTTATTTTGTGCTTTAAATATCATAGGATGGCTTGTTTCTTCTTTTACCTCGCTATTGGACACCAATCTTTCACATAACTTCTCGTATCGATTTGCTCCTACAAATTTTATACCTAAATTATGGATGCCATCATATTTAGCCATCTCAATAACTTTTTCAGCTAAATCAACTATTTTAACAGGCTTATCCATGCTCAATATAAAAATTTCACCTCCTTTTAGTAGGCAAACTGATTGCAATATAAGCTTACAAGCATCATCTATTGACATGAAATATCTTGCCATATCTGGATGTGTTACTGTTAAAGGCTCCCTTTTTATTGCTTGCTCTGTAAACAAATTTACAACGCTTCCACTGCTTCCAAAAACATTTCCAAACCTAACTGATGAAAAAAGAGTTTTGTAATTTTTTTCATTTAATTTCAAACATATTAATTCTGATATCCTTTTAGTTACACCCATAATATTTTCTGGTTCTGCCGCTTTATCGGAAGAAATTAAGATAAACTTATCAACATCATTTTTAACAGAAGCTTGTGCTACATTCATTGTACCCATAATATTTACTCTGATACCAGCCAAAGGATTATTTTCCACTAATGAGACATGCTTGTATGCAGCCACATGAAAAACAATGTTTGGTTTATGATTGAACAATATCTTTTCAACGCAAGCTTTAGATTTTATATCATCAAGAATAAATTCAATTTTAATTTGATCACTGTTAGTAAACTTTTTTAGACTTTTTCTTATATTATAAATATTAAACTCTGAGACATCTAATATTAATATTTTTTTTGGTAGCAATTTTACTAAGTGCCGACAAAGTTCTGCCCCTATTGTACCACCTCCTCCTGTTACTAGAATCACCTTATTTCTTATTTCAGAACCAATTTCCTCGTAATCAACTTTAAACTTCTTTTTGTTTAATATGTCTTCAATAGAAACACTTTTTAGCTTGTTAAAACAAAACTCACTATCTAGAAGATAGTCTGAGCGAGGAATAATTATTTTTTTAACATTTAAACCACTTAAACAACGGAGAATCTTCTCTATTTTTTCCCCTGAGGCAGATGGGATAGCTATACAAACAGAACTGATATTATAATTATTGGATATTTTAATGACATCATTTACTGTTCCAATAACTTTTTTCCCTAGTATTAATTGATTTATCTTTTTTTTATTATCATCTATAAAGCCAATCACATTTGTTTTTTTTGTTCTTTGTTTTTTATTTCTTTCTATAATATCTAAAAGTAGCTTTTTCCCTGCAACGCCTGCACCTATTATTAACACATTCTCATAAGATTTATTTGTGGATGTTTTTTTTAAAAACAACTTATGGACGGCTTTTGATAATCTTAAAAACATAGTAAATCCTATTATAAATATGCCCTATAATGGCAAAGTTTTTACCTTAATAATAGTTTAACCCCCCAGAGAAAAGCAAGTAATTATTGTCTTCTTTTCAGAACTTTGTTCTAAAATTATAACTCTTAATAGCTTATATTTTTTTGTTATAAAGATAGCTTTTCAAAGATTTATTTTGTATATATATTTATAGTGAAAAAGATAAAAGTCTGGTTCGTAGAAATAGGAGAGCCTCTGCCTGTACAGACAGAGCAAAGGCTACACAGATATGGAAATTTAACTAAAAAGTTAGCAAATCTAGGCTTTGAAGTGACATGGTTGACAACTACATTTAGTCACACAACAAAGACTTATGTAATTGATGAAGGAGAGCATGTTATAGACGATGTTAAGCTTAGAGTTTTTCTAGGGCATGGTTATAAAAAAAATATATGCTTTGACAGAATAAAGCATAATTATAAATTTGCTAGAGATTTTTCTTATTATTGCAAGACAGCAGAAGTGCCAGATATAATAGTCGCTCCAATTCCTATTATTGAGGTGGCAACAAATGTAATTTTATATGCCAAGGGGAAAAATATCCCTGTAATAGTAGACATTAGAGATAGCTGGCCTGATGTTATTAACAGTATATTTCCCAAAATAATACAGCCTATTTCAAAGTTAATGTTATATAGAGCTTACAGAAAAATGGAATATGTTTGCTCTAATGCATATGCATTAATAGGCACTGGTGATTCACAAATTAAATATGGGCTTTCTTTTGCAAAAAGAGAAAAACAAAAAAAAGATATGATACTTCATATAGGGTATCCAAAGCCTCCTGAAATAAATTCAGATGAAGTTAAAGATTTTTATAATAAATTTTTAAAAGGTAATGGGTTTCAAGAAAATGTATTAACTATCTGTTTTTTAGGCAGAATAGGGCCATTTTTTAATTTTGAAACCATTATAAATGCTTTGCACAAGCTAGGTTCAAAAATTAAAGTTCAATTCTTAGTTGGAGGAGAAGGAAGTCATTTAGAGAAATATAAAAAATTAAGCAATGATAAAAAAGTTAAAAATATACACTTTCTTGGATGGCTTAATGAGTCACAAATTCAAGCAGCAATGAGTTTTTCTAATGTGGGGATTTCCCCCTATCATTCAGATAATGAAAATTTTTCTCTTCCAAATAAAGTCTTTGAATATTTATCAGCCGGTTTAGCCTCTTTAACCTCACTTCAAGCAGAATTTAAAACAATTATTAAGCAACATAATTGTGGTTTGCACTATAAGTCAGATAATGTTAATGAGCTTTATGAAGCAATTATAAGTTTTCACAACGACCTAGAAGAAACTAAAAACATGGGAAAAAGAGGTAAAAAACTTTACGAAAGCTATTATACTGCTGATATAATAGCTAAAAAATTTGCTAATCATTTAGAAAGCGTGGTGTCAGAATGTCAGATTCATTAGATAATATTCAACATATTCCTTTTTTTGATTACCCTAGTTTGTATAAAGAGAATGAAGAAAAGATAAAAGCAAAATTAAATGAAGTTTTATATGAGGGCAGCTATATTCTGCAAAAAGAAGTTCAAGATCTTGAAAAAGATATTCAGGACTTCCTAGGTGTAAAACATGCTATTACTGTTGCAAACGGAACAGATGGGTTATTATTGGTCCTTAGAGCTGCTAATATAAGACCTAAAGATGAGGTTATTCTTCCATCTCATACTTATATTGCATCAGCAGCATCCATTTACTTTAATGGAGGAATCCCTGTTTTTGCAGAGTGTTCTTCAAATCATATGATGGATGTTGAGCATGTAAAAAAGCTAACAAATGAAAATACAAAGTTTATTATGCCTGTTCATATTAATGGAAGATGTTGCCAAATGGATGAAATAGTTAAATTGGCAGAAAAAAATAATATAACAATTATTGAAGATGCGGCCCAAGCTCTAGGAGCTAAATTTAATAATAAATATGCAGGAACATTTGGCTTAGCTGGAATGTTTAGCTTCTACCCGGCTAAGGTTTTAGGCTGTTTTGGGGATGGAGGCTGTGTTGTCACAAATTGCTCAAAAACAGCTGAAAAACTTTATCTTCTTCGCAATCATGGAAGAGATGAAAACGGCAATATTATAGCATGGGGATTTAATTCGAGACTTGATAATATCCAAGCAGGTGTTTTAGGTGTGAAGTTTTCTAACTATGAAAAAGCTATTGAAAGGAGAAGGTCTATAGCTTCTCTATATAACGAAAAGCTTTCAGATGTAGAGGAGTTAAACCTTCCTCCCGCTCCTGACTCTAATCCTTTATACTTTGACATCTACCAAAATTATGAAATACAAGCAAAAAATAGAGATCATTTAAGAAACTACTTAAAAGAATCTGGGATAGGAACAATTATACAATGGAATGGGAAAGCTGTTCATATGATTAAAGAGCTAGGTTTTAATAATGTTAGACTACCTATTACAGAAGAAATGACATCTAAATTTGTTCTTCTACCTATGAACACATTTATAACAGATGGCCAAGTAAACTATATTTGTGAAAAAATAAAATCATTTTATGCTAGAAGATCTCACTAACCCTCAAAAATACTCTGAGCCTGTTGATTTAAAAGAAGATACAGATAAATCTCAACTTTTAAATGACTTAAAAATGATGCTAAAAATTAGATTGGTTGAGTATAAAATATCTGATATGATAGAATCTGGTAAAATTATATGCCCTTGCCATCTTTCTATAGGCCAAGAAGCGGTAGCTGTTGGCATTGCTAAGAACTTAAGAAACACCGATAGAGCTTTTGGAAATCATCGCTCACATGCTCATTACTTAGCAATGGGAGGATGTGAAAAAAAGTTGTTTGCAGAAGTTTTAGGGAAAGTTACTGGTTGTTCAAAAGGTATGGGCGGATCAATGCATATATATTCTGAAGAACACGGTTTTAAGGGTTCTGTTCCTATAGTGGCAGGGACTATCCCTATCGCAGTAGGAGCTGGTCTTGCAGCATTAATGGAAAATAAAAAAGAAAACTATGACATAGGAGTATGTTTTTTTGGAGATGGAGCTTGTGAAGAAGGTGTTTTACACGAAAGTCTTAACTTTGCGTCATGCTTTAATATCCCCGTGATATTTGTATGTGAAAACAACTTATTTTCATCCCATATGCATATAAGCCAAAGACAACCAGATTATTTTGTATCAAGATTTGCAAAAGCTCATAATATCAATACTAAGACAGTAGATGGAAATAATATTGTAGATACTAACAATGCTATGAAATACCTAACAGAAAATGCCAGAATGAACAGAAAACCTGGATTTTTAGAAGCTATTACATATAGATGGAAAGGACATGTTGGTCCAAGTGATAATATTGATGTGGGACTAAAAAGGTCTGAAGAAATTAATATTTGGAAAAAGAATCGAAATCCGATAAAAAAATTTAAAGAAGCATTAAAAGCTAAAAACTATTTAACAGATAGTTCCTATGAAGATATGTATAATGATTTGAAAATAAAAATAGATAAATCATGGAAAATCGCCGAGTCAGATTCATGTCCAGACAATAAGCAATTAGAGGACTGTGTATATGCAAATTAGCTATGGAGAAGCTATCCGTGAAGGATTTGCTTATCTTTTATCAAATTATCCAAATGTATTTACCATTGGACAAGGTTTGTGGAGTCCTTGGTATGTTGGTGAATCAATGAAAGACTTAGATAAAGAGTTTGGTAAAAAGCGAGTTATTGACACTCCTGTTTCTGAGATGGCTTGTACTGGAATAGCAATTGGAGCGTCTTTATGCAATAAAATGCCCATTGTTATACATCCAAGAGTTGATTTTTTAATCCTAGCAATCGATCAAATAGTAAATCAAGCTGCGAAATGGTCTCATATGTTTGGAGGACAAGCCCATCCAAGTGTAACAATAAGAGGAATCGTGAACAGAGGCGGAGAGCAAGGTGCCCAGCATTCTCAATCACTGCACTCATGGTTCTCCCACATACCAGGACTTAGAGTAGTTATGCCAGCCACAGTGAGTGATGCAAGAGATTTGTTAATACTATCAACGCTTTGTAATGACCCTGTAGTATTTATTGATGATAGATGGCTATATAATAAAAAAGAAGAAGTTAAAGAGTTTGATAATTCTAAAAAACTACAAGATATTAAACCTCAAATCATAAAAGAAGGAAGTGATATAACTTTAGTTGGAATAAGCTATTCTATTTCAGTATGCGAAGAAGTAGCAGAGACTCTAAAAGAAAAAAATATCTCTAGTGAGATAATTGATACAAGAATATTAAACCCATTTGACCCCACTATAATTATAGAATCAGTTAAAAAAACAAAAAAGCTAGTTGTAATAGATAGTGCTTGGAAAAATTGTGGATTTTCTGCAGAGGTAATAGCTTCTTGCACAGAAGCTATTGACACAAACACACTAAGTGTGGCTCCAATAAGACATACTCTTCCCTCTACGCCAGCACCTACATCAAAAGCACTAGAAAATATCTATTATCCTGATTCATCTAAAATAGCTAAAAACATCTTAAAAAAATGTTTCTAAAAAGATTATTTGATATAGTATTTTCTTTAGTAATAATCATATTATTTTCTCCTATAATAATAATAAGTGCATTTATAATTTGGCTAGAAGACTTTCATAATCCTTTCTATCTTGCACCTAGAGTAGGAACAAACGGTAAAAAATTTTTAATGATTAAACTACGAACAATGGCCAAAAATGCAGACAGTACAGGAGTTGACTCTACATCAAATAACGATAATAGAATCACAAAAACAGGTCGTATTATTAGGAAATTTAAATTAGATGAATTACCTCAGTTTTTTAATGTTTTACTTGGTTCTATGAGTGTAGTTGGGCCTAGGCCAAATGTAGAACGAGAAACAAACTTATACACCACAATAGAAAAAAACATCCTAAATATAAAACCAGGTATTACAGACTTCTCATCTATAGTTTTTGCCGATGAGGGTAATATTCTCAAAGATAAAAAAAATCCTGATATTGCATACAATCAACTTATTCGTCCATGGAAAAGTACTCTTGCCATTTTCTATATAGATCATCGAAGTTTTTTATTAGATGTAAAAATTATAGTGCTAACAGTACTATCACTATTTAATCGAGAAAAATCTCTAGATATTATTAGTAAAACTTTATTAAATTTAAATGCAAAAAAGGAGTTAGTTGCCGTTTCTTTGAGAAAAGAAAAACTAATACCAATCCCTCCACTAGGAGCAAGCAATATCATACAATCAAGAACTAAAATATAATCTAAATTCTTTTTAAAAGCCCCATAAAAATTGCACTTTTAGCAGTGTAAAAAAATATCAAATTTAAGTACTTAATTAAAAATTTACAGCATCTATGACTTTAGGGTATCTATCTAGTTTGATTGATAAGTATAAACAAGATAGAGCCATTAAAGCTGATATAGAGAAGTTTAGGATTAATGAAAGACTAAAGTCTTTTAATAATATCCAAAGTACTATATATATAGTACTTTGAATTAAAATGATACTAAAAGTTTGCATATTAAGTAAATAATTAAGTATAGATATATTGTACTTATATATCAGCATAATTAAATTTAATATAAATTGAATAAGTAGAACAATAGCGATTCCACAACTTAAACCTAATATTCCCCAAATTTTTATAGAAAAAATTACAGCAGGAAAAACGGCCAAAAAACTTAAAGTATTAATTATCAATGGAGTTTTTGTATCTTGCATAGAATGCATTATGACTAATGCCGATGATGACAGAGACTTTATAGGAAAGAAAAAAAGACTTACTATTATCATTGAATAAATCAAGCTCATTGATTCAGTTGGAATATAAAAAAAAGCCTTTTCCATATGCAAAAGTCTAAAAAAGAAAAAGATTAAAGAAAATGAAAGGACTGTACTTACAAAAAATAAGTATTTAATATATCTATTAATAAACTGATAAGACTCTTCACTATAGTTTTTATTTATTAATAGCTTAGACAATTTTGGGAAAAAAAGTATATAAGCGGTTACTATACATAGCTCTGAAGGCATTTCTGCAAACCTATAATAATAATTAAACATAGAAACAGCACCTTCCCCAAAATAAAAACTTCCCATAGAGCGAGCAACAATTGGCATTAAAATATAAAAATATCCGCTAGCAATTGCCTCTAAATATGATTTTAATAGTGACTTATCAAGATTTATAAACTTTTTTTTTGGTTTACTCTCTAAAGACTTTTCTTTAAATATTACAACAACCTGAACAATCCAATAGACTAATGCACTTATAATTGTTGCATAGACAACACCTTTTAACTTAATCAAAGGAATCATAATTAACATACACATAATAAGAGTACTGTTATTAAAAAAACTATCAAGAGAGACTATAAAATATTTAAATCTTGAATGTAGAAATGCTCTATTTAAATAAGATAATGCTACAATAGGAGTTACACATAGAACTCCACCAATAAAATCTATAGCATCATGATAACCATCGGAGCTAATACTTGGTATAAGAGTTTTTACCAATATGTCTTTACCAAACCATAATAATAATGAAACAAATGAAAAACCAATAAATATAATAATGGTAATAGAGTTAAAAATAGATCTATGATTTTCTTTCTTCTCCTTTTGAAAGTATGGAATTAAAATTGCACTTATTGCACTGCCCAGAAACAAACTAACTATAAAGTCAGGTAGTGTAAATATGAGTATTGCGATATCTGCCTGCTCCGATACACCGAAAAAATATGCAATTACAATTTCTCTTATCGCCCCTAGTGATTTTCCTAAAACAATTCCTATATATATAAGAGAAGTTGGGTAAAAAAATAATCTCAAACAGTTTTTATTCACTATAGCTCAATTAAAGATACTATTATTTTAATGCTAATTTTACTAGTTTATCATTATTTTTTGTATCCATAAAACAAATACTTAAAAGATAGCAGACGGTTTACTTTTAGTATATTAAAAATAAAATTATCTAAAAAGCTTAATAAAGTTATAAGACTTCTATATAAAAAATTATTAAAAGAAAATGGAATTGTCAAAAACACAAAAAAATCAAATGCCATAATCTTACCTCTAGAAAATTGAGAAACTACTCCTTTGACTTGCTTATAATTTAAAAGATTATTTAATGTTTGATAATCTCTTGCTTTTTTTCTAAAAAGTTTTCTATACAAGTTTAAAACAGAATTTCCTCCATTGGTTTCAATACAAATAAAAATACCATTTTTTGCAAGATTTTTAATTATCAAAGGCATTACTTTTTTGATATTTAAATAATAAAGGACTCCTGACATAAATATAACATCGTACTTGTCTTTATTTGAACTTAAAAACTCATATATATCAGAAATAATAAAATTAGTAAGGTTGTTGCCATTTTTATTTGCTATTTTTATTGATTCTGCTGAAAAATCAACACCCGTAACCTTAATTCCTTTTTGAGAAATCTTAACACTTAAATCACCAATTCCGCATCCTAAATCTAGAACTTTTGATGGACTTAAGGAAACTATCTTTTTTAATGCAAAATTATAAGGGGCTTGAAAATGTGGAGAAATTCTTGATACATAATTAATATTTTTTTTTACTTTTTTATCATAATGTAATTTTATATTACTGTTATTTAAACTTTTATCCATAATAAATTATTAGCATAAATAAGGCTTTATACCAAATAAGATAATACCTTAATACTACTAAATTTTTATGACTAAAAAGAAACTCATGTTTATTTCTATTTTTAGTCACCATAGTATATAAAGAAGAATAACTATCCACAACGCTAATTGTCAGTAATTTTCTAGGCAACACTTAAATAGTTATTTTTAAGATTTACATAGACTTATAGACACATGTAAAACTTTACTCTATATTTTTTAAAAATGATAAATAAATAGAGTAAAAAAATAACAGACAAGTTCTGCCTTCTGTAGGATTTATTATAACATCCGCAAAACCCATGACAAAACAAGTTATAAAAAATGGTGTATAGAAATATTTAAGCTCTGATTTTAATACTTCTTTTATCCAATATATCCACCACATAAGAAAAACTATTAATCCTATAATTCCTGTAGTAGACAATATCTCTAGATATAAATTATGAGCAGAACTCGTGTTAAAACTCGAACTATTATAAGAAATATTATATTTTTTAGAAATTCTTCCACTATTATCTTTAAACTGACCAAAGCCAACTCCTAGCATAGGGTTTTCTAAAAAAATATACATTGCTAATTTGTGGACAACAACTCTAGATGTAAATGAGTTTTTATTGAATAAAGAATAAAAAACACTCTTAGTATAAATGTTGGATTTATTTATAAAAATAAATCCAACCCATAAAAAAGATATAATTGAAAAAAGAATAGTTAACTTATAAAATATTTTTTTATTTTTATATAAAAAAACAAAAGGCATCCCCGACAGTATTCCCAAGCAAGCAGTTTTATTCTGAATAAAAGCTCCCACTGCTATTAAAATTAAAGCACTATAGCTTATCATATACCATTTGTTTGGAATATATTTTCTGTATTCTCTAAATATACCTGTAATAAAAAAAGGAAACACCATGGCCAGTGGAAAGGCAAAACCGGAGATGCTTTTTACTAACCCAGCATTTCTATATTCATCATGGTAAGTTTGATGATTAAATCCATAAATTAATGAAACAATTAAAGATATTATAAATAAGTGAATTAAAAATTTAGTATATTTTCCAATGTCTTTGTATAAAAATAAGGTAGTAAATGGCCCTATAGCTAGTATTGAAAGAATTAACTTTATTATTATTTTATAGTTTTTAATATTAAATGCAACATCATTTACAAGTAGCGATAGCACAATTGTGATACAAAATCCTAGAAGCCACCAACAACTAGTAGGAAACTTAAGTTTTTGTTTTTTTAAAATAGCATTATAGTAAAAGACTGTGACACTTATTAAAAGAAGAGTCCAATAGATCACAGAAATTGCTGTTTTTGAGGTTAAAACTCCCATTGTAAATATAAATACGGTTAGAAGTTGTAGATTTATGTACCATTTTTTATTTGAAAGCTCTTTGACAACTAAGTTCATTTGTTAGGATTTTATCATTGATAAAAATTCTTGTCGATAATTTGTATTTTTATAGACTCAAGTGAGCAGCAATTTTGTCAAATAGCTAACTATTGTATTAGATTTAAATAAAGATGATAGATAAAAGCTTAAATAAAGATATGCCCTTTTTATCTATAATTGTAATTTCACATAACAATGAAAATTTATAGATATGGCGATAGATAGTGCTATAGGACAAAGCTTTGATGAATTTGAATTAATCATTGTAGATAATAACTCAACAGATAAATCTCTTAAAAATTATAGATAATCATAACATGTTGCATTCTAAGATAAAAGTTATTAAAAACAAAGAAAACATAAGCCTTGGAATGTCCCTGAAAATCGGACAATTAATATATCCAAGTACAGCAATGGCTTGCTTTATGTTTTTTTATTCTATATCTATTCCTTATAATTTAACAAAAAGTGTTACATGAAAATAAACATAGTTCTTGATAAATTAAAGCATCCTTTTTGTGGGCTAGGTAATTTTAATACAAAATTTTTGCAACAACTAACACAAGATAAATTATTTAACAAAAGCTATAACCTTTATATAAACTTAGGATATACAGATAAAAAATTAAATATTTCCCAACATATAATTACATTTTTTAATAACCACTTATCATTTTTACATAATAAAGAAGAGTTATGGTATTTATCTCATCAAATGAGTCCTTTTAAATTTTCAAATGAACATAAAATCATAACAACTGTTCACGATATGAACTTTCTATTTGAAAAGTCTGGAAGAAAAAGATCTAAATATTTAGAGAGATTTAAAAGAAATGTCTTGAAAACAAGTTATTTAATATATATTTCAAATTTTACAAAAGATATAGTAGAAAGAAATGTTCCTGAAACAAAAAACATAAAAAATAAAGTTATTTATAACGGCGTTGACTTTCTAGAAAGGATAACTTCTGAAAAGCCACCTTGGCTAAAAACAAATAAATTCTTTTTTACAATTGGAACTATAATGGAAAAAAAGAACTTTTATGTGTTAGTTGACATATTGCAAAGATTCCCTGACACTAGTTTAATTATAGCAGGGATTAAAAAAGATAAGACATATGCAAATCTCATTATAGATAGAGCAAAAAAGCTAAATATATACGATAGAATAATAATGCCAGGAGGAATATCTGATTCATATAAGAAGTATTTATATATAAACTGCGAAGCATTTTTATTTCCTAGCTTATATGAAGGATTTGGACTACCAATTATAGAAGCTTTATATTTTAAAAAACCTGTAATTTGTAGCAGAAGTACTGCAATTCCAGAGATAGGAAAAGATTATGTAGCGTATTTTGAGAGTTTTAATCCTGACCATACTAGTAAGACTATAAAAACCCATATTGAAAAGATTAATCAATCAAGTGAAAGTGAACTACAATCTTTAAAAGATTACGCTATGACATATAATTGGTCTAATACCTATAAGCAATATAAAAAAGTCTTTAATGAGTTTTTGCTTATGAATTTTAATCCCTAAAAGTTTGAACTTTGTGATTCTTAATGCGACTTAGAACTTAGAGCACTTTTAATTTTTTTTGCGAGATTTAAAGAAAATTTTACTGCTGAGTCTTTATGTAGATGACTACCATCGTAGCTGTAATAATCATTGCAATCAAAATAATACCAATGGGCACCAAGCTCAAGAATTTTAGATGGCAAATTCAATTTTTCAAATTGGGTCATTTTATTTTCAAGAGCTTCCATAGCGCAGCTAGATGGCATACGAAATGCAATTACTACATATCCAGCACTGACCCACTCTTTTAACTGTTGAATAAGATCATTCACCACTTTCAAGGAAATCTTATACTTAGAATAATGTTTATAATAAATTGGCAACGCTTCTTCAGGGTTCTCCGAATACTTATAAGAAGCTACCCAACCTGTATCATAAAATGATTGTTGGTAATTAATTTGTTTCTTATTACCTTTTATTAGATTCAAATACCTTTTAATCCTATAATAGATAGGATTGAGATATTCTCTATGAAGTATTTCACTCTTATCTTTACTAAATTCTTGCTTAAAATGATCATTTTTTTGGGCCTCAGATGTCAAACTATAAGGAGTTATAGCTAATATATATATTTTTTCTTTACTTTTTTTAGAAATAAATCTTTCAACAAAACTATAAATTTCTTTTGAAAAACCTAAGGATGAATAACCCAAATTTATAAAACTTTTACTTTTTAAAACTTTTTTCAACTCAACAGGAGAAATCCTCGATAAGCTCGAGAATCTCCTACGACAACACCATCAAAACGACTTTTAGTATGAGTCTTAACTGCCCAAAAGCGATTTTTCTATAGCTTTTATTTCATGCTTTATCTTTAAAGGCACCAATATTTCTATAAGCAATATGATAAGAAATGATGGTGAAATAAACTTTAATACTAATTTTGTCATAATATTTACCATTAAAACTGAAAATAAATAAACTCATCACCATCTCCAGAAAGATAAATACTCATTACAATCATCATCGATAATATATAACGCTCCCATTTTTCATGGGTTAATATGAGTTTAACTTTTTGATAGTAAATATTAATAAATACAAGTTCATACAAAAGAAAGCTCAATAAAATAACAATTACATTTGTTTGAGGTAGCTTATCAATACCTATGTCTCCCAAAGAACATAATTTTTAAAATTGGTAAAGGCCTGCTCAACATTAAAAGAACGGAAAAAGACCCAAGCAATCATAACAAGAAGCATTACAAGGACTTGTTTCATTACCTTATATTGATCAAACTTTATAATTCCCAGAGCAATACTTCAAGACTTAAATAAAAAGCATGGAGCCCTCCCCAAAATATAAACTTCCATGCAGCTCCATGCCACATTCCTGAAATAAGCATAGTCACCCACATAAAGAAATACGATGCAAAAGTCCCTTTTTAGAACCTCCTAAAGGAATATATACATAATCACGAAACCATGATATGCCATCTTTGCCAGAAGTCTTTAAATGAGCTAGCAATGTAAGGATGGTCAAAGTTTTTAGAAAATGAGAATCCCATCCATTTAGCTAATCCACAAGCAATGTCACTATAGCCACTAAAATCACAATAAATCTGAATAGAAAAGGCCAGCATAACCAACCACCAATAAGAAGCTGAAGTAGAAAGTATTACCTGCTGGAATGCTTGATTTACAAAAGGAGCTAAATTATCAGCAATAACGACTTTTTTAAAAGACCAT